>JAZKHM010000323.1:0-4350 GCA_040385405.1 Bacteroidota bacterium | reverse complement strand
CTCCCCGCTCTTACTGTGGATAGTAAAAATAAGCGAAGTAATATGTGCTGTTGATGTTCATTTTTGTTCTGTGAGCCAAATGTACAAAGTTATTTAGGTTTGGCAAGGAAAAAAAGAAAAAAGATTTAGTTGGTTAGTTGTTAGAGGTTAGTTGTTAGAGGTTAGTTGTTAGTTGTTAGAGCTGGACGGAGATTAAGGTGGTGATTAAAACTTACAACTTTCTCCACCCAAACGCATAACGCCTGCCTGCCGGCAGGTAGGTATCACGCAAAACTATAGAATTCCAGGCTCTCAAGAATTTCCTCCTCAGTGCAAAAAATATCAAACCCGCATTTCCCAATTTCACTCAACAACGAAAAACTAATTTGTCCGGCATTATTTTTCTTGTCATTTTTCATGATCTCAACAAGTGCCGGGTAGCTTTCTTTTTTGAGATGGTAATCAGGATAAACTGCCTTGATAGCTTCGACGGTTTCACGAAGATCGGCTTCACTCAGATTATTTTTTTTAAAGGAAAGGAAAGCCTCGCAGATAAAACCAATAGCGATTGCTTCCCCGTGAAGGAGAGGTGTTTTATCGTGGCTTAAGGAATAGCTTTCGACGGCGTGGCCAATGGTGTGTCCGAAATTAAGGATCTTACGAAGTCCTTTTTCTAAAGGATCTTCTTTAACAACTTCGTTTTTAATCTCTACCGACCGGTATATAATTTCGTCGGTTAAACCGGTTGGGCCAGCGTTTTTTACAGTGTTAAAAAGCAGACGGTCATAAATCAATCCATGCTTAATAACTTCAGCAAAACCTGACCTGATCTCGCGTTCATCAAGTGTCTTAAGGAATTCCGGATTTATAAAAACTCCCTTAGGCTGGGTGAAAGTGCCAATAATATTTTTGACATTATCCATATCTATCCCGGTTTTTCCACCTACTGACGCGTCCACCTGGGATAGTAAAGTTGTAGGAACCTGCACAAAGTCAATACCTCTTTTAAACGTAGATGCGGCAAATCCTCCCATGTCAGTAATAACTCCGCCCCCAAGATTTATAAGAATGCTGTTTCTCTCGGCTCCAAAATCCAGCAGCATTCTCCATATCCCGATACAGAAATCTATATTTTTATTTTCCTCGCCCGGCGTTACTTCAATCAGATCGTAGTTGATATCTTCTAATACTTCATGCACTGCAGGTAAACAATGGATTTCGGTATTGCTGTCAACCAGGACAAAAACCTTTGTGTATTGGCTTTCGGAAATGAATTTTCTGAGTTCCTGAAGGCTGTCTTGAAAATAAATAGGGTAGCTAATGCTATGAATGGGGGTCATTGTACGTTTATTTTTGTGCCATTGAATTCAATAATATCTCCGCGCCGGACTTTTAAGCGTTTGCGGTAATCAACCTCACCATTGCATTTCACAAGGCCGTCAAGAACAACCATCTGGGCTTCGCCACCGCTTGCTACCAGGTTTGTTGCTTTCAGCAGTGCGATAAGCTGTATATATTCCCCTTCTAGTTTGAATTCGAGCATGCACGAAGGTACGTTTTGAAGTATCAAGTATCAAGTATCAAGTATCAAGTATCAAGATACGGGGAGTGTAAACGATTGAATGGGTGTCAGGAAGATCATCTGAATCGTGATGGTCGTTATTAGGACCAATTCAATAATTCGGGAGTTGTTTATTGTTGTCAGGACAGGCCGATCTTGATACTTGATACTTGCTACTTCTTATGCTACCTTTGTAAATGCACAAGCCTGATGCTAACCAATTGAAGCCTGTCCGCAAGGCCCTTGATTTTAATAATACCGAAATAGCCTTCAGAGGGAATTCAAATTCCGATCTGGAGCGTGCCTATTGGCTTTTTAAGATCATCAGCATCCGATTCCTGACTAAAATCGGACCGCCGATTACTAAATTTGCCATGGCAATCGGGCTTCCAATCCGGCCGCTGATAAAAGCGACCATATTCGAACACTTTTGCGGCGGCGAGAACATCGAAGAATGTGAAAGCACAATAAATCAGCTAACAAAAGGCGGTGTAGGATCTATACTTGATTATTCTGTTGAAGGAGAAGATGAAGAGAAGATATTTGAGGAAACCTGTGAGGAGATCATGCGTACCATCAGAAGAGCTGATGGTGATAAGCGCATTCCATTTACGGTTTTTAAAGTTACCGGGTTGGGGCGGTTCGATCTGATCGCTAAAAGAGATTCGAAAGAGTCTTTAGATGACGAAGAAACGGCTGAATTTAAGCGAATATCGGCCCGGATCAACCGTATTTGTGCATTTGCGCACGAGCGCTCCGTCAGGGTGATGATTGATGCGGAAGAAAGCTGGATCCAGGACAGTATCGATCAGTTGTCATTGGAGATGATGCGAAGATATAATCAGAACAGCCCGATTGTTTATAATACTTACCAGCTGTACAGGAGCGATGTACTTGAGTGCTTACGCCATGACACCAAACTCGCTTTTGCCGAAGGGTTTGTTTTAGGCGCTAAATTGGTTCGTGGCGCTTACATGGAAAAAGAGCGGAAGCGGGCCGCTGAAAAAGGTTACCCCTCACCCATAAACGCCACTAAGCAAGAGACAGATGCGCAATATAATGACTCGCTCAAGTTCTGTGTAAGTCACCTTAATACCATTGCGTTTGTTGCCGGTACACATAATGAAGAAAGCTGCCGCCTGTTAGCAGAACTGTTGGATAGCAAGGATATCAAACATAACCACGATCATGTGTATTTCTCACAGCTACTTGGTATGAGCGATAATTTAAGCTTTAACCTCGCTGCGGCTGGTTACAATGTTGCGAAATACGTGCCCTATGGACCCATTAAAGCCGTATTGCCTTACTTGTTCCGACGGGCAGAGGAAAATACTTCCGTAGCAGGTCAAATGGGTAGGGAGCTGAAGCTGATAGTTAAGGAGAAGAGGAGGAGAAAGTATCAAGTATCAAGTATCAAGTATCAAGAAGAAACAAGGTAAAGATGATTGGGGTAGTTATAGTGAAATTCAACTACGAGCGCTGATGGGCCAGACTGTGAGATTCTTAAAATGGTACATCCCACAAGTTCCAACAAAATATTATCACACTCGCCAACTTTCAATTCAACGTATCCCAATAATTGTTTACCGGACCCAAATCTTGATAGCTGATACTTGATACTATTCCGGAACAGGAGTATCCAGCTGCCTCAATAAATCATCCGCATTCTCATCGGCATACATACCATAAGCGTTGATTAAGGTTCCTTTTACATCATGATGCAGCGATTTAATGGCGTATAAAATCGAGTTATCATCCGGATCGCTTGCGCCTTCAAAACGGTACACCTTTACTATTTCAAATTCTTTCGGGCTTAAAGTGATGTCCCCACTTTTAAGCTGATTGTTGTGGATGTTGAAGTCATGGGTAAAACCCTCTTCTTTCAACTTATTCAAAGTCCCCACAAGTGTCGGTTTTTCTATTGGATTTGCCATAGTGGGATAACAATTGGGAACGGAGAAAGTTTTTAAAAGGAGTATCAAGTATCAGGTATCAAGTATCAAGATCGGTGGAAATAAATTGGAAAGTCAGGGTAATGGTTAAATCCTCCCGTGCTACTGGAAAGGCTTTCAGGTTAGTTCAAATGGCTGACCTACCCTGCCAGGCCCGGAAGTATTTCTGAGAGTGATTTCCCCTTACCACACCCCAATCTTGATACTTGATACTTGATACCTGATACTTAGCCTTCTTTAAAGCAGTCCAGCTCCGTAAACAAATTCCTCCAGCGTCTCCTCCGCGGTCAGCAAATGAGTTTGCATTCCCAAGCTGGCGGCGGTTTTGAGGTGCTGCGGACTGTCATCAATAAATAAGGTTTCTGCCGGGTCCAGGTTATGAGCATCCAGCACGAATTGAAAAATATCAGGATTTGGTTTACGCATTTTCATTAGATGGGAGTAGTAATCTTTTTCAAAGAAAACTTCGTTGGAAGGAAGGTTGAATTCGTTCCTGAGGTACTCCATGATCCATTTATAGTGAATCTCGTTATTGTTGCTTAGCAGAAATGTGCGATATTTTTTCTTTGCTTTCAGTAGCAGCTCATGCGTACCATCAGGAACTCCGATTAAAAGTGTATTCCAGGCCTTGTCAATCTGATCGTTTGTTAAATCCTTATGCCCGGTGATTCTTCGGATGCCATCCCTAAACTCATCAGATGAAATAAGGCCTTGTTCAAATTGGTCGAATAAGGGATCGTGGCCTGTATGAGCGAAGAAACGCTCTACATTTTTTATCCCAAGCTCTGTAAAGCTATGCTGGGTCCGTTTGAAATCGATCCTGAAAATAACGTTGCCGTAGTCGAAAATTATATTTTT
>JAZKHM010000322.1:0-16380 GCA_040385405.1 Bacteroidota bacterium | reverse complement strand
AAAGATGATATGTGACCAGGAATGGATTACATTGTCAATTCCAAAAGGAAACTCTACGCAATATAATTTGGGCAAATTCTCAGAGCCAAAACGAAGAGAGCACTTTACTGATGAGTATCTCGGTACCATGTCCAAAAAAATTGAATAATAAAGTGTCAATGTTGCTCATAGGATTCGAGTTAAGGATTTTTTAATGGAAGGAACTAAAGCCTTCCATATTGTTGGTTACGATCTCTCTTAGTACCGTTTAAATAATGAGATTAAAGAAGTTATATTTTCTGCCATTGGTTCTAACACTGACCTCCTGCACTTTTTTTTCGGATAGTTACTACACAGTGGATCTCGGGAACGGATATCTATTCGTAAGTGAGAATAAAGCAAATCAATGCATTATACATGAATTGGATATTGGTCATTACATTATCCCTCCTAATGTTAAAGATTATGCATTTGATAATGCCTACATAATAGGAAGGCAGAGAGACGTTAGTAAACGCTCAGATCAGGATCTGGGTAAGAACGGTAAGCAATATTGGATAGTATCAAAGATTCGAGGTACAATCTACGGACCTCTAGACTCCATAAACTTTGTCAGGAAGCAACAGGAGCTATCCATAAGGCTTTCGATGACCTCGAACTAATAATAACGATAGCGTAACTATACATGATATACATAATTCCAACAAAGCAAGGAATAGGCGTTGAAATTTGGGGAACATACGATGATCTCGGTGGCTTATATGAATTTATCAGTAAGTTTTGGCATGGTGAGGATGATTTAAATTACCCAGGATCTGAAAACAGAGACAAGTTGATCAGTGGGTTTTCTTATGAGATCAGAAAAGCAAAAGATGGCAGCAGGTTAAAACGGAATACCAGTCACTATTCACAAGGCAGACAACTTTACTATGGTAGCCAGATAACCTGGGTCGATTTTCTGTTCTCACTTACAGCTATTAGATACCACATGAGATTTAGAGAAACTAACAAGTTTGACATCTCTCAAATGCTATTGCTAGAGTTCTGGTTGGAAAAAGCTATGAACACCTTCGACGAAGCAGATGCTAAAGCTCTGATTGGATTTATAGATGATGGGCTATATGTGGCAAACAGTCATGTTTATCAATGCATGTGCAGTATTAATCTTGACTTCTTACGGCTTGGTGGTGGTAAACGCGCGTTCAGAAGACTCCCTGAACTCCTCAAACGTGGAGTATATTGTACAGCAGAGTATAAAGAGTACGAGGAGTTTCTACGTAATAAGGCGAAGAAACTAGGTTGTGAAGTGTCAGAATTAGAAGTAAACGATGGTGATTTCGATTATGAGAATTTAAAATGGTAAAGCAACTGCACAAGCTGTCAAATGTAATCGTCATCGCATCATTAGGGATTTTACCATGACAGTAATAGCTTTTCCGGTACTTGTGCAAAATGTAATCAGTTATTAAACTATAATACTTACTGTTCTTAAAATGCACAGCGTTACAAGTTCAAACTACCTTTTTATAAGGCTAAAAGAACTGTGTACCTTATAAAGAAATGAGGTTGAAAATATGAGCCTCAAAAACTCTAAAGTGCACTCTTTCCTTTTCGGTGCTAAATAAAGCAATAGTATTTACTGTTATTTTTGAGGATTGTTTTTACCTAGCGAGTTGAGCATTTCAAGATCCCTTCTACAATTTTCTAAATGTTTGTCGTAGTGCTCGGTATCTGTAATGGTGGTGCTTACAATAGAATACTCATTATCTTTATAAACTTTGAGTTCTACTCCTCTCTCAACAGCTAGCCTGGTAAATTCTAAGTAATCGTCTTCGCCTTTACCTTCCAAGGCATCATAAAATTCTTTTGTAGTTACTGAAAGTATCTCCAAATTTAGCAGGTTAGACAACTGTATCCTAAAAACATTGCTATTTTCAGACCTATTGCAGCTTTTTAGGAAGTCAGGGTCGGTAGAAGGAATAAAGGTTACTACAAGTTCGTTATTTTGTTCATCCGTTGCTACGGAGAATCTTTCTTTCATCAGGGTGTGGTAGCTTACACCTAAAGACTTTGCAATGCATTTGTCTAAGATTTCTCTCGTGTGATTATCTAGTTTCTCGTACATATTCTTTCTTTAAACCAAGCTAACAATAATATTTATCCAAAACAATGATAGGGAACCTGCCAGTATCTAATAGATTGAGCATTTGACTTAAGTTAAGGAACAGGCACGTTATGTGTCATTTGCAATTGACTTATAATTAAAAGGTATTAGAATACCATTTTTTCGTATTCCTTTTATAAGCTAACAAGCGATTATACCTTTTAAAATAATAATTAAAATTTTAATCCTCAATCCATTTCAAAAACCTACACTTCGCAAACAGGGGTTTAAAACCCTACTTAAAACAAAAAGTGTAGGTGGCACAAATACCCATTTTGAGTTCGAACCTTTAGGGTTCGAGCATAGAAAAAACACAGATTGGACTATTTTTTTCTTAATGACTACACAAATTTATGCTTGTAAGCTCAACATGCTTAAAGAAATTCCGGCATAAACGCACTATACAACCCTCACATCCATTTATTCCGTTGCTTCTTTGCTTAGTTGATCTTAAAGCATGACTGAGTTCCATAATCTAAAAAAATAAAATTATGGACTTACAAAACACAAAAGTTAGCGAAGTGACACTAAGTTACAAGACAACATAAAGGCATCTGAAAGGCCACAAATCAACACATCGGAGGACGTACACAGAGTGCTTCAGAGCAATTGGAACTATGAAACTATCGAGTTTATCGAAGAGTTCAAGATCATTCTTCTAAATCGAGCTAATAGAGTATTAGGGATAGTACCTATTTCGGTAGGTGGCACAGCAGGGACAATTGCTGATCCAAAAATTATCTACGTGGCAGCACTTAAAATGAATGCTGCTAGCATTATCTTAGCACACAATCATCCTTCAGGAAATCTGAAGCCTAGCCATGCAGATATAGAGCTTACGAAAAAGTTGAAGAATGCTGGACAATTCTTAGACTTACCAATTTTAGATCATATCATTCTTACCAAAGATGGATTCCTAAGCTTTGCTGATGAATATTTAATGTAAATTAATATCGTAAACAATTATATATTTTAAACCAGGTCACCTGATAGTACATAGTTAGTACATGACTGTAAAACTGAGAAAAAAGAGGGATTGGGAGATGGTAACGGACTTTAGTTTCCTGCTTGTAAGACAGGTGCTAATAAATCAATTTTAATTCGGATACCCCTCGAACTAGTGGCATAAAATTTATTTAATTTGCACTATGTCAACAGAAGTTAATATAAATGCCAATATGCTTACCTGGGCTATAGCCCGGGCAGGATACGAATTGGATGAATTTACCATTAAACTTCCGAATGTTCAGGCATGGATAGAAGGCACAAAAAAGCCAACTGTAAAGCAATTAGAAGCTTTTTCTAAAAAGGTGCATTTACCATTCGGCTACCTTTTTTTACCGACACCCCCAAAAGAGAAATTACCAATTCCTTTTTTCAGAACCAACAATACTCAGACGACACAAGTAAGTGTAAATGTTTACGATACCATTCTGCTGATGCAACAACGGCAAGACTGGCTGAAAGATTATTTGAAAGAAAATGAATTCAATGCTCTGCCTTTTGTAGGTAAGTTTAAGAATAGAAGTAATGTTCAGGAGATTGTAGCTGACATTAGGAGTACCCTTAATTTACCTGAAATTTGGGCAAGCAATTTCAGAACCTGGCAAGATGCTCTAGATCATTTGATACAACATATTGAGGACAAAGGCATAATTACAGTATTCAATGGAGTTGTAGAAAACAATACGAGCAGGCCATTGAATGTTGAGGAATGCCGTGGATTTGTACTAGTTGATGAAATGGCCCCTTTCATGTTCATAAATAATGCTGATGGCAAGGCGGCCCAAATGTTCACGATTGTTCATGAATTGGCTCATATCTGGACAGGACATAGTGCAGGCTTTGATTTCAGAAAACTTCAGCCAGCCAATGACCCAATTGAAGTGGTATGTGATAAGGTGGCTGCCGAATTTTTAGTCCCGGAAGATACTTTCAATCAAGTTTGGAGCAGAAATCCGAGTATAGATTCTGCTTCAAGATATTTCAAGGTCAGTCAAATAGTTGTCGCAAGAAGAGCATTAGACACGGGAAAAATTACAAAAAAACAGTTCTTTGACTTCTACGAAGAATACGCTAACCGTGAGTTTGCCAAAAAAGAGAATCAAAGTTCTGGTGGGAATTTTTACGCTACAACACGCAAAAGGCTGAGCATAACCTTTGCTTCCCATATAAACAATGCAGTAAAATCCGGGAAGCTCTTATACCGGGATGCTTATAAACTAACAAGTTTGAAAGGAGATACCTTTCAAACTTTTTTTGCTGAACATTTATAACCGGAATGGTGGTTTATGTAGTCGATAGCAATTTTTTTATTCAGGCTCACAGAGAGAACTATCCATTGGATGTAGCATTCAGTTTCTGGACCAAAGTCAAAGAGCTTGCTGATAAAGGCAAGATCATCAGCATTGATAAAGTAAAAAACGAGATCTACGATAAGAATGATGCTTTAGAAACATGGTGCAGAGCCAATTTGCCCGAAGATTTTTTCAAAGATTCATCCCCGGTAATGGCAGCATATGGACAAGTTTCAGCCTGGGCGATATCAAAAAATACTCATTACTTGCCGAATGCCGTAAATGAATTTTTAGACGCGGACGAAGCAGATGCCTTTATTGTCGCCTATGCTTTAGCCGATTCCACTAATAGAGTAGTTGTTACGCAAGAAAAAAGTGAACCGAATAGAAAGAACAAAATAAAAATTCCTGATGCTTGCAATGACCTGAATGTTCTATTTGTAAATACGATTGAAATGTTCAGAGAATTGGGGGAAACTTTCTAAAGCTACATTAAGCGAATGTAAACACTAAAAAGACTCACAAAATGATCGGATTTTGGTTATTGGAGCGCAATTTACTGCTTTACACCATAAAACACCTTCAGTCCATTAAGCAACTTCTCATCGTGTTCCCTGAATTTCGCATTTGATGAAGTGACTTTTTTCGCCCAGGCACACATTTCCGGGGGGACTATTCCTTCGGGAGCTGGTCTCTTTTCCAATTCATCGAGCACTACGTAAAATTCGTCCTGTTCAAAAAGGCTGATGTCGTGCTGGTCTAGCCAGTCCATAAACCTTTCCTCATCGCCCTTGACTATGATAACTTCTTTTTGTGTTTCAGGCTTCATCGGGAGATCCAGGTGATCTCCTGTTTCAGCACTGTCCAGGATTTTCCGGAACATTATACCCAGCTGGTGTTTATGCGCCCTCAAAACATCAACACTCGCATTCTGACCGAACTCTGTTTCAATACATAATAAAAAGTGGAGTATAATTTCCTGAACTGTCAACAATACCTTTTGTTTGAATTGAGGCGAAACCCTCCCCGCTGCCCGGATCAGTTTGAAGTCTGATCCGTAAACTTTTTGTAATACTTGTTCCAGGTACTGTATTCTGTCCTCGTAGAGCGGGAGAATTGATCCGGTCTTAAGCCACCTTTTATCGGGAGCATCAATAGGCGCGTCATAAATAAAGTAGCTACGTTCTTCAAATGATAAAATAAACTCAGCAGGAAGGAACATGAAAAACAAATGGCCATCTTGTTCGTATTCAATATCATAATCTTCTGTACAAAATCGGTAAAGGGGCACGTTATGTATGTCCATCTCGCGACCGTCAGTTTCAAGCTCTAACCATTCAAGCACAGGCTTGCATGTTACGGCTTCTGCGAGGTCTTTTAAACAGTTAAGTGCATCATGGGTTGAAATCGAACCATAAAGTAACCCCCGTTTTAAAAAGGAAATTGTTCCTACTGGTCTTCCCCTGGTGTCAATCTCTCTGAAAGTGTCGGGATTTATATCCAACAATTTCAAGATTCTTTGGATCTCCTCGTAACTTGGTTTTGTTATACCTTTTTCCAGACGTTCATAAGCAGACTTCGACATGATCAGTATTTGAGCCATACGTCTCATGCTTAAACCGTTCTCTTCACGGTAAGTACTCAGGATTGCAGGTAAGTCTAAATTGTCCATAGGCGGGTCAATATTTAGGCAAATGCAAGAGCGTAATTAAATTTAAGAAATGGTTTTGAAAATCAAAATTGTCTCCGGCTTTTAATTAGCTATAATTCTTGTTTCTTTCACTCCATCCCATCTACATTCTGTCCCGCAAATAGGTACAGCTTGTCCCGCAAAGCGGTACGACTTTTTGATGATTTTCATTTTGGGTGCTGCAATTTTGTGTTAGCGAAGCACGCAAGTGGAAAACCAGTTTGACATAGAAGAAGTGAAGCGAACGATAAAGTTCCTTCAGGAACTCGTCGGGGGTGTCGAGGAAGGGAAATCGTCTGGTCGGAAAGCTCCTTCGCTGGGGGATCTGCAGGATGAGGTATGGGATGATCAAAAATTAAAAGCCCAGTTTAAAATAAGTACCAGCACGGTATATCGCCGCAGAAAGGATGGAACCTTTAAGTTCTTCAAAATAGGATCGCTTTATTACTATTATCGAAGCGACATCTTACCGCACAGGGACCGGTTTCTTAAATAGATAGCTGATTTGATCATCCAAATTTAAAGGATTCCTCCATTTAAGATTTTAATAATTTAGAAAGATTTACAGCAGTCCAGGGACTGGTATTAGTGCCTTTAAAAACAGATAAAGAAACCTGATTATTCTGACTAATTTCCACGGTAGCATATCCGCAAAAATCGGCATAATCAAAATGTTTTATAAATGGTTTTTCATCTTCTAAAATGGACTTCCTTAGTGCTAAGGTATCAGGGGAAAAATTAGGTTCGAGGTTAACTAAATCCGGTTGATATGCATTTAAGCCGCCTATATGATCTTTTACCTCAGCAGTTCCAGTTGGAATTACGCTTCCAATACCAAGTTGAACAAAATTGCCAACCTTTGTTTTTCTGACAACTAAGCTTGTTTTATGCAAGTGCCCGGTTAGAACAATAGCGTTATGCTTTCCTAACAATTCCAACAGCTCGGTTCTTTGAGCTTTTTGATCTGCTTTGTCAAAAACCATCCAATTAGCCCTCGCATTATACGGTACAACAGGTTCATGTACACAAAAGAATAAAGCATCCTCTTTATGATCTTCCATTACCTTTTTAAACCAGATCAGACTTTCATTTTCTGTATAGCAGTCAAATAATACAAAACGAATATTATTCCTAATGAACGTTGAGTTTGCGGAAGTTATCTCCTGATCTTGTTCTTTACTTTGCCACGGATGAACTACTTTCCTAAAAGCTTCTTTAGCTCCTTCACCTGTAATATCATGATTACCCTTAATTACTATAAAGGGTTCACCGGGAATCTGATCCTTAACCAGAGCAATAAATTCTTTTGTCTGTAAAGTGGCTAATTCTTCAGAGCCGCATAAGCCTTCTAAAAAGTCCCCAACTGTAAATAAAATTGAGACGAAATATTTGCTGCCTGCTTTTTAATTGTGGAAAATAACTGCGGCAATTTCTCTTTAGTTATTTTCGAATAATTTTCTATTTGAACTAAATCCTTAGCGTATTTCTCTTTGATATAGTTAAAATCATGATGACTTAATTTGTCAAAATGTAAATCGCCCAGCAATACAAAACTTAGTTTGCGTTTTTTCCTTACGCTCCCTAAGGAAACCTGTGCCAATGGTAAACTAGCCAGCAATGTACCAGCATACGCTAAAAATGTTCTTCTCTTTAGATAATTCATGTTTTCTGTTTTGCAATTAATAACCTGCGTTATTGGGTTTCAATAAAGGATTTGCATCAATCTCACTTGAAGGAACAGGGAAGAATAAATTTTTGTCAGTCAATTTAACAGTAAAGGTTGAATTTGAATAAGGGAAAGTATACCCAATAAAATCAGCCATTCTATTTGCTTTAACGTCATAAACTTTTCTGGTTCTGACCATATCAAACCAGGTTTGATTTTCGAAACATAGTTCCTTATTTCTTTCTATTAACACTTCATCAATAAACTGCGTTGCATTTTGATTTGATATGCTTGATAATTGGGCTCTTTGCTTAACTAAATTGATCGAGGTGTATGACAAAGCATTTGGCGCACCGTCTGCTTTGGTTTGAGCCTCTGCATAAGTTAATAGAACATCTGCGTACCTGATTAATGGGAAAGCTTTTCCTGATCGTCCCGCATTGTTTTTCTCGGCATTTTCATCAAAGAATTTAAAAATTCTTGGGCCGTCGGCAAAAGTCAAGATTCGTGTTGATTTATATTCTAAATACGAGGTGTAAAAAAATTGATTGTCTTTCTTTCTTAAATCCTGACTTGAAAAAGAAGCATAGAAAGCATCGTCTGGCCGTAAGCTATCGCCATTTTGCGCACCTCTGTCTACTGTTATTGCAACGTTTCTGGGAACCATAAATTTATTCAGAATAAAATCCTCTATTCCTGATGCGAACTGCACCATAAAGATATTCTCTCCTTTATTATCATTCGATGGATTTCTCAACTGCTCATAAGTAGCAAACAAACTGTACTTTCCGGAGGAAATCACTTCTCCCGCTTTCTGTTTCGCTAAAGAATATTTATCATTCTGGTTTAAGGGAAACCCAGCCATAGTCAAATAAACCTTTGCCAATAACGATTTTATCGCTAATGTCGAAACCCTGCCAGTCTGGTCAGTTTCCGGCAAGCCGCTCAGTTCCGCAGCAGTTAAATCCGGAACAATGATTTCCTCATATATGGATTTCAGACTGGATCTGCCAAAATATACATTGGTTGCGTCTGGCGTTGGCTCAGTAATTTTTACCACATCTCCGAAAATCCTTACTAAATTAAAGTAGTACCAGGCTCGTAGAAATCTGGCTTCACCAAGAATTTGTTTTTTTCTTTGTTCATTCATGGTAATGCCGGGCACATATTTTAAAACGACATTGGCGGCAGCAATTCCTTTGTATGCATATTTCCACCATACTAAAGCATAATAACTTTGCGCGTCGTACGTAAGGTCTGTAAAAACCTGATTATTAATAGGTGCACTTACCCTTCTGGCCTGGCCTGTCGGCAGTTCTAACATCAGGTATGCTGCCTGACTTGTAGAACCTGAAGGAATATAAAAAGATCTGGTAAAGGCGTAAACGGCATTTAAAGCTGACTCGGCATGCTCTGGTTTAGTGTAGTAATTCTCTGTGGTGAAAAAATTCTCTGGCTCCGCTTCTAAAAATTTGTCGCAAGAGCTAAGTGTAAGAGTAAAGAGTATAAATAATATAACTTTTTTCATTGTTGAAATTTTATAAGGTGATGTTTAAGCCAAAATTTACTAATCGATTTTTAGGATACTGATAGAACTCAACTCCCTGCGTAAAAGGGTTGCTGAAAGTCCCGGCTTCCGGATCGTAACCGGAATACTTAGTAATCAGAAAAGCATTTTGCAAACCTGCCGATAATCTTAAGGACTGAAGTTTAATCTTGTTGGTTAGTGCTCTTGGGAAATTGTATGACAGGCTGATATTACGGCCTCGTAAGAAAGAACCATCTTCCACATAATAGGTGTCAAATAAACCTGTAGGGGCTGTACTTCCGATTTTTCTTCTATTAGAACCCTGGTTTTCGGGCGTCCATGCATCTAAGGCATAGGTATATACATTGGTCCCTACACGTTCTTCAGTAGTATATTTAGTTAGGTTGTAGATATCATTACCATAAACAAATTGGAGGTCGACAAAAACTCCCCAACCTTTATAAGAAAAGTTATTGATGAACGATCCTTCACTTTTTGGGTAACCATTTCCAATAATTGTCCGGTCGTCTGGAGTAATAGTACCATCTCCATTTTTATCGAATAATTTAGGGTCTCCCGGTTGTCTGCCAAAGGTCTTTGCAAGATCTGTTTCTGCTGTTCCCCAGATTCCTTGTCGTATATATCCGTAAAAAGCACCCAATGGCTCATTTACTCGTAAAATATTCGTGTTCTGCTGGTTTGTGTTGCCACCAATTAAAACATCCTCATTGTTAACTCCGAGTGCTAAAACTTTATTCCTGTTAAATGCCACGTTGAACGTGGTATTCCAATGAAATGCTTTGTCAATATTCAAGGTATTCAACCCGAATTCATATCCGGAGTTTTGTATTGAGCCAATATTTGAGGTAACATTTGAAAAACCAGAATGATTCGGTAAGGGAGCCTGATATAGAAGATTGTCAGTTTTTTTTCTGTACCAGTCGGCTGTAAGTTTTATTTTATCCCTAAATAAAGAAATATCTATGCCTATATCAGTTTGAGTGGCTTTTTCCCATTGTAAATTATTGTTTGGAACATTAGCCGGAACAACACCAGAAAACCTTATTCCATTAAATATTGCAGAGACCGGAAAGTTCACACCCGGTCGTGGTCCTTCAACCATTGCTCCCAGAGATGATAAGTATTGATAGTTCCCAAATTCTGAATTACCCGTTTGTCCGATACTAAGCCTTAATTTTAAGAAACTTATCCATTCCCGGGACTTAAGAAAATCCTCTTCTGACAATACCCATGCAATAGCTGCGGAAGGGAACAATGCATATTTATTATTTTCTCCAAACCTGGAGGATCCGTCTACACGAGTAGTTGCGGTCAGATAATACTTTTGCTTAAAATTATAATTGAATCTGCTGAAATAAGAATTGGTATTGTAACCAAATTTGTCGGATGTGGGAATTAAAGATTGGGTAGCTACACCCAGGTTATTGGTCCCATAGAAATCATCTGAAAATCCGCGGGCATCTACCGCATAAGCATCGATTTGAGCACCTAACCACTCCGCGCCCAATAATCCTTCCAAGGAATGCTTCTGGGCGAAGGTTTTTCTATATGTCAGGTAATTGGAGCTCTGCCAATTGAAGTTCCTCCGGGAATTGATAGTTGCCCTGCCATTATCAGCAATTCCAGCCGTTAAAGTTTTACCTATATAAGCATCATTTCTTTGAAACCTGCCCTGGGCACTTATACTTGTTTTAAACTCTAAAACCGGGGAGAATTTAACATTGAAAACGGCGTTACCTAAACCATATGATTGCTGACGCTGATCCAGACGGTTGTTTAAAATATTCACAGGATGATCCTGTCCGTTAGGAGAGAACGCATGGTCAGAATTCCTGGATAGTGTACCGTCGGGATATTGTAATGGTATAATGGGGATAATTTCTGACATCGCTCTTAAAGCCTGGGTTCCCAGATTTAAATTCTGCTGTGTAAAAGAGAAATTAATACTGGAATTAAGCCAGCTTTTTATTTCGCTGTCGTAATTTAACCTGGCCCTGTAATTTTTAGCACCGGTATTAAGTAAAATCCCTTCATCATTCTGATAACCAAAATTTACCAAATACTTGTTTTTATTTAATTTCCCACTGTAATTGAGGTTGTAGTTTTGGGTGATTGCATCACGGAAAGATTCCTCCTGCCAATCTGTATCATACCTTGGTTTACCGTTCACATCATATAATAATGGTTCTAAGACGCGATAATTGGGAATTGGCTGGTTTCTGTTTTGCTTAAAAATGTTTTCTAATTCAACATACTGAGCTGCATTTAACAGCGGTAGTTTCCTGGCCAGTTGCTGTAAACCGGTGGACGCATTAAAGGTTAAAGTTGAAGATTCTGAATTAGCCCCTCCTTGCTTGGTAGATATGAGGATCACTCCGTTAGACCCTCTGGTACCGTAGATTGACGTAGCTGAGGCATCTTTTAAGACATTGATACTCGCATATCTGCAGGGTTTATAAGCTGAGGGTCAGCGTCTATCACTCCGTCAATCACATACAGTGGATCATTGCTAGCCGTGATCGAACCCAATCCCCGGATAATCACTTTATAATCACCCTCAGGACTGCCCGAATTGTTTAGAACGGTCACCCCGGGTGCCAATCCGCTTAAAGCTGCTAAGGCATTATTTGTATATCTTTTCTCTAAAAGCTCTGACTCAATATTTGCGACACTCCCTGTTAAATCCCGTTTCTGCTGGGTGCCATAACCCACCACAACTACCTCATTTAACTGACTGGTTGAAATGCTCATTTCTATATTTACCAGTGTGCGCTCGCCCCCCTTAACTACTAATGCAGGTATGGACTTTGACTCAAAGCCTATATAATTAAAAACAAGCTCATAAGTTCCTGCGGGCAGATCTATTTCGAAACTTCCCGAGGCATTGGTCTGATAGAATTTATTTAAGTTCTTGACTTGTATGGAAACTCCAATTAAACTTTCTTTACCTACTTTGTCTGTAACAGTCCCGGTAATTTTGCCTGTTCGAACCTGAGATTTTACCCCAGTACTTAAGGTCATTAAGCAGACCAGCAAAATGCATAACCAAGCTCCAACAGGCTTTCCCAGGAGGCCATTTAATTTAACTTTCATAAAATTCATTTGTTATTAAAAATAATTTCCACAAAGAAAACGCGGGCAGGTTAACACTAGATTAAGAGTTTGTTACCATAAGTCTAAACGTTCGAAGCGAATAAATTCTACTTTTTACTAAATCATGTCGACAACATTTCAGAGTCGGCGACTCTCCAAAACCTGCAATAAAACCGCAAAACTTCACAAGTTTTCAGTCTACTCTTTAAGCACTTCCTAAGCACTATCTAAACACTATGACAGCACATGGATAGTGGTCTCGCAAATCTTGCGTGAACCTGCGGTTTTGGATAGGTCAATTCCCATTTTGCAGGTTTATGCTACGCAGTCGGTCAAACCCGGTCAATCCCGGTCAAGTTCGGTCAAAATTTCAACCCCTGTCAATGTCTCTCTAAGTTTGATCTCAAGCACCACGTACCGGTACAACAAGGGCGCTGATTTTTTAACGATTTAAATTTTAAAACAATGGCAAGATCAAAATTCAATGTATTAACCCACGGCCTGAGCGGGCTGGTGGGCGACATGATTGTCTTCCGTCAAAGGGCGAACAAGACAATTGTTTGCGGGAAGCCGAAACCTTCCTCTAAAGCACCTACAGTAGCTGCCCTGGCAATCAGGGACCGATTCAGACGCGCTGCGATTTACGCGGCATCGACTATGGAAGATCCCACGCTGAAAGCGGAATACCAGCAGACAGCAAAACTGGGCCAGTCGGCCTACAACATGGCTTTTTCTGATTATCAGAAAGCACCGGAAATCTACCAGGATATAGATCTGGGAACCTATACCGGCGCGATCGGTGAAACCATTGAGATCAGTACGATAGACGACTTTCGCGTAGTGAGTGTTCATGTGAAACTTACTGACGCCGCGGACGTGATTATCGAACAGGGTCTGGCGGTGCAGTCGCCGAATGGTCTGGACTGGGTTTATACTTTCACGGTGGAAAATAGCTTAGTGACAGGGAGTAAACTCGTTGTGACGGCTACGGACCTTCCGGGTAACAAAACTGTGCTGGAGAAAATTCTGCAGTAATTAATGGTGCGGCGGGGCGGTTTGCGGCCGCCGCACTTTTTGGGCAGGGAGAAGAGCAAAGAACAAAGAGCAAAGAGCAAAGAGCAAAGACTTTTTCCTGGGTTCATTCAAACTCGTAGAGGACGCGAGCTACGCCGCGTCTGCACGAGATCCCCGATCTAGTCGGGGAAGAGGCTTATCCGCCCAGCCTAACCTCTAACAACTAATCACTAACAACTAAAAAAATGGAACTACTACAATCAATAACTCAAACACGCCGGATACCTCTTAATATGGAATTTAAGGGGCTTATCGTAAGTGCAATTTCATTCATCATTTTCCCATACCTGATCAGGCTGGTCGATAGTTCGGCAGCGGCGATAGATCCGGGCATACTAAGTGGTATTATTTTGTCTATCGCGGCAGTACTCTTTTTCCAGGCAACGACCTGGTGGGTAATCAAGGCGATCTGGCCGGCTTTCGCGATGTATTCTTGCGATCACTTTGTCAGCAATTTTAAATCGTTGAGGGCGTCGCAGAAAGTGGTGATTTATCTGGGGTTTTATCTGGCACTGCTGTATGCTTTTATTGCGGTGCTGGCGCAGTTGATTTGAGGGGGAACCAAGAACCAAGAGCCAGGAATCAGGAGTTCCACCGGACGTACACAACGGTACTAAACGCTGTGTTATTTAACCGCAGAGATCGCAGAGCCGATAGCTATCGGCTACCACGCGGAGTCCTCAGAGGCTAGGCGGAGATGTGGATTTGCACACGCTAGTATCCGATTTTCCCTCTGCGTTCTTTGCGTAAAACTCTGCGTACTCTGCGGTTAAAGGTCGGAAATCAATATCCGCCCAGCCTAACAACTAACTACTAACAACTAACAACCAAAACATTATGAAAACATCAAAAACGAGGGCCCAAGTGCCCTTAATCAAAAGAGACCAGGGCTTTTTAAGGTTTATCAGCCAGGGCAAATATTCGAACGTGTCGACGCTTCAGCTTGCTGAACGCGACAAACTAAGGGTGATATTGGACTTCTTTGGGATCATACTTTATCTGGTTGATTCGGTATACCAGCATCTCAAAAAGAGGAAAACAAATGTTACCCGGACGAGCATTGAAAATGTCGCGAATGCTCTGACCGGGAAGTTTCCTGATGTCAGCTTCGATTTTTCTAAAGTCAATCTTCTGGTCGGGAATCTGGCTTCACCATCAGCAACCATGTATCATGAAGAAGGCTCGGACAATCTGAGTTTCAGCTGGTCGGCATGCACTCAGTCTAACAGCAATAAAAGCGATGAGCTGATGGCAATGATATACTGCCCAACGACTGAGGGTTTCTGGTGTGAGCAAAATCTGGGTATAACACGTGCTGACGGCTTTTGTATTATCAACGTGCCCTATGAATTCAGGGGAAATGAAGTACACGTTTGGCTGGCTTACCGTTCGTCCGACCGGAGAAGTAATTCCAATAGTTCATACATGGGCAAAGTGTTCATCACTAAAACAGAAGATCATGAAACATATTAGAATTTCGGCAGGCATGCTGGTGATCTATGTATTGATGCTAACACTGGATGCGCGCGGTCAAGCTTTCACGGATCCGCTTTTTGTCCGCCCTGGACAGACGGTACATTCCACCCATCTGGTGGAAAAGGTCAGGAAGATATATACTTCGCAGATTGGAGTCCGGGAGAAGGGCAACAATTCAGGAAAGGAAGTAGAAGAGTACCTGAAATATGTTAAGCTGGTGAAAGGAAATCCGTGGTGTGCGGCGTTTGTGTGTTGGGTCTTCGGGAGAGCAGATATTGCGAATCCACGGACAGGGTGGTCGCCGGGATTGTTCGGGGAAGGACGAGTGATTTGGAGGAATGGAGAGCAAGGAACAAAGAACAAGGAGCAAAGATTCGGGTCAAGGAAATTTTATAATCCTGTTCAAAATACGGTAGATGGAATTAACCCTGATGGTGGGATTGCATATCCAACTAGTCTGACCTCCGGCTTCCGGCTTCTGACCTCTGATCCCCGAAATACTAGAACACGACCTCAAAAACTCCCAACCCCAAACACCGGGGACGTGTTCGGTCTCTACTTCCCCGAAAAAGGCCGCATCGCCCACGTTGGTTTCATTGACGAATGGAAAGATCCGTGGGTGGTTACGGTGGAAGGGAATACGAATGTTCTTGGGAGCAGAGAGGGGGACGGGGTTTATAGGAAGAGGAGGTTGGTGAGGACGGTGAGCAAGGTTGCCCGTTACGTGGAATAAGGAACCAGGAACCAAGAGCCAGGAACCAAGACACCGACAAACGTACCTGGCACTTAGGCGTCCAGCCTGGTAACTGGTAACTGGTAACGCTCCTCCCCCGGCAAAGAAAGACCTGCCTTACGGTCAATAGCTTACTGTTGCTTTAAACACAAACACTGGTGCATTACAGTTATTGGGTTCGATTCCCGAATGGTGCCGTTAGTATGGTGAGGCCGAGGATCCCGGTTAGACACCGAACGCGAAATAGGCGGTAAGTATGGGGACTCTGCTAAAAGTTTTTTTTTAGTATCAGGTATCAAGTATCAAGACTGTCCACAAGACGCAGCAAAGAGCTGTAAAGGATTGGATTGGAAAGGCGGCTTTGCCCGCCGGCTTTGACAACCGTAGTTTAACGAAGGTGTTTTTATTTAAGAGCCAAGAATCAAGAACCAGGACTTTCCACACAGCGTACAGAAAGAGAAGTGATACGATACATACGGGCTTTGCCCGCCATAACGTAGCAAAGGAGGGAAGGAGGGAATGTTTTTATTAATAGTAGCAAGTATCAGGTATCAACTATCAAGATTTTATTATGATATCTTTACCAGTTCGCTTAAAAGAACCTTATCTGAATATTAAATACCAATATCCTAACCACATGCAAAAGATCTCATTATTAG
>JAZKHM010000321.1:0-12829 GCA_040385405.1 Bacteroidota bacterium | reverse complement strand
TTGGCCTGGTCCGGGTTTTTTCTTAATTTGCATTAGAAACTCATTCTATGAACAAGCTCCGAATTTTCATGTTCTTCGTGTTGCTGATGACGGCTTTTACGGCTTTCAGCACACAAGCACAGACCACCGTGTGGATCGTACGCCATGCCGAAAAAGATATGAAGAACCCTTCTGACAAAGATCCCGCGCTTTCACTTGACGGGCAGGACCGCGCTAAAGATCTTGCCAGTTTGCTCTTACCGCAAAGGATACTTGCCGTTTATTCTACTCCGTTCAAACGTACAATGCAGACCGTAGAACCTACGGCGTACGGGCACGGCGTCAAAGTTCAAACGTATGACCCGGCCGATCCTGCTGCTCTGGCGGCAACGGTGCTCCGGCAACATAAAGGAGGATCGGTGGTGATTGTTGGACATTCAAATACGGTTCTGGAACTTGTAGAGGCTTTTGGAATTAAACGTCCGATTCCAGCTTTGAATGATGATGATTATAATTATCTATTCGCTATTACCGTACAGGGTAATTCCACACAGCTGCAAATGTCGCAATACGGGAAATTGCGTCCGGTTGCCGTACCGAAGTAAGGCGAACGAAGTCTTCTCAGTCGTGCCATCTACCTGATGGCAACCTAAACATGCTGATTCTGCAAAGAGCTGTTTCCCCATTCAAACGTATTTGGGAAAACGTTTTACTTTCTTTTGCCTTAGGTATACTTGTACTTCGTGCTAAGAATACGCAGACTGGCTCATGGGTTTGGGAATGCTCAGGAAGTAAACTATTATCGCTAAAGTTGCTGTTGCTGTTGTCAGAAATGCAGTTGCTGGCCCGAACTGAAACCAGATCAATCCCGTAAGCGAACTTGCTAACATGGTGCAAATACTTTGTAGTCCTGAAAATGTCCCGATTGCCGTAGCAGTGTCTTTTTTGTCGGTGATGTTCGAAATCCACGCTTTAGAAATCCCTTCTGTTGCTGAAGCATAAATTCCATAAAGAAAAAATAGTCCGAAGAAGAAATAAAGCTTAGTGTTTACAGCCATTCCGAAATATACGATTGAAAACAGTGCGAGTCCGAAAATGAAAATTGTTTTCAGGCCAAATTTGTCTGCTATAATGCCGATGGGAAATGCAAACAGCGCATAAATAAGATTATAGAAAATATAAACACCAATAACCATGGTATCGTTGAGTCCCGCTTGCTTTGCCTGGAGTAAAAGAAAAATATCAGAACTGTTGAATAGTGTAAATACTAAAAGCCCAATGACGACTTTTCTATATTCTGACGGACTTGCTTTCCAGTATTTCAGGAATGAAAAAAGTGGTGTTTTCACTTTTACCATTTGGTCTGATGCTTTTTTGTCTTTCAGATAAAATGTTGAAATAACAGCAAATAGTCCCGGAACGAATGCTATAAAAAAAAGGGTCTTGTAGTCTTGCGGATAATGGTACAAATAAAGTAAAGCAAATAAAGGCCCTATCACTGCCCCCAGTGTGTCCATTGAACGATGGAATCCAAATACTTTTCCTTTTGTATGTGGTGTCGCTTCATCCGAGAGAATTGCATCCCTCGCACCCGTTCGAATGCCTTTACCAAAGCGGTCAATTGTGCGTGCGAAAAATATCCAGATGGGAAAAGTAAAAACTGCCATCATGGGTTTGGAAATGGCACTGAAAGCATAACCAGTTTGAACAAAAGGAACCCTTCTGCCCGAGGTGTCTGATAGTTTCCCGAAATAACCTTTGCTAAATCCTGCTGTTGCTTCTGCCAGCCCTTCGAGTATTCCAATAAGTACAATGGAAAAACCGATGCTCTTTAGATATATGGGCATAATTGGGTAAAGCATCTCGCTGGCAGTGTCTGTCAGCAGGCTGATAATAGATAGAATCCAGACGGTTCGGGTTATGTATTTCACGGATTCCCCTGGTATAGTAATTAATAGAATTAATATCCTAAATTAGTGTAAATGTGCAAAATATGGATTTATTGAAAAGCTTAATACCCGTATTGGTGATCGTCGTTATTTTTTTAACGATGCAAATCCCATCTATTAAAAAAGGATTGACATCCGCCATAGCGATCAAGGCCAGGATTGTAATTGGCTGTTTAGCTGCCGGGGTTTTACTTGGTATGGCAATACTTGGCGGAGACTTGAAAGAAATAATAATTGTCAGTCTGATTGCATCATTGGTAATTTTTGGAGTGGTTTCGCTGCAGAATAAATATTTGTATGTGAAGAGATAGATAGGATATCTGTATTAAAGATTAAAGCACATAATACAAGCCCAGAGAAAAGAATGAACGCGGGTTCTTAAAAGAAGCTTCAGTGTCCCTGGATATTAACGAAGCCTGATATCCCGCTTCTACCATAAATCTCTTTGTGCTGTAGGCAACAGGAAGTTTAAAATTATACGACAATATCCCAAAGCTCGTGCTTTCCACGGTTCGGTATTCAGGCTTTTGATCGAACCGTCTGCCGGGGAGTTTTATAATTCCGAGACCGTTGTTTTGATTGGACGACGGGACCTCTTCTGTGGTAATAATTTGCTGCGTGCTGCCGATAACTTCAAATCTGGGCTCGATACTGATGTAATCGCTTTGATTAAAGGCGACCAGTTCGATTGATTTCTTTACATCGAATGATAAATAAAGCGCCCCGTCCTGACCGGGATTGTAATCAGCATTTAACCCAGCTGTCAGCCAGTTGAAGTCATATCCCAACTTCCCTGAGAACATGTTTAAGTTTTGGGATTGTAAGAAGAATGAGCTGTCAGGAAAAAAAGATCGGGTATAACCTATTCCGGCAGAAAGATTTTTCGAAAGATTAAAATCAAATCCAGCAGTAAGATCTGCTCCTGTACCTGCCCCGTCGGCATTTAAAATTTTGTAGCCTGTAGCTGAGATCGAAAACCCTGATTTAAATGCCAGGCCTCCGTATGCCAGTAGAAAAGGTAAGCGCTCAACAGTGGTTTGACCGTAATAATTTGCATTACTGCTATATAAGGTAGCCAGCGTTAAAGTTGGCTTGTCAGTTGTTTTCAGAGTGTCCCTGACAGGCTGCTGCCCCAGGGCGGTCAGGCTTATCGAGAATAGCAAAAGGCTGAGATAAAGTTTCATAGTCCTGTGGTGTAGATATGAATTAAGAATGAGATTAATCAAATTTAATGGAATAATCCAGGATTGTGTTCGCAAAAAAAAGTTGCCCCCTTCGGGAGCAACTTTGATTAGATATTAAAAAGATTATTGGCCCCTGCGTGGGTTTTTACCTACAGAAACATCAAGACCTGTTCCAACTCTGGCCTTTGCGCGGGCTCCGGTACTTACCTCAACACCTTTAGCCTTGCCACGGAGACTTGTTCCGACAGCCGTTCCGCTTGTGGCTTTTCCATGGACGTTTTTATCAGCTGAACCGTTCAGCAGGCCATCATCAGAGCGATCTGCCTTGCGGCTTTTAGCTTCTTCTTTTCTGGCTTCCTTTCTGGCAGTTTTTTCTTCCGGAGTCATATCACCATCATAGCTCTTTTCGTCGCGGTTAAGTTCGCCGTTTGAATTTGCTTTTGCTACACTGCTAATTGCAGCACCTTTTTCCCTGCCTTCAAGAGTAGTTCCGGTCGCCAGTTCACTAACTGTCTTTCCGTGGATATTATTTTCAGAAGCTGATCCGTTCATTATTCCATCATCAGTACGGTCTGCCTTGCGGCTTCTAACCTCTTCTTTTTTGGCCTCTTTCCGGGCTGCTCTCTCTTCTGCCGATAATTTACCATCACGGTTCGCATCATCCTGACGGAATTCGACGTCAGTCTGAGATTTAGCGGTACCACTAACTTCTGTACCTTTGTCTTTGTTCTTATTTGTATTGGTCTTGGCTTCGACGCTCACATCGCTTTTTGCATTTGTTTTTGTCTGGGCAATCGCAGCTACAGCAAATATTGCCAGTGCTGCTGAAAGAAATAGCTTTTTCATAATTCTATTTTAGTTTAAGTGTTAATAATTCCTGCATAAGCTTGAGCCTTTCGGGAGCGGTAAGCATCCCTGCGCTAATCAGACTCATGCGGGTTTCATAAATAAGTAACTCTAGTTTGTTTAAATCAAAATTAGAACCACTTTATGAAGTTTAGATGAAATTCTGAATCAATTTGAATTTTACGAAGGCTCATTATTCTTACGACAAATCGGTTATTTTATCATCCTATTAAGCTCTCAGTTTCGACATATAATGAAGCTGTATCAACTTTCCTGCCTCCGCTCTCTACATTTATGAAATAAGCACTTTAATGGTTAACTTTATTTAACAGTTTATTTTGAGAAAGTTATATTTTTTGGTAGCAAGTGAGTGGAAGCACTGTAATTTATTTTTATAAGGTTTTTAAACATTAAATCCTGGAAATAATGAATCAAACAAATCAAACAACTTCAGCAATCCCAAATCCAAATAAGGCATTATGGGAAAAAGGCGACTTCACCCGGATCGCAGACACCATGCGTGAAAGCGGTGCAGCTCTGGTATCCAAACTCGGCATCGAAAAAGGTATGGAAGTTCTCGACTTAGGTTGCGGTGATGGGACAACAGCAATACCGGCAGCAAAATTAGGTGCAAAAGTTTTGGGCGTTGATATCGCAAGGAATCTGGTTGAGGCAGGAAACAAGCGGGCAAAAGCACATGGACTGACGAATATTAGTTTTCAGGAAGGAGATGCGACAAATTTGGAGTCACTTCATGATCAAAGTTTCGATCTTGTAGTCAGCGTCTTCGGAGCGATGTTCGCACCTAAGCCTTTCGACGTTGCTCAGCAAATGGTTCGGGTTACCCGTAAAGGTGGAAGAATCATTATGGGAAACTGGATACCCGGAGATCCTACATTAGTAGCGCAAATATTAAAGATCAGTTCTGCCTATACACCAGCACCACCAGAGGGTTTTGTTAGTCCAATGCTCTGGGGTGTCGAAGATAATGTTATAGAACGGTTTACGAATGCTGGAATATCGAAAGAAAATATATCATTTACCAGAGATACGTTTACTTTCAACGCACCATATTCCCCATCAGAATTAGTTAACACATTCAAAAACTATTACGGACCCACTATGAATGCTTTTGAGGCTGCAGAAAAGAACGGAAAGGAGAGCTCACTGTTAAGTGAACTGGAAGTTTTGTTTAACAGTCACAATAAAAGCGAAAGTAAAAATAGCACTTCAATACCTGCTACTTTCTTACTGGTGACGATCAAGCGTTAATTTTTTCCTAAACACATTACCAAAAGCCACCTCTATGTGGCTTTTGGTAACCTGAATTTCCCCCTCTCCGTCAAAAATCAACCTGTATGTCTATGTTGCAGGGAGTGCAGGCGAAAGCGGTTCGCCCGGTTTTGTTAAGAGAATTTAAAATAGCTTAAGTGACAAAAGTTACTTAAACACCAGTTTGTTTTATGCAAATTCGTAATTGCTGTGACCAAAAATCCAATAGAAACTCACTCAGGCCTTTGTCGTTTAATCTTTAAAAGGACAGCGAAAATCTGGTTCCTTTAATGTCAAAAGTAAGGTAGGAAGCAGAGGGTAGACAAATAACCATAAATAATTAACCAGCTGAATATGTCTTCAAAAAAACAATCTAGTCTCTGCAGCTGCGGTGATGACCGCCGTACATTCCTGAAAAATGCAGGGATGGCGGGTTTAGCATTAGCAGGCCTGCCGCAAATAGCCTCTGCTATTACAGGGAATGAAGGTCATACCTCAGAGATTATAAACAGCCTTGCTGTCAAAGCTGGTAAAGCCAATCACATTACCATCTTACATACCGCTGATATACACGCGCAGCTATACACACATGATGAATTTTTTTGGGAAAATAATCGTCCTGCCTATAAAAAAAGAGGTGGCTTTGCTGTCCTGAAAACAATGATCAATAAGCTCAAAGCTCAGAACCCTGAAAATACTCTTGTTATCGATGGCGGCGATTGTTTTCAGGGAGGAGCCGTTGCAGCTTTAAGTGAAGGGCAGGCTATAGTTCCGCTAATCAATAATATAGGTTATGACCTGGTGTTACCAGGAAACTGGGAGGTTGTTTACGGCAAAGAAATGATGCGGAAAGATATGGGCCACTACGATGCCCAGAAGATCTGTGCAAACATGTTTCATGATACTAAGGATAGTGAAAACGGGGACCTGATGTTTCCGCCTTACTGGACAAAATATCTGGCCGGGATTAAGATCGGATTTATCGGCTATAATGATCCCTTAACCCCGAAAAGGCAGTCGCCTGCCTATAGCGAAGGTATTAAATTTACCAAGCCCGAACTGAACGTAGCAAAGTATGTCCGTATACTACGGGATTATGAAAAATGCAACATGGTTTTCCTGGTAACCCATATGGGCCTGGCCCAGCAGGTTGATCTGGGTAATAATGCCGAAATTGAAGGAGTAGACTATATATTGGGAGCAGATACACACGAACGGGTTAGGAAGCCGATTGATGCCAAATACGCGAAAGTCACGGAACCCGGCGCATTTGGCTCATTTATTTCCAGGCTGGATGTCGTTTTTGAGAATGGTCAGATTAAAGACCATAATTACCAGCTCCTGGATGTCGACCCGGATAAGTACAAACCCGACCGGGAAATGACAGATTTAGTAAAAAACGCAAGAGAACCTTATAAAGAGAAGCTGGATAAAGTTATTGGAATAACCACTGTGCCTTTAGTAAGATACTATGTGCTGGAGAACCCGATGGACAATATGATAACGGATGCCATCATGTGGAAGTTTAAACCCGATATCGCGCTGAGTAACGGGTTCAGATTTTGTCCTCCGCTGGTACCAGATGCCAAAACCGGTACAGCAGAGATCAGCTATGAATTTCTATGGAGCATGCTTCCTGTGGACAGCGATGCCAAAGCCGGTGAAATTACAGGCCAGCAATTGTGGGACTGGCTGGAAAAAGAACTTCATAATGTATTTGCTCAAAACCCGGCGGAACGTTTTGGCGGCTGGGTAATCCGGTTTTCCGGGATGGAAATAGAATTTTCTGCAAACAACGGCAAAGGAAAGCGTCTTAAAAGCGTCAGGATAAAAGGTGATACCGTCGACCTGAATAAAATGTACAGCATTGTTGCCTGTGAGCGGGAAGGAGACCCGGATGATACGCTGTGCAGAATAGAGCATGTTCATAACCCGAAAAATCTTCGTGTTACCTTACACCAGATCATGACTGACTACCTGGCTGTCCATTCACCGGTATCTCCAAAAATAGATGGAAGGGTACGTGCTACGGACCACCCGGCAGCATTACTTTCACAGCTGGAGGGGTATGATTATAAGTTTGTGTAAAACACCCAGGTCGCCGTGATGCACCCCTTGAAAAACAAGGAATAAGCCGGACTTGCACCGGTTCGCCTGGGTTTTTTTAATTAGAACGTTCCCATCGTTTACTAATTGATGGAAGATAGGGAGTAAGGTTTAGCTTTTAAGCAGTTGGTTAGGGAACCGGGGTAAGTATTTAGGGAACGGTATTCTGAGGTCTGAGGTCTGAAGTCTGAGGTCTGAGGTCTGAGGTCTGAAGTCGGAATGGGGGAGTTGGGAGATATGTACTCCTGCCAGATGTGGTTGGGATTCTAAACGCTGCGTTAGTTTTGCCCTGCCTATCTGCAGGCGCCGAGGATAGAGGGTGATCACTAAATGTGTGTAGGAGGGCGTCGCGGCCTGCGCCAGAATGATAGATGCTTTGAGAATATTAGGGGAAGAGTTGTGGGCTGCTGCGCGCACATTGGACAATTTGCTCAAATAGATCAGGTGGTTCCAACTCAAAATATGTATAATTATACATCCAATTTCTCCAATGAAAGTCAGCATACTAATTATACTCCTGGGAATTTCATTGTCGGCAATGTCACAAACCGTCTTAGTGGAGGGAATCGCTATCGCTAACTCCAAAGACCCTGGCGGAGTTTTTATCGTCAGGAACGACACAATCGAAAAATACCAGAAGCGTTTGCCACAGTATCCCAGGCTGGTGAAATCTGTGGAGGTAGCGAAACTACGTGACAGCCTGGATCGTCATAGGAAGGGTCATAAAGTCCTCGTTGCAGATACCAATTATGTGACCCGTTCCTCACAACATGGTAGATTCAGGATAAATGCTGCTATTAATGATACCCTTACTTTTAGATATATGGGGTTCGAACAACAGAAACATTCTGTAAAAGATCTTTTGGATGGGGGTGACATTTTGATACAGCTCGAGCCGGAAAAATGCATTGAGTATGTGCCCTGCAAGGATACTACAGGCAAAACTTACATTTTTATTGGAAAAAAGATCAGTGTAAAGAGCGCCCCACAAACCAAATATTGCGATCGGTTTTCAATGGATTCAAAATTTACGGCTCAGTACAAAATTCTGCAGAATATTGATGGCCAGCCTTCAAGTGATACTATTAGCTTTTCTGTTTATGATCATTACGGTGAACCCCCTTTTTCGCATTTCGAATACGCTTTGCTTTTTGTCACCGAATATTGTGGTGACATGGTTCATCAAAAATACCAATATTTTGATGTTTATCCTACCAGAGACGGCCGTTGGGCAAGTCCAGGAGATCCCTATCGTTTTGAGCATTTGAAAGGATCACTGAAAGCAGAACCTATCATATTCCGCCAGGATGTAGTTTTTGCTGTTGAAGGTGTGGTCCCTCATGTCATTAGCCGCAATTTTCCAGAACCATGGTATAAGTTAGAAAATGGCAAGGTCAGACCGGTTAGCGGTGCCTATGTGGAGGATTTGGTAAAGATTAAAAAAGACGGGGTATTGAAAGCGCGCGGGATTAGATAAATTACCTGATCCCCAGATGTTTGAATGTTTATAGGTTCCCTGTTCATACTGTAAGAATAGCAATTAGATACGAATTTCCGAATATCTGATGAACAGCCGTTTATTTCCAGGTTTCTAATACTGAAGCCGACACGACAAATAATTGGCCTGAGAATGAATCTCCAGATTCTAGCTGATCAAGAGGTAGAAGGCCAGCATTTACCAGTTCAGAACCAGGATCGACTCTAACCTGGCTGGAAGCAGGATCGAAAGCCGTCCGCCCTTGCGGATATGAATTCGTTGCTCTATCCAGTACGCTCCGCTGTAGTCTCCGTATTCTTAAGTTTGGATCGCCCGTCTGGGCAGCCGGACAAGCTTCACCCTGCCTCCTCGCGAAAACATCTAACTCTCTCGAAACGATTTAGTATATTAGAGTCTTGTTATAGACCTATGGACAGAAGAAAATTCGTTTCACTTACAGCCGCAGCTGGTGCAGCTGCCAGCGTTTATCCACTTCATGTATCGGCAAGCACCTCGCAGGAATTGCTCCAGGAAAAACGTTATCAGAAAGGCATAAGCCCCTGGCCCATCTGTCTTGATACTGCTACGATTCGCCCGGCGTCTCTAAAGGACAAGGTCAAAATAGCCGCTAAAGCTGGGTATGACGCTATTGAACCATGGGATGGTGAGCTGCAGAAATTTGAAAGCGAAGGTGGAAATCTGAAGGATCTCGGCAAGGAAATAAAAGATCTGGGTTTATTTGTTCCAAGTGTTATTGGTTTGTGGAATTCCATACCTCCGACTAAAGAACAGTTTGACAGCTCTCTGAAAGATACCAGAAATCGGATGCGGATGGCTGCTGATATTGGCGCCGAACATATCCAGACCATTGCTAACAATGCCGGAGAGAATTACAACCCGAAATGGATGGCTGCTCGTTATCGCGAAATTCTGGAGATCGGGATCAGGGAATACAAAATTTATCCGGCGCTGGTGTTTGTAAAATACCAGCCTATAAAAACAATGGGTCAGGCGATGGCTATAATCATGGATGCAAATCACCCTTCCGCGATGATGATCCCCGATACCTATCATATGCACATTTCTGAGGGCGGGTTTGAATCCTTGAAACTGCTGAACGGCAAGGCAATAGCAATCTTTCAGTTTTCGGATGCTCCGGCATCACCAGCTATTGCGGAATTAGGGGACAGCCACAGGGTCTACCCGGGCGACGGAATATTGCCATTACCACAGATTCTTCGTGATTTAAAGGCCACTGGATTCAGGAAGTGTATTTCCCTTGAATTATATAATCCAGACTACTGGAAACAAGACTTGCAGAAAGTAGCTGAAACAGGCTTGGCTAAAACGTTGGAGGTAATCCGTAAAGCAGGCGTTTAATCTATTAAAATTAATAAATAAGGATTTCCTTTCTATGCTCCATCTTTTTTTTCGTCCGGTACCTTTCCCGGTGATAGTAGCTTGACCTAATCTGATTGAGACATGCTTAAACAAAAAAAGCCCACATTTCTGTGAGCTTTATAAAGTAGCGGGGAGCAGGATCGATCCCGATAGCTATCGGGAGCCGTCCGCCCTGGGCGAATATGAATCATACTCACTAAAAACCCCAGTAACCAAAAAAACCACCCGAGGGTGGCTTTTTATGTAGCGGGGAGCAGGATCGAACTGCCGACCTCAGGGTTATGAATGGTGAGATATACGCCATTCGAGCTCTCTGCTAATGTTTTTAAGCCTTGTATCGTGCGTTTGGTTAATTAATTTGACTCATCTGTTGACTCATGTAAAGTTATGATTTTAGGTGAGATTCTAGTCACATAATACCTTCATCCGCAAAGCTTAGAAATCCATCTTTCGTAAGAATGATATGATCTAAAACTGGTAGGTCTAAGAACAGTCCAGCATTCTTCAACTTCTTTGTTAACTCTATATCAGCATGACTAGCCTTCAGGTTAGAACTTGGATGGTTGTGAACTAAGATTATCGAAGCAGCATTGCATTTAAGTGCTGAAACGAAGATCACCTTTGGATCAGCGATAGTTCCAGCAGTTCCACCTACTGAGATAGGTACGATTCCAATTACCCGGTTCGCACGATTGAGTAATAGTACTTTGAACTCCTCAATGAACTCAATAATCTCGTAGTTCCAGTTCACTTGCAGAACTTCGTAAACATCAAGCGATGAGTTAATCTGTGGCCTTTCTGAGGCTTTTACTGTTGTCTTGTAGCTAAGTTGTACCTCTGCTACTTTTAAATTTTGTTTAGTTTCCATAATGTTTTGAATTAATTATGGAACTCAGTCATGCTTTAAGATCAACTAAGCAAAGAAGCAACGGAATAAATGGATATGTGCGTTGTACTGTGCGTTTATGCCGGAATTTCTTTAAGCGTGTAGAGCTTACAAGCATAAATTTGTGTAGTCATTAAGAAAAAAAACAGTTCAATCTGTGTGAAATCTATACTCGATGCAAAGAATTTCGATCCCAAGAAGGGCTTTTGTTCTACCTACACTTTTTAATTTAAGTAGGGTTATTACCCCCTATTTTGCAAGTGTAGGTTGGAAATAATGAGGGTTTTGGATAAGACAAATTGAGAGACTATGTCAACCTCACTTTTTTAAAAGGAAACAGTGCGTGGGCCTTATAAAAAGACAGCTTGGAGCATGAGTGTTACTTTTATTATAGATCAAATCTCTGAAGCTGCGTGGTAGTGTGATTATGAATCTAATGTATTCTCCCAACTTTGCATATCAACATAAAAGACAACTTGATAAGACCTTGGCAAATCGTCTTTGTAATCTATAAACTCTCGAATTTCATAGAACTTAATATATTTCAATGGAAAAGTAATAGTACGTCTGTATTTTACCTGCTTTCTAGGCACCAGCTCTAGTTTGTAAGTCAGGGTATTTTTATTAAAAATAAGTGAATCATGAACAAAGGAACCATTTCCTCCAATCAAAGAAACATTAGTTTCAATTTGTTCGAATACGATACTAACCGATTTATCTGTGCCTTTCCAAGGCTCTGGAAAATTTTCAAACATAAGACTAATTCAAATTCTTTAAACTACCGTAGTTAGTATATTCGGGATGCCGTGAAGGTAAACAAGTGGTTTTGGAAAAATCGAGGCAGTATTGCCTCAATTGGAGAAACGGAAAGAATGTATTTCCCTTGTAAAAAGGTAGCTTGAAGTATCATCATAGTGTTACCTTCGGCGATATGAATAACACTGATTTAATGTTAGGAAACTTGATTGTATATAAAGATCAAGTGCGAGAGGTAATAAGTATTAGCGAAGAACAATTAACACTTCGATCAATTGACGAACCATCTAACTCAGCTGATAATGTCAATGTCGAGCAATGCTTAGGAATACCACTAAATGAAGACTGGTTGCAGGCACTTGAGTTAATTGAGGATAAAGACAATTCTCCAGATTACGGTGTTTGGTACTACTTTCCAGATGAACGGTTAACAATCAAACTTGCTATTCGCGGAACTCATCGTGTTGAATTTGAAAACGGTCCATTAAGGAAGATTAGCTTTGTCCACCAACTACAGAACCTAAATTTGTTGATCACAGGTGAAGCTTTGCACGCTAAAACCTACCCAGATTTATGGAATTTATATGTAAATGGCTTAGCTGCTACTAAACTAAGTAAATGGTAAACTGCCACTTTAGTCACAAATGACGATAAACAGGTGTTTTAGCGCGAAATGATGCAAAACGTTGGTTTTGATTTATCGCCCTTAGGTAGGTAAAAGAACTTCTCTATAGATTGCAATTGGGCTAATTGCTATTTTAGGATAGGTTGGAACGAAGAAAAACTTTTCAAAATTTTCAAAGGTCGCAAACACATTTCTGAAAGCTTTTTCGTACGCAATTTCAGGTGATTCTTCGTCTCCATCCATATCGTTGTAATCATTATTAAGATTAACTCTACTATCAACCATAGAAGGACAAGAAGTAATAATGCCAAAAACTGTTAGTTTAATGTTTGGCATGCTGCCATAGGT
>JAZKHM010000320.1:0-36910 GCA_040385405.1 Bacteroidota bacterium | reverse complement strand
AACATACTGGCAAACTGATCCATAATACCGCATTTCATCCCCACAAATTCATTCTCTGCGCCCTGCGATATCTTAACCATATCTATTTTCTCCAATCCCAGCCCAAACAGTTCATTCAATGCATATGCCGTAGCACACTCCAGCGCCGCCGATGACGACAATCCAGCACCGGGTGGAATATCCCCGCCAAATACCACATTAAATCCCGTCGTTATGTCTCCGATTTGCTGTTTTTCCTGTGTGGTGTTACCTGTTGCATCCTTTCCTCCCTGCATCTTATGAATCCTATCCATCCTATGAATCTTATTCCCCTCTCCGCCATCCATCTTATCCATCCTATGAATTCTAATCTGCTCAACCACTCCTAATAAGTAGTCCGGCCACAGCTTCCCCGACCTTGTAATTTCATCTGTCGTTGCTATATGACCATCATCATAATCCAAAGCATGCAAATGAATCACATTATCCTCCCTTTTCTGAATCCCGAGATAAATAGCCTTATCAATCGCAGCAGGCATAACAAAGCCCATATTATAATCAGTGTGCTCACCAATCAGATTAATCCGGCCGGGTGAACGGATAATCAAAGGTGCCTGCTTAAAAAGTTCGCGGAACTTAGTTCTGATGGCAGAAGGATAGTCTGTTATTTGGACAGCCATGGGTAGATATTTTTTCAAACTTGGGTTTTTATCGGCAGTAATTAAAATCTGATTTATAATGCACCAGCCGGACCGTTTTAGCACTATTTTAAAAAGGCTGCATTTGCCGTTCATTTGCCGGTCATTAACCCTTGATTGATTACCCATATCTTGCATTCAGCAGAGTATCTTAGCATATTAATATCCAGTACCAGTCCCACTCAGAACTCCCATTTCAGACTCCCGACTTCAGACTTCAGTCCTCCTCCTAAAATATTTCCTCCCCAATCCCGTTCAGTTAATTCAGAATTTCTAGCTAATTTTAGCTGTTTACCCATAACATTAATGAGATATTTTAAATTGCATTTCCTTTTTTTCCTTTTTGCAGGAATTACGTCCGCGAGGGCCCAACAAGCCACTTTTACTATTAATGGAACTATAGATTCGGGCCTGAAAATCACCAGCCTGTATTTTGCTCAGGGGTCATTTGTAAGCAACCAGGCCCCTAAGGCGAAAAAGATCCCCGTTCAGAATGGTAAATTTGTGATAACAGGGAATGTATCTGAACCAGGCCCCGCCTTTCTGTCTCTTGCTGAAAACCTGCAGCCTAAAGACCCGTCTGAATTCAAACAGTTCATTCTCGAAAAAGGAGAAATAAGCATTCAGATAAAAGACAAACTTTCTACCAGCATTGTTAAAGGATCAAGAGCCAATGACGAAGTAATGAGCTATACAGCAGGTCAGTCGCCATACATGGCCAAACTATCGGCATTAAATGAAGCCGCTGATCGCCAGTCGCAGCTGGGTGTGCCGCTTGATTCAATTATTAAGATGTATCAGCCATCTTTGAAAGAAGCTGCTAACGAACTGCTTACTTACCAAAGAAATTATATCGCTAAAAACCCTGCTGCTTTTATTTCAGTACTGTTGCTTCCCGAAGTAGCGAAGTCTACATTTAATTACTTTGAAGCTGATTCTTCGTTCAATAAGCTGGATGCTACCGTAAGGATGAGTCCCACAGGTAAGGCCATCAGCGAATTTATTGCCAGAGAAAAAAAGACCTCGATTGGAGCTATGGCCCCGGAATTTGCTGCGGCAGATACTGCCGGTAAGACAGTGGCCCTGTCATCCCTGAAAGGAAAATATGTTTTGCTCGATTTCTGGGCAGCATGGTGCGGTCCTTGCCGCCAGGAAAACCCGAATGTTGTCCAGGCTTTCCATAGATTTAAAGACAAAGGCTTTACGGTTCTGGGTGTATCGCTGGACCGCGAGCGAAAAGACTGGCTTAAAGGAGTCAGAGATGATAAATTGACCTGGAATAACGTTTCCGAACTTAAATATTTCCAAAGCCCAACAGCGTTGCTTTATGGTATTGTAAGTATCCCGCGTAATTTCCTGCTCGACCCAAATGGAAAAATTATTGGCAGGGATTTACGTGGACCGGATTTGAATACGAAGTTGGAAGAAGTGTTTAAGACCAAGGAATAAGGAGCAAAGAACAAATACGCATAACGCACATGCATATGCCCCCGGTGTCTTTGTTCTTTGTTCTTTGCTCTTTGCTCTTTGTTCTTTGCTCTTTGCTCCTGTCTTGGCTCTTGGTTCTACATCAAGTCGGCCCCGATATCCGCCCTGAAATACCTTCCATCAAAATAGATCCTTCCGGCATCTGCAGTGGCGGATTGTACAGCATCAAACAGATTATCCTGGAGCGAAGTGATGGCAATAACGCGCCCGCCGTTTGATTTTACCAGGCCGTTTTCAAGTTCAGTACCGGCATGAAATGCAACAGAATGCCTGAGGTTATCTATCCCGGTAAGCGTTTTCCCTTTCAGGTACTCGCCCGGGTAACCGCCAGCCACCAGCATAATAGTGGCTGCGATTTTTGGAGATATTTTAAGTTCTTTCTCTGCGAGGTTCTCTTCCGCAACCCCTTTAAAAAGTTCGATAAGGTCGCTTTCAATACGGGGTATCACACTTTCCGTTTCAGGATCCCCCATGCGTACATTGTATTCAATAACGTAAGGTTCTTTCCCGGCAGGGTTATCGGAAGCCATCAGTCCGATAAAAATGAATCCTTTATACGGAATATTGTCTTGTTTCAGTCCTTCAATAGTTGGAATAATGATGCGGTCCTCAACCTTCTTCATAAATTCTGCATCGGCAAATGGGACCGGTGAAATTGAACCCATTCCTCCTGTATTCAATCCCGTATCTCCTTCACCAATCCGCTTATAATCTTTAGCTTCAGGAAGGATCTTATATGATTTTCCGTCAGTAAGCACAAAGACGGAAAGCTCTATTCCTGTTAGAAATTCTTCCACAACAACTCTGCTGCTGGCCTCGCCAAACTTCGCATCAGCAAGCATGGCTTTCAGTTCCAGTTTAGCTTCCTCAAGACTTTCACATATCAATACTCCTTTGCCGGCAGCGAGCCCATCAGCTTTTAATACGATTGGAAGTTTTTGTGTTTCAAGGTAATCCAGTCCATCCTGTAAGGTTTCTACTGTAAATGATCTGAAAGCAGCGGTCGGGATGCCATGCCTGATCATAAACTGCTTGGAGAAATCCTTACTTCCTTCAAGCTGTGCGCCTTCCCGCTGCGGACCAATAACAGGGATATGCTGCAGATCTTCACGTTCGAGGAAGTAATCATGAATACCCTTCACTAAGGGTTCCTCAGGACCTACAACAACCATTTTGATACCATGTTTAAGAACAAATGTGCCTATAGCATCAAAATCTGTCGTTTTCAGGTTCACGTTTTTGCCAAAAGCAATGGTCCCGCCGTTACCCGGAGCAATATATAATTGCGATAAGATCGGGCTTTGAGCCATTTTTGACGCGAAAGCGCTTTCACGCCCGCCCGAGCCGAGGAGGAGAATGTTCATGATGCGAAGATAGAGAATTTGGAACATTCTTTTCGATGCTATGGTTGCGACGATACGATAAATACTTCTGCCATTGTCGTCAGGATTTCACTTCATTTAATGTGTTTGAGGATTCCGTTGCAGCCGATAACCTGCTGATTATCATTACGGATATTCGGTAACGTTTCCGATAACGTTCTCGCTCTTTTATTCCTCAGATTATGATGTTGGATATCATTTATACCTAATTTGGTGAAAGAAAGAATGGAAAATTTCGTGATGGCGACTCTTTTCAATACATGAAGAATATGTTGATAAATAATTTTTAATGACGGATAAACTAAACTAAAAACGCACGACAAATGAAAATTAAAAAACTTAAATGGAATGTCTGGCCCTGCCTGGGTATAATGATTTTCGCTCTGAATTTTCTGAACTCTGTCCAGTTGCAGGCACAAGATTTAAGAGAGATTAAGGGAACAGTATTAGATTACACTACCCGTACAAGTCTGCCTGGTGTTAGTGTTATGGTAAAGGGAACCAACAAAGGGGTTTCAACCGGTCTGAACGGTGAATTTGTAATTAATGCAAAACAGGGGGATGTTATCGTGGTCTCCTTTATCAGTTATGAGAAACAAGAAATTGTAGTAGACAACCAAAGTGTTCTTAGCATATTGTTGAAGGAAAGTACATCCCAAATGGATGAAGTAGTAGTGGTTGGTTATGGTACTCAACGAAAAGCAACCTTAACGGGTGCCGTAGCAAACATTTCTAATAAAGAGCTGAAAAAGAGCCCGAACACTAACCTGAGTAATTCTCTTGCAGGCCTTCTTCCCGGAGTTATTACCGCGAACAGATCTGGTGAACCTGGCAGAGATAATTCAACGATTCTTATTCGTGGAAGAAGTACAACCGGTAATACCAGTCCGCTTGTAGTGGTTGACGGAGTACAGGGAGTGACCGGGTGGGAACGGATCAATCCCAATGATATAGAATCTATTTCAGTATTAAAGGATGCATCTGCCGCCATTTATGGGGCTCAGGCTGCAAATGGAGTAATCCTTATCACTACTAAAAGAGGTACCACGGGAAAGCCTTCTATCAACTATTCATTTAATCAGGGATTGAGTCAACCAACCAGAGTACCGGAGATGGCCAGCTCAGCAGTTTTTGGAGAATATGTTAATGAATTACTTGCCAAGGACAATCAACCTCCACGCTGGACAGAGGCAGAATTGCAAATTTTCAGGAATGGAAGTGATCCTGTTAATTACCCCAGCGTAAACTGGTATGATGAAATATTGGAGAAAAACACGTTTCAAAGTCAGCATAATCTTGCTGTGAGAGGCGGAAGTGAAAATGTGAAATACTCGGTATCTGGATCATTTTCGAATCAAAATGGAATATTTAAAAACGGATCTACCAACTTTAAAGCTTATAGTCTCAGGTCAAATATCGATGCTAACGTTAATAAATATATTAAAGTTGGTATAGATGTAAATGCGGGTCTTGATGATGGGAACTACCCGACATCAGGTACTTCGACAACCTTCGGGCGCATGCTTGTTGTGCCATGGATGCCTGTTTACTGGTCCAATGGTTTCCCATCTGCAGGAATCGAAAGAGGAGACAACCCCGCTGTGATGGTAACCGATGCCACTGGATATAATAGTGAGATGATGCAGCGTTTTCAAACAAAAGCTTCATTTGATATTGCTGCACCATTTCTTGAGGGATTGGGAGTTGATGGCTATTATGTTTATACAAACAACCAGGGTGTAAATAAACGATTCCAAAAGCCCTGGACGGTTTATGATTATAATAAATTGACCAATACCTACATTCCTATCGGCGGGGGTGGAATTTTACAACCTCAGTTAAGACAAGCTTATGACAGAGGTAGAAGTTCACTTGTGAATTTCAGGATCAAGTATGAAAAAGCATTCAGCCAGCATAGAGTGAACACATTTATCGCTGTTGAGCAGGAGGAAGGTTATAGTGATGGTTTTTCAGCCTTCAGAAGAAACTTTTTATCCGCTCAGGTCGATGAGTTATTTGCTGGTAGTCTTGCAGGACAGGAAGCTTCTGGTTCAGCATCAGAAAGCGGCAGACAAAATCTTTTTGGTCGCTTGGGATATGGCTTTAAGGATAGGTACCTGGTGGATTTTAATTTCCGGTATGATGGCTCTGCTAACTTCCCGGAAGGTAATCGCTTTGGCTTTTTCCCAGGAGTTTCAGCTGCATGGCGTATCTCAGAAGAAAGTTTTATAAAAAATCGTTTTAGTTTTATCGATGACCTGAAATTAAGGGCCTCCACGGGCAAAATTGGAAATGACAGGGTTCCGGCTTTTCAGTATATTCAAAGTTATAATTTAGGGAATCAGGGTTATAATTTTGGTCAGACGCCAACGCAGTCTTTAGGGACAGTTCTGGGGGTTACTCCTAACCCAAATATCACATGGGAGGTTTTACAAACATCGAATGTGGCATTGGATGCGATGTTCTGGAATGGCTTATTCGGCTTCACCGTCGACTTGTTTAAACAAAAAAGATCAAATATTCTGGCAACCAGAGATCTTGCCGTCCCTTCTTATACTGGTTTAATTTTACCTAGTGAGAATATTGGTGTTGTAGAAAATCAAGGCGTTGAACTGGATTTGTCACATAGAAAAACACTCAGCAGTAATTTTTCCTATAGAGTAGGTGGAAACGTCGCTTATATAAAAAGTAACGTTGTTTATATGGCTGATGCGGCAAATGTTCCTGAATGGCAAAAAGTTGAGGGGAAGGCGCTTGGGGCTACGAACTATTACAATGCCCTTGGCATAATTCGGACTCAAGCGGAACTGGATGCAATACCGAAAGTACTTGGAACAAAAGTCGGTGATTTGAAATATGAGGACGTAAACAAGGATGGGTTAATTACGAGTTCTGATATGATCAGAATGAACCGCAGTAATATCCCGGAAATGACTTTCGGACTAAACATGTCAATGGACTACAAGAATTTTTCATTGTTTGCAAATTTTGCAGGACAGTCGAGAGCATGGCAGTATTATCATGAAAATGCACGACTGGCGGTAAATACTCGGGAAGAACTACTATTAAACCGCTACAGGCCAGGAAGTATGGATTCAAAATATCCAATCCTGCCTCTTTTAGATACCCGTACCGACGTTAGCGGCCTGCCTTCTTCCTTTTGGCTTAGAGATGCAACTTTCTTGAGATTAAAAACAATCGAAATTGGTTACTCTTTGCCTGCAGAACTATTGTCCAGAGCTAAAATTGCTAATCTCCGTGTTTATCTGAATGGTAATAATGTTCTAACGTTCGATAAGATGAAAATCTATGATCCTGAAGGTGGTGATGAAAGGGGTAATTTTTACCCTCAAAGTAAAATCTATAACATGGGCTTAGCACTTACTTTTTAAAAGAAAAAAACATGAATCGCAAAAACTATCTCATAAATAAAATCGCAAAATCTGTATTTGGTTACAAGACCATACTTATTTGCTCGATTGCACTACTGGTTTCTTGCGGCAAGGATCCTCTGGATAAGTCGCCGCTAAATTCCTTCACAGAGGACGTTGTATGGCAGGATGCAAGTTTGGTAGAAACATTCGTTAATAATACTTATCGAATACTTCCGAGTGGGTTTTATTACTCGATGACAAACTCCCTCTCAACTCTTACAGATGAGAATAATGCACGTGCAAATTCTGCTGCCATAGCAATAAATGCAGGAAATATAACACCAGATGCTTTAGGTGGCCTGGATTACTGGAACGATTCTCAAAGGGGCTATTATAAGGTTGTAACCAAAACAAATATCTTTTTTAGTAAGATTGATGCATCGCCTATAAGCCAGGATATAAAGTCCAGGATGATAGGGGAGATGAAGTTTCTAAGAGCTTATTCATATTTCCGGCTGGCTAGCTTTTATGGTGGAGTTCCTTTAATCACAAAACCCTTCGGCTTAAATGACGACTTTCTTGTGCCGAGAAATACCTACGATGAGGTAATGGCTTTTGCCTTGAAGGAGTTAGATGAGGCTGCCAAACTGTTACCATTAACATATCCGGCAGCGCAAAAGGGAAGGATAACAAAAGGGGCAGCACTTGCGATGAAAGCCCGGGCTTTATTGTATGCAGCCAGCCCGTTCAATAATTCCACAAATGATAGAGCGAAATGGCAGCTGGCGGCTGATGCTTCAAAAGCTGTTATTGATTTAAATCAATATTCTTTATTTCCTGATTACAAGACTCTATTTCTTGCATCAACGATTTACAATTCCGAAATTATATGGAACAGGCCGTACAATTTAACGGTTGATCCGGAAAATGTGTTTGTTGAACTAAGTCAATATCCAAATGGTTATGGTGGCTTTGCGCAGGTACATCCATTGCAAAACATTGTCGATGATTATGAAACCTTAAATGGGAAGCTTCCAAAAAACGATCCAACATATAATCCTCAAAATCCATATGTCAACCGGGACCCCAGGTTTTACGCTTCTATTCTATATGATGGGGCCCCTTTCAAACATCGTACTGTTGAAACGTTTCTTCCTGGTGGTCAGGATTCCAATGAAGGCTCATCCCAGCCATGGAATTCTACCCAGACCGGATACTATCAAAGAAAATTCCTTGATGAAAGTATAACAAATCCCGGCGGAGTTAATATTGGAAGCACCCCTTGGACATTTGTTCGTTACGCTGAGGTATTGCTTAATTACGCTGAAGCCATGTTTAACCTGGGCAATGAACCTGTGGCGAGAGAGTATGTAAATAAAATCAGAAGCAGGCCAAGTGTTAATATGCCTCCGGTAACTGAAAGCGGACCTGCTTTATTAGCAAGGATTCAACAGGAACGGAGAATAGAATTGGCTTTTGAAGAGCATCGCTATTTTGATGTGCGCCGATGGAAAATTGCACCTCAAGTTCTTAATGTTCCAGCAAGAAGAATGGCAGTTGTCAAAAATCCTGCTACGGGAGTAAAAACCTATAACGTAATCGACTTCCAGCAGCGCGCCTTTTTTGATAAAAACTATTTGGTTCCCATACCGGCGTATGAAAGACAAAAGAATCCTAAATTAACCCAAAACCCGGGTTACCCTAACTAGAAAACGATCAGGACATTGGAAGATTCCACTTTCAGTGTCCTGATCATTTGTTATTTTTAAATAAATAGTTTAGTTAAAGGCTTTAAATCAGGCAATGGAAACTAAATAATTTGACGGTATCACTCAATTGATAATTCCTTAAAAAAGGCCCGAATGTTAATATTGAAAAAAATTAGTTTCTTTTTATTACTTATAGGTTTTTCCTTTTCTGCAGCGAGCTCAAGTCCTTGCATACATAATAAACAAAGTTTTTCAGCTGCCGATAGCCTGCCTTTCGTTTTGACCAGGAATCATGCTGATTTGATTGAAAGCAGACTCAGGGCTCAGGCAATTTTACGGTTTCCAACGCATCAGTTACCGGATAATCGACGAGACTGGAATAAATACAGGACAGATCTTAAGAATACTATAATTCAGAAAACTGGTCTTATTGTTAACCATGATCTTCCTTTAAATATCAAGGAAACAGGGTCGGTTCAGATGAAAGGCTATAAGATCAAAAATATTGCCTTTCAAACCCGCCCGGATGTTTATGCTACTGCAAATTTATATGTTCCCGAAGGCAAGGGTCCATTTCCTGCTGTTATAATCATGCATGGCCATTGGCCAGGGGGCCGTTTATATGAATCCTTCCAGGCCATCGGCCAATCTTTAGCCCTTAACGGATATGTAGCGCTGAATATAGATGCCTGGGGAGCTGGTGAGAGAACAGCGACACACGGAAAAGATGAATACCATGGTGCCAATCTGGGAGCTTCCCTCCTTAATATTGGCGAATCATTAAACGGCGTTCAGATCTCTGATAACATAAGGGGGGTAGATCTTTTAAGTTCACTACCTTATGTCGATGCTAAGAACATTGGGGCAACAGGGGCAAGTGGCGGCGGTAACCAAACGATGTGGTTATCAGCAATTGATGACCGGATTAAAGCGTCCTTGCCCGTTGTTAGTGTAGGTACTTTTGAATCATGTGTTATGCGTTCCAATTGCATCTGCGAGCTTTTGACAGATGGATTAACCTTCACAGAACAAGCGGGAGTACTTGCCCTGATTGCGCCGCGTGCAATCAAGATGTCCAATATCATTGTAGATAACCCTACCTTTTTATCTACTGAAATGTTCAGGAGTTTCAATAACGCACAACCCGTTTTTAACATGCTCGGTGTAGAAAACAATATCAGTAAACTCGTTTTGGATAAAAAGCACGGTTACTGGCCTGAGAATCGCGAGGTAATGCTTGGGTGGCTTGATCTTCACCTAAAGGGATCCGGAACGGGCGCGCCAAAAAAGGAAATTCCTTTTCAGACTCTGCCTAATCAGGAGTTATTGGTTTATCCAACTATTGGCAAGCGTGATCCGGGAGTGAAAACTACAGCGGAATATTGCGAAAGCCGAGGAAACGAATTAAGGGCTTCCTATTTGGGATTACGTTCTTTTGATGCGGCTGCCAAGCAAAAGGAATTACGTGATATTTTACGGATCAATGACCGGTCAGATCTCGTGGAAGTTCATCAATATTCTGCATTGGATGGCTGGGAACGGGTAGCGCTAGAAACCTCCGATAATAAACTGATCCCCTTGTTGCTATTTCAACCTGCAAATCCCGCTCTTGGGTATGTGGTTGTCAGCAATCCAGCTGGCAAAAAGGCAATTTCAATAGGTTTTATCAATGAATTGAAGAAAAAGGGTCAGGGAATAGTAATTGCCGACCTGTCAGGCACAGGTGAGACTTTCTCCTCAAAGGAAATTACTGCTAACAAAAGCATGGTGCTTCATACCCAGTCGCGTGCCGAGTTATGGTTAGGAAAAACAATTTTAGGTGAATGGGTAAAAGAGCTTAATGTAGTTAGCCATTTTCTTAAGTCTAAGTACCGTGCCCAGAAGGTGAATATAGACGGCAGTAAAGAAGCCGGCCTGGCAGCCTTGTTTTTAGCTGCCACCGGTGGAAATGTGGATGAGATTATTCTTCGCGATGCTCCTTTAAGTTACTTGTTTGATAAAGAGGGCTCCGTTGATTTTTTCAGCATGGGCATTCACCTGCCGGGATTTCTAAACTGGGGTGATGTATCGCTTGCGGCAGGATTAAGCGGCAAAAATATCCGATTCATTAGCCCGGTAACGATGTCTGGCGTGAAGATTAGTGGGAATGGCTTAAAAGAGTATCAAGCCGAGTTTGCCAGACTTAGGACCTTAACCGGGCGGGAGGGTGAAACCAAGTTCAATTAATAATTAAACTTTATACATATGAAGAACAATCGCAGGGACTTTATAAAACTGGCAGGTATGGCGGGTATCGGCCTAACCGGAGCCAGTATTATTCCAGCATATGCAGAACAGGCGGATAATCAAAGTCTCAGTGCGGTTGTGGATTCTACCTCGATTAGCCCTTTAAACCGTTTCCCGCGGATGGTACAGGAATATTTCCTTGGTCGATTTCGTCAGATCGAGCAAGTATCTGAGAAACGTCGCGCCGGGCTCAAGTCGAAAAGTGACGCAGAGGCGTATGTTCGTGAGATTCAAGGAAAAATCCAAAAATGTTTAGGGCCCTGGCCCGATAAAACCCCGTTAAATGCCCGTACTACGGGTACCCTGGTCCGGGATGCTTATAAAATAGAAAATGTAATTTTCGAAAGCCGTCCCGGTTTTTTGGTTACGGCAAACCTCTACATTCCAAAGGGTCTGAAAACTCCGCTTCCAGCAATTGTAGGCACATGCGGCCATGGGGATCCCGGTAAAGCCACTCCAATATATCAATCCTTTGCACAGGGACTTGCCAGGAAGGGCTATATCGTCCTAATTTTTGATCCCATAGGCCAGGGCGAAAGGGTACAATACCTTTCCACTGATCTAAAGCCGCAACGTGGTATTGGTGTACCTGAGCATAATTATGCAGGTAGCCAGATGGTTCTCACCGGGGAAGCATTAAGCACATGGCTTACCTGGGATGCGGTAAGGTGTGTCGACTACCTGTTAACAAGGCCTGAAGTAGATGCTAAACAAATAGGCGTCACGGGGAACTCCGGCGGTGGTACACAAGCAACCTGGCTGTGCGGGGTAGAGCGACGCCTCAGTATGGCAGCACCAAGTTGTTTCATAGTGGGTTTTGGGCAAAACCTGCAAAATGAGTTGCCAGCCGATATAGAACAATGCCCTCCTGCTGCGCTAAGTTTAGGATTGGATCACTCGGATTTTATCGCTGCTATGGCTCCTAAGCCAGTTATGATATTAGACCAGGAAAAGGACTATTTTGATGTCAGAGGTGCGGAAAATTCCTTGTCGCGAATGAAAAAACTATATAAACTGTTCGGAGCGGAAGACAATGCCGCCCTGTTCATTGGACCTGAATATCACGGTTATTCACAGCATAACCGTGAAGCCATGTATGAATGGTTCAATAAGGCTACCAGGAATGGGAGCAAGAAGGCGGAACCAGTCTTAAGTCTGGAAAAGGAAGAATCACTGTGGTGTACGCCAAACGGCCAGGTAGGTGGAATTAAGTCGCGTACAGTTTTCTCGTTTACTAAACAGGCTTCGGAATCATTGAAAAAGAAGAGACTTGCTTTAGAAATCGATGCATTAAAAAAAGCTGTTGTTTCAAATTTAAAACTTCCGGCCTCTGACAGCATCCCGAACTTCCGTATTCTAAGGCCATCAGTAGATCGTCAATATCCTAAAAAGTTTGCTGCTACTTATGCGATAGAAACCGAGCCGCTGATACTTGCTCTGGTTTACCGTTTAAGTGAGACGCCCCTTCTTTCTCGCCCTCCTGTGGGCTTAAAGAGGGCTGTATTATACGTTTCCCATCATTCGGCTGATGATGAGTTGCGTAGTGATGCAACACTAAAAGAAATTATTCTCGCGGAACCAGATTCCGCCATTTTTGCCTGTGATGTCAGGGGTATTGGGGAATCAAAACCCAATACTTGTGGTGATGACTTTCTTAAGCCCTATGGCAATGACTATTTCTATGCTGCCCATAGCAATATGTTAAATTATCCATATGTGGGTCAAAAGACATTCGATGTACTTCGTATTATCGACTGGCTTAAATCATACGGCCATACCGAAATACATTTGGTTGCGAGAGGCTGGGGTGCAATACCGGCAACTTTTGCAGGTTTATTATCCGAATCTGTTAAACAAGTCACGTTAAAAAACGCCCTTACAAGCTACACGGATATCGCTGAAAGTGAAGATTATAACTGGCCTTTGTCTACATTGTTGCCTGGTGTACTTAAAGAATTTGATCTGCCGGATTGCTACAGGGCATTGGCTGCTAAAAACCTGAGTCAGTTAGATCCCTGGAATGCCCGGGCAGGTAAGGCTTGAAAATCAATATAATACTAATTACGACGTAATAAAAAACAAAAGTAAATGGAAAACAAACGCAGGGATTTCTTAAAATTTACCGGCATTGCAGGACTTACCGTCGCCGGAGCTGGTGTTCTGAACAGCTTTGCTGAAGAACCGGAAACGAATAATAAATCTGCACTTGACCAGAAAGCACATTTCCAGCATTTTAATATGTCAGGTTATGCTGCTCCCAAATTAGATGTAGTACGTATCGGATTTATCGGTTTAGGCAACAGAGGACCAGCCCATCTTGCACAGGTGAGCATTCTTGAGGGTGTTGATATAAAGGCACTATGTGATCTGCGGCCAGATAGGTTAGAGTCAGCAAAGAAAAGAATTCAAAAGACCAGCTTCAAGCCTGACACCTATACCGGTAAAGACGAGTGGAAGAAGGTATGTGAGCGTCCAGATATTGATCTGATCTTTATTGCAACACCGTGGGAACTCCACACGCCAATGGCGCTTTATGCAATGAATCAGGGTAAACATGTTTGTATAGAAGTGCCCGTGGCAACAACAGTGGAGGAATGCTGGCAATTGGTAGAAACATCTGAACGAACCAGGAAACATTGCATGATGATGGAAAACGCTTGCTATGGTTTTTATGAGCTCTTGCTGCTAAACCTCGCCCGTGAGGGATTTTTCGGTGAGATCATACATGGTGAAGGGGCTTATATTCATCATTTGCTTTATGGTCATTTTTCAAAGGATAAGTACTTTGAGCAATGGCGTTTAAAAGAAAATATTGGCAGAAATGGGAATCTGTATCCAACACATGGCCTCGGACCAATTGCGCAGATCATGAATATCAACAGGGGCGATAAACTGGAGTACCTGGTCTCAGTGTCCGGCAACGATTTCATGATGAATGATCTGGCTAAAAAACTTGCTGGTAAAGACGATTTCTATAAAGATTTTGTGGATAAGCCTTTCAGAGGAAATATGAACACTACAACCATAAAGACCAATATGGGCCGTACAATCATGCTGCAGCATGATGTTACATCTCCTCGTCCTAAGTCAGATGGATTAGTGGTTAGCGGAACTAAAGCTACGGCGATCCAGTTTCCAGAAGAAAAAATATCTGTCGCCCGTGAAGCCACTCCGGAAACATGGAGAGGGTCTGATGCTCAAAAATGGCTTACTGCTGAAGAGTTTAAGACCCTGGAAAAGAAGTATGAGCCAAATATTGTGAAAAAACTTGGTGAAATAGCCAGGGAAGTTGGTGCTCACGGTGGCGGCGACTTTTTAATGGATTGGCGTACAATTGATTGTTTGCGAAATGGCCTTCCTCTTGATCAGGATGTCTACGATGCAGCGTTGTGGAGCGCTATTGGTCCATTAACTGAATGGTCAGTAGCTAATCAGGCGACTATTAAAATCCCTGATTTCACAGCCGGGTCCTGGAAGACAAATAAGCCCCTTGATATAGCCATATCACAGGGGGGGAATACAAAAGTGAAGGTTTAGTTTTTGTCTTAGATATAAATACTTATAAAAATTAGCATGACTCAAAGAAGAGATTTTATTAAAAAGAGCCTGATAGGGGGTACCGGATTAGCTATAGGCGGTATCGGTTTCAGTGCAAAATCCTATGCATCGATCATGGGTTCGAACGATCGGATTAATGTAGCGGTCATCGGTATCAGAGGGCGCGGTGTTTCTCATATTAACGCCTGGTGTGATTTGAAAGATAGTCACAATGTGCGACTGAAAACCCTTTGTGATGTTGATGAGCAATTTTTTGATCCGCGCTCAAAAACTGTCCTTGATAAGACCGGTGTTAAACCACTAACCGAATGGGATATGCATAAAGTTCTGGGAGATAAAGAAATTGATGCGGTATCATTTGCAACACCCAACCATTGGCATGCCCTTGGAACTATCTGGGCCTGCCAGGCAGGGAAGCATGTATATGTCGAAAAACCGTCATCACATAATATATGGGAAGGCAGGAAAATGATTGAAGCTTCCCGGAAATATAATGTACGTGTTCAGGTGGGATTCCAGAACCGGTCGATCCCGAATGTAATGGAGGCCATGAAATTTCTTCATGATGGAGGTATTGGCGAAGTGAATGTTGCACGTGGTTTGTGTATTAAACCGCGTGATTCATTTGGCATTGCCAAAGACAGTACCCCGCCATCCAATCTGCATTACAATCGTTGGCTTGGTCCGGCTCCCTATCGTGCATATAACGAAAAGCGTGGTCATTACAACTGGCATTGGTTTTGGGATACCGGCAACGGCGATACCGGAAATCAGGGTCCGCATCAATTTGATGTTGCCCGCTGGGGACTGAATAAAAATGAGCATCCGGTATCAATTTTTTCAAGCGGCGGTATCTATGGTATCGATCCTTCAGAGTGTGCACAGGAAACTCCAAATACACAAATTTCTGTAGCAAAATATCAGGACGGGAAAATCCTGGAGTTTGAAACCAGAGGCAGATATTCGAATGCTGAATCCGGCCTTGGAATAAAAATCGGAAATATCTTCTATGGTGATGATGGGTACCTTGAGATTGATGGAGATACCTGGAAGGCCTACAGAAAACAGGAAAAGGAACCATTTGCAGGTTCAAAGGTAACCAGTAATGAGGTCGCTTCACTTACAGGCTCAAGTAATACGGAGCACTTTGTTAATTTTCTTGATGCCATCAAATCCGGAAAACATGAAACTCTTCATTGCGATATCCGTGAGGGCCATTATTCATCAGCAGTGCCCTTCCTGGCCAATATATCCTACAGACTTGGACGTGAACTGAAGTTTATGGGCGATTACGAAAAATTTGCGAATGATCCTGAGGCTGATACCATGTTGAGCAGGGTATATCGCCATCCATATATTGTTCCATCGGAAGTATAGCTGCCGGAGGTACTATTTACGATTTAATCGAATTCAAAAATTGAACATGAAGATAAAATTTAATGCAATAATTATTTCAAGTATAATCCTGACAGGAGCCGTTAGCTGTACTGCCCGGAAGCAAAGGCAAAATATTCCAACAGTTAAGTTTATTAAGAATGAAGCTGATAAAAAAGTCGACGTTATGGTTGATGGCCAGATATTTACCTCTTACTGGTGGCCAGATAATGTATATAAGCCGGTACTTTATCCGATATTAACTCCAAACGGAACTCCAATTACACGAGGATTCCCAATTAAACCGCGGGAAGGTGAAAGGCGCGATCATATTCATCAGGTAGGTAACTGGTTGAACTATGGCAATGTAAATGGCTATGATTTCTGGGGTAATGGTTCAGAGGGTAAGCGAAATGTAAATGGCGGCCAGATCAAACATTTAGGCATTCAAAAAATGACTGACGGTTTAGGTGAAGGCACATTGATAGCAAAAGCAAGCTGGATTGACCCTCAGGGAAAGGAATTACTTGCCGAGACTACGGAATTTCACTTTATTGCTAATGGCTCAACCCGCATTATTGACCGTATTACAACTCTCAGAGCCAGTGGAGGTGCAGTCACCATGAAGGATACTAAAGAGGGCAGTTTCGGCATTCGAGTTGCCCGTCAGCTTGAATTGCCCTCTAAGGAAGATGTTGTTCTAACAGAAGCAAATGGCGGGACAACAACAGTAAAAAAAATGTCAAATGAAGGAGTAACCGGCAACTACAAAAGCAGTGAAGGGGTAACTGGCGAAGCGACTTGGGGCAAGCGTGCGAAATGGATGAATCTTTATGGCAGTATAAAGGATGAAAAAATCTCACTCGTTATTGCCGACCATCCTAAAAATCTAAGCTATCCAACTTACTGGCACGCCCGTGGCTACGGACTATTTGCAGCCAACCCTTTTGGTGTGAAGGATTTTACCGAAGGCAAACAGGAATTGAACCATATCATTCCTGCCGGTCAATCATTGACTTTAAGATACCGGATTATTCTTAATTCAGGTACGCATCTGAGCGATGAACAGATTCATACTTACACTGATGAATTCGCAACTAAATACTAAATAAAGTAAAAGAACAATCCCGCAACCCGGGATTGTTCTCGTTTACGGTAAATTGTAAATGAGCATTGAAGGCGATTTAATCCGGACAGCCGGATCGAGTCTCGAGGGTATAACCTTAAAACCTAATTGTTATGAAAAATAAACGCAGAGATTTTCTGAAAATATCAGGCCTGGCGGGTTTGGCATTTGCCACTAAAGGGGTTTTTGCGATTCCCGCAAATTCAAACAATTTTGATCAACCAGGATTAGATTCTTCCCTGGACCCTGATAAAATACAGTTGCGGATTAATGAGCAGATTAAGCTAGACTTCGAAAAGGCCAGGAATATTTTGAATCCAAGTCAAAAGCAGCTGGAGCATGGATTGGAGCTGCATAAAAACTCAATGGTGGTCGACTGCTATGGCTTCATGCCCCGGGCAGCAAACGACGGTGCTCTGCTTAGCGCAGCTATAAACTCCAAAGCCTCCCAATTGGAAATTCAGGATATGCAGGAGGATATGTCGATGAGCCGTTTCGTTATCGATAAAAGGGAACGGGACGAATTTCAAAATGCCTGGAAAGCCTCAGGGGTAACATGCGTCATTCAGAATGCTGGTGAAGAAGGAAATGATGTTAAGCGATTATTAAAACGTCTCGCACATTTTACCTATACCACCGATATGTTAAGGGATTTTGTTTCAAAAGCAGTTACACCGGAAGAAATTATTCAAGCTAAAAAGGAAAATCGTCATGCCCTTTACTTTACAGGTAATGGTGTTCCTTTGCCTCAGGACTGGATTTCTGTTGAAGATGAATTACGATATATCCGCATTTTCTTTCAATTAGGAATCAGGATGATGCATCTTACATACAATCGCCGGAATGTGATTGGCGATGGTTGCGCAGAACTGGCAAATGCCGGGCTCAGTGATTTTGGCCGTTCCGTTGTCAAGGAAATGAATCGGGTAGGTGTAATTGTCGACATTGCTCATTCAGGATGGCAGACTAGTCTCGAAGCTGCGCAACTTTCCCAAAAACCAATGGTAGCAAGTCACAGCACGGTTGCTTCCGTCAATCATCATATCCGGTCAAAGCCGGATAATGTCATTCGTGCCATTGCAGACACTGGCGGCTATATAGGAATCTGCTGCATACCAAGATTTCTGGGCGGGACGGGAGACATTTCTGCGATGATGAAGCACATTGATTATGTAGTTAAAAAGATAGGCAGTGATCATGTAGCAATTGGAACAGATATTTCATATACTTCTCGATTTGCCAGAGAGGAAAACAGAAAAATCCCCTCTTCTCCACAAAGCCGAACGCGATGGGAAGCGCTTTGGCCTGTTGATAATTTTAAGGAGAGCCCCGAAATGGCCCAAAGCATGTCCTGGACTAACTGGCCTCTTTTTACTGTGGGGATGGTTCAAATGGGATATCCGGATGATGTAATACAGAAAATTTTAGCCGGAAATGCTATTAGAGTGGCAAAGGCAGCACTGGCTGTATAATCTCAGTTTTAGGTGCACAGCCAAACCTTTATATAAAGAGACTGTATAAAAGTTCATGATTGTCAATAGTACTTTAGATCTTATATCCAGGACGCCTTTATTGTGTTTGGATAAACTTGATACGGGGGCGGGGAAAATATACGGTAAACTTGAATATCTACAGCCTGGCGGAAGCCTGAAAGACAGAGCCGCTCTTCAGGTAATCAGTGATGCGTATCATTCTGGCCGGTTAAAAAAAGGCCAGCTTGTTGTAGAAATGACGAGCGGAAATATGGGGTCGGGTTTAGCACTGGTATGCAAGCAGTTGGGCAACCCATTCCTTGCAGTTATGCCGGTTGGTAATAGTCAGGAAAGGCTCAGATTACTCAAAGCCTTTGGTGCAGAAATTATATTGAGCAGGCAGGAAGACGGTAAACCTGGAATGGTGACGGGGAAGGATATCGCCATGGCCGCAGAAATGGCTAAAACAATTGCTAAAGAAAGAGGGGGCTATTATGTCGATCAATTCAATAATTATTCTGGTTTAAAAGTTCATTTTGAAACCACTGGGCCTGAGATTTGGGAGGACTTAAGCAGCATTGATGTTTTTATATCATCTGTTGGCACGGGGGCATCATTCATAGGCACTTCGAAATATTTAAAAAGCAGGAACAGCAATATCAAATGTATAGCTGTGGAACCTGAGTTTTCAGCCATTTTAAAAACAGGAAGAGTCAGGGATCCGAGACATATCATACAGGGTACCGGATATGGTTTTGTACCACCGCATTGGAGCCCGGAAGTTGCGGATGAGATTATCCTGGTTTCTGATGCAGAAGTAAAACAAATGACACAGGAAATCGCATTAAAGCAAGGCCTGTATGTTGGGTATTCATCAGGAGCGAATGTGAAAGCAGCACTTAAATACCTGGAAAAGATGAAGTCTGACGAAAAAATAGTAGTCTTGTTATGTGACTCCGGATTCAAATACGGCGATTTGTGAGGTCAATAAAGCATTATTAAAAGAAATATGAAAACCTGGAATTTTGGAATAATAGGAACGGGCATGATTGCTGATTTTCATGCAAAGGCAATACAAAAATTAGATAATGGCCGTCTTGCAGGTGTTTGCAGTTCTGATCCTGCGAAAGCAAATGTTTTTGCTGAAAAGTATAATTGTAAGGCTTTTGCGAACTATTCAGACATGCTCGCGTCGGATGAAATAAATATTGTAACCATTGCCACGCCAAGCGGAAATCATATGGAGCCCACTATTGAGGCGGCGCGGCAGGGAAAGCATGTTTTATGTGAGAAGCCCATGGAAATATCTCTCGAACGTATCGATAAAATGATTGCGGCACATGAAAAAGCCGGCACTTATCTGGGGGGAATTTTCAATTACCGTTATAATGACACAGTGGTCTTGCTAAAAGATGCAATTGACAAAGACCGGTTCGGCAGAATCAGTTACGTGTCTGTTCATGTACCCTGGTGGAGAAGTGATGAATATTATATGAGCAAGTGGCGTGGAACATGGTCGCTTGATGGAGGTGGAGCGTTAATGAATCAATCCATTCATATGATTGATCTGCTTCAATATCTCGCGGGACCAATCGAATCATTACAGGCGTATATGGCAACGATAGGACATGCTATTGAAGTTGAGGATACAGCAACCGCCGTTCTTAAATTTAAGAATCAGGCTTTGGGCGGGATTTATGGCTCTACGGCGTCGTTTCCAGGCATGTTTCGCCGGATTGAAATAACCGGAACAAAGGGAACAGTAATTTTGGTGGATAATGCAATTCAGGTATGGCAGTTTGCCGATCAAACCGAAGAGGATGTTCAAATTTTTAATTCATTTAAAGAAATTGAAGGCGGGGGCGGGGCCTCAGATCCATCAGCTATATCTTATTTACCCCATAAGAAAAATATTGAAGCATTTATCGAATCAATAGAATCTGGAAGACCTTTCGAAATTAATGGAACCGAAGCGAGGAAAGCTGTAGAAATTGTACTGGCAATCTATACTGCAGCGAGAGAAGGCAAGCAATATCTATTTTAATTTAAGCGGTTTTTCCTTACTTAATCCGCACATTTTCGATAACGTTCTCGCTATTTTTTTGCATAATTCATTGTAAAACAGTTGAAATAGGCACTATATTGCTGTAAGATCAGTGCCCTGCCGGTAAACTCTTTTATTGGCAAAATTTATTGTCGAAATTAACTGTATTTAAAATCCAATGAAATATGAAAAATAATCGCCGGAATTTTCTTAAGATAGCTGGTATTACAGGGATTGGTGTTGCAGGGGCAGGTGTATTGAATGGTTTGGTAAACGCGAAAGACTACGAAAACGGATCTGAGCCTTCTTCTGTTATTGAAAGCCCTGATGAAAATAAGCAAAGCATTATTGGTTTATATGGACCATGGGCTTATTCTTTGATAGAAAATAAAAAACCAGCTTTTTCTTTCCGAAATGAGAAATGGCAGAATGTTGAAAATTGGAGAGAAGCTGCAAAGCAGCGGCTGCTTGCAAATCTGGCGATTCCGGATATCGGCGGTGTACCGAAGGTGACGGTTAAAAAACAGTACAATTATGATGGTCTGCATATTGAAGAGCTTAGCTGGCAGTTGCCCTACGGGCGGCCGACGGAAGCTATTTTACTAAAACCCGAGAATTCTAGCGGTCGGTTGCCGGCAATCCTTGCGTTTCATGATCATGGAGCAAATAAATACATGGGCACAAGGAAAATTACAAGGACCTCTGATAGTCGTCACTCCGTTATTGAATCTCATCAAAAGGAGTATTATGATGATTTTGCCTGGGCTAATGAAATCGCTAAACGCGGGTATGTTGTTTTAGTTTCTGATGCTTTCCTGTTTGCAAGCCGCAGAGTGATGCTGGAAGACGTACCGGCCACGTTAAGAAAGGGCCTGAATGATAAAAACCCTGAAAATCCAAATAATATTAAAGCCTACAATACCTGGGCTGGAGAACATGAGCATGTCATGGCGAAATCACTATTCAGCGCTGGAACTACCTGGCCGGGTGTGTTTTTAGCTGAGGATCAGAAAGCCCTGGATGTACTATGTGCGCGTCCGGATGTCGATGCCAACCGGGTTGGATGCGGTGGCTTATCTGGAGGGGGAATTCGTACGGTGTTTATGGGAGGTTTGGATCCAAGGATTAAATGTGCTGTTTGCATGGGATTTATGACTAATTGGAAAGATTTAATTCTTAATAAATCCTATACCCATACCTGGATGACCTATGTTCCCGGAACTCCGAATGATATGGATTTTCCCGAAATTCTGGGACTTCGCGCGCCTCTTCCAACCCTGGTGCAAAATAACATTGAAGACGGGCTATTTACTCTATCCGAAATGAAAGCATCGGATAAGGTACTCGCTGAAGTTTATAAAAAAGCAGGTGCTGAAAAGAATTACAAGTGCAGCTTTCATCCTGGGCCTCATAAGTTTGATAAGAAAATGCAGGATGAGGCATTTGATTGGTTCGATACATGGCTTAAGGCCTGAGATAATAACATGATCATTTTTTCTCAACTGTCAATAATTACAACCCTTAAATGAAAAGAATTAAAAATATTTCTCTAATCGTATGTGCCGGGCTTTTTTCATTTCAAACCGGCATATCCCAGGAGAAAAATTCAGAATCTATGCTATGCGTAGGAAGTCACTGGACTGAGAATGAAGGGAAAGTATTTCTTGAAAAGCAACGCAAAAGCTATCCCACTGCTGCGGCCTGGGAAACGCGGGCAAAAGAGATTCGGGCTCATATTTTGAAAGGGGCAGATTTGGAGACATACCCTGAGAGAAATCCATTAAATACGATTATGGGCGAGAAACGGGTTTATGATGGGTACCAGGTGCAAAATGTGGCTTTCGAAAGTTTGCCGGGAGTATATGTGACTGGAAGTTTATATACACCTACCAATGCAAAAGGGGTATTGCCAGGCATATTGAACACTCATGGACATTGGACAAAACCAGGAGATGTTGGCCGTTATCGTCCTGATGCACAAAAAAGGTTTGCTGCATTGGCACGAATGGGTGCTATGGTTTGGGCCTACGATGCCGTGGGATACGGACAAATGGGGGAAATCGGATGGGATCACAAACATCCTGAAGCATTAAAGCTTCAGCTTTGGAATAGCATTCGCGGGTTGGATTTTCTTCTAATGATGGGGGCTGATCCTAAAAGGATTGGTGTAACGGGAGCGTCAGGGGGAGGTACTCAATCTTTTTTACTAACTGCTGTTGATGATCGGGTAACTGTATCGGTTCCAGTGGTCATGGTTTCAGCCCATTTCTTCGGGGGCTGTGTCTGCGAAAGCGGCATGCCCATTCATAAAGGGCCCAATTTTCAAACAAATAACGTCGAGATTGCCGCTCTTGCTGCACCCCGGCCGATGCTGCTGATTTCGGATGGGGATGACTGGACAAAAAATAACCCCACTGTTGAATACCCGCATGAAAAATACATTTATAGGTTAATGGGGAAACCTAATAATGTGGAAAATGTTCATCTCCCTGACGATAAACATGGCTATGATGAAAATAAACGCATTGCGGCCTATCCCTTTCTGGCAAAGCATTTGGGCCTCGACATAACGAAGGCTTTGAACCCGGATGGTAGTCTGAACGAAAAAACCATTGTTATAGAAGATCAAAAGGCGCTTTATCCTTTTAACGACAATCATCCTTTTCCGGCTAATATTGTCAGGAAGAATGATGATGTGGTCTGGAAATAGATTTGCTGCATTTTATCATCCCGATCCTGAAAAAGCTGTCTCTTCATTATTAGAAAATCATGATGAAATTAAACAAAGCATTTTACTTTTGTCTGCTGCCGTTTGCGGGTTTATTGCAACAGTGTACCCAAATCACCAAAATACAGTCCGGCGCAGCTGATTCCGATTCAACCTATTATTCGGTCGAGGATTTCAATTCTCTCGAAAAAATTGACGCTCATTTCCATTTACAGGATATTGCCGATACAATTTTTGTTAAGCAGGCAGAAACAGATAATTTTCATGTCCTGAATTTGAATGTTTATAAGGATGGGGGTAAGCCCATTGAAGAACAGCAGAAGTTTTCAATTAGCATGGTCAAAGCGTTTCCCGAGAGGGTGGCCTGGGGTACCGCTTTTTCCCTTGAAAACTTTAATAAGGAAGGCTGGCAGGAAGAAGCTATAGCCTATATAAAAAAATCTGTCGCTAATGGGGCTATTGCAGTTAAGGTCTGGAAGAATATCGGTTTTTTCCTGAAGGACAAAGAGGGGAAGCTTGTTATGATCGATAATCCGCGTTTTGACCCGATTCTGGAGTTCCTCACTGAAAACCAAATTCCTTTAATTGGTCATCTTGGCGAACACCGGAATTCCTGGCTGCCTTTGGAAAAAATGACGGTTAATGGAAACAGGGATTATGCAAGGGCACATCCGGACGAGCACATGTATTTGCATCCCGAACGTCCTTCCTATGAAGATTATATTGCGGTAAGGGATAATATGCTAAATAAACATCCGAACTTAAGATTTGTAGGAGCACACCTCGGTAGCCTGGAATGGAGTGTTGATGAATTGGCAAAACGATTGGACAAATACCCGAATATGGCAGTAGATATGGCGGAACGAATCTCACATCTGCAATATCAAACCTTGAGCGAATGGCAAAAAGTGCATGATTTTTTCATTAAATACCAGGATAGGCTTATCTATGGTACCGATCTCAGAAGAAGTGCAATGGATATTGTCAATAAGGGTATTACGGATCCGGAGGATATTAAAACACATGCACATGAGGTATGGATGCGGCACTGGAAGTTTTTCACGACGGATGAAAAAATGCGGGTTCCTAAAGTTGAAGGTGAGTTCAGAGGATTAAAACTACCCAAGGAGGTTATTGATAAAATTTATCGTAAAAACGCTGAAAAGTGGTTTCCGGGAATCAAAAAGTTAAGAGATAGCAAATAAATCAGTTATCATTTATAATTCTGGGCGATCATGAATTATAATGAAACCAGTACGGACTGACGCTTAAAATAACGATATGCAAATGGGAAAAAATATATTTACAGTGACGCATGATAAAAAAACTGTTGAGGAACCAGGAAGAAAAATCGGCAATTACCGCTGGTTCATTGCATTGCTACTTTTTACGGCAACTACCATAAACTATATTGACCGACAGATTTTTGGTTTACTGAAACCGGAACTGGAGGTAGTTTTTAACTGGACAGAAACCGATTATAGTCGGATTGTAATGGCATTTACTGCTTGCTATGCTCTGGGGCAATTATTTTAGGGAAGAGTAATTGACAGAATAGGAACTAAGCTTGGGTATACGATTTCAGTTACTGTATGGAGCATTTCAGCAATGCTCCATGCTGCGGTCAGAACTACTTTTGGGTTTGGAGTAGCAAGGGCATTCCTTGGATTAGGCGAATCCGGCAATTATCCGGCGGGTGTTAAAACAGTTGCAGAATGGTTCCCTAAAAAGGAAAGAGCTTTAGCCATTGGCATTTTAGATTCCGGGTCTAATATAGGGGCTTGTGTAGGTCCGATATTGGTTCCCTGGCTTTTGGCCGTATACGGATGGCAAGCCGCCTTTCTTATTACAGGGTCTTTAGGATTTTTCTGGTTAATTGTCTGGCGTATATTTTATTTTACTCCGGCAAAACAAAAAAGATTAAGTAGATCCGAATTCGAATATATTCATAGCGATAAAGGAGAACAGGAAGAAGAATACACAGGCAATGTAGGCTGGGTTCAATTATTAAAATTGAGGCAGACATGGGCCTTTATTGCGGGTAAATTCTTTACTGATCCAATATGGTTTTTCTTTTTATTCTGGCTTCCATCTTATTTTACAACCTACTTTAACCTTAATTTGAAGGAGCCTAGCTTACCGCTTGTTATAGTCTATGGCGGCACCATGATCGGAAGTATCGGGGGAGGCTATTTGTCGTCTTGGCTGATCCAAAAGGGACAGCCTGTTTATAAGGCACGGAAAACAGCATTACTGGTAGCCGCATTTTGTGTAATTCCCATCGTAGCCACAAGATATACTACAGATATGTGGCTTGTCGTAGCCTTAATAAGTCTTTCTGTAGCCGCAAACCAGGCATGGAGCGCAAATATATTTGCTATAGTACCGGATATGTTCCCAAAGAAGGCAATCAGCTCGGTTGTGGGACTGGGAGGTATGGCAGGGGCAATTGGCAGCGTGCTTTTTCCTCTTTTTATCGGATTTATCCTGGATTACTATAAAAGTTCAGGAAATATTATAGCAGGGTATAATATAATTTTCCTCGTTTGCGGAAGTTCATTTTTAATCGCCTGGTTGATAATACATTTTTTGACGCCTAAGATGGAAAAGGTTAAACTATGATTCCGGAAAGAATGAAATTAGAAAGGAACTGCAAATCTTACATAGGTAGGCTTACAGTTCGTGTTTGACTGCCTGGTATTGGTTTCTCATTTTATGATTAATGGAAAAACTAACAATATTACGATTGTAAAATTCGTTACCAGAATTTCGCTGCTGGAAAATATTTATATATCCCAATTCTATCGCAATATTTTTATACAACTGATAATTTAACCCTGTATAGAGACGGTTTTGATCAAAAGTGTTATAAACGATATGCTTACCGGCATTTATAAAGATTCCATTACTGGCTTTGAATGCGAGGGATCGGAAGTTATTTTTTGATTTCAGTAAGTTGAATTCGAAGGACAAGGTATAAGATAACCTTTCGATAAATCTATGTCCCTCTATTAAAGTATCGTTCATGGTTCTTCTTATGAAGCGTTCTTCCATTCGGTAGCGATGACTAAAACCAAAGCCGCTGAATCTTTGCTTGTAGTTTAAATCCTGATTAATCCTTATTTCAGGTATTATTAAGGTACTTAAAGAAGTAGGGTCGCCTGCACGGGTAAGTACATATGATGTGCCTCCGGCCGCAGTCCAGTCATTTCCTAAATTGTGTTGGACCTGAATTCTTAAAGAGAGCTGGTTTTGTTTGATTGGCTTCATAAAGCTGCGTTCTTGTACGTCGCTTATGATGGACCATTTTGGAGAAACTTGAAATGTGCTGCTAAGGCTGAATAATGAAAAAGATTGTTTGTGTATTTTTTTTTCTAGCGTTTGTGCCGACAAGCCAAATGATAAAACCAATATCATTGAATTCAAAAAAGTATTACGCAGGATAACCATTAGTCTACGGATAAGTACAACAGAGTTACGGGAGATTGGCTTTTTGAAATTCCATAACATTTTTTCTCCAGATCAAAAATCTGAGCACACCGTCGGAAATAAATATATCTGAACATTTTTAGACACATTGTTCAGATATTCCGGTAGGGACTTTATCTTACTATAAATCAATTGGTCGCTAGTATCCTTTGATATTGGCTTTAATACGCCTATGTTTTTAATCTCTGCACGATACATAGCCGGTAAATAAGCCTCTTGTAGGAATTTATCTACACCCTGTTCCTGCGCTTTATTTTTCAAATGGTAGATTTTAATCTGGTAGTCAAATCCGCGGAGGGAATCAATGGAAAAATGACGTTTAGATTTTTCCAAAGGCATCACCGATTCAATTGGAGTTTGAGCATAAATTTCATGTGGGAAATTTTTCCTCATTTGAGTTCTAACGTCGTTTAATTTTTAGAAAGAACTACGAAAAAGCTCATTATACATTCAGAATTCGCGTTTACTTAATTTCTTCACTTTGTTAATTGTTCAAGATACATACAGAAAGACAGAATAAATATAAAAACAGCGGCAACGTTATCGGTAACGTTATCGCATTTTAATTCGGCATTATCCTGTATTTCAACTTAAATTGTATGTAGCTTTCGATCAGGATAGAGCTTATTTCCGGTTTAAACGGAATGTACAATAAATGGCTGGCCAAAGAATATCCACTGCAAACGTTACGGCTCTTATATAATTTAAGATATAAACAGGGTATAATGCCCCGGAAACTATATGATATGAAAAGATTGCTATTTGTTTTCGTGTTATTTTTAACAGTGCATTTGCACGCCACGGCAGCGGGAATAATTTATTCTGTATCTTCTTCTTCCAAGAACGTTTTAACTTCAGACAGTCTTCCAAATGTTTTATCTAATAACCATGCAGATCTGATTGAAAGCAGGTTAAGAGATCAGGCTGTCCTAAAATTCGGGGCTCATCAAATACCTTCAAACCGGCAGGATTTTGATACATACCGAACCTGGCTGAGAAATAGCATTATCCAGAAAACGGGGCTCGTCGTAAATCCTAAGCTACCTTTAAATATAAAGGAAACAGGTTCAATTCAGTTGAAAGGTTATAAGATTAAGAATATTGCTTTTCAAACTTTACCGGGAGTATATGCAACAGCTAATTTATATATCCCTGATGGTAAAGGGCCTTTCCCTGCAGTGATTAATATGCTGGGCCATTGGCGAAAAGGCAAAAGTGAAAAAGACGGGCCACAACCACTTGGACATTCTCTTGCTTTGAATGGGTATGTATGCCTGACAATTGATCCATGGGGAGCAGGAGAAAGAACTTCGGTACATGGAGTCTTTGAATATCATGGGGCTAACCTTGGAGCTTCTCTTTTAAATATAGGCGAGTCTTTAAACGGAATTCAAATCTCTGATAACATGCGGGGAGTAGATCTTCTGATCTCATTACCATATGTCGACCCTAAGAATATCGGCGCCACGGGAGCAAGTGGCGGAGGAAATCAAACCATGTGGCTGGCAGCAATAGATGAACGGATTAAAGCAGCAGTACCGGTAGTAAGCATTGGGACATTTGAATCCTATATTATGCGGTCAAACTGCGTGTGCGAGCTATTAAATGACGGGCTTACCCTGACTGAGGAGGCAGGAGTGCTTTCACTGATCGCCCCAAGAGCATTGAAAATGTGTAATCATAAACAAGATGCTGCACCGTCCTTTTTTCCTCTTGAGATGCAGCGAACATTCGAAAATACCAAACAGGTTTATAAAATGCTGGGCGCAGAAAATAATATAAGCTCCGAGGTGTTTGATAGAACCCACGGCTATTGGTCTGAAGACCGTGAAGCTATGCTGGGATGGTTTGATCTTCACCTGAAAGGTAAAGGCACCGGAACTCCTAAAAAGGAACTGCCTTTCGAAATTCTCGCTGATGAAAGATTATATGTCTATCCCATCGGCCAAAGGGATACGCTCATTACCACCACAGCAGCTTATAGCCAAAGACGCGGTAAGGAATTACGAACAGCATTTTTGAAAGCTGGTACCGTTAATGTTTCTGAAAAGCAGAAAGAGTTAAGAAGTATCCTTCGGATAGATGAGCAATCCGCGCTACGCAAAGTACATCAGTATACAAGTCTTGGAGGGTGGAACCGGTTGGCTTTAGAAAGTTCTGATGATAAGCTGGTCCCCGTTCTACACATGGCTCCTGCTGTCCCGTCAATGGGTTATGTGATTATCAGTAACCCTGCCGGGAAGAAAGCAATTTCGCTGGAGAAGATAGTTGAATTGAAGAAAAAGGGACATGGAATTGTAGTTGTTGATCTTTCCGGCACAGGCGAGGTGTCTTCAAAAAAAGAGAATACGGCCAACAGGAGCATGATACTTCATACTCAGTCGCGCTCAGAGTTATGGCTTGGAAAAACAATATTAGGAGAATGGGTAAAAGAGCTGGGTTTAGTTTCTGATTTTCTTCGGTCAAACTACCTGGCTCAGAAAGTAAGCCTTGATGGAACAAAGGAATCGGGACTAGCAGGCTTATTCCTGGCGGCTTTGGGCGGGCGGGTGGATGACATTGTTATCCGGGAGGCTCCGCTGAGTTATCAGTTCGATACTGGCGGCTCAGTAGATTTTTTCAGTATGGGCATTCACATTCCTGGATTTTTAGTCTGGGGGGATGTCTCATTAGCAGCTGCATTAAGTGGAAAAAATATTGAAATAATTAATCCGGTGAGCATGTCAGGTGTCAAAATAAGCGGAAATCAGCTGGAGGAATACCAGACAGAGTATGCAAGGATAAGGACACTCGCCAAGCAACAGGGTAAGACTATTTTTAATTAAGTATATAATTATGATGAAAAACAATCGCAGGGACTTTATAAAACTTGCCGGAATGGCTGGACTTAGTATCACGGGAGCCAATATAATTCCAGTGTATGCCGGTTCAGAGGAAAAAGGCCGGAATTTTCCGGGACATGATTTCGAAAAGAACCATATTCAAAAGTTCAATATGTCAGGTTATGCAGCTCCAAAATTGGATACAGTACGTATAGCTTTTATCGGTACGGGCAACCGGGGAACCGGTGCTGTTGTAAGAATGAGTAAAATAGGGGGCGTAGAGATAAAGGCGATAGCGGATTTACGACCTGAAAAGGCAAATGCCGCCAAAAAAAGAATTGCAGCCTCAGGACAGAACCCAATGATTTACAGCGGAAACACAGAGGAGTGGAAAAAAGTCTGTGAACGTGACGATATTGACCTGATATACATTGCTACTCCCTGGGTACTTCATACGCCTATGGCTGTGTATGCAATGAACCACGGGAAACATGTCTGTGTGGAAGTTCCTGCAGCTACATCTGTTGAAGAATGCTGGCAGCTAGTGGAAACCTCGGAACGAACCCGCAAACATTGTATGATGCTGGAAAATTGTTGCTATGACTTTTTTGAGTTACTAACACTGAATATGGCACGTCAGGGCTTCTTTGGAGAGATCGTTCACGCAGAAGGTGCGTATATCCATGACCTTCTTGAAGGCGATTTTTCAAAAGAAAAATATTATGATCAATGGCGCCTAAAAATGGACGCCAGCAGAAAAGGTAATCTCTATCCTACGCACGGCCTGGGTCCGGTATGTCAGGTAATGAATATAAACCGGGGCGATAAAATGGATTACCTGGTTTCAGTTTCGTCGAATGATTTTATGATGGGAGAGCATGCTAAAAAGCTTGCTGCCACTGATGCTTTTTATAAGCAATTTGTAGGTAAGCCTTTTAATGGCAATATGAACACTACGACGATCCGGACGAATAAAGGAAAAACAATAATGGTTCAACATGATGTAACGTCTCCCCGCCCATATTCCAGAATTCATTTAATAAGCGGCACAAAAGGCACCGCTTTGAAATATCCTCTGCCTGCCCGTATTTCAACCAGCCATGAAGGCTGGCTTTCCGAAGAGCAATTTAAGATATTGGAAGAAAAATATACTCCCCCTATCATTAAAAAAGTAGGCGAACTCGCTAAGCAGGTTGGCGGACACGGCGGAATGGACTTTTTAATGGATTGGCGTACCATCGACTGTCTTCGCAACGGCTTACCTCTTGATCAGAATGTATATGACGCCGCTTTGTGGAGTTCCATTTTCCCTCTAAGTGAGTGGTCTGTAAATAATCGCTCAAACTCGGTTGATGTGCCTGATTTTACAGCTGGAGCATGGAAGAAAAATGAACCTGTTGACCTGAGTATGGCTAAAGGTGGAAATACAGAGGTGAAGATATAATTGTAAATTAAAGTATGCGTTTTCAATGCATTAACGAATTTTAAAACAGATTAATTATTTTTAAATGGAATTATTTATAAAAAACGATCCTATCGAGTTAGGTGAATCGGCAGGGAAAGCTGCCGCTGATTTAATTAGAACAACCATTGCCAGTAAAGGCAATGCCAACATTATACTGGCTACTGGATCAAGCCAGTTTGAAACATTAAAACAACTGATTGCAGAAAGAGGTATCGACTGGGGTAAGGTAAATATGTTTCACCTGGATGAATATATAGGCTTACCGGAAAGTTCAGGCGCTAGTTTTAGAAAATATTTGAAAGAAAGGTTTCTAAGCAAAGTTCCGGCATTAAAAGGTGTTTATTTAGTGGATGGCGAAACAGATCCGGTGAAGGAGTGTAAACGCCTTAATGCAATCATTGAGGCAAATCCTATCGACGTAGCTCTTGTGGGCATTGGAGAAAACGGCCATCTTGCTTTTAACGACCCGCCTGCTGACTTTGATACAAAAGAGCCATTTATCATTGTGAATCTGGATGAGGCTTGCCGTAAGCAGCAATTCAATGAAGGTTGGTTTGAATCAGTAGATGAAGTGCCTAAGCAGGCGATAAGTATGTCGATTAACCAGATTTGTAAATCTAAATATATCATTTGTTCTGTTCCTGATGTGCGAAAAGCACAAGCAGTAAGAGATTGCCTGGAACAATCGGTAAGCAATATGTATCCGGCAAGTATATTACAACTTCACCCGCGCTGTTCATATTATTTGGATAAACCCTCGGCAAGTTTACTTTCCGCTCAGGTTGTGGTGAAGGATTAGGTAAGTTCTTAAGCGTAAGATGAAATAATGGTATTGATTGAAAGAGCTTATTTAGCTGAGAAGTCAATACCATTATTATTTTGTTTTTGAAATGCTATATTCAATTTTTTGTTACCGACCCGCTATAAGGCCGCCTGTTTTAATATGATCTTGCCTTTAAGCTCCTTGTATAGAACAAAATTTAATTAAACGGACATGATTAAACGATTTCCCGCAAATAAAAGGTCGGTCGTATTGATCTTAGTCATTTTAATTTTCTGTGCCGGGATATATATACTGGGAAGAACAACAGTTGGAACGAGCCATAGTCAAATCGAATTATCCTCCATACCTGCTAATGCCGCCGCTTCGAACATCGTAGTACAGGGTAAAACCCTCGCCACAAAGCATTGTACGCCCTGTCACGTTCTGCCGGATCCATCCCTGCTCGATAAGGAAAATTGGCAGGCGGCACTTGCTATGATGGCTCCGCGTCTTGGAATATTTTATCATAAGGAACAATCCTATCCGATCTTTACAGACATCGATCAGAGTTTTTATCCATCAAGCCCTGCCATGAATTCAACGGAATGGCAAAATATTATCGATTATTATACAGCAATGGCGCCCGCTGTATTGACTCCCGCATTTAAGAAGCCTGTAAAACGGGAACTTCCATTTTTTTCCCTGGAGTTGCCATCCTCCCTATTTTACAGAACAGGAAATACAGCCTCTTATGTGAAAGTTGACACCTCTGTAAAACCCCATCGACTTCTGGTTAACCGGTCAGGTTCAAACACACTTTTTTTGCTGAGTGGAAACATGCAGCTAATAGACTCACTGGTAAATGATGGCCCTATTGTCGATATCGATATTTCCGGAAAGGAGTATCTAAGCTCCAGGATTGGAACTAACCTATTCGGAGATAATTCCAGAAACGGTGCTCTAACACCTCTTAAAATCAGCAGGACAGGGGAAATGAGTTATGGAAATGAGCCCTTATTTCAAAATTTAGCCAGACCTGTCCAGGTACAATCTGCTGATCTGAACGGAGACCTTCTCAGGGACTACCTTGTTTGCGAATTCGGGAACGTTATGGGTTCTTTATTCTGGATGGAAAATAAGGGGCAGAAACAATATTTGCGTCATGAAATACGAGCTTTCCCGGGAGCAACCAAAGCGCATGTTGAAGACTATAACAAGGATGGAAGGCCTGACATCTGGGTGCAATTCTCTCAAGGCGAAGAAGGTATTTTTTTATTTACTAATAAAGGGAATGGCTCATTTGCAGAAAAACAGGTATTACAAGTACCACCTTCTTACGGTTCGTCCTCTTTTGAACTGAACGACTTCAATAAGGACGGATTTCCTGATATTCTTTATACCTGCGGTGACCGGGGTGATGGCATAAATCAAGTGAAACCTTATCACGGCGTATATATTTTCATGAATAACGGAAAGAATGAATTTACTCAGAAATACTTTTATCCAATTAACGGGTGTATAAAAGCTATGGCAAAAGATTTCGACAAAGATGGAGATCTGGATATCGCCGCAATTGGTTTTTTCATAGACAACCAGCATCCTGAAGAAGGTTTTACATTCCTTAAGAACGATGGTGATTTAAATTTTGATGCCTATTCATTGCCTTCGAATGCCAACTTTCATAGGGCCACCACAATGGACGTGGCAGATATTGATTCGGATGGTAAACAAGATATTATCCTCGGTCACGGATTTATTGGTACGAAAGCTACAGACGAAATAAAACCACTCTTTATCGTGTTAAAGAATCGTTTTTAGGTTCATGAAATAGGAAAATTCAATTGTAATATAATTTTTTAGGATGGAAACACAGAAAATCAAAATAGTTAATGGTAAGATCCTAACTCCTTACCGCATTATTCCTAATGGATCGGTGCTGATAACAGGAGGCATCATCACAGCGGTATCAGAAGGGAATATTGATGTGAGCGACGCCATTGAAATTGATGCAAAAGGCAATTACATTGCACCAGGTTTTATTGATATTCATGTTCACGGAGGTGGAGGCCATGATTTTATGGATGGCAGCGAAAATGCATTTTTAAAAGCTGCTGAAACTCACGCCCGTTACGGCACCACGTCGATGTCGCCTACAACCCTGACTTCCGAAAAGGAAGATCTAATGAAAACACTGGAGTTGTACGAAACCGCGGATCGAAATAATGTTAATGGCGCGCAATTCATCGGCATGCACCTGGAGGGCCCTTACTTTGCCATGAGCCAGCGTGGCGCACAAGATCCCCGGTATATTCGCGACCCGGATCCGGCAGAGTATATGGATATCCTGGCTCGCACCAACGTTGTCACGCGATGGAGCGCCGCGCCCGAACTTAAAGGGGCTATTCCTTTCGCAAAATATCTTCGCTCAAAGGGAATTCTAGCTGCCTTAGCTCATACTGACGCAATATATGAGGAAGTTCTCGAGGGATTCGAAAATGGGTATACGCTTGCAACTCACTTATATTCAGGTATGTCAGGAGTGACGCGTAGAAATGCCTACCGCTATGCCGGGGTAATTGAGAGTGCTTACATCATAGATGAAATGGATGTAGAAATTATAGCGGATGGTATTCATCTACCTGCCCCGCTTTTAAAGTTAATCTATAAAATTAAAGGTCCGGATAGGATTGCCCTAATAACAGATTCTATGCGGGGAGCCGGTATGCCCGAAGGTGAAAGCGTATTGGGCAATCTGAATACTGGGTTAAAAGTGATTATCGAAGACGGCGTAGCGAAACTTCCCGATCGCACTTCATTTGCAGGAAGCGTTGCTACTACCGATCGCTTGGTTAGAAATATGATCAGGATGGCTGGTGTCCCTCTCTTGGAGGCAGTCAGAATGATGAGCATGACACCCGCGAGAATTATGAATATTTCGGATAAAAAAGGTTCACTTGTCGAAGGAAAAGATGCCGATATCGTCATTTTTGATGAAGATATTAATATTCAGCACACCATCATAAGGGGTAGGCAGATTTATTCCCGTGTTAAATAATGATGGGTGGAAGAATAAGAAGCTAATTCAAATTAGTTTCTAACCGTTGATTCTCTCGCGATCAGTGTTCCTGGCAAGATTACTTCATTGGGATGGAAATATTTTTTGTTGATATGCTTTAAAAGTAATTCACAGCCCGTTTTGCCGATATTAAATGCCGGTTCCGCAATTGTCGATAAGGTGGGTGAAACAAGGGTGCAAATAGGATCATCCGTAAACCCGATCACGCCTATCTCTTTTCCAATTGCAATTTTCTTTTTTTTCAAAGCAACCATAGCTCCTATGGCCTTCCGGTCATTTACCGCAAATATGGCATCGGGCCGTTGGTTGCATTCCAGAAGCTGAAAAGTATCGGATTCCCCGCAACTCTGGTCAAAACCAGAATGTATGATCCATTCGTCCGAAGTAGGGAGGCTATGTTTCTTCAGGGCGTCAAGGTAGCCGTTCAGCCTTTTCTCGGTAAAGTCTAATCCTTTCGGACCTGCAATATGTGCAATCTTTGAATAACCACTCTGAACTAAATGTTCCACAGCCTCAAATGCTCCATTATAGTCGTCCTGCATTACTTTCGAAGTATCAATTTTACTTGCGACGCGGTCAATGAAAACGACAGGTGTTCCCTCATCAATTATATCCTGGAAATGACTACAGAAATCCGAATTAGAAGAAACGGATACTAACAAGCCATCCAGCCTGGAAAGTGATAAATTCTGGATAATCGACAGTTCGCGCTCAGAGGAGTCATTGGTAATATATAAAATGATATTATAATTGTTGTTATAGGCTACTTCCTGAATTCCGGTTATGACCGTTGAGAAGTAATAGTTAGTTATGAATGGGAGTACGACGCCAATATTATGCGTACTTCCCTGGGCTAAACCCGTGGCGTTAAAGTTGGGCTTATAATTTAACTCCGTAGCAAGCGCAAGAATTTTCTCTTTTGTTTTTTTGTTGACGTCATATGTATCTCTTAATGCTCTTGAAACGGTCGATACCGAGACATTCAAAATTTTTGCAATATCTTTTATAGTAACAGCGTGACCCATAATGTTTGGATAGAATTGATTATTGGTTGTACAATATAATAATTTTACTTTGCAGCCAACAAGGTTAATCTCGGATCGTACTCTACATGGATCATTCTTTTCCTACGATTTATATTACACCCTCCAGGAATGACAGCCTGTATTTTACCATACTTTAACCTAATTTCGTTCAGGATTTTAAAAGCTTACAAGTCTCTTTGGAAGACTTGTTTCGATACTTTAGTGTATTACATTTGTAACAACATAGCGTCAGGTATATTTCTAATTAATAATCGTAATTTTGCCCTCCTAATTATGCCATTCTGACTCTTAATCCCGATGGCGTAGTTGTTGTGTAACATGATTTCAATACTACAAATTACATATGTTAGCTATTCTAAATAAACTTTTCGGAAGCAAATCTGATCGCGATATAAAGACAATTCAGCCTATTGTTGAAAAAACAAAGGAGGAATACGCCAAATTATCTGCTTTAAGCAATGATGAATTAAGGCAGAAAACTATAGATTTTAAAGCGCGGATCGGAGAATTCCTGGCGCCAATTGACCAGCAGATTGCGGATGTACGCTTAAAGGCCGATGCGGTAGATCTCCCGATAAACGAGAAGACGGCCATTTATGACGAGCTGGATAAACTCCAGAAGGATCGTGATAAAGAACTTGAAAAAGTGCTGATGGAGATTCTTCCGGAAGCATTTGCGGTGATGAAAGATACAGCGCGCAGGTTTACAGAGAATAAAACGTTGGAGGTTACTGCAACCCAGGCCGACAGAGAACTTGCTGCCAGAAAACAGAATGTGGTTATCCAGGGAGATAAAGCGATTCATCATAACACCTGGCTTGCCGCCGGAACGGAAGTAACCTGGAATATGATCCATTACGATGTTCAGCTTATCGGTGGTGTTGTTCTTCACCAGGGTAAGATTGCCGAGATGGCTACTGGAGAAGGTAAAACACTTGTTGGTACACTTCCTGCTTACTTAAACGCACTTTCTGGTCAGGGTGTTCACATCGTTACGGTGAATGATTACCTGGCACGACGTGACTCTGAAT
>JAZKHM010000319.1:0-1703 GCA_040385405.1 Bacteroidota bacterium | reverse complement strand
CTGCTGAAGTTAAGAATGATCAGCAGACTTTTGTTTTCGCTTTCGCGGATGTAGGCATAGGTTTCCCTTGAAGCGTTTGTTAAACCTGCCAGTTCACGGAATTTGCCGTTTAGCAGTGCCTCATGAGTTCCTGAAAGATTGAGCAGCTTGCCGTAAAATGCACGTAAGCTTTTTTGAGATGCGGATAGTCCGCCCCCATCAAACTTGCCTCCGTTCATCCATTTCTGATGTTCCGGGACTCCCCAGTAATCGAATATGGTAGTACGGTTATCATCTCCGCCAAAGCCCTCAATTCCCGCACCAGGCTCACCAAGTTCCTGTCCGGAATAGATAAGTACTGGTCCGCCGGATAGTGTTGCTGATGCAACCATCGCTGGAACAGCAGCAAGCGGATCGCCGGCAAAGCCTTTGGAAGCTATTCGTTCTTCATCATGATTTTCGAGAAAACGGAGCATGTGTTTGTGCAGGCTGTCGCGCTGGGCATCAACAATATCCCTGATCTCCGAAATATTTCCTGCGGGCTCGTTCCTGATGAGCCTTTTCAGGGCATCGTACATGCCTACTTTGTCATATAAATAATCAAATTTACCTTTGGTTACAAACTGAGCATATTTAGAGGCATCATAAGCTTCCGCCAGAAAGATAATATCCGGATTAACCTTCTTTACCTGCGGGATAACCCATTCCCAGAACTCAACCGGCACCATTTCTGCCACGTCACAGCGGAAACCGTCGACGTCCTTTTTGGCCCAGAAAATGAGTATGTCGCGCATTTTATTCCAGACGGGAGTTCGTCCATTTCCCGGGACTTCCTGTCTTGGTTCCTGGTTCCTGGTTCCTGGTTCTTCTTCCCCATAATTCAACTTGACCGTCTCAAACCAATCATTAATACCCGGTTTCTCTGAAAAGACATTGTTTCCAGTTGCTTTGGCAGGAGACTCGTCGAATTTGCCGTCTTTTAAAGGGTGTTTAAAATCGGATCCGCCGGCATTTACTTCAGCCGGAAGAGCAAGTGCCTTGCCGGGGATATAATAAAAGTCGTTGGTAGGAGAAAAGGCTTTGGTCGTGTCATCGCGAAAGCCAAGGTTTTCGACTCCTTCTGGTTTGGCATCCGAGCTATAGCTCCTTGCCACGTGATTGGGAATAAAATCTATAAGAACCTTTAGACCTTGCTCGTGAGTTCGTTGCACGAGATTTTCGAACTCCGCCATGCGATTTTTGACATCATTGGCCAGGTCAGGATCTACATCATAGTAATCTTTAATTGCATAAGGTGAGCCTGCCCGCCCTTTTACCACGTCCGGATCGTCCATCTTAATTCCCATGGCTGAGTAATCCGTCATGGTTGCATGTTCGAGCACCCCCGTATACCAAACATGGGTGATGCCCAGCTCTTTCAGACTTTGCAGTGCTGGTTCGGTGATATCATCAAATTTCCCTGTCCCGTTCTCTTCTTTAGATCCGTTTAATTTATTGTTGCTGACCTTATTGCCAAAGAGGCGGGGCAGCATCTGATAAATAATGACCTTTCCCGACTTTTCCGAAATACTGGCTTCCTTTACACCGCAGGCGCTGAGGGCGGCTAAAAGAAGGAAGAATATTAAGCGGCAGGAGATGATCTTCATATTACACCTTCAAATGATATTCAGCCTGCACCGTGCTGCCGGCTGCTAAATGATACTCCGTATCATACACCTTTACTT
>JAZKHM010000318.1:0-2432 GCA_040385405.1 Bacteroidota bacterium | reverse complement strand
TCAAAATTTTCACCTTTAAGTGCAAAGAACAGGCACGACTCTGAAATTTTACGTGTGTCAGTACAAATGACCGGATGTTTTAGATAAAGCTGGTAGAGATCCTCTGTCTTCATAATAAATTAACGTACAATATTAAGATTTTTGCTTTATGGGTTTAACAATTTGGTATTTAAAGTTAAGGTTGTGTAGATTAGTTGATATTTCGACTCACTAATCCCCAGCTTAAGCTTTATCAAATCTATGAATAAGTTCCTGACCATTTTATTTCTCATCTGTACAGAATGTTTAACACTGAAGGCTCAAAAGATACAAACACCCGCTGAATTTCTAGGCTACCAGCTCGGTGAACAGTTTACTCCTCATTACCGCGTCGTGGATTATTACCGATATTTAGCTAAGACGTCAAATAACATTAAACTTGAGGAATATGGAAAAACCAACGAGGGACGCCCCCTTGTTTTGGCTACTGTCGCATCTTCTGAAAATATCGGGAAGCTTGAAGACATCAGGAAGAACAACCTGCGGCTTGCAGGTATAAACGAAGGAGCGATAAGCCCATACCAGCCTGCCATCGTTTGGCTGAGTTATAACGTTCACGGAAATGAAGCGGTTTCAACAGAAGCTTCATTACAAACGATATATGATTTACTTGACCCTTCTAATCAACGTACCCAATCGTGGCTTAAAAACACGGTAGTTATTATTGATCCGTGCTTGAATCCGGATGGCCGCGAACGATATGTTAATTTTTATAACCCCGTACGTAATTTGATTCCTGACGCATTTCCGTATTCACGCGAACATTTTGAGCCCTGGCCAGGAGGAAGAGCGAATCATTATTATTTTGACCTGAACCGCGATTGGGCCTGGCAATCTCAGCTTGAGACTCAGCAACGAATGCTGGTTTACAATAAATGGCTCCCGCAGGTCCATGTAGATTTTCATGAGCAGGGTATAAACGAACCGTATTATTTTGCACCGGCAGCAGAACCGTTTCATCAGGATATCAGCAAATGGCAACGGGAATTCCAGACCATTATAGGTAAAAATAACGCCCGGTATTTTGACAAGAATGGCTGGATGTATTTTACCCGCGAGCGTTTTGATCTTCTTTATCCTTCTTACGGTGATACCTATCCCATTTATAATGGCTCAATTGGAATGACCTATGAGCAGGGAGGATCCGGCCGGGCAGGATTGGCTATACTGAATGCTGAGGGGGATACGCTGACGCTGAAAGCACGAATTGATCACCATCACACTACCGGTTTATCAACTGTGGAGGCGGTATCGCAGAATGCTTCTAAAGCGGTTGCAGAGTTTAAGAATTATTTCGACGCAAGTAAAGCTAATCCTCCGGGAGAATATAAGACATATATAATCAAGGGTGAGAACACAGAAAAACTTAAATCCCTGGCTACTTTGCTCCAGAGGAATGGGATTGAATTTGGCTACGGTTCTGCAAAAGGCGCTAGCGGATATAATTACTTCACAAGGAAAAAGGAGAATTTTAAAGTCGACAAAAATGACATGGTGATTAGTGCTTATCAGCCTAAATCGGTATTGCTTAAAGTGCTTTTTGAGCCGCAGACCTTCGTTTCTGATTCGGCAACCTACGATATTACTGCATGGTCATTACCCTATGCATATGGACTGCCAGCGTTTGCAACTTCTGAAAGTCTTAGATCTCTGTCGGCCGCTCCACCTGAAGTGCCTGCTGATGCTACCGAAATCTCCAATCCTGTGGCATATATTGCAAACTGGAATTCACTTTCCGATGTTAAATTCCTCGCTCAGTTATTAAAGTATAATATCAAAGTAAGGTATTCGGAGGTACCCTTTGAAACAGGTGGCAAGCGATTTAACGCAGGTTCGCTAATAATTGCGCGTACCAGTAACGATGGTTTTGGAGAGGATTTTGGTCAAATTGTAAAGAACCTGGCCGCTGGTTCAGGTGTTACATTGCAGGCTATAGCTTCAGCGTTTGTTGACAAAGGAGCGGACCTTGGTTCGGATAAGGTGAGGTTTATCCGTAAACCCAGGATAATGGCAATTACGGGAGCATCTTCTTCATCTCTTTCCTTCGGCGAGGTGTGGCATTTCTTTGAACAGCAAATCAAGTATCCATTAAGTATCGTGCGCGCTGAAGATATAGCAAGGATGAATCTTAATGAATTTGATGTTATCATCTTCCCTGATGGAAACTATCCTGATCCTGGAAATGAAAAGATACAGGAATGGATTCGTAGCGGGGGCAAATTGATAGCGATGGAAGGGGCGGTTTCTCAGCTCGCTGGTAAAAAGGGTTTTGATCTAAAATTTAAGGAAGAACCAAAAAAGAACGAGAAGGACCTTAATCCATATGCTGATCTTAAGATCTATGAAAACAGAGAAAGAGAAAGTGTGGGCGATAATATTCCGGGTGCAATATA
>JAZKHM010000317.1:0-1377 GCA_040385405.1 Bacteroidota bacterium | reverse complement strand
ACACCTATCACACTCACGAATTGTAGCTCCCATACCATGATGATCTTAAAAAAAACATTTTTACTTCTGGAAATTCTTCAATATTGAGGACAGAAATAACTTTTATTCACTCGTCAAGATATTAGAAATGATAAGATCTGCTTCATACTTGTCATCATCTGTCCAGGTATCAGTCAATTGAGAGTTTGAGTATGTTGCCAAGTTACGTTCGTTTGGTTTTACCCAACCCATTGTTTCTCGACATAATCCAAAAAATGGCTCATTCTGTGTCAGTAAAAATTCAGCCTTCGCGCATCTAAGCTGCTCGAGTTTAACTTTTCTTTCTAATACTTCCTTTGCTTTTAATTTTTCCAAGAGCGTCTTAAATATATATAGTCTCGAATTATCCAGCGTCAATCTTTTGCGTGCAACATCTGGGATACCCATATATCGAGCGCGTGTGATTCCTTTTGATTTTCCTGTCACCAATAACTTCGAGCACGGTGGCAAAACCAGCTCGAATTCACCCCCAACGCTACTATGTGCACTTAAATAGAACGCTGTGGTTCCTGCTGGTACCATAATCTCTAATAAACAACAATGCTTGTCGCCCATAAAATTTTTCGCCGTCTCAATATTCAAACTCGTTGATAAGAATGTATCTAACTGAACAAGATCACCTGTATTCTCCAGTAAGCTTTGGACATCTCTAGATTGATATGACTGAATTCTTTCATTCAGCTCGACAACCATTAATATGGTCTGCTGTGCGGTCTCTAACTCTTGTTCAGTGTACCCCTTTTTCATTTCACTTCGTTCAATTTTCCTTCTTGCTATGACCTGGTAAAGTAAAAAGGGTTCTTTAAGTGATTCACGTATCTGTTTCTCGAGTTCGCGGATTTCTCTAATGTGCATAAGCTTCTGTTTTTCCTTTTCAAAACTTTGTACATTATCCTTCCTTCTATCCTGGAATCCCCTATAGACTACAACGTCTTCAGAAATAGGACAGTTTGCTGTCAAATGACACAAAATGCGACAATTTACTACGAGTCGATATCCCAAGCATGTCCATTCTCTGTTAGCCATTTCCAAGAGTGATGTTTCTAGCGTAAAAAATTCAGTTGCATCCACATACATTCGTAGTAACATTAGCTCATTGAAATGAAAAGATACGGAATAGTGTCTAGCCGCGTTGATCAGCATTTTATAAACTCCATCATCGATCATCCTTGTCTTTTCTAAGAAATTATTAACATCCTTTGTTAATTGGTTTGCTTCTGTCTGAACAGTTCTGAACTCAAAACTCTGATATGTTCTTTTCGAGATTGCGGATAACGTGGGTAAAGTGGTTGAAGTGGAACGCTGCATTAACTAAAGGTAACAAAAAAATTTGATGGG
>JAZKHM010000316.1:0-8705 GCA_040385405.1 Bacteroidota bacterium | reverse complement strand
CATTTATCCTGCATTCAATGGCGTGCATTGCCGGGATATAATTTTTCCCGGAAATCGGAATTCCTGCCGCTACTTTAATTTGTTCTTTAATAAGGTCGAAATTAATAACCTCTTCAGTCACCGGATGCTCTACCTGGATCCGGGTGTTCATTTCCATAAAGTAGAAGTTACGGTGTTTATCAACAAGGAATTCGACGGTCCCTGCACCTTCATAGTTGACCGCCTGTGCACCTTTGATAGCTGCTTCACCCATTCGTTCCCTCAATTCATCTGTCATAAATGGAGAAGGCGACTCTTCAACAAGCTTCTGATGACGGCGCTGGATAGAGCAGTCCCGTTCCGATAGATGGCAAACTTTTCCGTATTGGTCGCCAACCACCTGAATCTCGATATGGCGCGGATCTTCCACGTATTTCTCAAGGTATAGGCCATCATTACCAAACGCGGCAGCTGATTCCTGTCTTGCTGAATCCCATGCCGGTTCAAATTCCTGGTCATTCCAAACGATTCGCATCCCTCTGCCTCCGCCCCCAGCGGTTGCCTTGAGTATTACAGGGTATCCTATTTCATTGGAAATTTTAATCCCTTCTTTAACATCAGTAAGTAAACCTTCAGAACCTGGAATTGTAGGTACTCCGGCGATTTTCATCGTTTCCTTTGCGGAAGCTTTATCTCCCATTCCATTAATCTGGTCTGCCGTTGCGCCGATAAATTTGATTCCGTAATCATGGCATATCGCAGAAAATTTAGCATTTTCCGACAAGAATCCATATCCCGGATGAATGGCATCTGCATTAGTTAGTTCAGCTGCAGAAATAATATTTGGGATGCTTAAATAGGAATCTTTACTGGCTGGTGGCCCTATACAAACGGCTTCATCTGCAAAACGAACGTGTAAGCTATCCCGGTCAGCGGTAGAATATACTGCTACCGTTTTTACACCCATCTCTTTACAAGTACGAATGATCCGTAAAGCTATTTCACCACGGTTTGCAATAAGTATTTTCTTGAACATAGATTTCTTATATGTGTACTTTAGAAAGGAAGTTCGCTCCCCTTTAATTAGCACTAAGCTTTAAGCTGAAAGCATTAAGCTTTCCGCTTTCCGCTTTATGCCGGTTCAACCAGGAACAATGGCTGATCGTACTCAACCGGACTGGCGTTGTCGACCAGTATTTTCACGATCCGGCCGGTAACTTCAGATTCGATCTCGTTGAAAAGTTTCATGGCTTCAATGATGCAAAGCACCTGACCTGATTTTATTTCATCACCCACATTTACAAACAAAGGCTTATCTGGACTTGCAGATCGGTAAAATGTACCTATCATTGGCGACTTAACCGTAATATAGTTAGAAGCTTCATCTTTTGGAGCAGCCGGAGGAGCGGGACTAGCTGCCGGAGCTGCTGATACTGCAGGTGGAGGTGCAGCAAATGTGTGCTGGGTTGCCGGTGCAGGTGCAGCGTTAATATAAGTTGGCGCCTGATTAGTCTTTATGGTAATTTTAAACTCTTTCTGCTCAATTGATACTTCATTTACTCCAGATCTGGAGACAAACTTAATGAGTTCCTGAATTTGTTTAATATCCATATGTTATAGTTTAGTTTTCGGTTAATCTAAAATTATGATAAAATTTTATTTATGCATTGAATTTTATTGTTGTTATTTCCATTTAGGCCGGATGGAAGCGTAAAGCTAAAGGCACAAAGCCTTAAGGTATCAGCTTTCAGCTTTCAGCTTTCAGCATTCAGCTTTCAGCTTTCATCTTTCAGCTTAATAAGCCCACTTCAAGTAAACGGAACCCCAGGTAAATCCTCCGCCAAATGCTGCAAGGATTACATTGTCTCCCTTTTTTAGTTTACTTTCCCATTCCCATAAACATAAGGGAATCGTGCCATTTGTAGTGTTTCCGTATTTTTCGATGTTGATCATTACTCTGTCAGGATCTATACCTGTTCGGTTGCTGGTTGCATCGATAATTCGTTTATTTGCCTGGTGAGGTACCAGCCATGCCACGTCATTTGCGACGAGATTGTTTCTTTCCATAACTTCAGCTGCAACATCTGCCATATTTGTTACGGCAAACTTGAAAACAGCCTGGCCTTCCTGGAACAGAAAATGCTCGTCATTCTCAACAGTCTCGTGGCTCGCTGGTCTTAAAGACCCGCCTGCTTTCTGATGTAGATAGGGGCCACCGGCGCCATCGCTTTTCAGGATAGAATCAATTACTCCATTACCTTCGGTATTTGGTTCAAGTAAGACTGCACCGCAGCCATCGCCAAATATAATGCAGCTTGTACGGTCCTTATAGTTGATGATTGATGACATTTTATCGCCGCCAACAACCAATACCTTCTGGTGTTTACCTGCTTCAACGAACTGTGATCCGGTAGCTAAGCCAAATAAAAAACCCGAACACGCAGCGTTCAGGTCATAGCCCCAGGCATTATTTGCGCCAATTTTATGGGCAAGTACATTTGCTGTTGCCGGGAACATCATATCCGGAGTTGTGGTGCAGAATATAATGAGATCGATTTCTGAAGCATCGATACCACGCTTCTTAAGCAGTCCGTTAACCGCTATGACTGCCATGTCGGATGTACCGAGGTTGCCTTTAAGAATGCGGCGCTCTTTGATGCCTGTGCGGGAGGTTATCCACTCATCATTAGTTTCAACCATGCCCTCCAGTTCTTTATTTGTTAAAATATAATCGGGTACGTAGCCATCAACGGCTGTTATTGCAGCATGGACTTTTGACATAATATCTGGAATAATTATTTAAAAGCTTCTTTGATTTTATCGATAAACTGTGCCTCTATCATCGTTCGGCAAAGAAGGACCATATTTTTAATTGCTTCCGGGCTGGAAATACCATGACCGATCAGAACAGGAGCATTAACCCCCAAAATGGGACTGCCTCCATATTGTTCATAATTGAACCGGTCAAAGAACTCGTCTTTAAAACCTTTTTTTAGTGTAAGAATATAAAATGTTTCCGCTAGTTTAAGCATCACATTTCCTGTAAATCCGTCACAAACTATAACGTCAGCTTTATCATTGAACAGATCACGCCCTTCAATGTTTCCAATAAAATTTAAGCTGGTTTTTTGCAGCAGGGGAAATGTAGCCTGAGTAAGAACATTGCCTTTCTCTTCTTCCTCACCAATGTTCATTAATGCCACCTTCGGATTGGGCATATGATAAACATGTTCCGCGTAAAGACTGCCTAAAATGCCAAATTGAGCCAGCACTTCTGGTTTACAATCGGCATTAGCTCCAACATCCAGCATAATGCCAAATCCGGATTTTAGTTTTGGAACATTGGTAGCAATTGCGGGGCGAATGACACCGGCTACAGGTTTGACGCTGAACATCGCGCCAACGAGCATAGCGCCGGTATTGCCAGCGGATGAAAAAGCATCAATTTGCCCTTCTTTAAGATATTGGAATCCTAAGCTAATGCTTGAATCTGGTTTCTGAAGTACGGCTTTTGCCGCATGTTCACCCATTCCAATCATTTCGGTGGTATGAACGTATTCAAAAACATCAGGCTCGATCCCGTTTTCAGAGATCAAAGGTAGGGCTTGGTCCTTATCGCCAAATAGAACAATCTTTTGACCTGGCAGTAGGGATTTTTGGGCTTCTATAGCTCCCAAAACCGTTGCTTTGGGAGCGAAATCTCCGCCCATTATATCTAAGCCAATCTTCATTTCTGAGAGATTTTTAAGCTACAGACGTATTTTCAATAACCATTTTGCCGTTGTAATATAAGTTGCCGTCAACTGTATACGCACGGTGAGGTAAATGTACTGCACCAGTAGTCTGACAGGTAGTTAAACCCGGAGCCACGGCTTTATAATGTGTTCTTCTTTTATCTCTTCTGGATTTGGAGATTTTCCGTTTTGGATGTGCCATTTTTTCCTATGTATTAAATTTACTTTTTAATATTCTTCAATGCTTCCCAGCGTGGGTCTGCATCTGGAGTTTCTTCCGGCGAAGCGCCCGAGAGCTGCTTCAATTTGTCTATCATCTCCTGGTCGCACCACTTCGTATTACCCTCGTCATCGCAACGATTGATATAAGGAACCGCCAGGTTAATATATTCGTAGATTAATGTAGCAACATTAATCTCATTTTCATTTTTTGTTAAAACAATGATCTCGTCAGTGTCTTCCTCCAGGTCCACATTGCCAGTGAACTTTGCAATCTGTCGTTCATCTATTTCTACCTTATAAGGGTAGTCCGCCAGACAAACGTCACAACCCAGCATCATCTCTCCGGAAATCCGGAAATGCAGGATCATCATTGTTTCCTGTTTTTCAAGATCCAGGTCAACTTTCAGCTTTCCGCTCTTAACAAGAGAGTACTCAAATGCACTGAAAAAAACATCATCTACTTCAAATTCGAACTGATGAACTCCAAGTTTTAATCCGGTATACGGAATGCTATATTGCTGTAACGATTTCAATGCACGCCAATTGAGCCTGCAAATTTACGAAAATTTATTTAGTTGGGAAACAGTTTTTGAAAGTTGTACGTTGGACTTAATAAGTTGTTGGTGGGCATACGTACCTTTCGACAATTAATACTCATAACGTGACGGTGTAATCTTATGTAAGTCGGTTACTTATTTACAGCGTTTAGATCGAACCTGCCGGCAGGCAACTAACAACTAACAACTAACAACCAACTCAATCTCTATCTTTTGAAAACTTACTAAGCTTCAAAGGATTGGAACTTAATTCAACACTTTCCCTTCGGCGTTCGACGATATTTATAGCTGTAAAAATGGCTTCACGGAATGAATTTTCGGACGCCAGGTTTTTTCCGGCTATATCATATCCTGTTCCATGATCTGGAGAAGTGCGAACAACCGGCAAACCTGCGGTGAAGTTCACCCCATTATGAAAGGCTATCTGTTTGAAAGGGATCAGCCCCTGATCATGGTACATTGCAAGTACCCCGTCAAATTGGCAATAAGTATGAGCAGCAAAAAAGCCATCAGCTGCATAAGGGCCGAAAGCAAAAATCCCTTTGGAATTTGCTTCGGCAATAGCCGGCGTAATAATTTCCAACTCCTCTTTTCCGATCAGTCCGTTATCTCCGGCATGTGGGTTAAGTCCCAGAACTGCGATCTTTGGTTTTTGGATCCAAAAATCTTTTTTAAGGCTTTCGCTCATAAGGGTAAGCTTTGAGACGATCTTTTCAACGCTTATCTTTTCGGGTATTTCCTGTACCGGTATATGCCCGGTCACGACTCCAATCCTGATATCTTCGCTAACAAGAAACATAAGTGAATCGGCCGAATTTGTTTTCGACTGAATGTATTCCGTATGTCCGGCAAACTGGAAATTTGCGCTTTGTATATTGTGCTTATTGATCGGGGCCGTAACCAATGCATCAGTATTTCCCGCAATCAGGTCGTCAAGTGCTTTTTCAAGTGAGATAAAAGCATATTTGCCACCTGTTTCGGTAGTCATTCCAAGTTCGATCTTTACATCCTCTTCCCAGCAATTGATCAGGTTGGCCCGCTTGTTCTGAGCTTGTGCAGCGCTATTGATGACGTTGAAATTAAACTCAGTAATATCCATAGTCTTACGATGATACGAAGCTACCTTCGTGTGGCCATAGACAATTGGCGTACAATAGTCCAGAATACGGTTGTCCATCAGGGTTTTTATTATAACCTCCATTCCAATGCCGTTGACATCGCCGATTGATATTCCTATTTTTATTTTTTCGCCCATTCCGTTGTTTATAAGCCCGCCAATCAATGAAAAGCAAGGCAGGTTTTTCGTGTACGCAAATTAAGGACTTTAATCTTTAAGTTGTAAGTAATAAGTTGTAAGTAATAAGTTGTAAGTAATAAGTTGTAAGGTATAACTTACAAGTCCCTTTGTCCGCCGGAAAGAAGACTTACAACTTACAACCTATAACTTACAACTTTCTAAATCCGTAACTTTGTTCCAAACCACCCTTCCATGAGCATCGTCAAGGCAAAAAAACATCTCGGCCAGCATTTTTTAACAGACAAGAATATTGCTGAGAAGATCGTAAACAGCCTTCATTCAACGGCGAAGTATGATCATGTCCTGGAGGTTGGGCCGGGAATGGGCATTTTATCTGACTTTTTACTAAGCAAAGATGATCCCCAGGCTTTCCTCATTGATATCGATACTGAATCTTACAACTTTCTTAAGAAGAAGTATCCGACACTTGGCGAGCGCTTAATAAATGGCGATTTCCTTCAGCTTAATTTTAAAGATGTCTTTCCTGAAAAGCTCGGAATCATTGGAAACTTCCCATACAATATATCCTCTCAGATCCTTTTCAAAGTACTGGATAACCGTGATCAGGTAGTAGAGCTGGTGGGCATGTTTCAGAAAGAAGTTGCTGAAAGGTGTGCAGAAAAGCCCGGGAGTAAGGAATACGGCATACTAAGTGTTTTTTTGCAGGCATATTACAAGGTTGAATATTTATTTTCCGTGAAACCCGGAGTATTTAATCCGCCGCCAAAAGTTACTTCAGCAGTGATAAGACTTACCCGGAATGAGGTTGATAAACTCGACTGCGATGAAAAACTGTTTTGGCAAGTAGTAAAGGCTGGCTTTAACCAGCGCAGAAAGACATTGCGAAATGCCCTTTCATCGTTAGTGAGCAAGGAAAACATGCAAGATGACCCGTTGCTCGAATTGAGAGCGGAAAGGCTTAGCGTAGCTGATTTCGTTAAACTGACAAACCTCGTTAACGTTTCAAGATGAGTCGAATGGTTAGGAAGATACTTATAGCGGACCATTTGCATCCTGCATTCAGGGAAGAAGCAGAAAAGCTGGGATATGAATGTGATGACATGCCGCTGGTAAGCAGGGAGGAGACGCTAGGTATACTTAAGAACTATTCAGGAATCGCTATTCGAACAAAATTCCTGATTGACAGGGAGATTATTGATGCCGGTACTAGTCTTAGATTTATCGCCCGGGCAGGGGCAGGCATGGATAACGTAGATGAGGAATATGCCGTAAGCAAAGGAATTTACTGTATAAATGCCCCGGAAGGGAACCGGGATGCGGTGGGCGAACATGTTATTGGAATGTTATTAAGCTTACTTAACAATCTAAATCAGGGGGATCTGCAGATACGTGCAGGAATATGGAATCGTGAAGCTAATCGGGGCTGGGAACTTAAAGGAAGAACTGTTGCAATAATTGGATATGGTAATAACGGAAGGAGCCTTGCTCAAAAACTCTCCGGGTTTGAAGTGAATGTAATAGCTTACGATAAATATAAAACCGGGTTCAGCGATCAGTTTGCTACGGAAGTAAGTATGGAGCAAATTGTCAAACTTGCCGATATATTAAGTTTTCATATTCCTCTAACCCGCGAAACACGACGGTTATTTAACGAGGAGTATTTATTTCATTTTAGAAAGCCCATTATATTACTGAATGCCTCCCGGGGCGAAATCGTCGACACTCAAGCCCTTGTCGGGGGTTTGAAAAACGGCAAAATAACTGCGGCGGGGCTTGACGTGCTCGAGGTAGAAAAATTCCCTGCATTATCAGAACAGCCCTGGTTCAAAGATCTTAAGGAAAATAACAGAGTCATTCTAAGTCCTCATGTAGCCGGCTGGAGTATAGAATCATATCGAAAGATCTCCGAAGTTTTGGCGGAAAAGCTGAAGATGATTTGAGGAACGAGGAGCAATGAGTAACGATCAAGGAGTAAGGAACAAGGTGTAAAGACTGGACTGTGCCCTGAAATTTAATATCTGCATCTCATTTATGGCGGGTTCTGGGTTAGGGATCGAAGTGGAAATACTTTTTTTGCGAAGCAAAAAAAGATTGCAACGAAGAGCCCGGCGCCGCACCACGGCGCAACCCCCAAAATAACATCTTACCAACTCTACTAATCTTTTTCTTTTAAGTCCTGGCAATCTTTTTTCTTTAAGTTTTAAAAATTTCTCTTTTCGAACGATTTAGTTTCATTCATTCTTCATTCATCCATTAATTAAACATCCAATTGTATTTTCTCAATTCAATTTGGAAATCTAAAATCAAAAATATTATCTTCGTATTGATACGAGCAAGACTATATTGGCTTAAGCCGACATAGTCTTGTTTGTTTTTATAGACTTTACCATAAAATTGAGAGAGACATGACGGACGTAACATATTACACCCAGGAAGGATTAGATAAATTAAGAGAAGAACTTCATAACTTAAAGACGGAGGGCCGGTCGCAGATATCTAAAGCAATTGCGGAGGCAAGGGATAAAGGTGATCTTTCGGAGAATGCTGAGTACGATGCTGCTAAGGAGGCGCAGGGACATCATGAATCAAAAATTTCAAAGCTTACAAATATTCTCGCTAATGCGCGGTTAATTGATGAGTCAAAGCTGGACACGACCAAGGTTCTGGCTTTATCGATTGTCAAAATTAAGAATGTTCAGAACGGAACCACAATGACCTACCAGCTGGTGTCAGAAACGGAAGCCGATCTAAAGTCAGGAAAGATTTCCGTAAAATCACCGATTGCTCAGGGTTTGTTGGGCAAGTCAGTTGGCGATAAAGCCGAAATTGCTGTGCCGGCAGGAAAAATCGAGTTCGAGATTGTTGAGATAAGCAGATAAGAGGAAGGAACAAGGAACAAAGAACAAAGAGCAAAGAACAAAGAGCAAAGAACAAGGAACAAAGAATAAAGAACAA
>JAZKHM010000315.1:0-8651 GCA_040385405.1 Bacteroidota bacterium | reverse complement strand
GCTCACATCTTTCTTCTCAATTCCTTTTTCTTTAAGCATGGCCACCACCTTGGCTTCCGTTGCAATGGAGGCATGGTCGGTACCTGGAACCCAACAGGCATTTTTACCCTGCATACGAGCTCTTCTGATCAGCACGTCCTGGATGGTGTTGTTAAGCATATGGCCCATATGTAAAACCCCGGTAACATTTGGTGGAGGAATAACTATAGTATATGGCTCACGATCATCCGGCACAGACCGAAAAAATTTCTTTTCCAGCCAAAATTTATACCATTTATCTTCTGTTTCCTTGGGGTTATACGTTTTAGGAAGGCTCATTCTAAGTATGGGAATTTTGTGCAAGTTTACTCAATTCAGCGTTCATTCCCGAATAGAATCGATCGAAATGTGAAGCGAAACAAGCTGTTACAGCATCAAGGGCAGATAAATTTCAAAAATTTTCGAGTGCTCTTACAATAATACAAGCAATCGATAGTTTATATATTACTAACCGAACAGGGATGTGAATCCATCTTATTCAAAAACGTGTGATCTTAATAAATAATGTTTGATGAAATTTTGCTCAAATTTCAAGCTGACTTCATTTTTGCTGGATTATTTACGATTAGGCCGGATACTATACTGGTTTAATAAATAAATCCCTGCTTCTTTTTTCCCAGTCTGGCTTAATACTGTTAATTTAACGGTCCGAATTTCAATTAACAAACCAATTATAATATGAATAACAATTTTTTAAAAGTAATGCTGTTTGGGGCAGCCAGCGTTTTTGCGCTCAACGCAAGTGCGCAGCATGACTCGCCCGCAAAAAAGAAAGTAGATTTTATCGATAAATCCAACATGGACCTTACGGTTAAACCTGGCGAGGACTTCTATACCTACGCAAGTGGAACCTGGATAAAAAATAACCCGGTGCCTTTGAAAGAAACCCGTTGGGGAAGTTTTAACCAGCTTCGCGATTTTAACATAAACGCTGTTAAAACAATCCTGGCTGAATCTGCCCAGAGCAAAGCTCCTGCCGGCTCTATTGAAAGACGTGTGGGTGATTTTTACTCAGCAGGAATGGATAGCATTACCATTGAAAAGCTTGGCTATACGCCAATTAAAGCTGACCTTCAAAAAATTGACGGTTTAAGGGATGTAAATGGTGTCGTGAGACATGCAGCTGAAATGCGCACTTATGGAGCAGGTTCGCCATTCTTCAACTTTTTTGTAGGTCAGGATCGTAAATACGTAAAAAATATTGTACCGCAACTTGGCCAGGGTGGAACTACACTTCCAGACAGAGATTATTATCTGAAAAACGATGCGCGCAGCACCCAGATTCAGGATGCCTACAAAAAGTACATCGCCAAATTGTTTACTCTTACCGGAACTCCGGAAGCTGAAGCGAAAAGTAACGCTGAAACCGTTTTCAAATTTGAAAAGAAGCTAGCTGCTGCACAGATGAGCAGGGTTGAAATGCGAGACCCTTACAAAACTTATAACAAATTTGCTATTGCAGACTTTGCTAAAACAACTTCTAATTTAGACTGGAAAAATCTACTACCCGTTATGAAGGTAGCCGGTCAGGATACAGTACTGGTTGGCTCTCCAAAATTCTTTACTGAATTAAATACAGTAATTGGCAACACACCAGTAAACGACCTGAAAACTTATCTGCGTTGGAACCTTCTGAAGAGTTCTGCGCCTATGTTAAGTTCTGAATTCGTGAATGCTAATTTTGCTTTCAATCAAGTAATCAGCGGACAAAAAGTTCAAACTCCGCGCTGGCAAAGAATGTCATCCCTGACGGATGGAACTGTAGGCGAACTCCTTGGTCAGCTATACGTTGACAAACATTTCAAACCTGAAGCCAAGGCCAGGATGCAGGAACTTGTAAGCAACCTGGTTAAAGCATATGAGATCAGGATTAAGAATCTTGATTGGATGAGTGATGTTACGAAACAAAAAGCCCTGGATAAACTTCACGCCTTTACACCTAAAATTGCTTATCCCGATAAATGGAAAACATACGAAGGATTAGAAATAGACCGCAAATCATTTTTCAGCAACCTTAGAAATGCCAGCACCTGGGCATACCAGGACATGGTTAATCAATTAGGCAAACCTGTGGATAAAACCAGATGGGGAATGACTACGCCTACCGTAAACGCTTATTATAATCCGGTTAACAACGAAATTGTGTTCCCTGCCGGGATACTTCAATTTCCTTTCTTTGATCCTAATGCTGACGACGCTGTGAACTATGGAGGAATCGGCGCGGTTATCGGACATGAAATCTCCCATGGATTTGATGATTCGGGCAGCCAGTATGATAAAGACGGCACCTTGCGCAACTGGTGGACTGAGGAAGACATGACTCGCTTTAAAGCCAAAGCTAAAGCGCTGCAGGAGCAATACGACGCATACACAGTTCTTGATACCATACATGTGAATGGAAAGCTCACTTTGGGCGAAAATATTGGTGACCTGGGCGGATTGAATGCAGCATATGAAGCATTTAAAATGACCAAACAAGGCCAGAGTAATGAAAAGATAGACGGATTTACTCCCGACCAGCGTTTCTTTTTATCCTGGGCACAGGTTTGGAAAGGTAATATCCTGAACGAAACTGCAGCGCAATTAATTGTTACCGACACCCATTCCCCAGGCCCTTACCGTACCATTGGTGCGCCTGTAAATATGGACGCCTGGTATAAAGCGTTTGATGTGAAGCCAGGAGATAAATTGTACAAAAAGCCTGAAGACCGCATACGCATCTGGTAGTTTTCAAAATATTCTGTAAATGCCCTACGTTTGTGTAATTTCAAACGCAGGGCTTTTTCATGTTAACTAAATGAATATTGTTGACGTAATTCTAATCATCGTGATCGGTCTTTCCATATACAGCGGATGGAAAAAAGGCTTTATCGAGTCTGCATTTGAATTGACAATCTGGCTTGGCAGTTTTCTACTGGCTTTCTTCATCTCTGCACTAATTCTCCGGTTTTTTCTTTTACTAAACATAAGCGGTATCTGGATAAGACCTGTCTTTTTCATTGCCTTTCTTATATTTTTCAGCCACTATATTTCGAGGATAGGCGACCGCCTAACGAAAAACTTCTCTGATGAGGCACATTTTCATTGGACCAATAAATTATCAGGTATAATTCCGGGGCTTTTTTCAGGAATTGTGTACGCCACCCTTATTTCTTTTTTTGCTTTATCTTATCCCCTGGGGAATTTATCGCAAAGAACAAAAGACAGCAACCTTGCTTCCTGGCTAAGCCATAAAAACAGTTGGCCGGGCAAACTTTTATCTGAAATGGCTGCCGATATTGGGTATGGGTCGCCGAGTGACTTCACTGTTCACACCCGGGGAACTGAATTGGTTTCACTTCCCTTCAAGGTAAATAATCCCCGGCCCAGGCCGGATCTGGAGATCAGGATGCTGGAGCTTATTAACATGGAACGTAAAAAAGCGGGGCTTAAATTAATGGCCTTCGACAAAAAGCTAGCCCAAGTCGCTATGAAGCATTCTACCGATATGCTTAATAGGGGTTACTTCTCACATTACACACCCGAAGGGAAAGGCCCTTATGACAGGATGAGGAAAGACAGGGTGAGATTTAGAGTCGCCGGAGAAAATCTTGCACTGGCACAAACCCTGCAGTCGGCTCATGAGGGCCTGATGGAATCCCCGGTTCATAAAGCAAACATTTTGCATCATTCATTTGGGCGTGTTGGGATAGGCATTTTGGACGCGGGAGCAAATGGGATTATGATTACTCAAAATTTCAGAAACTAAAAACACATTATCAGACGTTGTTTATTAATTATTTTCCCTTCATTACCAGGGAAGCTCATTTAATAATTTATCTATAACATCACTAAAGCAAATATGCAAAGGTTGAGATACGTTTTTTTGATTACAATCTGTTTTTCTGCAATCGGTATGAAGGCTCAGACAATGGATGCCGATTTTAAGCTTTTGTTAGACAGCATCTACGACCGCAATGTGCCCCAGGTATCAGTTGAGGAGTTTATCGAAATGAATAAAAGCGATTTATTTGTACTCGATATTCGGGAGGAAGAAGAATATAAAGTCAGCCACTTAAAAAACGCACGTCATGTGGGCTATTTTTGGTTCGACATGAGGAAAATATATGATATCCCGAAAGACGCGCAACTGGTTTTATACTGCTCCATAGGCAACCGCAGTGAAAAAATTGCACAAAAGTTGATGAACGCTGGGTATAGGAATGTTAATATCCTGTACGGTGGGATATTTGAATGGGTTAATTCAGGGCAGCCGGTGTACAAACTCAATGGGGCGCAAACCTCCGAAATACATACCTATAGTAAAAAATTGGCAAGGTGGGTAGAAAAAGGAACCCGGGTTAATTAATACAGTATTAATTCAATATGGATCAGCTTTTAAGCTTTGCACTTACCTCCGACGGCTCAAAAACCCTCTTTAATCCTCTCGTGGGCGAGCATTATCATTCGCGTCATGGTGCGCTGCAGGAAAGCAAACATGTCTTTCTGGAATCAGGTCTTAAATATTTCCTGAAGGGCAATCCGGGAAAAGCGAGTATACTGGAGCTTGGCTTTGGTACTGGATTGAATTTCCTGGTTTCCGCTGAATATTGCCATTCAGAAATGATTGAATTGGAATATACTGGAATTGAAGCCTACCCCTTAAGTCCTGACCTGATTTACAATACGGACTATGATGACTATGTTTCACCGGAAATCTGGAATACGTTTACCCAAAATTATAAACGGGCACTTAAAGAGGAAATCAAACTCAGTCCTTTTTGCAAATTACATATTGCCTGCACTGAATTATTGGAATTCCAGTCAGCCAGATTATTTGACGTTCTATATTTCGATGCTTTCGCTGCAATTCATCAGCCGGAGATGTGGAGCGAAGATGCCTTAGCTCATATAAGTGCATTTCTGCGGCCAGGCGGTGTCTTTGTCACATACGCAATTACAGGTAATCTAAAAAGAACTATGAAAAGGCTTGGCTTTTCTATAGAGAAAGCGCCAGGCGCTCCCGGAAAGCGGGAAATGCTGAGAGCGGTGAAATTATAGCCTGCTTTAGCCCGGTAAATCTTATTTTTGCGTACAAATTACGCAGATGCCAGCAAATATTATCCCTCCTCAAGGCACTAATCCCGCCGAATCCTTTGATCGCTTGTTAACCATTATGAACACTTTGCGTGAACAGTGTCCCTGGGATAAAAAGCAAACGATGGAAACACTTAGACATTTAACCATCGAAGAAACCTACGAATTGTCTGATTCCATTCTTGACGGCGATATGGAGGAGATAAAAAAAGAGCTGGGCGACCTGATGCTTCACCTCGTTTTTTATACACGCATTGCTACGGAAACTAATCACTTTAATATTGTTGATGTGTTAAACGGAATTTGCGATAAATTGATCCATCGTCATCCTCATATTTACAGTGATGTAAAAGTAGAAAATGAGAATGATGTCAAACGGAATTGGGAGCAGCTTAAGCTCAAAGAGGGTAATAAATCAGTGCTGGGGGGTGTCCCGGTCTCCCTCCCGGCCTTGATCAAAGCCTCAAGGATCCAGGAAAAAGCACGGGGAGTTGGATTCGACTGGGAGAATAAAGAGCAGGTTTGGGAAAAAGTTGAAGAGGAACTGCAGGAATTTAAGGCGGAATTTAACACATCAGAAAATAAAGCTGTGGATAAGGAGAAAGCTGAAGCTGAATTTGGAGATCTTCTTTTCTCACTTATAAATTATGCACGATTTATCGACATCAACCCGGAAGATGCACTTGAGAAAACAAATAAGAAGTTTATCAAGCGTTTCCAATATCTGGAAAGTAAATCAAGAGGGTTAGGAAAAAGTTTAAAAGATATGACCCTTGCCGAAATGGATATTTTCTGGAACGAAGCCAAAAAAATATAGCTTTCGGGAATAATTTTTACAGTCTTGTTGCGTTTCATCGGCTTGTTCCGTCTAGTCTATAACTAAGACAAAGTAATGAACCGATTAATAATTTCAGCAATAGGAGTAATTCTGACATTTATCTGGATTGTTTATACCGCGCCTCCCCGACAGGGTACAGTGGGGAAACTGGAAAATACTCCCATCAAAAAAATCAATAAATCGGGTTCGACGACTGTTAAGAAGATCAGGCAGCCTGTTAATAGAGTGATAAAAACACACGATTTCAGAGCTGCGGATTTTCTTCTTTTTTCTATTTCCAACCCATAATAACTTTGAAAATGGTTAAACTAATCATGCTGTTAAACATGGCCATCTTTATGATGTCCTGTTCGAAAAACGATCCAAAACTTTTATTGGGCCAGTATTCCGGTTCATATTATTACCGGGGTCTGAACATGTCGTCACCAGAAAAAAGCGTTCATGTTGTCAACCTGAAACTGAATCCTGGAAATTCATATGAGAGCAGCGGTTTTCCTGATAGAAAACCTGCGGGAGGATCAGGCGAATATAAAATAGCGGATAATAGAACCGTTGAGTTTTCTGACAAGAATTTTTGGACGGCCGAATTTGACTGGAAATTAATACTAAACGGACGATTTACATATGAGATAAAAGCCGATAGCTTAATCTTGACAAGATATCAGGAACCTTGCGTAAACTGCAACACCTATCCGCAATTGTATCAATACCGATTGAAGAGAGTAGATTGATTAATGCTTAAAAAAACAGTCGTTTCTGAAGAAGAGCTCATTCAGAAATGCAAGCAAGGGGATTTAATACACCAGGAAAAGCTGTATATGCATTTCTATAGCTACGCTATGGGCGTTGGACTGCGTTACCTGAATGAACGGGATGATGCTTTGGAGGTGGTTAATGACTCTTTCATAAAAGCATTTAAATCTATAGATACTTTTAAAAATGACCAGAGTTTTAAACCCTGGTTAAGGAGGATAGTTGTAAATACAGCACTCGACCGGCGTAGAAAAGATCTTAAACATCAAAATCTTGCGGAACTTGAAAGTGCGGAATATATATCCTTCGCACCTCAAGCCATAGCACATCTAAATGCGCAGGATATTCTAAAACTTTTAGATGGTCTGCCCTACGTCCAGCGCACAGTATTTAATATGTACGAAATAGACGGATACAATCACGAGGAAATTGGGGGCCTGCTTCAAATATCTGCCAGCTCTTCAAGAGTTAATTTAAGCAGAGCCAAGGAAAAATTGAGAAAAGCCCTGAAGACAGAACAATCAGAATATGAAAGAAATGACAGATCGGGAACTTACAGATAAGATCAGTCAGGTATTTGAAAATTTCGAAGATCCGGATGCAGCCCAGGGCTGGCAGGAACTTAGAAAAAAATATCCTGAGAACAAAATCAGACCTCTTCCATTTTGGTGGGCTGCAGCTGCTGCGATGCTGCTGCTTATCGGCGGACTATGGTTCATAACTCCTATCGCAATTGAAAGTTCTGATGAAATTTCTGAAGCAAATCCAAAAAAACAAAAAGAAGAAGTCCAAACCGACAGACTACCCGAGAACAATTTGGCAACTGAAATTGAAACCCGCAATGGCAACGGCGTTTCGCCGGATAATTCCAATTACACGACAGATGCTTCCTCCTCGCAAAACGGTAATTTGAAAAATTTGATTCCCTCAAACACAACACCAGTCAATGAGCCTTCAATTTTTGAAACCAGCAAGCGATTAAAACCTGCCCATACGGCACATATTTCAATTGCTGTTCAAAAGTCAGATATTCAATCCAGCAATCCGGGAATACCCGTTAAGACATTTGCTGAATTAGTTAGCGCCTTAACAAAATCAAATATAAAAGGCGTAAGCAGAGATTCGTCAATTAATTTGGCGGCCAGAATGATCGCGCTGGCAAAACTAAATAATGAGACAGATAACCATGTGCATGATGTAGAAAAAACTCCGTATACCTCGAAAAAATCGATTACACCGAAGAACACCATGAGCTTTTACGCGGGGTCATATTTCAATTATTCATTAGGAAGTGAGACGGAATTGAACTTTGGAGCGGGATTTAGTTCGGATATTAGGCTTACAAGCAATTTAAAGCTTTCTACCGGAATCGCGTTAGCTAAGAATAGTTTAAGGTATAATGATGGGGTGCCTTCGTCGAGTAAACAAAAACTGGATTTTTTCGCTCTTCCTTCTTTTGGTCCCGCTAATTCCGGTCTTGTGAATAATAACCTGACGACAATTACGAGCTATGAGGCACAGCTATTAGCTCTGGACATTCCGGTAAATTTAAAATACGTTATAATTCCTAAAGATAACAAGCTCTATTTACTTGCGGGGCTAAGCTCCGGAACTTATCTGGATGAAACATATTCTTTGGATTATCGGACTTATAGCTCCGCAGGGATGTATTTAAACCAAACACAGGCGACTGAAGTAAAAAAACAACTTCAAACATTTGATTTTGCCCGTACACTAAATATTTCCTTCGGCTATAGCTCAAATTTTGGAAAAAGTCAGAATATTACAATCGAGCCTTTCCTTAAATACCCCCTTGGCGGACTGGGAAGTGAAGATCTGAAATTTGGTTCGGCTGGAATTAATTTGAAAATGAATTTTTCAAATTCTAAACAACGATGAATAAGATTATTGGATTAGTCTTCGTTATATCTGCAATGAGTTTAAT
>JAZKHM010000314.1:0-2428 GCA_040385405.1 Bacteroidota bacterium | reverse complement strand
AATATACCCTGTAGTACAACACTTAAAAGTATTAACACAATAGGGAAATGAACTACCAAGGGATGTAAGTTGGGAAAGTCACTAAACATGGTCGAAGCTTTAAATAGTGAAATTAAATTACTCAGTGTTGGCTCATTGCTGTTTCCAATTCAGCAATTTCTTTTGTTTGATCATCAATCATTTTTTGCGCCATGGATTTGAATTCGGCCATTTTTGAATGCTTGACGATAATGTTACCCATATCAATTCCATCCTTGTGATGCTTAATCATCATACTGGCGAACTCATGGTCTACAGAACCTGGCGTACCATGATCCATCTCCATCATTTTCATCATATTGGCGTCCATGTCCTTTCCTAATCCGCTGTTCTTGTCAGATGGCTCGTAATCCTTTTTCGATTTATCAGCACTTTTTAGCATATCGTCAAGCATCTGAATCTCTTTTGACTGTTTATCTACCATATTTTGAGCTATTTGCTTCAGCTTTGGTTCAGTGCCTGATTCTAATTCAACTTTAGCCATGTCTATAGCTCCCTGATGATGAGATTTAAGCATAGATATAAGATCATAGTCTGCATTTCCTGTCATTTCCATTTGATGCATGTCTTTCATCATTTTATCCATGGCTCCCATAATTCCTGAACTAGTAGCTGTACTGTCCATATTCATTTGGCTGCTATCTGACATGTCCATCGAAGAGTGATCTGTTTCTGTTTTTGAAGCATTATTCTGACATGCTGAAAAGCTTAATGCAAGCGCAAGTGTTCCTATACATAAGGTGCTAATTTTCATAGTTGTATTGATTAATAGTTAGTAAATGGTTAAATATTTGGGAAAAGCTTAACGAACAACTGTTTTCTATGGCAATTCAAGAAAAAGAAAAAGAGGTGGTAGCTAACCGTATATAGAAAAAGAAAGGCTAAACCATACAGATGAATGGCACAACCTTAAGATTAGCTCTAAAGAAATCAGATCAGGAGAGAATGTAGTTTAATGAAAATGGGGACTGAAGCACCAGGTGGTGGCGGAGCATGGCTTTTAGGCCATTCGTTTACAGTTGGTTCAAAAGAATATAAAGAAGAAAAAGTCCCAAATCCCTCATTGATAGCTATAATAGGTAATTCCAAAATCTGGAAATTAGTATCAGGCTTGATGTTTTCTTTTACAGCATAATTTCCATGTTTCTTACAACATGAACAATCTTCATCGCCATCACAATGTTTTTCACTTTTAGCTTCGCTGTGTTTTTCTTTACCGCTGTGGCTAGGGCCTTTAAAAAGATCATTTGATGCCACAAGGTCCATCAAATGATTAGAGCCGCAGCTTATAATGCATCCATACCCTCCTGTTATTAATAACAGATAGAATGCTGCAAAACCTATCGCTGCCTTTCTTTTCATATCAGAATAACATAATTACTGATGTATTTTAAAAGACAAATTATATAGAATTTTGTTCTGATTTATTTGTTCAAATTATAGCGGCTTGATCTAGAGGGAGATAGGAAGAATGATATAGAAAAAGTTAATACTGCTCACTTGAACCGAGGTAACGATTGCGATCAGCCCTTTTCCAAGCTAATAACACAACCTTTAACCCATGTAAATACAATCAATTTAAGGTTAGACTTGAAGTCTTAATGGTCTTTTCTTTCGTATCAGACCATGCAAAAATGACCCTGTTCCTTGATCTTGTCATTTGTGGAAATCCACCTGATCTGGATTCTGATGAGGTTGCAATAACCATTGAGGGGTCTTTTTTACCATTACTGTATACCCTTACTGCTTTTATTTCTGAGCCCTCCATCCAGCTTACCATTGCACTTTTCTCGTCCAGCATAACGAGGTCTACACGGCCAATTGTTTCGGATTCATTAACTTTAATCGTGGTATTAAATGAAGCTCCCCCATCATTTGAGAAAATGACCTGAACTCTTCCGGTTTTATCGGGGGATGAGAACCACGCTATAGCCAAGCTATTTCCCTGCGCGTCCGCTCTTGGCCCGTTAACGGGGCATCCTGAAATTTTCCACATGTCAGAGAATATAGGCTTTGGCTTTGTCCATTGACCATTTACCAGCCTGACGATATTGATATCACGGATCTCATCTTCCGAGCGGTCGCGATAAACTACAACAGGCCCGTTCGCTGTAAGAACTGCACTTGTCTGGCAGCAATCACATACCCTATTATCCAGTTCCCATTCATCTGATTTTATTCCAGCTTTATTAATATACGCTGCCCGTAGAGACATTGTTCCGTGATGTCCATTCCCGTGTCCTGTACCGCTTTCCATAACCGTGTTTCTACCGTCGAGCCATGAGACAAAGTAATTTTCCTGGTGAGGAAGTAATGAAACAAAACCATGTTCTGCCTTCTTTCCGTCATCATGAAGTATTCTGGAAGGGCTCCAGTTAGCTCCTTTATC
>JAZKHM010000313.1:0-13829 GCA_040385405.1 Bacteroidota bacterium | reverse complement strand
CAGCTGCAGAGCCGGTTGCTGAAGCACCAGCTGAAGAAGCTGCTGCTGCAGAGCCAGCGGCCGAAGGCGAAGCTTCTGAAGAAGAAAAAGCATAATTATCTTTTAAAACTTAATTAACGTCATTGCTAATGAACCTTTAAGGGACATAAGCAATGACGTTCTTGTTTGGATGCTATGAAGATCGAAGATTGTTTTTATATCGGCTATATTACTAAGACCAAGGGTTTGAAAGGTGAAGTCCAAATCTACTTCGAATATGAAGAGCCTGAAGACCTGCCGCTCGATTCGGTGTTTGCGGAAATTAATGGCAAACTGGTTCCCTATTTTGTCTCGTCTTACAAACTCCAAAATAATCAAACCGGGAATTTCTACTTCGATGATGTTGATACTATCGAAAAGGCCCAAACCCTGGTCCGGAAGAAATTATATCTCCCGGAAAAGTTGAAGCCGGTTAGAGATGATGATGAATTTCTCATTACAGATCTTAAAGGCTTTATTGTTCATGATAAAACCGCCGGGGAGCTTGGCGAGATCATCGAGATCCATGAATATCCTCAGCAATATGTCGCTGTTGTCCCTTATAAGTTCAAGGAAGTCCTGTTTCCGTTAAATGATGACCTCATAGTAGAAATCGATGAAGAAAATGGAATTTTAAAAGTTGATCTTCCCGAAGGATTAATAGATCTTTATGTTGGAGAATAAACGTACCTCCTTCTCCGCACAGACTTATAACGTATAACTTACAACCAACAATTCTAATGCGTTTCGACATCATAACCGTCCTTCCCGCTTTACTTGAAAGTCCCTTTGCCCACTCGATTTTACAGCGCGCGCAATCAAAAGGACTCGCGGAAATCGTCGTGCATAATCTCCGGGACTACTCCAATCACAAACAAAAATCGGTTGATGACTATCAGTACGGCGGCGGTAGCGGCATGGTAATGACTATTGAACCTTTCGCCAACTGTATTGATAAACTCAAATCTGAACGGGATTATGATGAGGTGATATTTATGACGCCCGATGGCGCCACACTGAACCAGACTATGGCTAATGAACTATCCGGTAAGAAGAATATTATTATTCTATGCGGGCATTACAAAGGCATCGACCAGCGGATCCGGGATATTTTTGTAACACGGGAGATTTCAATCGGCGACTATGTCCTTTCCGGTGGTGAGTTACCTGCTGCGGTGCTTGTAGACAGCGTGGTTAGATTATTACCCGGTGTGCTGAATGATGAGACCTCAGCCCTTTCCGACTCTTTTCAGGGGGAGCTACTGGATGCACCGGTGTATACCAGGCCCGCCGACTGGAATGGTTATAAGGTGCCGGAAATACTTTTAAGCGGCAATGAAGCAAAAATCAATGAATGGCGGCATGAGCAGGCAGTGGAGAGGACGGAGAAGAGAAGACCGGATTTGTTGAAGTAATACGCTGAACCTTGTACGTTTTGAAAATACATAGCAAATTAAAACTTCAGTTTGGTGATGGGTAATTTTCCAGCAAATATTTGGCAAGACGGTCAGTTCGCAACATTTCCATCTGATTGGGGATTTTAAGTACAGGACGAAAAAACGTATAACGTTCAACGTATTACTTACAACCCCCAAAAATATTCCCTACTTCTTTCCAATTGTTAATAATTATTCGTAATATTGCAATCCGATTTTTACGGGCTAAAAATCGACTTTAAGAGCTTAAAATCATGGATTTAGTAAAATTTGTTGAAGAGCAGGTAGTAGTTAGAAAAGAAGTTCCTGCATTCAAAGCTGGTGATACGGTTAGCGTTCACTATAAAATTCGCGAAGGAAATAAAGAACGTATCCAGATTTATCAGGGTGTTGTTATCCAGCGTAACAGTGTAGGTGTGAACGAAACGTTCACCGTACGCAAAATGTCAAATGGAGTAGGTGTTGAGCGTATCTTCCCTGTTAACTCTCCTAACATCGATAAAATTGATGTTAACAACCACGGAAAAGTTCGCAGAGCGAAATTATTCTACTTACGCGCGCTGACTGGTAAAGCAGCTCGTATCAAATCTAAAAGAGTTTAGTTTAGACATACAAGATTTAGCCTCCCCGATCTTTTCGGGGAGGTTTTTTTGTTTTAGTGGTTTAAGATCACGAACATTGAGTAAACCAGCCAATTAAGCTTGGCCGGCCATATTGCCCAGATAACAGGGATAGTGTTATTTGCTAAGTTACTAATCGTCTAATCTGCTTAACGTTATATGGACACCGGTTTCCTGAACGACACTTTCTTTGGTAATACCGTCAAAAGCTATTTGATTGCAATCGGTATTCTGATCTTTGGCCTCCTATTCAAGCGGGTTTTCTCACGAATACTCAGCAAGATTATCTATAAACTATTTAAAAGTGTACACGCAGGAACTGATTCGAACGTTTTTGTTGGATTGCTCCTCCGGCCAATCGAACTACTGATCCTGTTCATTGCGGCCTATCTTGCGATCAACCAACTGGATTATCCTTTAAGTGAGGTAATTTTCAGAAGAACTACCACTTCAGGAAAAGTTCCTGTGGTTTATGAGATCAAACTTATACAGGTAATTGATAAGCTATTTCTATTATTGTTTATCATTTCTTTCTTCCGGATAATCCTTCGCCTGATAGACTTCGTTGCTCATATTTTTCTTTTCAAGTCGTCGTTAACCGAAGACAAGTCAGACGACCAGATGGTGCCTTTCATAAAGGAGCTTACCAAGATTGTAACAATTATTTTCGCTGTATTCGTTGTACTGGGATGGGTGTTTAATCTGAACGTTGCCACCATTATTGCCGGCCTGGGAATCGGAGGTATAGCAGTTGCACTCGCCGCTCAGGATACCCTGCAAAATCTTTTGGGATCATTCACCATATTTGCTGATAAACCATTTGTAGTGGGCGATCTTATTCGAATTGATAAGTACGAGGGCACCATTGAGAAGGTCGGGTTTAGAAGCACCCTGCTTCGTACAACAGATAAGACGCTGGTTATTATTCCTAACAAGAAAATGGTTGACAGTCCGCTGGAAAACCTAAGCCTGCGTAATTCGCACCGTATTAAGTTCAATATTGGGCTCAAATACGATACGCCCTCTGAGGTGATGATGAAGATAGCTGAAGAGATAAAATCTTTTATCAATTCCCGCGCCCTGATTGGCGAAGATACTATCGTAACTTTCGATGCTATGGGCGAAACGGCCCTGAATATCCAGGTACAATACTTTATTGTTGTTTCCGGCGGTGCGGATTATGCACAGATCAAAGAAGAGATTAATTATCAGATAATGAAAATTGTCGCAGCAAATGGAGCGAGTTTTGCCCAGCCTATGCAGCAGGTCTTCCAGGATTTTCGCAGTGTAGAAAAACCCGCTTAAAAACCCAATATCTTCCGGCTACTTATTAATCTAAGACTTTAAATGCGCTAGTACGGTAACTCCGCCTCTCACTATCTGGTTGAGTTCCACATTAATTTCCGAACCCAGAGGTAAGAATATATCTACGCGCGAACCAAATTTGATGAAACCGAATTGTTCACCCTGAACTGCTTCATCTCCTTCTTTTGAGTAACAGACAATCCTCCTTGCTAAAGCTCCCGCTATTTGCCGAAACAATACAGGTACTCCATTGCTATTCTCAACTACAATAGTAGTTCGCTCATTTTCTGTAGATGATTTTGGATGCCATGCCACCAGGAATTTTCCCGGGTGATATTTTGAAAAAATTACTTTCCCGGAAATTGGATTCCGGTTAACGTGTACATTTATCGGAGACATAAAAACCGAGATTTGGATCCGCTTATCTTTCAGAAACTCGGTTTCTTCGGTTTCTTCAATGACCACGACTTTCCCATCAGCAGGGCAAATCACCTGCTCATCATTTCTTTGTAGAATGATATTAGGGCTTCTGAAGAATTGAAGGATAATTACAAATAATACAAAGGAAAGAATGTAAATAACCCAGTGAAGCCAGTTAAGGTCAGGAAGCAAATATTGAACTAGTGCATTCAGGATAAAAATAAACAGTATGCAAAGTGCTATGGATGAGTATCCCTCCTTGTGAATGGTCATTTCTTTGGCTTAATATTTAAGCAAAAATACATATTTCCGGCAACAACGTGCGACTAAAGAAGACCAGCGGCATGCAGAAATGCGATCAGAGCTGGCTTTTTGGTACTGCGCGGTATATATCCCTCAGGTTTCTACCAAGTCCATTATAGTCCAAACCGTATCCAACTACGAACTCATCGGGAATCTCAAAGCCAACATAGCAGATCTCTTCGAATTTTGTCTTCAGGGATTTAGGCTTCAAAAGCAATGTACAAACATTAATCGATGCTGGCTCTTCCGCTTTGATAAGATCCAGAATGTAACGAAGGGTTTCACCGCTATCTACAATATCTTCCACAACTACTACGTCACGGTCCTTCAACTTCATTTGCAGGCCGATTTCTTCTTTGATTTTTCCGGTACTCTTGTCGCCCTTATAGGAGGATACCTTCACAAAAGTCACTTCAGATGAGATATCAATTTCTTTTATTAGATCAGCAAGGAAAATGAAACTGCCATTTAAAACCCCTACAAAAACGGGGATACGGTTCTCAAAGTCAACATTCAGTTGAATACCAATTAGCCGGATCCTTTTTTTGATCTGTTCGTACTCCAGCATTACGTCAAAAACCTTTTCGTCTATTTCAATCCGCATACCTTAAACTTACTCAATTTAATCATTCTTGTTGGCATCCCGTTGTCGCCTCCTTTGTTCTCTTCGTTCTCTGCGTGAATCAGCTGGTGCTGGAACACTGTCACTAACGACGGGCTTCGGTTTATTCATTTCTTTGACACTTATAGTGTCCTGGCGTCTTTTACCGATGATTTTCTCCAGGATCGTGAGCTCTTCCTCGGGTTCTACATTCATAAGACTGTCAGCTGTTAAGGAATCGACCACGGGTATACCCGACCTTAAGTCAGGGCGCAGCCTGACAGAATAAAACCCATAAGCACTGCTGTCCTGAGCAGTGAGCCCCCTGCGGGCCATCAGTCCGCCTATAAGCCTGAAATAACCCCGAAGCGATTGTCGTAAGCTTCCGTCACCTTCGAAGCGGTACAGCCCTGATTTTGGTCGGGGGACTATATGTGCCAGAAATATAGCTTCCCCAATTTCTAATTGCGAAGGATGCTTGCCAAAGTAATATCGTGAAGCTTCTCCAATACCATAAACATTTCTTCCCCACTCAATCAGATTGAGATAGACTTCGAACATTCTTTGTTTACTTGACAAGTTGCTGTTTTCAATAATCCAGACGATAAGCATCTCTTCAACTTTCCGTGCCATCGTCTTTTGCCTGCTGAGATAAACGTTCTTTACCAGCTGCATCGAGATGGTACTTCCACCGCGCTTGAAAGCTTTTTCTTTGAAATTGGTGATTATTGAATTGCGGAAAGATTCAGCCACGAATCCATTATGGCTATAAAAAGACGGATCTTCTGCCGTCAAAATCGCGTTCCTGAGGTTCGGAGAAATCTGATTAATTGGCACATAATCGGGATTTTCAGGCCCAATAACTATATTTCGCATAGGTTTACCATATTCATATGGTGTATAAACGAAAGTGGTGTTTATTTTTTGAAGATTGGTTTTGCCCCAATTCACAACCTTAAAACCAATGTTCTTAAGTTCTGAATTAAAAATCAGGCTGTCCGGTAATTTTGAGTCCAGATAAAAATCAAGATTATATTTCACTTTACCCTTCACCCGCATCCCTTCCAGTGACTCAAAGAGTCCCTGGGGAAACGAATTGATCATTTCCTGAGCATCAATTTCCTGTGTACGAACCTTTAGTTCGTAAATCTTTGTGGGTGACAGCGTATATTTAACGAAAGGATGCAATTCAATTTTATCCAGGTGGATGGTCGAAGTGCTGTCAATAGAAACAAAGTTTTTTCCGATAACCATATCCGCATCAAGAGAGGCATCCGGCACAATAATGTTATTTGAAGAGATTCTTGGATGGTTCACCAGCAAGTTTTTCACTCCCCACGAGCCGTTGATCTCCAGCTCATCCCCCCTTTTGTTTATTCCAATCATTTGAGTTGAAGCCGTATCGAAACTTAACTTCAGGCCAAATTTCTTTTCGAGAAAAGGGAGTTCAACTTTCTTATTATCCGCAAATAAGCTGAGGTCTAACTGCTGATCTCCGGGTTCCACAGTACCCTGAATATGCCAGGTTGACTCATTGCCATTTACTTTTATAGTGGACTCAACCTCACCGTCATCGATAGTCGCACTGCTTGTATGAAAGTTGAGAGCAGTGGTATCGTCGCGGAATTTAATTTCGAAATCCCGGATATCCATATCATCCGGGATTTTATATAACATTTGATTAATAAGGCTGTTGGCAAGTTTCGAAAGATTTAGCTCGGATTTGACTTCGTTGCTGTCGACGCTTTTCTTCCGGAAAATAAAATCATAGTTGCTGAGTGAATCCTTTTTTACAAGGTTAATCTGACCTTTGTTGAGGATGATTTCTGAAAGCTTAATATCTCCAAATAGCAGAGGAAAAAGTTTCACACCGACCTTAAAATCATGAATATTTGCAAGACTGTCATGATTCTCGGGTACAACAGTTATGTTTTTGAAGCTTACAGTGGAGAGACCGGTAAAGTTTGCACTTTCGATTTTAACGTCAAGGTCATAGTCTTGTTTCGCTTTGTTTATGCTCTTGGCAATCGCTGCCCGCAATATCGCTTCCCGTTTCGCATAAGCGATACTTCCCGCGACAACAATAATTATAAGGAAACTTACAAAGGTGATGAGAGCGATTTTATAGTATTTCTGCGGTATCTGCATAAGAGGGTTTCCCGATCTTTTGAAAGATAACGTATTAAATAGTGGAAACGTTTTAGACATATTTTATTTTGCGGGTCAAACCACTGTAAAATCCCTTTTTATCTCTGCTAATAAACCCTTTGGTTTAGTAGATTTGCACCAAACTTTTTAAACCCACAATGGGTTGCTGCTGACAAAGATATAAAAAACCCTGCAGGCATGTTGCTGAATGGAGGCGCACCCGATCCCGATGTTGGAAAGGCGGGGGCAGGAATTCGGTGTAGCAGCAGGTTAATTATTCAAAATTTTCTCTTAGGTTTCAAATATGATCACTTCCGAACAGGTTTTTAGTGCATTACGGTATGTCGAAGATCCGGATCTTAAAAAAGATCTGGTAAGTCTGAACATGATCGAGGATCTTAAGATCGAAGGAAACAAAGTAAGTTTCAGTGTTGTACTAACCACGCCTGCATGTCCGATGAAGGATATGCTTGAAAATGCCTGCAGGAATGCAATATTACATTTCGTAAGCAAGGACGCGGAAATTTCGATACAGATGACATCCCGGGTGACCAGCAGGATGGAGCCCGGTCTTAAAGACATCAAGAATATCATTGTGGTAGCTTCCGGGAAAGGAGGGGTCGGAAAGTCGACGGTCGCTGTCAATCTTGCACTAGGCCTTGCCAGGAAGGGCGCGAGGGTTGGCCTAATTGATGCGGACATTTACGGTCCGTCTATTCCTATCATGTTTGGCGTGGAAGGTGCCCGTCCGCATGCATCCCAAAATTCTGAAGGTAAAACGCGTATTGAGCCAATTGAAAAATACGGCATCAAACTACTATCTATCGGCTTTTTTACAGACCCGAACCAACCGGTTCCCTGGAGAGGTCCCATGGTTTCGACGGCCGTTAAACAGCTGTTTAATGATGCCGACTGGGGAGAACTTGATTACCTTATCGTTGACCTTCCTCCCGGTACAGGGGATATTCACATCACGATAACACAGGGTTTCCCAATAACCGGAGCTGTAATTGTCACCACACCGCAGAATGTCGCACTTGCCGACGCCAGGAAAGGCTTGGGTATGTTTTTGATGGATTCGATCAATATTCCTTTATTAGGCGTGATAGAGAATATGTCTTATTTCACACCGGCCGAACTGCCTGAGAACAAATACTATATTTTCGGACAGAATGGTGGTCAGGCCCTTGCCCAGCAGTACGGAATCCCCTTCCTGGGTGAAATACCCCTCGTAAAAAGCATTAGCGATGCCGGTGACGAAGGAAAGCCGGTGATAATGAATGACAATGATCTGATGGGTCATGCCTTTATGCAGATTGCCGAAAGAGTCGCCCAGCAGGTTGCCATAAGAAACGCGTCTAGTTAACATTTTTTAAAAAATTCGTATCTTTATAAAAACAGAACACCATGGATTTATTGCAAAGAGTTGAAGCTGCATTGGATACTATCCGGCCCTATCTCGAGGCTGATGGTGGAAATGTATCGGTTGAGGAAATTACTGCAGGGAATGTTGTTCGTTTGCGCTTATTAGGATCATGCGGGTCGTGCCCGATGAGCATTATGACGTTGAAAGCGGGAATTGAGCAGGCAATAATGAGATCTGTCCCTGAAATAGAAGGAATCGAGGCGATAAACTTAACAGATATGGATGACCCCGCTGCCGTACTGCCCGAAAGACTTCAATAGCAATACAAAAAGGAAATACCCGTTTATTTTTCTGAGTTTGCTTTTAACACTATTTAACAAAACGTCGCTGCTGATTATACTAACTTTGAAACCTGCAAGATCTTACCGCTCACACAACGAAAATTATTATAAGCTCATGCCTGCCTGACCGGTAGGCAGGCAAGCTTCATTGCCGATAAAAAACAATTATTTCCTGATGAAAATGCGTATTTCGTTATTCCTGATCCTTTTTTTCGTAGCAACAACGGGTTTTTCTCAAAGTGCAGCCAAGAAACTTGTCCAATTTTCAGGAGTAATTGTAAATGTCGACAGCAATACGGTTGTTCCATATGTAACAATTACCAATGTAACCGGAAAATCGCGATTCTACGCTGCTAACTACAAAGGCTACTTCTCATTCGTTGTCAATGTAGGCGATACGTTGCTTTTTACAGCTATTGGTTACAAAAAGGAAGGGCTTGTGATTCCTAAAGATCTCACCGATAATAGTTATACCGTTGTCGTCGCCATGAAACAGGACGTCATTAATTTACCGATGGTCCGCGTGTATCCCTGGGCAAGTACAGATGAATTTAAGAGGGAATTTATGACCATGAAATTTGCTGACGATGATCTGGAGATTGCCCGGAAAAATGTTTCCAAAGAAAGCTTATCTGCGATGATGTCGAACCTGCCAAGAGACGGGTCAGAAATGCAGAGTTATAATTTCCAGAATAACCATGCAAGACTAACCAACAGGAACATCAACCAGCGATTGGCGAATCCTTTACTTAACCCCTTTGCATGGGGCGCACTGATCCAGCAGATTGTAAACGGGGATAAAAGCAGGGGGCAGTAAGGTTAACGCTTACCCTTTTTAAGTGCGGGGAATTTCATTTTATAGTCCACCTTCACCATACCTTTTGAGATAGAATCAAGCCTGTTTTTTAGCATTGCTCGTCGGAGCGGGCTTAACTTATCAGTGAACAGCTTTCCTTCGATATGATCATATTCATGTTGTATAATTCGCGCAGCTAATCCATTGAAGGATTCTTCATGAAGGTTCCAGCTTTCATCATAATAGGAGATTTTAATCGTATCCTGTCGGGACACATCCTCACGAATTTCCGGAATACTCAGGCATCCTTCGTTGAAAGACCATTTATCACCGCTCTCCTCGATAATTTGAGCATTAATAAATGTTTTTTTAAAATCTTTCAGCGCCGGCTCATCTTCTGCGAATGAAGTAGCATCAATAACAAATAAGCGAACAGAAAGTCCTATTTGAGGTGCCGCAAGGCCAACACCATGAGCACCGTACATCGTCTCGAACATGTTGGCAATCAGAACTTCCAGTTCAGGATATTCTTTGTTTATCTCCGCAGATTTCTTGCGTAAAACTGAATCGCCGTAAGCGATGATAGGAAGTTTCATATGGCAAAAATAGTCTTCTTATCCATATGATGCAAGTCGCCGCTTCCGCGTGATGATCCGGAAACTTTTCATGCTCAATGATTTGGGCTGAAATTTATAAGATAAAGTGGTCACAAAATGTCTCGGCGGTATCCTTATGAAATTGAGCCTGTTGGGCCAGGTTATTGTTGATGATCTTGTCAATCGTGACGTTTGTTCCTAACTTCCAGTTCATTAAATATTTTTGACTCCCGCTTCGAATTGATCTACAAAGAATGGGCTTAATGCCTGATCCAGTATATCAATTCCTGAATTGATTGTATAATTGTTGAAATACCTTATTAGGGCTCAAGCCAGTTCCTGGGGTTCAAATATCAGCTGGCTAAGAGAATTTGGCTCGAACATTTCATTAGCTATTTTAAGAATTTGAGAAGAAGACACCGCATTTATCTTTGTAAAGATTTCCTCCAAAGAATCCACCTTGCCATAGTCCAGCAGGCTTTTACTCATAGAGATTATCAATCCCATTCTGTTCTCTTCTCCGAGAGCAATCTGGCCAATAAACTTTTGTTTGGCCTGATGTAGTTGCAGGGGCCCAAGCTGTTGATCCCTGAGCTTCTTCAATTCGCGTTCAACTAGTTTTAATGCTCTTGGCATCTTTTCCGCATCGGTACCCAGATAGATTGAGAAAATTCCAGTGTCACTCATCGGGGTGTAATTTGACTCAATTGTATACGCGATTCCATATTTCTCGCGAATTTCAAGATTCAGGCGGGAACTCATTCCCGTACCGCCAAGAATGTTATTTAACAATAGGAACCCTACCTTATCGGGATGATGCATGGCATATGAACGATTGCCTATAACGCAGTGCGACTGATTAATCGGCTTGCTGAAGCGAAGTTGTTTAGGGGAATATGTATTAAGTGCCGACCGTTTTCGTTCTGGTCTATTTTGCGCGATTCGTCCAAAAAGCTTATCAGCTATCCGGATAACGCTTTTAAAATGGTAATCTCCGCATACGCCGATTATAATTTCGTCCGTTCTATAATTTGAATGGACAAAATCGAAAATGTCATTCTGAGTGAAAGCCTGGACAGAATCACTCGTTCCCAGTATATTCCTGCCAAGGTTATGTCCCTCGAAAAGCAAATCTTCAAAATCGTCATTAATCGCTTCATCCGGCTGATCGTGATATGAGCTTATCTCGTCCAGGATTACTTCTTTCTCTTTTGCCATCTCCTCCTCCGGAAACACAGAGTGAAACACAATGTCTTCAAAAAGATCAAGAGAACGTTCGATATGTGGTTTTAGAAATGAGGCATGGATGCAGGTGTACTCTTTAGTGGTGTAGGCATTGAGATCTGCACCGACCATCTCAAGCCGATTCAATATCTGATTGGTATTCCTTTTTTCCGTTTGTTTGAAGAGCAGATGCTCAATAAAATGTGCAAGTCCGTCTTTGGTTTCACGCTCATCCCTGGAACCGGCATTTATAATAATGCAGGCATGGGAAATATTTGAAGGTGTGGGTTTGTGCAAAACGCGTATACCGTTATGCAGCGTGTGTACCTGGTAATCCATGAAAGGCAAAGGTAGGAATTTCACGGAATTGAGAGCCTGTAGCTTATGTGTTGAGGTTATCGATAAAGCTTTCTTAGAACGATTTCTAATCTGTGGTGAAAATTGAATTGAATTTACCTTGATCCCAAAAGTATGCCTGGGACGAAGTTTCTAAATATAATACGTGAAGAGCAGTACATTTTAGAGTTATCGTTTTCGATTCTGGTGTTCCAATAAGCCCAATATCCGATATCTTTTTTCCTTTTGCGAGTAGTTCGAGTCCGAGGCCAATATATTTTGATGTGTTCTTTCGTTGAACCAATTTTACTGCTTCGTAATCTTCTTTTCCAGCTAAGAGTATCCATGCCCCATAATCTTTTTCCTCATTTTCCAGGATCAGGGCATAATCCATTTCATCATCGCAATTGAAATCTGCAGCAATAAAATTGATCAGTGAGCTATCTGTTTTATAATAAGTATAAAAATAAGACTCAAAAGCAGCTGGTTTTGGGAGCCTCCACCCTGTAATTTTATCAATTGACCGCAATACTTCTTCAGGGATAACACTTTGGTAAATGCTGCTACTATCACGTACAAGTGTGTCTAAGTAGCTTACATTACTATTAGGGCTGCTTTGAACTATCGTATCAGTCTGCTGCAACTCACCATTATTGTTGCGACAACTGATTATAATTATTGTGGATACACAGATTAGGAATAATCTCATTTTCAAAAGATTAAAGTTAAGATAACTTTTACTACTGAAGATCCGAAACCTTATATATTAATACTAACCTTTTATCCGGCCCAACCTTCCCTGTCCAAACTTCTGTAATGTATAGCTTCTGCGAGATGTTCCAGTTCGATCTCTTTACTTTGGGCGAGATCGGCAATGGTACGTGATACTTTTAGGATACGGTCATAAGCCCGTGCCGATAGTCCAAGTTTTTCCATAGCCTGTTTTAGAAGAGCCTGGCCAGCGTCATTTATCTTACAGATATTTCTGACCATATTAGGACTCATTTGTGCATTGCAGAATACATCCTCCCGGTCTTCAAAGCGGCCAATCTGGATCTCACGTCCGGCACTTACCCGTTCCCTGATGGCTTTGCTTTTTTCTGCCGGACGGCCTGAAGAAAGTTCGCTGAAGTTTACCGGGGTTACTTCCACATGCAGATCGATGCGATCGAGCAAAGGGCCGGATATTTTACTCAGGTATCGCTGTACAACTCCTGCTCCGCAGATACAATCTTTCTCGGGATGATTATAGAAGCCGCAGGGGCAGGGGTTCATCGAAGCCACGAGCATAAAGCTGGCCGGATAATCTATTGTTGATTTTGCCCTGGAGATAGTCACCCGGCGTTCTTCCAGGGGCTGCCGCATCACCTCTAGAACGGTACGTTTAAATTCAGGAAGTTCATCCAGGAAAAGGACGCCATTATGCGCCAGGGAAATTTCCCCCGGCTGGGGATTAGTTCCTCCTCCAACAAGCGCCACGTCCGAAATGGTATGGTGCGGCGACCTGAAGGGCCGGACTGTCATGATTGATTCCGATGCGGAAAGTTTTCCTGCAACAGAATGGATCTTGGTGGTATCAAGGGCCTCGTATAAATTCAAGGGGGGCAGAATCGTCGGGAGCCTTTTTGCCAGCATGGTTTTGCCAGCCCCAGGCGGCCCGATTAATATTACATTATGTCCACCGGCCGCAGCAATCTCTAAAGCACGTTTAATATTTTCCTGTCCTTTAACATCAGAGAAGTCACTTTCGTAATTGCTTATATTTTGAATAAACTCCTGTTTGGTATCTACAATGGTTCTTTCGATTGATCTCTTACCAGCAAAGAATTGAATAACCTCAAAGAGGTTTTCCACTCCGTATACTTCAAAGTCATCTACTATAGCAGCTTCGCGGGCATTAACCTTTGGCAAAATCATACCTTTGAAACCATCGCGTTTGCCCTGAATAGCAATCGGTAATGCGCCTTTAATAGGCTGAAGGCCGCCGTCCAGTGAAACTTCACCCATTATCAGGAACTCTTTAAGCTTCTCCCGCGTGATCTGGCTTGACTCGGCCAGAATTCCCATAGCAATCGGCAGATCGTATGACGAGCCCTCTTTTCGTATATCTGCCGGCGCAAGATTCACCACGATCTTTCGCCTGGGCATCTTATACCCGGAATTGTTGAGAGCACTTTCGATCCGGAACAGGCTTTCCCGCACAGCATTATCAGGAAGTCCCACGATCACATATCTTGTACCGCCGCTCATGTTCACCTCCATGGTTATAGTTATAGCTTCAATTCCGAAGACTGCGCTTCCGTAGGTTTTTACTGGCAT
>JAZKHM010000312.1:0-1211 GCA_040385405.1 Bacteroidota bacterium | reverse complement strand
TGGGAAGATCGCCCTTTAGAACTTCTTCATCATAAATAATATCATAAGGTATTTCAGCATATTCGAGGGCTAACTGAACGGCATCCGTATAATCCTTAGTAGTAAACACATTATTGGGCGAATAAACGGCGATCTTGGCAGCAGTTTCAAGCTTCACCATCTCCATATTAATTTCCGGGCTGGCAATCTCTGTAAGAATTGCATTTACCTGGCCGTCCGTTATAACTTCATATGAAATCCCGCGCACACGGCACTCGTTTTCAATGGGCTGGGCGTATTTGATCAGGAAACTTCCGCCGCGATAATTCAGAAGCCAGTCAACGGCTACGTCTTTCTTCAAAGTCCAGTAGGCAATACCATAAGATTTGAGGTGATTTTTCTGGGTTTCGTCCATAGGTATGAGTATTGAAGCTGGACGGGCGAACAGCGACAGAAGCAGAAAAATTGATGTTAAATAGTATTTAACCATTTCTTACTCATTGCGTTAGTATAAAGCTATGAATAATAGGAGGGAAAATTATACCGGAAATATAGGTGGAGTGTAATATTGTTGTAGGAGTGAGATGTGTTGGTTAAAGAAAGGTGTTTTAGTGTGAGATATGATTGAAAATGGTGAATAGGAATTAGAGGTGTGGTGGAAGAATATGTTGCAGGAGTTTGAAGTATGGTTTGGAAGGTGTCTAAGGATTGAGGTTGAAGAAGAATGGGACGTAGAAAATATCTATTAGGGGTTAGATAGTAAATTGTCGTCTGCCGGGGGATTAATGTTTTATGATATTTTGGAAAGCAGAGCCTGTGCTTTTCGGATAGTTCAGTCCGGCTCTCCGCTATAGTTTTTGCCGGGAAACCCCCTTTAAACATTGAATTTCAGATTCGGCAAAAAGCTGCCGCTTCGATCCTCCCGGACTTGATCCGGGATCTATGCAGACCTTTTTCTGCTATTAATGTTTTGTTAACCGGGTGTAAATTGGAACATTTCAAGGTGCGCTTTACGGCTTCCGTTCCGAAGGATTTCTGTCCTGAGTAAAATAAACGGGGGCGTCGCAAATAGCTTTTTTGCTACCTCGAATTTTTCTTCAATATCAAAACGTTAATGCAAAAAACTATTGCAAAGCACCCGACTATCGGAAGCAATGGAACACTGCAATTGCTTTCCAAAAAGTAAATAAACAGATCTTTCCTAAAAAAATCTATAAATTATGACTGCCTAC
>JAZKHM010000311.1:0-3315 GCA_040385405.1 Bacteroidota bacterium | reverse complement strand
AACAAGAAATTGGATACCAACCCGGAACTGGTAAATTCAGATCCTTATGGAGATGGATGGATGGTTAAGATTGAGATCTCTGATCCATCACAGCTTGATCACCTCTTATCTGCTTCCGATTATAAGACCTTAGTGGGGGTATAAATGTTAAAAACCCTGAAGTACCAGTATCTGGCCATTCTGTGGGCGATATTCACTTTGATTATGTGTGAAATGCCTATGTCTGATAAAGGCGCATTTGGCGTTGCTTTGTTTGAGGGTTTTGATAAACTCGCACATACGGGTTTCTTTTTCGTACTTACCGTTCTGCTCTTTTATGGAAAAATTAAAGAGCAAAGCAGTTATACTTACCGAACACTTACTATACTGAAAATTCTGGCGATAACTTTTGCTTTAGGAGTTTTAATTGAAGTTTTGCAGATGAAAATATTTACGTATCGCGCCGCAGAATGGTGGGATTTATTCGCAGATATGACCGGTGTGGGGATGGGAATTTTCAGCTATATCTTTTTACATAGATTCCGATTCAATGAAAAACTGGTATAAAGTATTCTGCCTTTTGGCGATGTTAGCCCTCGGATCGTGCGGGGTGTTTAATAAGGGCTGCAAATGCCCGCAGATCAGTAAATATCAGCAGATATCCCTTTCGGGAAAAAATTGATTTAGCCGCTATAAATAGACTCCTACTATTTGGAATTAATACAAATAAGCTTTATTTTTGTTGATAATTTACAATTATGAGGCTTTCACAGTTAGTACCAGGTCAAACAGGGATAATCAAAGAATTTACTGATCTTGAGATGTCGATAAAGCTCATGGAAATGGGCTGTTTACCCGGTGAGTCAATAATTGTTGAACGTATCGCTCCGCTGGGAGACCCTATGGCAATAACGGTTTCGGGATATTCTCTCAGCCTGAGGAAGCACGAAGCTTCTACCATTATAATGAAATAATAAGTGGTTCAGGAGTTAAAAGTAGCCCTGGTTGGAAATCCAAATTCCGGAAAATCTACACTTTTTAATATCCTTACTGGCTTAAGTCAGAAGATCGGGAATTTTCCTGGGGTTACAGTTGAAAAGAAAGAGGGAGCTACTAGTTTGCCAGACGGTCGTGTGGCCCGAATAATCGATCTGCCCGGCACATATAGCTTCTATCCTAAAAGCAGGGATGAACGTATAGTTATGGACGCCCTGGCAGATAAAACCAGTCCGGTTCACCCAGATCTTATCGTATTCGTAGCTGACGCATCTAATCTTAAACGAAACCTGCTCCTATTCTCTCAGGTTGCGGATCTGCGAATTCCTATCATTATTGCTTTAAACATGATGGACCTGGCGAACAATGCCGGGATTGAAATTTCGGTAGATGAGCTTGCGTTGAAACTGGGAGTCCAGATCGTACCGATATCAGCCCGGAAAGGGGAAGGGATTGAACAGTTAAAAGCTGCGATAAGTCTGAGCAGTTCCATCCCGACACAATTCAGTTCAATAGATATACCTTCGCTGGCACCGGATCTGATACATGCAATCCGCCGCGATCTTAACATTCCCTATCCCTATGTTGCACTTCAGCTGGCCCATCAGCATGAGCAGCTTTCATTCCTGTCGGCTGAGCAGAACACGCGGATTGAAGAGATAAAAAATGAATTTTCTTTTCACTCGCAGCAGCTGCAGGCATCTGAAACTATAGGAAGGTATAATTTTATTAATGATGTTCTCTTTGACACTGTCAGGCTAAATAATGACCCTGGCAAAGAGACAATGAGTAATAAGATTGATAATATCTTAACCCACCGGGTCTTTGGATTTATCATATTTTTCGCCATTCTTTTCCTCATATTCCAATCCATTTTTGCATGGTCTGAATATCCTATGTCACTCATTGAGGGCTTGTTTATCTGGATGACCAATATCGCACATCAATATCTGCCGTCAGGAGTTTTTACTGATCTTTTGATTGACGGAGTGCTGGCCGGATTGAGCGGTGTATTAATATTTATACCACAAATAGCTATTCTTTTTGCATTTATCTCAATTCTGGAAGATACCGGTTATATGTCGCGCGTTACGTTCATGATGGATAAGATCATGCGGAAGGTGGGGCTTAGCGGGAAGTCGATCGTGCCGATGATCGGAGGTTTCGCATGTGCGGTTCCATCGATCATGAGTACCCGTAATATTGAGAACTGGAAAGACAGGATGATTACTATTATGGTCACTCCGTTGATCGCATGCTCTGCACGATTGCCAGTTTATACTCTCCTGATTTCGATGGTTGTGCCCGATCAGAAGATTTGGGGTGTTATAAATATGCAGGGAATTGCATTAATGGCCTTGTACATATTAAGTATTGTAAGTGCGATAATTGTAGCCTGGGTAATGAAGGTTATTATCAAATCACGTGAACGCGGGTATTTTATTATGGAACTTCCGGTGTACCGGATGCCGCGATGGAACAACGTTTTGCTTACGATGTACCGCAGCGTTAAAGCATTTGTTTTTGAAGCTGGTAAGATTATTATTGCCGTTTCTATAGTTTTGTGGGTGCTGTCTTCCTATGGACCTTCCAACAGGTTCGAGAGCATAGAAAAAAAATACCAGTCAGTATCATTGAGCAGAGAGTATTCAGTGAAGGAAATCGACCGGCTGATTTCTTCTGAAAAACTGGAGAATTCATATGCGGGTATACTGGGCAAAGTTATAGAACCTGTAATAAAGCCGCTGGGTTTCGATTGGAAAATTGGGATTGCGCTGATCACTTCGTTTGCGGCGCGTGAAGTTTTTGTTGGAACAATGGCCACTATCTACAGCGTTGAAGCAGACGATTCAAATTTGGCTTCAGTCCGCGATAAAATGTTGGCTGCCAAAAGCCCTGAAACAGGATTACCAGTTTTTACAGTGGCGGTGGCTTTCTCTCTGATGGTATTTTATGCATTCGCGATGCAATGCATCAGTACTATTGCAATAGTAGCCCGGGAGACAAAAAGCTGGACCTGGCCGGCCATACAATTTGCTTACATGACTACTCTGGCTTATATTGCGAGCTTTGTAGTATACCAGTTATTAAAGTAACATTGGATAAAGTTAACGTACTGAGTAATTATCTTCCTGAGGGTGCAGCGCCTGTTATTGCGCGATGGATTGATTATTATAGGTGTGAATTTAAGATATCGAGAGGGCGCAGCACTAAATATGGAGATTACAGGCATCCTTTTAAAGATGATGGCCATAGGATTTCCGTCAATTATAATCTAAATCCTTACGCCTTCTTAATTACTACCGTGCATGAGTTTGCTCATCTTTTAACCTGGAACGA
>JAZKHM010000310.1:0-4051 GCA_040385405.1 Bacteroidota bacterium | reverse complement strand
ACCAACATGGCGGGTCGTGGTACGGATATTAAGCTTGGGCCAGGTGTTAAAGATGCAGGCGGTCTGGCAATTGTAGGTACGGAACGACATGAGTCGCGTCGTGTCGACAGACAGTTACGTGGGCGTGCGGGTCGCCAGGGTGACCCGGGTTCCAGCCAGTTCTTTGTTTCGCTGGAAGATAACCTGATGCGGTTATTTGGTTCTGAAAGGATCGCGAGCATCATGGTAAGAATGGGAATTGAAGAAGGCGAGGTTATCCAGCACTCCATGATCACCAAATCTATTGAGCGTGCGCAGCGCAAGGTGGAGGAAAATAACTTCGGCGTTCGTAAGCGTTTACTTGAATATGACGACGTGATGAACTCGCAGCGTTCTGTAGTTTACGCCAAACGGAGGAATGCATTGTTTGGAGAACGTCTTGATGTCGATCTGAACAATACCATTTTTGATGTTGTTGAAGATATCGCCACAGAATATAAAGAGGATAATAATTTTGAAGGATTCCAGCTCGAGATCATCCGGATCTTCTCTGTCGATCCTGAAATTACTGCCAAGGAATTTGCAGAACAAAATGCGCATAAACTTACGGACAATGTGTTTGCGAAGATCGACGATTTCTACCATCGCAAGCTTGAGGCTGTAGCTCAGCAAACACTTCCTGTACTTAAGGATGTACTTAGAGAAAGAGGCGATCATATCGAGAATATAATAGTTCCATTTTCTGACGGCCTCAGACAAGTTCAGGTTTCTACAAATCTTAAGAAGGCAGTTGAGACCAATGGCTTTGAAGTGTTCAAAGCATTCGAAAAAACGGTTGTGCTTGCGCTGATAGATGAAGCCTGGAAAGAGCACTTACGTGAGATGGATGAGCTGAAGCAATCGGTGCAGAATGCCGTTTATGAGCAAAAGGATCCATTGATCGTTTACAAAATGGAGGCTTTTAATATGTTCAAGCAAATGCTGGCAACGGTAAATAAGGACATAGTGAACTTCCTTTTCAGGGGAAATATTCCAAGCCAGGATCCGGAGCAGGTTCGCGAGGCACGTCCTCAGGCACGCCAGGATATGAGCAAACTGAAGGTTTCTAAACCTGAGCTTTCTCAGAACGGTGCTCCGATGGATGATACCAGGGAATTACAAAAAGCACAGCCTATCCGCGTAGAGCAGAAGATTGGCAGAAATGATCAATGTCCTTGCGGAAGCGGTAAGAAATATAAAAACTGTCACGGAGTAGGAGTAGATTAATTAATGGGCAGGAAGCTGATCATAGGATTGTTATTAAGTTTCTGTTTAAGACAATTTGCTCAGGCCCAGGAAAAGGGCAGGGTGATTGTGGTAAAAGATCCGCAGATTGACAGCCTTATTTCTAAACGTCTGGCGCTAAGCCGGGCATCAGCAAGTGGAAATTCGGTAACAGTTCAGGGCTTCCGCGTGCAGGTATTTTCAGGACTTGGAAGAGAAGATGCTTATGCTGAGCAGACCAGATTTAAATCGCTCTACCCCAACATCACCAGTTACGTTAGCTATACGCAGCCGAATTATAGGGTCAGGGTTGGCGACTTCCGCACAAAGCTGGAAGCACAGAAATTCATGAACACTCTTAAAAAATATTATTCCTCACTCTTTATTTTCCCCGAAAGAATAAATCCCAGATAATGCTTAAAGAAAAGATAAGCCGCCTGGCTCAGGACATTCACACCGAAGTTGTTAGCAATCGCAGGCACCTACACGCCAATCCGGAATTATCGTTCGAAGAATATGAAACTTCAGCTTTTGTAAAATCTAAACTCGATGAACTTGGGATCAGCTATAAGAACATGGCAGATACCGGTATCGTTGCGTTAATAACAGGATCAAAGCCTTCTGATTCAGTCGTAGCATTACGCGCTGATATGGATGCTTTACCTATCATGGAAGCTAATGATGTTCCGTACCGCTCCACAAAGGAAGGCGTCATGCATGCTTGCGGACATGATGTTCATACTTCCTCACTTCTTGGTACAGCAAAGATCCTCACAGAACTTAAAGACGAATTTGCCGGTACAGTTAAGTTAATTTTTCAGCCTGCTGAAGAGCGCTTGCCTGGAGGTGCTAACCTGATGATCAAAGAAGGTGTCCTTGAAAATCCGAAACCACAGGCTGTCATCGGGCAGCATGTGATGCCTTTAATTGAATCGGGTAAAGTTGGTTTCCGCGCTGGGAAATACATGGCCTCAACGGATGAAATTTACGTTACGGTACATGGCAAGGGAGGACACGGTGCACAGCCGCAACAAAATATTGATCCCGTTCTGATCACATCGCATATCATAATTGCACTTCAATCTATTGTCAGCCGTGTGGCTGATCCTAAAATTCCTTCGGTACTTTCTTTTGGGAAGGTTATCGCGAATGGCGCTACAAACGTAATCCCAAACGAGGTAAAGCTTGAAGGAACATTCAGAACAATGGATGAAGAGTGGAGAAGCAAGGCTCATGAAAAGATGAAGAAGATGGCTGAAGGTATAGCAGAGGCTATGGGCGGCAGCTGCGATTTCAATATTATGAGAGGCTATCCTTTTCTGATCAACGAAGAAAAGTTGACTGCAAACACACGCGCTTACGCGGAAGAATATTTGGGCAAAGAAAACGTTCTGGATCTGGATATCTGGATGGCAGCTGAAGACTTTGCTTATTACTCCCAGGCTGCAGATGCATGTTTTTACAGACTCGGCACGGGTAACGAAGCAAGGGGTATAACATCTTCTGTTCACACTCCGACTTTCGATGTGGATGAAGATTCACTCAAACTCAGCACCGGACTAATGACCTACATTGCCCTTAAGCAATTGGGCAACTAGATTGCTGCATACCCCGTTAAATATTATGAAGAAGCATATTTTAATTCTCGCACTGATACTTACTCACATTGCTGGTTTCAGTCAGGACATACCCCGTTTTAATCCCGATACTGTCTGGACTATCAATATCGATTCAGCGATAACGATTCAATCTACCCGCCTTACTGTGGAGACATTCATTAATGAAGTGATAAATGATACGAGTTTTTATAAGGCCTTCAGAAATATGAAGAAGTATTCCTTCACTGCCGAAAATAATGTCTTTACATACGACAAGAAAAACAAAGTTGAGGGAAGCATTTACCGCAGGATATTTCACAATAATAACGGGCCGTATAAAATGCAGTTCCTGGAGAAACGTGACAAAGGAAAGGTGTATAAGAAGAACGGTAAATATTCCCTTTACACGGTAGAGATGTTTGATTACATCTTCATGAATGCGTATAATTCTGATTTTACGCCCTCAGAAGATCTCGGCGGGACAAAAGAGAGTAATGAATCGTACAAGAATAAACTAAAGACTCTCATATTCAGTCCCGGGCGCCCGGTAAAAGGTATCCCATTCATCAGTAATAAGACGGCTATTTTCACCCCGAACATGCGCCAGTATTATGATTATACTTTTTTCAGAGGTACCTACCTGGATTCCATCCCAGTCTACATCTTTAAAGTAAAAATGAAACCCGATCTGTCGAGCTGGACAAAAGATGGCATTATGATAAAGGAATTAGTCACCACTTTTGATATGCGTAATTTCCAGATCCTCGGACGATCTGTAGATATGAAATATGATAATCTTGCGTTCGATTTTGATGTAAAAATGAATATCGAACTCGGCTATTTCGGTGAAGATCAAACCTTACTCCCTACCAAGATCAGCTACCAGGGGAACTGGGATATTCCTCTGAAAAGGGAAGAAAGGGCGAGCTTTTTGATTTTGCACAAAGGTTACAAATTAGGAAATTAGAGAATTAGATAATTAGGGAATTAGCAAATGGGAGCTCGGTAATTACGATCATTGAATACTAGTAGTGATGGATATTTCGCCCGCACATTTACTAATTTGCACATTTACTAATTTGCTTATTGGCTCAATTCCCTTTCCTTCACAAAACCACCACCCCCTCTTTTATCGCCCAGCACAACATCGGATAGAAATTCCTAAACCCCATTTTCCTCAACATATTCTTCCTGTGCGTCTGCACAGTAAA
>JAZKHM010000309.1:0-18137 GCA_040385405.1 Bacteroidota bacterium | reverse complement strand
ATATTTCGCGGTGCAGGAGACGCTGCTATCGCCATGCGTGTTCTGTGGATTTCAAATGGAATGAATATCCTTTTATGTCCGCTCCTTATTTTCGGATCGGGACTGATACCGGCACTGGGGATAGAAGGGGCTGCCATTGCTACTAACATCGGACGCGGAACGGGTGTCCTGGTGCAGCTTTGGTTTCTTTTTAAAGGGAATAAAAGAATACAAGTGAGGCTTTCTGAGCTTTACTGGGATGCGGAAAGTATGCTAGGTATCCTGCGGACTTCTATTGGCGGAATCGGACAAATGATCGTGGCCATGACTTCCTGGATTTTCCTGATGCGCATTCTGGCCGAAGTAGGGAGCGAAGCAGTTGCCGGCGCCACTATCGCAATCAGGCTTATGATGTTTACCATGATGCCCGCCTGGGGACTCTCCAATGCTGCAGCAACTCTGGTCGGACAAAATCTGGGAGCCGGAAGCCCCGACCGCGCTGAGTCCGCTGTCTGGAAAACAGGAAGCTATAATATGGTATATCTGCTGATCGTTTCGGTTATATATTTCGCTTTTAACGACTCGCTGATGCGCATATTTACAAACGACAGCAAAGTAATAGAGATTGGAGCTGAATGGCTTCGTATACTTTCCTTTTCGTATTTTGTTTATGGCTGGTGGATGGTTTCCACTGCAGCTTTCAATGGAGCCGGAGACACAAGCACTCCAACATATATTAATCTGGTGTTTTTCTGGTTGATCCAGATCCCACTATCCTGGTACCTGGCTATTTCTCTGGGCTGGGAACAATCCGGGGTTTTTTGGGGCGTGTTTTTTTCAGAAACCTCCGTGGGCTTGTTTACGCTTTGGTTGTTTAGCAGGGGGAGGTGGAAGACCGTTAAGGTTTAACTGGATCCAATATTTGAGAGAAGAAAAAGGAGCAAAGAACAAGGAACAAAGACAAAATCCGGTTAAACTGAAATTCTTATCCAGGATCCTACTTATGTCGCCTTGTGGATGTCTTTACTCTTTGCTCTTTGTTCTTGATTCTTTATTCCCTTTTGCCGCTTTTCCTAATCGGCATATTATATGTATAAGGCGAATTTGGGTCAAGCTTCGCGGTCGGTATATTAGAGGTCTTTCCGGGCTTTACGACTGGCATATTATAATGGTAGACAGCATCAGTTTGAGAAAGAGTTAAATGCGTTGTTTTTTCACGCGGCAAAGTGGAAGGCAGGTGGTTCATAAACAGTAACTGTGTTCCGCCTTCTGTCGAAGTTTGGGCTGTTAGTTGTAAATCTGGTTTGCTAAACATCAATATTGGTTGTTCAGCGTGAGAAAAAGGAATAAACTCAGGGGCTGATTTCTGTGCCAATAAAGTGGACGGTAGTGAGATGGATGCAATTATAGCGAGCAGTCTAAGTGTGATTTTCATCGATGCGGATATTTTGTCGTTCTAATATATGATTTTGGGTTGGAACTAAACATGTCTTATGTTTTGGAATTGAATGGGTATCACCTTGGGGTTGTTTTTTCTGCCTGCCGGCAAGTTCGTCTTTTTTCCTTTTGTCGCTCTTATTAAGTAACCAGTACTCAGTTTTCTAGCCAATAGCCAGTCTTTATTCTTTGCTTTGTTCTTTGCTCCCCTACCGAACCCGTTTGCCATCAATAGCTTTCACCCACTCCTTGTAGTTACATTTCTTACATTGGTACTCAGGCATAGCTTTCAACTTTTGGGTGTTACCGCAAAAACGACATGCGTAAGTGCCAGCAGCTGGTATTTCAGTAAAGGTCTCTGCAAACTGTTTTGGTAGTATTGGCAAGCCGGGCTTTACTTTTTCGTCCGGATAGAAGTAGATACTTAAGATGCCGGACGTTTCCAGTACGGCTGTTTCGACTTGTCCGAGGTGACTAACGCCTTTCTGTCTTAACTCAGAGAAAAATTCGTCTTTGGCCAGCCCCTCTTTACTGAAATCTGTAATATTAAATTCACCTTCCTCAATAAGATAGGTACAGGTCCCCTCCACAAGATCATCAAACTTCTCGCTTTTAGCCATCAGGTAGGTAGTCAAACGATACGAGCCCACTATAACCGTAAATACTATTACTGGAACAAGAAGGCCAACTTCTTTGTAAAACATAGGATCACCAGCCGCAGATCCAAGGCTAATAATGACGACCAGTTCAAACACAGATAACTGTCTTACACCTCTTTTCCCGAGAAGCCTCAGTCCAATAAGGATTATCAAAAACATCGTGAATGTCCGGAATGATATTTCCAGCATGAACCTCCAGTTATCCTCACCTACTAAAATCTGTTTCCAATCGATATCCATATAAATGTTTGGTTTAACGTAAAAAGGAATTTACGGGAAAATAGTTTGAGGGGGGATAGGTTATACGTTGTACGTTATACGTTTTACGTTGTACGTTTTACGTGGAAGCACGCCAAATTGAAATAGACGATGAAGGTGATAGAAAATGATTAACAATGGGAGAGTGCATCCGCATGATGGTTTGACACATGCGGAGATTGAGTTTTTTGTTTTTTAGCAAGTTTAAACACTAGTGGCTGGAGCCGTCCAATGCACTACTCTTTAGGCACCAAGGTACGCCACCAACTTACAACTTACAACTTATAACTTACAACGTTAAGCCACGTTCTTTCTGTTAAGGTACTGCTCTATTTTGACTGGATCGTATCCAACTACCTCAATAGCAGCGTTAACAAGTTCTCTTCTGATGCGAAGCTTATCCTCATTTGAAATTTCTGCCCCCTCGCTAATTGCTACGTGAGGCAGTGAAGCTTCATTTTGTATATTTCTATTTTTCAACATTCTATTAATCGGTTTAATGTTTGTCCTGCTGTTTCCCATTAGTCACAGCTATTGTTGAGAATAACAAAAACGCTGCCATATTTTCAAATACGAAAAATAGGCTTACGGCGATTTACAATATAGTGTATTGGCTTTTAAATATTAAAAAAGACAATTTAAAAAAATTTGAAATAATTCTATTGCTTCATCTTCTCTTCATCTTCACTTGCGACCTTGTATACTATAAACCTAAGAAGGTTGTTATAATTTAAATATAAAATCTATGAAGAAGATTCTGATAATTTTAGCCCTTTTTGCAGCAACAGGGACTATGACGACACAGGCGCAGTATCGCCAGACAGAAACAGTTTGGGGCGCAAACGATGGCTCGATTCAGCGCGATGAGCGTGGTGAATACCGATGGGAAATGCGGGAACGCAGGGTTTGGGTTCCTGAGTACAGGACCCGTGGCGTTTTCGGAGTAGGAAGCCGTACTATACCTGGCCATTACGAGATGAGAAGGGAACGCGTTAAAGTATACCTAAACGGCCAAAATAATAATAAGAAAAAAGGTCATCCCCATGGAATGCCTCCCGGACAACGTAAAAAAATGGGTGACCGTTATGACGACAGGTATGAAGGTCGGGACAGACGTTATGACGACAGGTATGAGGGACGCGACAGGCGTGGTAGTGACAGTCGTGACAGGAGAGATGATGATCGTCGCCATAGACGATATGATGACGATGATGATCGCGATTAATAAGAGTATGTTAGTGGTTAATTAAGTGTTGTTTGAGGATTAATAGGAAGCCTTCTCCAAATGGGGAGGGCTTTTCTTTTTGAGCGGAGAGTGGAGATGAGAGTGGAGAGTTGAAAGTTGAGAGTGGAGATGAGAATGGAGAGTTGAAAGTTGAGAGTGGAGAGTGGAGAGTTGAGAGTGGAAAGGTGAAGGATGGGAGGGGGAAGCCGACTTAAAAGGATCCTATGGTAGGAGGGGATCGTGGTTTTCAATAGGTTTTGGCTTTTGGGTTAACGCGGCTCCGGCGCTGGCCGACATAACCAGTATAATTGCAAGCCATTCGGATAGAATTAAATATTCCCCCAGGAAGATTAATGCAGAAAGGGCTGCTACGGCAGGTTCCATACTCATCAGGATGCTGAAAGTGCTGGAAGTAAGCTGTTTTAAGGCTTTCATTTCTAACAAAAAAGGGATAGCACTTGATAAGAGCGCCAGAACGCAAACTGCAAAAGACATATCCGGTGTGAAATTGCTTAGTCCACCGGAAGCAATTCCAAACGGTATGACCATGAAACTGGCAAATATCATTCCCACAGTCACGGCCTGTGTGCCGTCCATTATCTTCGAAATTTTACCCCCCAGGAGTATATACCCAGCCCAGAAGACACCTGCGAGCAAAGCGAGCAATGCTCCTATCGGGTCAATGTTTTGCTCATTCCATGGCGCTATGAGTGCAATTCCTGCCGCTGCAAGGAGGATCCATAAAAAATCTGTCCGCTTTTTTGAACTAAATACTGCCAAAATGAGCGGTCCGACGAATTCAAGCGTAACGCCAAGGCCGATCGGTATCCGTTCAATAGCTAAATAAAAGACCAGGTTCATCGCCCCAAGGCATAGTCCAAATGGTATCACAGCTTTCCACTGGGGAATTGTAAGTTTATTTAGGTTCGGCCTAAAAATCATAAGAAGAAATATGGCTGATAATCCAATTCTTAAAGAGGCCGTACCTGCCGCCCCCAGAACTGGAAAGATGCTTTTTGCAATGGCAGCTCCGCCCTGTACACTGATTATTGCAAGCAGTACGGATACTAATGGGGAGATGTTAAGGATTCTTGCTTTCACCACGCCGGTAATTGGCTGGCAAACATACTGAATATTATAAAAGATAGTTTACCAATAAGCTCGCACCTCCTCCACCAAACTTGAGCCCACCTATTTTAGTTCCGGTATCTTTGGGAGCATTTCCTATGCGATGTGCAAACAAACATTAATCGTGGTAAGCCTAAGCCATCTAAACCCGGGCGGCAGCAGTAGCTTTTGCAGACACACTCCATTTATTCTGAACTCGACCATTGTTGCAAAACTACTGCAGAGCACGGGGCTACCGGAACCGAAAAGCAGGGGTATTGCTTTCCTGAAATTATTCATTCACTAATTATTTCATTTTTAAGATTAGATAGCAAAACTTACTTTTTTCCTTCCTCTTTAAAAGTCTTTCATTCTTCTATTTTTATCCTTTCTAAAACCCATTCCTCAACTTATTCCCTGATAATTAGTTTATTCCGAAAATAAGCCGTACCTTGCACACTTATTAATAAACAATATATAATGCAACAAGGAACAGTAAAATTTTTTAATGAAACTAAAGGTTTCGGATTTATTACACCTAGTGATGGTGGAAGTGAAATCTTTGTACACACTTCAGGTTTAACTGACAGCATTCGCGAGAATGATGTAGTTAATTATGACGTTGAAGAAGGCCGTAAGGGTCTGAACGCGGTAAATGTAACAGTAGCTTAGTATACTATATATCATTTCGTGAAGCATTCTCCCTTATGGAGGATGCTTTTTTGTTGAGACATTTTCTTTTATTAAAGATCATGATCTGAAGCCGGGGAATGAAAGCAGCCGTTTTTTTCATAAAAGACACAACTCAACATGCAGTTTGAATAACTATATTTATTAACCAATTAAAAAGAAACAGGAGTACGCTAATTTAAAGTATGGCTAGATCGACAGAAACATTTAATAAAAAGGAAAAAGAAAAAAAGAGGCTTAAAAAGCAAAAGGAAAAACGGGAGAAGGCAGAAGAGCGGAAAGATAATGTGGTAAAAGGAAAGAGCCTCGATCAGATGATGGCTTATGTGGACGAAAACGGTAATATAACTTCGACGCCACCTGATCCAACGAAGAAAAAGAAGATTATCATGGAAGACATCCAAATTGCCACTCCAAAACAGGAAGCAATTCAACCTGGTGATTTAATCCGTAAAGGAAAGGTGACTTTCTTCAATGAGTCAAAAGGCTATGGTTTTATTAAGGATTCCGAAAGCCAGGAGAGTATATTTGTTCATATAAACGAACTGTCTGAGGCTGTGGGAGAAAACGACAAAGTAACTTTTGAAGTTGAGCCCGGTCAAAAAGGAATGACAGCTGTAAGGGTTAAAAAGGTCTGATACAACGCTGCGCAGGCGAATAAATTTTTCAATCCCGGGGTGGGTTTGAAGGGAGGGACTAAAAGCCTGCCTGACGTATGCGGGGAATCTCTCCGTAGATCTTACGGGATTGCCGCGCTACGGAAAGACATTTCACTTAAAATTAACCAACAAAGGGTCAGCGAACTTAGGTTCCCTGACCCTTTGTTGGTTAGGAGATTAAGCATTAACTTTCATCGCACTTCCTATAGGTCCTGACATTTGGGTTTCTTTATTAGCGAATTCTTCATATTGTTTGAAGTTTTCGCGGAACAACGTTGCAAGGTGATAGGCTTTCTTAAGATATCCTGCCGTGTCAGCCCAGTTAGTAGCCGGATTCAGAAGTCTTGATGGCACACCCGGACATTCATCCGGCACCATAAGACCGAAAACTTCGTCGGGCTGAAAAGTCATTTCATTAAGTTCACCCTGCAGAGCTGCCTTTATCATATTTCTTGTGTATGAAAGCTTTATCCGTTCCCCAACTCCGTAGGGCCCGCCAGTCCAGCCAGTGTTTATCAGCCAAATGTTTACCTCATTCTCACGGAGTTTTTTACCTAATAATTCTGCATATTTTACCGCGTGAAGAGGCAAAAACGCTTTCCCAAAACATGCTGAAAACGTAGATTGAGGTTCGTTTATTCCTTCTTCGGTCCCGGCGATCTTAGAGGTATAACCTGAAAGAAAGTGGTACATTGCCTGGGGCACGCTAAGTTTTGACACCGGAGGTAATACCCCAAAGGCATCTGCTGTGAGGAAGAAAATATTTTCAGGAATATTTCCGATGGAAGGGACTGCAGCTCCCGAAACGTGATACATTGGATAAGATACCCGTGTGTTTTCTGTGATTGAAAGGTCATTGTAGTCTGGCTGGTTGCTGCCTTCATGAAAACCAATGTTCTCAAGTAAGGCACCAGCTTTTATAGCTTCATAGATCTGAGGTTCTTTTTCCATGCTCAGTCCAGCCGTTTTCGCATAACAACCGCCTTCGAAATTGAAAATTGAATGATCGCCCCAGCCATGTTCATCATCCCCAATAAGTTCCCTGTCAGGATCGGCCGACAAGGTAGTCTTGCCGGTACCTGAGAGGCCGAAGAATATTGCCGTGTCCCCAGCCTTTCCCTTGTTTGCAGCACAATGCATTGGAAGAACTCCCTGAGATGGTAAAAGGAAGTTTAAAACTGAGAACATTGCCTTTTTGATCTCACCTGTATAGCCCGTGCCCCCGATAAGTACAATTTTACGGCTGAAATTCAGGATAGTGAAATTCTCCTGCCTGGTGCCATCTGAAAGAGGATCGGCCAAAAATCCCGGGGCTGCCAAGATTGTCCATTCCGGGTTGGCCGTTGATGATGAATCTGGCCCGAGAAAAAGATTATGTGCAAACAGATTCTGATATGCAGTTTCCGTAATCGTCCTCACACCCAGACGATATTTCTGTTCAGAGCAGACTGATCCGTCCCTGACAAACAGGGTTTTATCCTTCAGGTACTCAACGAACTTAGTGTAAATTTTGTCGAAGTCCTCTTCTGAAAATGGAATGTTTACATCACCCCACCACACTCGGTCGGCCGTCAATTTGTCTTTCACTATGAACCTGTCTTTTGGAGACCGGCCAGTGAATTTTCCCGTGTGTACGGCAAGGGCGCCCGAGCTGCTAATAATTCCCTCGTTATTATCAAGGGCGATAGTTGTTAGTTCGCCAGGGCTGAGTTGATAGAAAAATTCCTGCGTGTGGATTTGAAGGTATCCCAGGTCGGGAACCTCGTTATTGATCGTGATTCGTCTCATATCACTTATGTCTTTTTGGTTAGTTCGGTCAAAGCTAAGTCCTTAAAATTACTTAGCCAAATAAAAATGGGCTGTAAATCAACTAGTTGTATCAAGTACACTAAGTGTCTTTGAATTGAAAATCAACTACATAGAGGTTTACTGATCATCGAAAAAAGCTGAACAACAATGTTTTAATCTACTTCTTATGAGGCGCTGATTTTTGCGTTTCTATTTAAGAACGTGATAATCCGAAAAGCTTCTCAGCAGTCCGAATAACTGATAAGAGAAATATCACAGAAAATAAATGCGGCCAGGCTGCTTAATTTGAGGCTATCTTAAAATAAAATATTACTTTAGAAAGCCGGTATTTGGGATTTCTGGGGCTATGCTGGAGGGTTTCGTGCGTATAATTATCAGAGCATAAAGTTGTAGGCTATCGCGGTAAGCTATCGTCATGTTACGTTTTCTCTGAATCCCGATGGTACTGTTGAACAGGTAAAGATCATTGATCCTGATTTTGCTCACACTTATCAGGATATATTGATAAAACCCGTCAAGTAGTAATATCCTTGAAAATACTGTCTTTGCTCTTTGTTCCTTATTCTTCTCTTTTTTAACGTAATATTTTAATGATGATGCCAAATGCGCTGGTGCTAACCGGAGGACTGCTCCATACTTCTGATGCGAAGACTGCTCACGGACTGATTCGCGAAAGCAACCGATTTAACATTGTTGGATTTGTAGACACTGTTAATGCAGGGAAAGATGCAGGTGAGGTACTTGACGGACGGAAGCGAGACCTTTCCGTTTTTGCAAGTGTTGAAGAAGCAATTCATTCAAAACCTGAATATTGTGTTGTAGGGGTGGCCACAACAGGAGGCATCTTTCCGGAAAGTATGCTGATGGATGTAAAAATCGCTATTAAAAATGGCCTTTCGATAGTTAATGGATTGCATGATTATCTCAACGACCGGCCCGAGATGCTTCACCTTGCGAAGCAACACAAAGTTGAACTGATAGATATCCGCCGTCCCAAAAAACGAGAGGATCTGCATTTCTGGACGGGGGAAATAAAGAATCTAAAAACACCCATAATCGCGATACTGGGTACAGACTGTTCATTAGGCAAGCGTACTACGACCAGGTTCATTTTGAAAGCCTGCAATGATCACAATATTCATGCAGAAATGATATTTACTGGTCAAACGGGTTGGCTTCAGGGCGGTAAATATGGGTTTGTGTTTGACTCTACCTTAAATGATTTCGTGGGCGGGGAAATGGAAAGTGCAATTCTAACGTGTGCAAAAGAAACTAATCCGGATGTAATCTTAATTGAGGGTCAGTCTGCTTTAAGAAATCCCAGCGGGCCCTGCGGATCTGAAATGCTAATATCCGGAAATGCAAAGCATGTAGTGTTAGTTCATGCCCCTAAGCGTACCTACTACGAACATGAACCTTCATGGGGCGCTATTCCGGATTTAGAATCTGAAATTGAACTCATACGTCTTTATGGATCCAGAGTAATTGCGATCGCTTTGAATACGGAAGATTGTACTACGGATGAAGCTTTTGCTTTTAAAAAGGAATTCAGTGAACGGTATAAATTGCCGGTAATGCTTCCGCTCCAGGAGGGTTGTGACCCGATAATTTCTGTAATTCAAAAATTGATATGAAGATTATTTCAATAAAATCTTACAAAAGATCATTAGCTCTAAAAAAGCCGTACACCATAGCCCGGGATACATTTTACGATACGGAAAACGTATTTTTTGAGATAAACCTGGCTAATGGGATGATGGGTCTGGGTTCGGCCTGTCCGGAAGGAGCAGTGGTAGGGGAAACTTCCGGGATAACGATCAGGAATCTGGAGTCAGACTTGGTTCAGTCTTTGGTGGGAAAAGACATCCGCGGGTTTCTGGGACATATTTCAGTTATATCAGAAGTTTATGGAGATTTTCCAGGTACGATGGCCGCCATTGATATTGCTTTGCACGATGCGTTCGGACAGTGGCTCGATATTCCGGTCGTAGATTTCTACGGGAGGAAACATCGGAAGATGCTTACTTCGATCACCATTGGTATTAAGAATGTGCCGGATACTATTCAGGAGGCAAAGGAATATTACGATATGGGATTTAAAGCCTTGAAAGTTAAGACCGGATTAGATCCTCAGGAAGATGCTGAGCGAGTCTTGAAATTGAGGGATACTTTTAAAGACCATTTCAGCATCCGCGTAGACGCGAACACAGGCTATGATGTGAAACAACTTAGTCACTTTCTCAATCTCACAAAAAATGCTCATGTGGAGGTCATAGAGCAGCCCTTTCTGCCTGGCAAAGACGAGGAATTGCTGCACTTTGCACCTGAGTTAAGAAAGATCTTTACTGCAGACGAGTCGCTTACCAGCCCCGCTACGGCCCTTGCATTAGGCAGGGATATGCCTTACGGGATTTTTAATATCAAACTGATGAAGTGCGGTGGGATTAGGCCGGGTCTTCAAATTGCAGAGATTGCGAAGCATGCTAATATCGATCTTTTCTGGGGTTGTAACGATGAAAGCCTGATCAGCATTACAGCAGCTTTGCATACAGCCCTGTCTTGTGCTCACACCAGATTTCTCGACCTTGACGGCAGCTTCGATCTTGCGGAAGATCTCGCAGAAGGAGGATTTATACTAGAGGATGGGTACCTCATGACGAATGGTAAAAGCGGGTTGGGACTAACCAAACTATAGATGGCAGCCATCCAGGCTCCGCAGGACTATAACCAGCTGGCCGGCGATACTGCTGTTAGTAAGTGCAATTGTTGGCTCCGGAGTATTTGGGAAAATTGCTTAAGGACCCAATACAAGCCCTTCAGTAGGGTTTTCACTTTCGTGAGATAAAAGGGGCAAGCTTACAAGCCGACCGGTTAGCACGCTCGCCGGTCCTCCGCGGACTACAAGCCATGTAAAATTGACACCCGAGCAAAGAGCATTACTTGGAATACCCGGGAGTTTAATGCGATATTCAGTTGGGATCGAAAAAGTGGACGATTTGTTGTGGGATTTGGAACAGAGCCTCGGGACATTATAAGTTAGAATTTATTAGTGCTGAGTTATACCACACCAATTAGTACCTTTTGTATTTGTTAAACTAACCTGATTTTTAAAATAATTAATTGCGAAATCTTATCTTCACATACTAACTTCCTACATCCTATGCCGAATGTTTACAAAACTTCTCTGGGAGCTTTTATGCTCCTTTTTTTTACCGTTTTTACTTCTTTTGCTCAATTTACAAAAACTGACGAGCGTACCAGGTTTCGCCAATTCATGAAATTATTTTGGATAGAGCTTGCTGTTATAAAACTTTTTGAGATGTAATATGCTTAGGAAATTTTCCATATAATTTAGGTCGATGAAAGGTTTAGGTGTTTCTTCAGGTATTGCAATAGGAAGGGCTTTTGTTATTCAGAAAGGCGAATACACGATAAAGGGTGCTTCCGTCACAAACGCGTTTGGTGCCGATACAGAAATCGCAAAGTTTGATCATGCGGTCGCGAGTTCGCTTAAAGAAGTTGAATTAATAATTTCGAATAAGGATTTAGATCTGCAGGAAGAAGAGATAGCAATTTTAAAGAGCCAGATAGAATTCCTGGACAATCACGAACTAAGAGCCGACGTTTTAGATAAGATACAGAACGGCCATAATACTGCTCATGATTCGCTGGTCCTGGCAACACATCACTTTGTCCGAATGCTCCGCGACAAGGAAGATGGTCAAATGATTGCCCGGGCAGCAGATATTCAGGATATTGCCAACAGACTTTTGAAACATCTGAACAGCTCAGTAAATACTGCAGCTACGACTCTTGAAAAAGATACCATTATTATTGCAGAAGATATCTCACCTTCGGATACCATAACCATGGATCTCACGAAAGTCGTCGGTTTCGCGACGAAGACAGGCAGTAAGACCTCACACACGGCTATCTTAGCCAAGTCGAAAGGAATTCCAGCTGTTGTTGGCTGCGGCGAACGGCTTAGTCTGATAAAAAACAACGACATTATAATTCTTGACGGCAAAAACGGGCAGGTGCTTGTTAACCCCGATAATCAAAGCCTGAACGAATACGTTCGCTTGCGAAAAGAGCATATCCGAATGACTAAAGCACTTAAGTCACTGATGGATGTTTCGGCAATGACCGAGGACGGCACGGAAATAACGTTGATGGGAAATATATCAGATGCGGAAGGTCTTAACGATGTTTTTGAGAATGGCGGCCAGGGTGTTGGCCTGTTCCGAACGGAGATGCTGTTTTTGGGACGTGATTCATTCCCTACAGAAGATGAACAATTTGAATTTTACAAAAAGGTTGCTAAGGACTCCAACGAAACCTCAGTTACCGTGCGGACCATCGATATCGGGGGGGATAAGCAAATAAAATATTTTGACCTTCCCCGGGAACATAACCCCTTTCTGGGTTACCGCGCGATAAGAATATCACTTGCTCAGCCTGATGTTTTTAGGGCCCAGCTTAAAGCAATACTCCGTGCAAGCGCTTTCGGTAATTTCAAGATCATGTTTCCTATGATATCAAATGTGGGCGAGTTGAGGGAAGCTAAAAAAATTCTGGAGCAGTCAAAAGAAGATCTGAGGAAGGCTAATATCGCTTTCGATGAAAAAATAGAAACAGGGATAATGATTGAAATACCCTCAGCTGCGATAACTGCAGATATCCTGGCCAAAGAGGTTGACTTTTTCAGTATCGGCACGAATGATTTGTGCCAGTACACCCTGGCTGTTGACCGTCGGAACGAAAAAATTCAACACCTTTACGATCCTTTTAATCCAGCTGTACTGCGCCTTATAAAGTTTACCATTGAACAAGCTCATGTAAATAAAATTCACGTAGGAATATGTGGAGAGCTGGCATCAGATCCGATGGCTGTACGCCTTTTGTTGGGTATGGGACTTCGGGAACTGTCAATGAATGCGGGATCGATCTTTGAAGTGAAAAGAATTATTTTAAGCACCAATATGATCCAGGCGAAGGCGCTTTGCGACAAAATAATGGAGATGGAAAACTCGGTAAGTATATTGGAAGTTTTGCATGAGGAGAATAGCGACATAGGGTAGATTTATAAAATATTTCGTTCCAATTATCAGCAGATTGGATTATCTCTGTTATATTGTGCTGAATATAAAATTCATAACCAACCGAAGGGAATTGGAGCCCGTTTAAGATCAATATGACTAACAGAAGAACATTCATTCAGCAGGCCGCCCTGATTGGCGCCGGTATGCTGGCAAATCCGGCGGACTTGTTAAGCAAGCCACGTAAGAAAGTAGGATTACAGCTTTACACGCTTAGAAACCTGATTTCAAAAGACGTACGCGGTGTGATTGCGAAAATCGCAGATATTGGATTTAAGGAAGTAGAAACCTACGGATTTTCTCCTGCCGGAGGCTTTTGGGGCCTTAAGCCAAAAGAATTCAAATCTCTAATGAAAAGCCATGGCATTAAATCGCCAAGCGGGCATTATAATTTCGAACCTTATCTTGGGGCGAACAATATGGATAGCCTGAAAGCAAATATTGAAGCTGCCCAGGAATTAGACCAGAAATATCTTACAGTGCCTTATCTTAGTGAACCCCTTAGAAAAAATCTTGATAGCTATAAGTCTCTTGCTGGAAAACTGAACGAAGCAGCTGTACAGGCAAGGCAAGCAGGTTTGCAGTTGGTTTATCACAACCACGACTTTGAATTTATCAATTTTAACGGCACAACTGGATTTGATATTTTATTACGCGAAACTGATCCGCAAGATCTTAAGTTCGAACTGGATATTTATTGGGCTGTAAAAGCTGGCAAAGATCCGGTTGCATTGTTTGAACAGAACCCGGGAAGATACGTTATGTGGCATGTAAAGGATATGGATAAAGCTGACAAATCATATACCGAAGTTGGATCGGGAAGTATTAATTACAGCCAGATTTTTGCGAAATATAAACAATCGGGCATGAAACATTACTTTGTAGAGCAAGATGTAATAAAGATAGATCCTTATGAAAGTATCACGCGTAGTTTCCAGCATCTTAAAAGCAGCATTCTTTAATCTGAATTAAATGAAATATGTTCTGGGTATTGATATTGGCACAGGCAGTGTTAAAGCTGTTGCTGTCAGTTTTGATTCCGAAGCTAATGGGGACGCCCAATATCATTACCCAACATACTCGCCTCAGGCCGGATACAGCGAACAGGATCCGGATCTCATATGGGAGGCTTTTACGAGCTGCTTACAGGAGATGGTAAATAGAATGCAGGCTGTTCCTGTAGCTATATGCTTAAGTAGTGCAATGCATAGTTTAATTCCTGTGAATAAACTGGGACGAAAACTTGCTAACATGATTACCTGGGCAGATTGCAGAAGTGACTCTATAGCGACCAGACTTAAGCTATCTGCAGGAGGCCAGCAAATATATGAATGGTCAGGTATGCCTCTGCACGCGATGTCGCCGCTTTGCAAAATCATTTGGCTCAGAGAAAAGATGCCGAAGGTCTTCAAACAGACCCATAAGTTCATTTCCATAAAAGAATACATTTGGTTTAAGCTTTTTGGTGATTTTGTAATTGATCATTCCATGGCTGGGGCTACTGGTATGCTGGATATTTCCAGCCTCACATGGAAGTCAGAGCTATTAGATTTGGCAGGTATCAGAGAGGATCAGCTATCCAGACTCGTAAAAACAGATTATGCTTTTAGGGGTTCCTGTTCGCTATCGGGAATTCTGAAAAATGATTCCGCTTTTATTATCGGCGCGAGCGACGGTTGTTTAGCTAACCTGGGGAGTTTTGCAATCCGCAAAGGGGTTGCTGCTATAACAATCGGAACGAGCGGTGCGGTAAGAATAGCGAGTAAGCGGCCGATTATTAATACTTCGGCGATGACTTTCAGTTATTGCCTCGACGAAAACACCTTTATATGCGGCGGTCCGGTGAATAATGGAGGTAATGCCCTCGAATGGCTGATCACCTGTTTTCTGGGAAAAACCCTCAAAGAAAATGCTTTTACTGAAGTGTTTACAATGGTCGAACAAGTTCCTTCCGGAGCTGAAGGCTTACTGTTTTTGCCTTATTTAAACGGTGAGAGAGCTCCTGTCTGGGATGCAAACAGTTCAGGTGCCTTTATTGGTATCTGCTCGCACCACACGCAGGCCCATTTCTGCCGCGCGGTGCTGGAGGGAATTTGTTTCGCATTGAACGACGTTTTGTTAGCAGTTGAGGATGGATCTGAAATTATTAATCAAATCAATGTTAGTGGCGGCTTTGTAAACTCTCAAACCTGGATGCAGTTGCTCTCTAATATAACAGGAAAGCGACTTGCTCTGATTCATGTACAGGACGCATCTGCAATGGGTGCTGCTTTCCTGGCCTTGAAAGCGCTTGGGCTTAACGGCGGAGAATACCCGGCCGAGCCGGATCAGACCCCGCAGCTGATAGAACCGGATATGGATGAACATATTCGCTATTCTAAAAACTTCCTGATATTCAAAAGTTTATATTCAAGTTTGAAAGATAGTATGCATCAATTAAACGTCATAAAAAACTGAACATGTCATTGCTCATAGTCCTCTTCGGCCTTTTACTTCTGCTGGTTCTTATCGTGAAGAAACTGAGCCCTATGATAGCGCTGCTTATAGTTGCCATTCTCACCGGGTTATTGCTCGGTATGCCCGTGGGAAAGGTGATAACTACGGTTGGTACAGGGATTGGCGGAACCCTGGGCAGCATGGTGATGGTCCTGGCCCTGGGTGCGATGATGGGCAAACTCATTGAAGATACCGGGGCTGCGAAAAAGATCGTATATATCCTTATTCGTTTTTTTGGTTATAAGAATATTCAATGGGCAATATTACTCACCGGGCTGCTGGTAGGAATCCCTTTATTCTATAACGCTGGTTTTGTCGTACTTGTTCCTTTAGTTTTTGCAGTAGCTTCGACCACGCGTTTACCCTTGCTTTATCTGGCACTCCCCATGGCAGCCTCCCTGTCAGTTACTCACGGTTTTCTTCCTCCTCATCCCGGGCCTATCGCCCTGGCTTCTATTTTTAAAGCGGATGTGGGTTTAATACTTATATATGGATTGATTTTAAGTGTGCCCATTGCAGTAGCCGGTGGTATCGTTTTTCCCAGACTTATTTTGAAGAGCAATTTTGGCGATATCCCAACAACTTTTAGTCCGGAAGGTGAAGAATTACTTCCTTCGGGATTAAGAAGTTTTGTGACTGCGTTACTACCCGTAGTACTAATTATTGTTGGGACGATTGGTATAAACTTTCTGGCTGGAGGGCCTTTAGATTCCTTCTTTGTTTTCTTGTCAGATCCAACCATTGCCCTTCTTATCGCGGTGATATTTACTATTATGATCCACAGGATTCCGGTTGCTCAGGCAATGGATTCCTGTACAGAAGGTGTAAAAAGTATTGCCATGATAATGCTGATAATCGCGGCCGGAGGGGCCTTCAAGCAAATTCTCATAGACAGTGGTGTTGGTGAGACTGTAAAAAACCTTGCATCAACGTTAGACTTGTCACCCCTTTTTTTAGCCTGGCTTATAACCGCACTGTTACGAGTAACATTAGGCTCAGCAACGGTCGCCGGACTCACAGCATCCGGAATAGTATTGCCGCTGGTTTCAGAGGGGGTATCAGCGGAACTAATGGTCCTGTCAGTTGGAGCTGGGAGTCTGATGTTTTCACATGTGAATGATACTGGATTCTGGATGTTTAAGGAATATTTCAATCTCAGTTTAAAACAAACATTTGGAACGTGGACCGTAATGGAAAGCATAGTCTCGGTTCTGGGACTGCTTGGTGTGATCATTTTAAACGCAATTTTATACTAAAATTAATGAAAATAGGACTTATCGGCTTGGGTAAAATGGGATATAACCTGGCTCTTAATTTACACAGAAACGGGCACGAAGTAATCGGCTATGACGTTGATAAGGACACAATGCGCCTGATTAACAATGAGGGGATTCAAACTTCATCTTCGCTAGAGGGGCTAATCGAAAAGTTGGGAGATAACCGTGTGATTTGGCTTATGATTCCGTCGGGCGGACCCGTTGACAGTGTGCTGTTGAAATTGAAACATTTTCTCGTTAAAGGAGATGTGATTATTGAAGGCGGCAATTCAAATTACAAAGATTCGATCCGACGATCAGAAGTATGGGCAGCACAGGAGGTAGAGTATCTCGATTGTGGAACTAGCGGCGGTACTGAGGGGGCCCTTAATGGCATCTGTGCAATGTTGGGAGGCAGCCAAATGGCGTTCAACAAGATCGAACCTGTTCTTAAAGACATTTGTCTTCCGGGTGCATATTTGTATTGCGGTGGGCCGGGTTCAGGGCATTATGTCAAAATGATCCACAATGGAATAGAGTATGGAATGATGCAGGCGCTCGCTGAAGGATTCGAAATGCTTCAGAAAAGTCAGATGGACCTTGATCTTCCTGCAATCGCAAGTCTTTGGAATCAGGGATCCGTGATAAGAGGCTGGCTTATGGAGCTAACTGAAAGAGCTCTCAGCAAGGAACCTGACCTGGCATCTATAAAAGGTATAATGCATTCCTCAGGAGAAGGTAAATGGGCTCTCGAAGATGCTTTGGATAAGCAAATTGCAACACCTGTTATTGCATTATCTCTTCTCATGCGCTACAGATCTCTGGAAGATGATTCCTTTGCCGGAAAGATTGTGGCAGCATTAAGAAGTGAATTTGGCGGCCATGCTCTGATTAAGAAATGATAAGAATCTTGCTGTTTAATTTTTTTGATTTCATTTTCTCTGCCTGGGAAGTCAATAGTGAGGAGTTCTGAAAATGATTAATTGGCTTTAACTTTGCGCCTGCGCCATCCAAGATAAAAATTAAGTCATTGATTTTAAGTCATCAATAATGCATCTTCTTCTATAGGTATTGATTTCAGGCTCAGATTTATTAATAAAATATGGCATGTCTGAAAATAAATCAAAACTGCGTGAAAAATAATTGAAAAAGGATTTGGCAATACCTGTAAATAAATTAGATTTGTTAAACCTTAACAAATTATTTAAAAAAAAAACAATGGATAAGTTCACACAAATGAAAGACCTGTTTGCTTCGGTAGAAGCTGACGCTAACAAGTTCTACAATTCAGGTAACAGTGCAGCGGGAACTCGCGTGCGCAAAGGTATGCAGGATCTTAAAAACCTTGCTCAAGAGATCAGAACTGAAGTAACTGCGAAAAAAAATAGCGGTAAATAATTATAGATCTATAAAAAGACTGAAAAGCCCGGCCGATGATAATCGGGCGGGCTTTTTTATTTTCA
>JAZKHM010000308.1:0-1151 GCA_040385405.1 Bacteroidota bacterium | reverse complement strand
TGTCGTAATCGTAGTGTTGTCTATTATTTTCTTAAAGGAACGGGATAACATGAGTAAAAAAATTATCGGAGCATGCTTAGCTTTTATCGGACTGCTATTACTCTCTTGAAGAAAAGACATTTGTCTAAGAGCTATTTAAAGGAAACATTATCAATCCAGATTGTCCCTGTTGTTTTTGCCATATTGAATGCTAACTGAGAAGTAACTGACGCTGGAGCAGTAAAGGTGTACGTATATTCCTTCCATGCTGTCGTTAAGGTAAAGGTTTTGGTACTATAAACAGTCCAATTCCCTCCTGATTGTTGTACGTCATTATCTATTTGGAGACTCTTCGAAGCCTTTGCCCAAAAACTCACCGTATATTTCCTTCCGGCAGTTAATGGAAGATTATTTTGCATCAGCTGTACATACCATTTATTTGCAGATGCCTTTGTCACTGTTATTTGTGCAGAATAATTTCCTAATACTTTAGTACTGGTTGTTGTCGTTACAGTTCCACCGGTCACGTAAACATTTCCCGAACCGTCAACTGTAATATCATAACCTTCATCAAAAAGACTGTACCGTTCATCAGAACATTATTCTAGGGCGCACGTTAATGCTAGTTGTTTATGTTCATGGCAGATCATTATGATTGTCTGTGACTAAACTTAGCTAAATTAAAACTTTTTGTGGTCAGTCTACTAATCTTCTATAGATTAATAGATTTCTTTTTTTGACCTTAAAAAAAATTCTTTTGCTCTGGATGTGGTGACCTTGGTTGGTTAATCTTGCTGCTGTTGTGGGCTGCTCCTGTGATCAAGCAGGCTACACTGAATGAGGTCACCTGTATCAGGCTGGCTGTCTTGGGAGGAGTCTGCCCCATCATCTTCCTAGTTGGAGCAGGTTGTTTTTCACAGGCACTTGCAGTACACATTGGTGGAAGTGTGCCTGTGATTTAGTTTGTGGCTCTATCTGGGCTGTTTGTTTGGGTCACCAGTCCACCCTGCCACCTCGATAGGCCTGGGGCTTGTTTGGTTTCCATGCTTGTTCTCGGGCCTCTGTGGTGGGTGCATCCTCTGTAAAAAAAAAGACGACATAATTAATGCAATTGGTGACAAAATTACTGCAACCAACTGTAACTATAAATACTGTTTGCTAGTACTGCACAA
>JAZKHM010000307.1:0-2699 GCA_040385405.1 Bacteroidota bacterium | reverse complement strand
AAGTTGGTAGCCTCGCTGGTCATTATAATCTTGACGTTTGCACCAGCTTTAACCAGTAGCCTGGTCAAGGTTGCAGATTTGTAGCTCGCAATACTGCCACAAACGCCAAGTAATATATTTTTATCTGCAAGCATAGGCATGTTTCTACCAAAATGAACTCATGCATGAGGCATAGCACGAATGCTCTATGCTTTGTGCAATCTTATTGCTCTTTAGAAGGATTTCTGTAATAGATTTTATCGTGTAAAAACTCATCAACAGCAATCAGCGATGGTTTAGGCATACGCTCATAGTGCTTTGAAATCTCGATCTGTTCACGATTTTCAAATACTTCCTCAAGGTTATCATTAGATGAAGCAAATTCCGCTAACTTTCCGTGAAGCTCTTCCTTAAGATTGTTGGAGATCTGGTTAGCACGTTTGCTGATGATAACAATCGACTCGTAGATATTGTCTGTTACTTTATCTAATTCGCGAACATCACGTGTAACCGTACTGTTAGGGATAGCTGGTTTGATATTACTCATTTGAATTGGTTTTAATTTCTTGTTCTTTTTTGTCTTTTTGAGCCTGTGCTTCTTTAGTTTTGGCTGTTTGAGCTTCCATAAGAGCAGTTTCAGTAGCAATCAATTTTCTGACGTCGATTATTGACCTGGCACTGCTCTTCTTTATTTGTTCAATTTCTTTTAAATAAATACTCGTCGGATGATTGGCGATAAATTCGTCAGCGAGTTTTATAGCTTCATTATAGCGCTCTTCCTGCTTCAATTCCAGGCTGGCTCCGGCATATAATGCCTGGGCTTTGACCGTAAGAAACTGCATTTCTTCTGCGTATTTAGTGTCCGGAAAATCACGTTCTGAGTTCCTCAGGGCAATAACCGCGGATTTATAATCTCCAATATCAAGAAACAATTTAGCGTTCTCGTATGATTTCTGTTCCAGCTTTGCCCGTAAATTAGCAATAAGTTTGCTTGCCTCAGGAACCCGTTCGCTTTTCGGGTATAAGTTTATAAACAACTGAAGTGCATCCATAGCTTTAATCGTGTTGTCCTGATCTAAAGAATAGGTAGGAGACTCAAGGTAAAAGCAATATGCTGCCATGAACCGGCATTCTTCGGCTTTGGGGCTTGAAGCATAGGTGTCAGCAAAGGTTTTAAAATGATATCTGGCAGTGGTGTAATCTTTTAATTTATAATGTGTGTAAGCGTAATAGTAAGAAAGATCTTCAGCTTCAGCTGTTCCGCGGTATTTTGTTATCAGGTCGTCGAACAGAGGTAATGCTTTATTGTAGTCCTTATTTTCGTAGAACTTGATTGCTTCCCTGTATTTTTTGGCAGTATCGTTGCTCGCACGGAGCTTTTCGTATTTGCTCTTGCAACCTGCAAACGCAATAATAATAACAAGTAGTATGCTTAGGGATATGTTAAGCTTGTTTTTAAACATTCTGCAAAGATAAGGTAAATCGGTAAAATTTCAATTATTAATTGATACTCATTAATATATACGCGGATATATCTTTAATATCTACGCGAAAATATCCCTTTGTATATATAAGGATGATTGTTTAACATTCTTTAACATTGGGGTCGGAGGTCTGAAGCCGGAGGTCTGAGCGGACAAGGTTTGTGGTTCAGGGTTCGAACGTTTAAAATGATCTCTCCGGGCTTTATGGGGACGGAAAATTTGATAGTTATTGCGCCCGTCGAGATAATCCACTTTCAAAAGAAAGGTATTTCGACGAGCGACCTGGCTTATGAAAATTAACCAGGGTGTGTGTTGCCTGCCGGCCGGCAGGATTTCTTTTAAGTGACGAAAAGTGATTTGGCGTCATGAGTATGCGAAAGTCCGTAAATGGGAGTGAATCTAAACTTTACATTTAAATCCCATTTCCCTTTGAAATGTCCCAAAAATTCCCTATATTATTTCGCCATTAAAGTTGCAATGTAACCTCTGTATCTAATACGAATAGCAACTCTCAACTCTGCGCCCAATACAATCTTAACCCAAGCTGAACGTAGGATAAACGTAGGATAAACGTAGGATGGAGTCATCTTAGCTATACCTATACTATTTCCAGGGTATTGCCTGGGCGGTAGATCACCTGCTAATGGTATTGTTCTCTTATTATATAATATAGTGAATAGTCAGTTTAGGGTGCCAGCCAACAATCTTAACCGTTTTCTCTCTACAGCATTCGCCTTTTCAGTCTGAGTAGTACGCCCAGATGATTTGTTTGCCCTTGCCTTTCATTTTTTCTTCTTCTCTTCCAGCCACTTAGCGCCTATTGCGGAATTAATAGTTATGATCTCTTGTGTAGGATGCTGTTTTGTGTTACCTTTGCATCCCGCAACAGAGAGAAGCGGATTGTTTTTTGAAGGGTTTTAGAGTTTTGTGATGTGTTGAGATACGAAAGGCGTAGAGCGGTTCGTTAGTCAAAGGCAACCTCAGGAGAGGTGAAAAGAGAGAAGGGGAAGAGGAAGTGATTCATTTCCAGGGAGATCAAAAAAACTTTAAAATAAATTTTGCGTGAGTAGTTAGAAATGCTACCTTTGCAGTCCCAAACAAAACGGGATAATGCAAAAAGCTAACGGCGCGATGCTGAAAGCGATACAAGATGAAAGATTTACGACCAGGCAACTGGAAGAAAATATAAGCATGCACCGCGAAGGGAAATGCGCACCGTTCTTTAAAGAAATGTCA
>JAZKHM010000306.1:0-4142 GCA_040385405.1 Bacteroidota bacterium | reverse complement strand
CTGAGGAGTTCCACCCTCCTCCAACCCAAATGCCAGACAAGAGAAAGACAAATGGCAGACAAGTCCAAGACAAATCTGCCCCACTTTCGACTTTCCTTCTACCCCGCTTCGGGATCTTTTCGACTGTTGACGAAGACATGCCAAACGAATGTCAACCTCAACTTAAATTATACACGAAGCCCTTCAAAATACCAGCGGCACTAAGGTAAAAGAATACACGAAGCCGGGCCGAACTTGTCTTTGATCTGTCTTGGATCTGTCTTAGATCAGTCTTAGACCAGAGTCGAAGCGGTGCCGAAGAAACCTCGAAGCGCAGTCGAAGAGCTCCCGAAGAAATGGCACTTCCGGCCGAAGGATTTCCCGGAAAACGCCATTTCCAGCGAGTTGACAGAAGGAATTGTGTATTTTCCCGAAGAAATAGAATTTGAAGCTGGCAAGAACCGTGTTTAACGATACTTAAAGCAGATTTCTAGCCCCCGGAAAAATAAAGACCCAAAATAAAGACCGAGGAAGAGAGTTTTTTGGTCAACCTGATAAGTGATCATCGAACGGTAGAAAATTCACTGAATGACTTTAAAGCGGGCTTAAAACAGGATAAATATCGCCGCTCCTCTTATCGGCGCAGGACAATAGAAATGGCAAAATAAAATCTGAAAAACCCTGAACTGCTACATTTACTACGAAGATCTTCCAGGATCGTCCAGAAGAACATGTTACGCATGAATGAATTTTACACTAAGCTGCAAAAACACGTAGGGCCTGAGTGAAGATTCTCTATAACCATCTTACCACCTCCTTCGTACCAAGTAGGTACCAAGTTCGTACCATGTTCGTACAATTCTGCACTGGCGACTGTCTGGAGGGGGTGTTATACGAACAAGGTACGAAGGAGGTACGAACAAAACCTAATTTTTGTACTGTTTTGGATTTTTGTTCAAAAACGGGAAATATCGATGTGGTAAAGGTTTCTGTTGGCGGCTGCCAAACATTGCGGTGGAGATACATATTGCACAGAGATTAATTGCACTGTATAACCAATTCAGGAATTATTCAATAACCTGTATAGCTATTTCAGGACGAGACCCAGATTGCACAGAGATTAGGACCAGGTAGGATTCAGGTTAGGGTCTGGTTTGGCTATTATTGGGCTTTAGGGGTCAAAAACCGAGTTTGACCCCTACAAGAACCAAACAGGAGCCAAACAAAAGGCGAGTTTTAGACGGGAAGGATGATTGGGTTCAAAAACCGGCCAAACAATCTTCAAAGTCACAATCGGGTATGATCCGAAAAATGCCGGATTTTCATTCAGCCTTATTATATTTATAAAACTGTCCATAAAAATGAAAAAAGCCCCTACCCTAATCTTATTGCTGATCAGTGTAACCCTATTATTCACTGCGGCACAAAATCCGTTAACCGACGTTTCAAAAACCAAAGCACCAGCTTCGGGGCGCTACCTGTATGTAGCCGTGCCGGGAATCCGCGATTACCTTGGATACGGAGGTCATGGTATCCTTGTATTTGATATCGACAACAACCATCGTTTTGTGAAGCGGATCAAGACTCAGGGTTTGCATCCAAACAAAAAACCATCGAATGTTAAGGGGGTAGCTGTTAGTCTTTCGCTGAACAGTATTTATATAAGCACACTGGAATCCCTTCAGCGCATTGATCTGGGCACAGAGAAAGTTTTGTGGGAAAAACCCATAGAGGGCGGAGCCGACCGCCTGTCAGTTTCGCCCGATGGAAAAACCATTTATCTCCCCTCACTGGAAAAGGAATTCTGGAATGTAATGGACGCACAAACCGGGGAAATCATCAAAAAAATCGTCACTAATTCAGGAGCGCATAATACCATATATGGCCCTTCTGGGAATCATGTTTATTTAGCCGGGCTAAAATCACCATTACTGAATGTTGCTGAAACAAAAAATCATACGGTTACGAAACAGGTCGGGCCCTTTGGCTCAGAAATCCGCCCCTTCACTATCAACGGTTCTGAAAGTCTTGTATTTGTAAACATCAATGAATTGCTCGGTTTCGAAGTGGGAGATCTGGCTACAGGTAAGAAAATCGCCCGTGTGGAAGTAGAGGGGTGGAATAAAGGGCCGGTCAGACGGCATGGTAATCCATCCCATGGCATAGGCCTGACAACCGACGAAAAAGAAATTTGGCTGTGCGACGGATTTAATATGCGGATGCATGTGTTCAGCGCTGTCGCCCCCTTCCAGCAATTAACAACCATCCCGCTTCAGGATATGCCTGGCTGGATAACTTTCAGTTTAGACGGAAAATATGCCTATCCATCAAGCGGTGAGGTCATTGATGTAAAAACACGAAAGATCCTTTTAACACTGCAGGATGAATACAATAACAGCGTGGCCAGCGAAAAGATGCTGGAAATTGATTTTGAGAATGGGAAGGCCATACGTGCTGGGGATCAGTTTGGGGTGGGGAGGGTGAAACGGTAAAGGGTGTCTCATGATTAAATCAGCTGATATCCGATAAAGTAAACTCAGGGAGGCGCATTATTTCTCCCCCCTTCAAAGCGGATTCGTGAGCCAATATACCCACACATACTATATTAGCTGATGCAACAGCATTAGGGTATGGTTGCCGGCCTTCAACAAGGGCGTTCAGGAATTCATTTACAAGATGCGGATGAGATCCACCGTGCCCTGAGCCTTGAATAAATGAGAGATGCTGATTGTTGTCTGTATCATAAACACCGGCAGTTGTAAAATGCCGGATTTCTTCCGGCAATAAATGCGCGTAATCAGGGATTTTTACCTTTAATGGGGATTCTCCTGTGTGAATAACGCTATCTTCATGTTCAATAAGAGTCCATTCAAATGATTTCTTCGAACCATAAACATCAAAACTTTCGCGGTACTGACGGGCTGTATTAAATAATGATCTGGTGACCTCAGCAGAAAGGTCGGAGTCTTTAAATTTAATATGGCAGGTTTCTATCGCAAAAGGGGAGTTGTATTTAGAAATAAGATCTGCATCAATTGTGCCGGAGCCAAAACATGAAACATATTCGGCCTGTGCTTTAGGAAGCGCCAGTACAGGCCCTACGCAATGTGTTGCATAATGCATGGGAGGCAAGCCTTCCCAGTAACCTGGCCAACCGGCCATCTCCTGCTGATGAGAAGCGCGCAGAAACTGTATCTTTCCCAGTTCACCTGATTCATAAAGTTCTTTTACAAATAAGAACTCACGGCTATAGATTACGGTTTCCATCATCATATACGTGAGTCCTGTTTCTCTAACGGTTTCAACAATTTGCCTGCACTCTTCTATGGTTGTTGCCATTGGTACGGTACAGGCTACATGTTTGCCCGCTCTTAGTGCTGCGAGGGAAAGCTCTGCATGATTATTTATCGGTGTATTTATATGTACTGCGTCTATTAGCGGATCTTTAAGAAGCTCCGCATAGTCGGTATATCTCTTTTCAATACCAAATGCATCCCCTATTTCATTCAATTTGTCAGCGCTCCTCTGACAAATCGCATACATATTCCCCAAAGGATGTTTCTGATAAATTGGAATAAACTCAGCTCCAAATCCTAAACCTATAATAGCAATATTGATCTTTTTCTGACTCATGAACATCTAATTTAAAGCACTTGCATTCGTAGTAATTCGCTGGTTTTTTTTATATCCTCACCGGAGGCCCATCTTTTCAGGAATTGCAGTCCTTCTCCTGCAAAGCTATCCTGGCTTGCAGCGAGAGGATGCCATATACAAACGGCGCCCGCAAGTTCCTGTACTTCGGGTGTAAAGCTCTCTATTGATACAGCACCCTGATACCTGATCGCACTTAATCCCCTGAAATAAGCATCCCACCGGGTCTGGCCCGTTCCGGGTGTCCCCCGGTAATTTTCTGAAACCTGAAGGTGGATCAGCTTATTCCCGGCCAGCAGTATTGCGTCTTCAATATCCGGTTCTTCGATATTCATGTGGAATCCATCTAAGGAAACTTTAGCTGCAGGATGATTAATATCGTCTATCAGCCGCATCACATCTTTAGCCGTATTAACCAGGTCTGATTCAAACCTGTTAAGCGGTTCAAGGCCAATCTCGAGTCCGCGCTCAGCCGCCATGATGCAAACCTTACGAAGATTGATCACCGCACG
>JAZKHM010000305.1:0-3587 GCA_040385405.1 Bacteroidota bacterium | reverse complement strand
GCGAACCTCAAATGAGGCTCGCTTTGTGAAGTTTAACTGTGGGACAGCAGTGGCCAATAGGCCGCTTTATTTTTATTTAATCTGCGTAATACAAAAATCCTGCATTCGATAAAACACATCGACTAATCCTGAAACTGCTTTTACCGGCAATTCAATATTGTCGTAAATATTTAGCAGCAAACACTCCAGCAAACAAATTTGGTTTTGCAATTGGTACGCAAGATCTTCAGCTTGTTCCCTTTGGATATTTTCGCCGAAGGTTTCCAAATGCTCGCCGTCGGGTGAATGAATTTCAATAGAGTCTGCTTGATACTGCGTGTGCTGAAAGGCATTAAGAACAATAACAGTGGGACGGGTGTTGATTTTATTTAGCGTAGCGTATGTAGGAGAGGAAATGTTATCCATAGTAAAACCTCAGTGTTTGGGATTTGTTAAACCCACTTCCATAAGGTCAGAATTTGCTAGGAATTAAGTTGTGCGGGATATATAGTTGGCGTTGTTATTAAACTGTTTGCTGTAGAGGTAGGTAATGTACCAGGACGGTGAGGTAAATATTGTTAAGTGCAGAAAATGCGGAACATCATTTCCTGTGTTCATATTTGTTGCAGACACAGATACAGTTACAAATGGGTGCGTAGCACTTTCGGCTCCGAAAAATCGCATCGCGCTTACTATGCAAAGGCTTAATGAGTCCATCGAAGAATTAGAGCTTAGAATTGGTTCAGATTACCGAGTTGCTCGTGTTTCATTTAACGAAGTGGCCTCGTCTGCTAAGGGCTTTTCATTTCAACAATTCATGAAAAATTATAAACCTACTATTCCAACATATTCATGTATTGTCTGCGGCGCAGAGTCTGAAATAATTAAAACTGAAACAAAAGAAAATTTTCTTACATATGGAAGTATTCAGGTGATAAAAAGCAGGTGACACTCGCTAAAGCATCACGCACTTTGTGCGCTGGAAGCTTTTGAGTTGTAGTTTTGTGTTTTTATTGCGCAAAACTATTCCACCAAGCCACAATTTAAGAATTACCGGGGCGCTCAGTCGTTGAGCCCGACGTTAAATTTAGTAAGGGCATACAAGTCACGCTATGTTCGCACGCACGTGTGCTGGGCCCTGCGCTTGTCGTTAGCTGAAGGAAACTATGACCGCAATTTACAATAAAATTGGAAAAGGATACGACACAACACGTCGGGCAGATCCTGAAATACTACATACATTGGCAAACCTGATTTCTTTAAATGAAAATGGTTTTTATCTTGATGTCGGTTGTGGAACTGGAAATTACACTCATCAACTTTCACAAATATGCGGAACATGGAAAGCTTTTGATCAATCTAAGCTTATGATCGAGAAGGCAAAAGAAAAAAGCTCGAGTATAGAATGGGGTGTCTTTGATGTTATAAACACCTCTTACAGATCAGCTTCGTTTGATTCTATACTTTGTACATTGGCAATTCATCACTTTCTAAATTTAAACGCAGCATTCAAAGAAATATCCAGACTTCTGGTTCCCAAAGGCAAGTTTGTTATTTTCACTTCCACACCCGAGCAAATGGAAACGTATTGGCTAAATCATTACTTTCCCAAAATGCTTGAATGCTCAATCAAGCAAATGCCATCAATTAGTAAAATTGAATCAGCATTGTGTAATGCAAGTCTAAAGTTAGTAGAAAATAGGCCTTTTGCTGTTTCAAACGAACTTAAAGATCTTTTTCTTTATAGTGGAAAACAGCGGCCAGAAATGTATTTATCTGAATCTGTCCGGGCCGGCATATCTTCATTTAGAAATTTTTGTCCTAGCGCAGAATTAGAGTCAGGCTTGTCATTGCTTGCAGCTGATATAGAATCAGGAAACATTAATAGCATCATTAAAAAATATGAGGAAGGTAAAGGTGACTATTGCTTTTTGGTTGCTCAAAAGTAGGCAGCTAACAAGCCGAAGGAATTTCAGGATCAGGTCTTTTTGTCTTTAATGTATATGAAAAGAAGCGTGCTTCTTTGCTGGGAATTAAATTGCGCGGGATATATAGTTGGCTCTGTTAATAAACTGCTATAACCAATCAGGATTGAGATATGAAGGTTTTCTTCAGCATTTTTATATTGCTTTTTTTGAGTTCCACTATTTATTCCGCAACTCCACTTGCCGAGTCGCCAACTTCTACAATCGAGTACGCCTCTCCAAAGGCAGCTTATGAAGCGCTAAGTAAAAAACAAGACGTTACATTTCGGAAGGAAGAAAACGGTTGGGTTGTCGCTTATGACAAGAGTGCAAGTACTATTTGGTCATTCCCACCGGCAACAGATCCATCATTTCCAGCCGTGATAAAGCGTACTATTCTAGAGACCGCTGAGGGTATTAGTATAAAAATGGATGTTAAATGTGGTGCATCAAAAGAAGCTTGCGATCAACTTGTAAGAAATTTCTCAGACTTAAATGAGAAAATAAAACAAGATATAAAACAAAAATCAGAATCAAAAAATAATTTATAAAAAATTCTTAATCCTACCTATAAAAAGAAGCCACTTCCTCTCTATGAATTAAATTTTGTGAGTTATATAGTTGACGTTCTGCACTAAACTCTTTAATAGGATACGAAATGCAAGAAAAATTTGAAAAGTCTGTTACCACTTTAGTTACACCTCAAGAATACAAGCATCATTTAAATGAAGTTTTGGGTGTTACAACTGAGAGAATATTTTTTCTGAAAAGAAAATTTTTTTCTGGAGCTGGCAGTGAAATGCTTGAATATAGCTTGGATGATTGTAGCTCCATAATCGTAATGGATGAAAAACCTTTAATTAAAGTCATTCTGGGTACTTTACTTGTTTTTCTAATGCTATTCATTTTCTATTGTATCTACATCTATTGGTCGGATTTTGAGCCGGGAACAAGAATATACATTGGCATGTTTGGCCTTGCTTTGTTTTATGGATTTACGTGGATGCTAGGTGCAAGGAGGCATCGAATAGTTTTTACGTTGTGTGACGGCACAAAGCTAACCTGGAAATCTTCGTCGGGCGATTTTAATATTAAATCTGAAAATGTAGCACGGGTAGTTGAGTTGGCCAAAAGCAAGGGCCTTTATAATGACATCAAAAATATTTAACAAATAACTATTTTTTGCCGCTGAGCCACCTGGGTATTGCAAGGTGTTTTGACTGCCAGCGTGCATCATGAAAAGAAGGGTGCTTCTTCGCTATGAATTAAGTTGTGCGGGATATATAGTTCACCTTCTAATACACCGTTAGGCTGTTGCATTTGCTAACGACTCAATGTCCCTTCCTCAGCCTCCAAAGGAAATACAATGCGCAACTCCGGTAAGGCTCCAACCATGGCAGTTTGGGTTATATCCCTCGTCCTATTTATCATCGCACTTGTGGCTCACTTTGGCCTCGTTAGAATTCCATACCCACTTGCAACCTGGTCCTGGATTATCGGCTTCGGTCTATTGCTAGTCGCATGCCGCGTTCGTGGTCTTTAGCTGGCGACTAGGTGTGGCCTAACAATTTATCAACATCCGGGTCAGATCTTGGTGTGCCGAGAGAAAATATAATTGCGCGTAGCAAAATTATATTTTCGTAA
>JAZKHM010000304.1:0-1270 GCA_040385405.1 Bacteroidota bacterium | reverse complement strand
CCAAATAATTCATAATCCACGATAAGCGACAGTGCACAGCCGGCAACTTTACCGTCAACAGTTACGCATAGCTGGCCTTCAGGAAAAATTTCTATCAGCTTTTTTATATGATGTTCCTTCCAATAAGCTGTTTGCCAGTTATCATAAGCCTGTATCATCGATTCTTTCAGACTTTGATAATCTGTTAATTCTAATTTCCTGACCTCTATATCCATGTATTTTTTAATTAAGGAGCCGTTATTCATGCCATCCGCTGATTTTACGACGTCCTGATACTGCAAATATTGCCCATCCCCTGTCCCGGAGAAGCGGGGGCTAAGTTAACGTACAAGTACCTTATGTTAAATGTAATTTGTGAAAAATTGTGAAAAAGCACGGAATATAAAACGATTTTAAAACCTACGGCTTGCCCTATTTCGCCGTGTGTTTTTAAATCAGCAAACGAAGCGCGGGCCTTTTACTTCTTAATCACCGCAATCGTTTTATCCAAATCATTACAGGGTGCACAAATTACCTCGCCATTAATTATTAACGAAATTACATCCATGGGAGAACAGCATTCCTTGTTCCTTGCCTTTGTTTGCATGCTGATATTGTCAGCGCTATAATTTCCAAGTGTTAAAACTTCCCCGCCAAAAACCGGTCTGACTATGATAACAGAAGGGTCGCCTGAATCAATCTTGACCTCTGGTTTATAATTAGAATTAGCTTTTCCGATTACTTTCAAATCGGCAAGAGTATATTGCGAACCCGGTGCCAGCAGTGGGCTGTTTGTGGCTTTATTGACATATCTAATTTTGACAGGAGTAGACACAAACTCACATTGTACAGCTGCGCACTCAGGTCTCTCAACATCTGAGTTATCACAACTGCTTATCATAAGGATCGAAAGGAAAAAGATCAGGTTGTTTTTCATGGCTTTGGTGGTAAGGTTTTCTGGTTATACGAGGAGAAACTGCAAACCGCTACATGTATTACAATTAAAAATATTTACGATCATCAGAACTGGCACCTTTCATCTGTCGACTGTCAACTGTCAACTTTTTTAATCAATTACATTGTGTTTCCTCAAATACAAATCTCCCCTTTTCATAATCAATCGGCACCCGGTCGTCAAACTGAGCTGTACCCATAACCGTAATAAACTGCCCTACTCCCAATGTCAGGTTATTATCTTTTTTTAAGAAAGCTACCGGGTTACGAAATGGCGGATCGGCTTTATTGATTTTAAAATTAAAAGATCCTTTAAGAGTGTCGCCAAACATTTTGC
>JAZKHM010000303.1:0-16102 GCA_040385405.1 Bacteroidota bacterium | reverse complement strand
GCAAATTGATCTGGCGAATTATAAAGGCATGCCGTTCTTTTTTTAACATGCCTGTGGTAATTGTCTTCATTTATCAGTAAAGTCTAGCCTCATAAAGTTGCGGTTTTTTTCGGGAATGCAAAATTTCATTAAAAAAATAACCTTGAATCTATCTAGAGAAATTCAATCCAAACTACTTTTTTCAGAGCGATATGCAATTTTATGCAGGATCATAGTTTGATATATTTTTACACTAAGCTCATTGTTATAGATTCAATAATTGTTATAAAAACCCAAATAAAAAGGCATAATAGAGGATTTACGTAAATAGTAGTGTAATATTTACACAGTGATTTTCTTACACAGTTAAAAAAAAATATGCAGATAAATTGATTTTTTAACCTTTTTTATTGCGTATATCTGCAATTAATGCAAACTTTATTAAAAATTTCCACGCCATGACAAAGTGTGGTATGCAATTAAATTAATAGAAAACTTAATTAAACAAGTATGAAAAAAGCATTACTTATGTTGTTGGGTGTATTTTTATTTGTAACCGCCGCTGTATCGCAGGATAAGACTGTTACAGGAAAGGTTATTGATAACAGTAACGTCTCGCTTCCCGGAGTATCGGTGAAAATCAAGGGATCAACAACCGGGGTTTCTACGAACACTGATGGTAACTATTCGATCAGGGTTAGTCCAGGACAAGTTTTAGTATTCTCTTTTATTGGTATGACCAGTAAAGAGCAGACCGTAGGTTCTGGAAATGTGATTAATATAACGCTTAATCCGGACTCTAAATCTTTAAATGAAGTTGTAGTAACTGCTTTTGGAATAACCCGTGAGAAGAAGGCTATCGGATATGCAACCCAAACTATACAGGGAGCAGAAATAGCTCAGACCCAGAGGGAAAATTTCATAAACTCTCTTCAGGGTCGGGTAGCCGGTGCTACTATCACTCCATCTACCGGTCAACCGGGTGCATCTTCACAGATTATCTTAAGGGGTCCCGTTTCATTGGACGGTGATAATCAACCATTATTTGTCGTAGACGGATTGCCGATTTCAAATCGGACTTTCAGTCAAGGATCTCTGGTATCTGACAGACCTAACAGAGATAACGATTATAGTAATAGAGCAATGGATATAAATCCAGAAGATATCCAATCCGTAACTATACTCAAAGGCCCTGAAGCTGCGGCTTTGTACGGAACTGATGGATCTTCAGGTGCAATCGTAATAACAACTAAGAGAGCAGCTTCAGGAAGAGGACTTGCTACCTATAACAATTCTTTCCGTGTAGAATCAGTTTATCGATTTCCCGAAATTCAGCAAACTTATGGGCCAGGTTTTTCTGGAGTTGACGATCCCGAAACACGCAGCTTTTTTGGCCCTAAATTTGGAACCCAAGCTGCTCTTTTTGATAATATAGGGAACTTTTTTCAGACAGGATTTACCCAAAAGCATAATTTAACATTTGAAGGAGGCACGCAAAATCTTTCTATAAGAGCTTCAGGTGCTATTGATGATCAAACGGGTGTCATGCCAGGTACAGGATTTCAGAGATTGAATTTTCGAGTAAGCGGTACTTCAAAAATAGGCTCGAAAATAAGTATTACATCATCGCTCAATCTTATTAATTCAAGAATTGACAAAACATACAAAGGTGCTGGTAGCCCAATGCAAAGTACGTTGACATGGCCTTCAAATGATGATATGAGTGTTTATCTGACACCTGATGGGAACAGGAGGAAAATTGATCCGACAAATACATTTGAAATCGACAATCCTTATTGGGGAGTAGAAAAGAATCCGAATAATGACAAGACTAACCGCTTTTTGGGAAATTTCAGTATCTCATATGACCCACTCCCATGGTTAGGTTTTGTTGCTCGTATGGGAAGCGATATTTACTCCACAATAGGAAATTCTCTTTATCATCCGCAATCTCGTTTTGGAACAGCCAGCAACGGTCTGATTGAAAACTTCACTGAAAATAGCCAGTTGTTGAACGGTAACTTTATTACCACGCTTAAGAAGGATTTTGGGAAATTCAGCCCGGTCTTACGCCTGGGTTACTCAATAGACGATAGCCGGTATGAAACAAATGCTGTACGTGGTGAGAAATTTTATAAGGCTGATTTTAATAGTCTGAACAATACAGATCCTACGACTCAGAGGTTTAAAAACAGTAATCCACTTAAAAGAAGAGTAGGATGGTTTGGGAACGCTGAATTAGCATACGACCGCTTCCTATATCTGACCTTAACAGGACGTATGGATGGTTCTTCTACCTTGCCGGCAGAAAACAGATACTTTTTTTATCCAGCTTCATCCTTGAGTTTTGTGTTTTCAGAATTGAAGCCTTTTAAAGATTCGGAAGTGCTTTCTTTAGGAAAATTCAGAGCTTCATGGGGATTAACCGGTAAAGATGCCCGAACACCTTATATTACAAGTTCAACACTAGTTCCTCAGGGGACTACGGGAGGCGGTTTCGCTCTTGGATTTTTTGGAGGAAATGCAGCCTTGCAAGCTGAATTTACAGAAGCTGTAGAAGTAGGTACGGAGTTGAACTTCTTTAAAGATAGAATGGGTTTGGACTTTACATTTTATCAAAGTACTTCGGATAAACAAATTACTGCACCGCGCTTAAGTTATGGAACGGGATTCGTTTTGAAGTACATAAACGGAGGTGTAGTTAGAAATCGGGGTTTTGAACTGCAATTGAAAGGAACACCTGTTCAAAGCAAGGACTTTGCCTGGGATATTGTGTCAAACTTTTCTCGTAACCGAGGAAAGATCCTTGAAATGCCAGCAGAATTGCCAACATTCTATCTTTCTGACACCTGGCTTTATGCAGGTGTAAGAGCACAATATACCAAAGGGAGCTCCATAACCTCTTTGGGAGCAAATAGTTTCCTTAAAAACGAAAAAGGGCAGCTATTGATAAATCCATCAACAGGTTTACCTATTCGGGATGGTAACTACAGGCAAATTGCTGATCGGGCACCCGATTTAAATGTGGGTTTATCCAATAGCTTTACCTATAAGAACTTAAACCTTTCTTTTCTTTTAGATATGAGGAAAGGGGGCGATATTTTCAATGGTAACGAATTATATCTTTACGTAAACGGACTTTCTAAGCTAACTTTAGACAGAGAAACTCCCCGGGTACTTAACGGAATTTTAAGAGATGGTCTGGAGAACTCAAGTAACCCAACTCCGAACAATATTGTAGTAACTCCTTACCTTCAAAATGCCTATTATTCTTCATCTTATAGTGAAGAAGATTTTATTGAGAAGGACGTAAACTGGGTCAGATTAAAAGACATAACATTGAGTTATAATCTGCCAAGCCAGCTTCTGTCAAGGACTAAATTTATAAGCCGGGCTAATGTATTTGTAACTGGAACAGACGTGTTTTTATTCACGAACTACAAAGGTGCGGATCCAACAGTTAGTGGATTAAATGCTTCTGCCGGCGGTTTTGGTGGCAGTGGAATAGATTATGGTTCCCTTGCTTTGCCAAGGGGTATAAATTTCGGACTAAAATTAGGATTTTAACAAATAGAAGATATTAGATGAAAACGAAAATAATAGTATTATTAATAGGAGCAATTTTCTCCTTGACGAGTTGTGAAAAATATCTGGATATAAATACTGATCCAAGTAACCCTCAAGTTGGTGAGGCTCAAATATTACTTCCTCCTATATTTTCTCAAATGGAAAGAGGAGTTCAATTTGATGCAAGATATCTAGGTCGGTATATTCAAAATTGGGGGCTATCAACTCCTAACGACCGATGGGAGCAACATGGGTGGTTACCGAATAGTGATGCTCAGGGTGAAATCTGGCGGAGTCATTATTACGGCATCGGCAAGAATATTGACTTGATTATTGCAGACGCTAATGAAACCAAACAGTTTAATTATGCTGGTGTGGCTAAGGCTATCAGAGCGTGGAGCTGGCAAACTACTACTGACTACCATGGCGAAGCGATTTTAAAGCAGGCTTTCGACGATACCAGATATGTGTTCGATTATGATACTCAACCTGAGATTTACGCAGAGGTGGTAAGATTAGCAAATGAGGCTATTACTGATTTAGGTAAAACCGGTGGAAATGGCAGTGCCTCAAAGTTAGCTGTTGGAGACATCGTTTATAAAGGGGACGCGTCTAAGTGGATTAAATTTTCTTACGGATTGTTGGCTCGCAACCTTCACAATTTATCTAATAAATCGTCCTATAACCCCGATAAGGTAATTGAGTTTGCTGATAAGGCACTTCAATCTAACGCAGATAATTTTATTATTCCAAATGGTGGTTTGAACACAAGCGATGGTAATTTCTTTGGACCAATACGTGATAATTTAGCGGGATATAGACAATCATCATTGATCGTTACACTTATGGATGGTACTGTATTTTTGGGAGTTAATGATCCCCGAGCTTCTCGTATGCTTGCTGTTTCAGGCGATGGTGAAATTCGAGGTGTTGGGCCTGCAAAAGGCGATCCTAACAGACTAAATGTGCTGACCCGTATACCTAATGTTTGGGGAGAAGGAATTGTAAACCCGGGGCCGGGAAAAGGAAAATATATTTTTAGGGATAATGCTGGATTTCCGGTAATGACATACTCTGAAATTCAATTCATTAAAGCGGAAGCTCTTTTTAGGAAAGGGGATAAGAACGGTGCATTGACCGCTTACAAGAATGGTGTGTCTGCTCATATTGATTTTGTTAACAGCAATGTCACTTCTGGAATTACACCTATTTCCGGAGTAGAAAAAGCAGCTTATCTGGCAAGTGCAGCTATACCTTCAACAGGTGCAGCTCTGACATTAGAAATGATAATGCATCAAAAATTTATTGCCTTGTGGGGACATGGTTTCGTAGAGACCTGGTCGGACTTGAGGCGGTTTAATTATATTGAAGGAGACGTAAAAGGAAATAATCCATACCTCGGTGTCTTTGCTTATCCAACTCCTTTTTGGGTCGACAATAATAATAAGCCAATACAACGCGTAAGGCCTCGATTTAATTCTGAGTACGTTTGGAACATGGATGCTTTAGCTAAAATTGGCGGCGATAAATCAGATTTCCATACAGTTAAAATGTGGTTCTCTCAACCTTAATTAAGTATATTATGAAGATGAAAATATTAAATATATTAACACTATGCCTTCTTTGTGTGTTAAGTGCGTGCGAAAAGGATACGAGTTTAGAGGCGACGGCTACTTTAGCTGTTGATTCAAACAAACCTTTCGTTAAATTCTTTAACGCCAGTCCGGACTCGCCCATTATCAATTTTTATATGGATAATATAAAAATGACTGGTACTTACACGGTTTCTGGTACGGAGACGGGAATTGCTTATGCAGCAATATATCCTTCATTAGGTTATTCTCAATCAAGTGGCACTTCCAGCAAAATTTTAACCAAGATCGCGGGATCTTCAACTGTAAACCCAGGTGTTGTAACGAGTGAAAGTACAGTCAATTTAGCTGCAGGAAAATACTATTCGGTTTTTGCAGTTGATCAATACGATTTAGTAAATAAGAAGCAGAACTTACTTGTAATTGAGGACAAGAGTCCCGCTACTGACACAAGTAAGGTATTTTTACGTTTAGTTAATCTACAGGTTAAAAGAGCGAAAGTGGATGTAAGTTTAAATACCGGAGAAAAATTGTTTTCAGGTGTCGAATATTTAAAATCAACTGATTTTGTTTCAATACCAAATCCGGGTAAAGAAAGCACCTATATTTTAAAGGATAGTACGACAGGTGCTATAATACCTCTTACTTTAAAACTCAACTTATCAAAAGGCAGAGCCTATACCTTAGTTCTTAGAGGAGTTGCGGGTACAATAAGTGGTGTCAATGCCCATGCTGCCACAATCTATTTCTGACAAATGTCTTAGGTTCAAAATTAATACGGCCCTCGCTTACTTTTAAGCGGGGGTTTTTTGTCTCTCAACCGGTGTAGGACATTCAAAAATGAAATTAAAATTATTTATATATAGTGATTATGATGAATATTTATAGCAATCCACTTCATGAAGAAAATAATTATTCCTTTTCTTAGTCATTACCTTGGTCTATGGTTGTAAAAAAAACTCTGCTCCAATCCCAGAGTCAATAATTATTATTCTGGGAATTCTACTTTGATACTAATGGCAGTAATTCTTTACTTAAAGCAGCTAATGATACGTTAGGCAGAGCCTACAACTAATAAGTCCTTAACATGAAAAAATACCTCATTCTATTCTTACCAGTGATTTTTCTGTCAGCCTCGTTCGTGGGTTTAAAAAAGGAAATTCTTACTGACAGAACCATTTCAGAAAAATTGGAATCAATTCCTGTTGAACAGCGTCCTGTAGTAATCTGGCAACCTTCTCATCAAACTAATACGGGCGTCGATTTCAGCGAAGCGGCGGTATGTAATGGAATAGTTGAAGCAGCCATGGCCGCCGAACCCCGAATGAAAGAGTACAAGGTCTGGAGTCTGGGAAAGAAAAAACTTCACCATGCGGATGTGGGCAGCAATACCATAATTGAACAAACGTCAGCTGTAATAAACGGCCAGTTATCAGGATATGCCTGGGAACTGCAGAAATCGAACAGGATGCAGCCGCAGGTTTTTATTTCAGTTCATAATAATGGAGGCACAAAGCGTCATGCCATTTGGGGATTTATACACGAAGGAGATAAATTCGAAGCAGAAAACCGGGCTCTTGCAAGTCGTTTGGTTAAGGCCATTAGCGCTGCAACCGGGTTGGAAGACAGAGGTGTACTTTTGGACAGTTCAACTGGCAGAAACGATTATAAATGCAAGACAAGCGGTAAGCTGGCTTTTTATAGCCTTGACGAGAATGTAAACAAAGCGCCCTACAGAGTGCTGCTGGAGGTGGGAGATAATGGGGTGAGTAAAGAATTTCTCGAAAACCCGGCAAATCAGAAGAAACTTGGAGTCGCGATTAAGACTGCATTAGCCGAATGGATGTCGGAAAAAAGATAATTGTATTAAATATTGCATATATGATCAAAAACTTACTCTCTATTATTACGGGCCTCGCATTTCTATTGACGGCCTGTACATCCGTGAAACCTGTAAAGCCTGTCAACATTGTCACATCTTTACAGGATGGTCCAAAGATTCCCTCGGAATTTCGCGCTGCCTGGGTGGCAACGGTGGGAAACAGCAGCTGGCCGAGCAAGCCAGGTCTTAGTACTGAACAGCAGCAGCAGGAGGCCCTTGTATTGCTTGATTATTTAAAGAAGCATAATTTCAATGCAGTTATATTCCAGGTCCGTCCACAGGCAGACGCACTGTACAAAAGCGATCTTGAACCGTGGTCTTACTTCCTGACGGGTGAAATTGGAAAAGCTCCGGATCCTTATTATGATCCTTTAGAATTTTGGACTAAAGCTGCTCATGAGCGGGGGATTGAGTTGCATGTGTGGCTTAATCCGTATCGTTCTCACCATGTATCAGGAGGTGCACTTTCTGAGAAATCGTTTGTGAAAACCCGTCCTGAGCTGTCAGTATTTCTAAAAGAAGGTTACTGGTGGATGGACCCGGCTAAAAAGGAAACTCAGGATCACACGGTTTCTGTAGTTATGGATATAGTAAAACGGTATGATATAGATGGAGTACATTTTGATGACTATTTTTATCCGTATCCTTCTTATAACAAAAATGAGGATTTTCCGGATGATCAGAGCTGGAAAGCTTACCAGAATAAAGGGGGCAGGCTTTCCCGCGGCGACTGGCGGCGTGAAAGCGTTAACACATTAATACAGCGTTTATACAAGGAGATCAAGGCCGAAAAGAATTATGTGAAATTTGGATTAAGCCCTTTCGGGATCTGGAGGCCGGGTTACCCTGAGTCTATTGCAGGATTTGACCAGTATGATCAGCTATATGCCGATGCACGTCTCTGGTTAAATAAAGGATGGATAGATTATTTTACGCCACAGTTGTACTGGGATGTAAACCGGATTCCGCAGAGCTTCCCGGTATTGCTGGGATGGTGGGCATCTGAAAATCTGATGAACAGGCATCTTTGGCCAGGAATAAGTGTATATAAAGGAGGAGGAGAAAAGAATAATGATGAAACGGTTAATCAGATCATGATCTCCAGGGGAATGCTGCCGAAGAGCATGGGCACCGTGCATTGGAGTATCACAGCCCTGGTGAAAAACGATAGTCTTTCGAAAGCGCTTTTGGATGGGCCCTATAATAAGCCAGCACTGGTTCCATCTACTCCCTGGCTGGATAATAAGGCCCCGGAAGCACCCGTGGCAAAAACCTCCCTTATGGGTGAAAGTGTGAACATCAGCTGGAATCATCCCGATGAGAAAGATGTGTTCCGCTGGGTTGTTCAATATAAATATGGGAATAACTGGGATTATCGCGTGTTAAACGCTGCAGACCGCAGCCTGACATTGCAGCGAAATTTATTGGTGCCACCTACAGCAGCGCAAAAAGTATCCGGAAATATCGCTTCTACCAATCTGCCTTTAAACGGGATAATGGTTAAAGCAGTGGATCGTACGGGGAACGAAAGCCTTCCTTTCAAGCTGGATCTGTAAAATTAGTTGCCAGTTGCCCGCTGCCCGTTACCTGTTGCCAGGCTGGGCGGACTAACCGCATGGTTAACCATATTTGTCATCGAAGGGCTAGGCGTTTAGCCTGGTAACTGGCAACTGGCAACTGGTTACTGATAGGCGTTTAGCCTGGTAACTGGCAACTCTTACAACAATTTAATCCCCAAACTCAAATGAAATAAGTTCTGCTTTTGGTTGTACTCATCGCTGCGGCTCATATTGCTTAAGCCGCCTTCATATCGCAGGTCGACAGTAAGATTTCCAACATCCACTCCGGCACCGGCCTGATATGCCCAGTTCTGTTTTTTGTAATTATCGAAATCGCTGATATTTTGATAAGCGCTATCAAAGGTTGTATTCTCATTAATTACAAACGAAGCTACCGGGCCGGCCATGAAACGTAAATTTAATTTGCTGGGGCCGATCTTGGTGCCTATAAGTAATGGCAGATCAAGTGTAGTAAACCTAACCTTACCGCTGGCTTCGACTTCATTTCCGCTGGTGTCTTCTACTTTTATGAATTTGTTGCCTTTGCTTCCAAGATATAACTCCGGCTGAAGGTAAAGTCCGGCCGCGCCGAGACGGGTGAAAATTCCGACATGATATCCAACGATACTGTTCTCATCAGTTAGATCATTTTCGGTCTTCAGCTTTGAATAGTTTGCTCCGCCCTTAATACCTAAAGCAAAGTTAGGTAACTGTGCCATCGCGGCCACGCCGGCGCTTAGCATTATGCAGGTCATAATAATAATTTTCTTCATAATCAATTTTCTAATGTTTAAAAGATTTAGTGTTACTCTATAAGACGTTTTTTTTGGGAAAAAGTTGCATGACTTGTCAAAATTCAAATCATATTGGCAATTGTCGTGATAAAACTTAATTTTGTGGAAATTCAAGCCATGGCAGAGATCAGTATCAGTAATTCAGATTGGGAACGTTTAAAATTAAAAGTTAAACGTAAATACAATCACCTGAGTGAGGAGGACCTCGCATACCAGGAAGGACAAGAAGAAGAACTGATCACACGTTTAATGACCCGTATTAAACGTAACCGGGAATATGTTGTTTTTACTTTGAAGAAGGGCATGGTTCATCTGGACACTAACAGGTTGTAATTCCTTTATTACAAACACCTTAATTAAGATTTTCTACTCCCAGCATATACTATTAGTATAGGTTTTTCGTACTTTTAAGTACATAATTGAATTGTATGAAGAATCCCCAAGACTCTAAGCCGAACAGATCGGCCCTGAAGAGGAAAATCCTGATTGGTTCATTAGCTATTTCGCTGTTCTCCTTTTCCTTTGTTGAGGATCTTTTTCAGGTATCTAAGAATCTGGATATCTTCGCTTCAGTATATAAAAACCTTAGTATTAATTATGTTGACAATGTCAATTCATCCAAGATGATGAAGACCGGCATTGATGCCATGCTTGAGGATTTGGATCCCTATACCGAATATATTCCGGAGTCGGACATTGAAGACTATAAATTAAAATATGTAAGTACTCAATACGGTGGCATTGGTGCAACCATTTCTAACCGCGATGGAAAGGTAATAGTAGCTGAACCCTATGAAGGTTTTCCGGCTCAAAAAGCGGACGTTCGCGCCGGTGATGAAATATTGGAGATTAATGGAATTTCTTTGAAAGGTAAAGCTAATGAGCAGGTTAGTTCTATCCTTAAGGGTTCTAAAGGCACGCCCGTAAAGCTATTGATATCAAGACCGGGTAGTGCAAAACTGATGGAAATTAATCTACAGAGAGAGGAGATCAGGCAGGAGAACGTACCTTATTATGGGATGCTGGAAGGCAAGATCGGATATATAAAGCTTGATAAATTTCTGGAGAATTCCGGACAGGAAGTGAAGAATGCACTTGCTGACCTTAAAAAGAATGATTTAAAAGGCCTCGTACTGGATTTGAGATACAACGGGGGAGGTATCCTTCAGGAAGCTGTTAAAATCGTTAACCTATTTGTAGAAAAAGGTGTTACAGTTGTTATTCAAAAAGGAAGAAACCGGGAGAAATCAATTACCTATAATACATTTAACAGTCCCGAAGAACCAAACCTTCCCCTGGTCGTCCTGGTGAACAATCGTGCCGCATCTGCTTCCGAGATCGTAGCCGGATCATTACAGGATCTTGACCGGGCAGTGGTTATAGGCCAGAGAAGTTTCGGAAAAGGGCTCGTTCAGCAAACATTTAATCTTCCCTACAACAGTCTGGTCAAAGTTACTGTAGCAAAATATTATACCCCTTCAGGCAGGTGCATTCAGGCTCTTGATTACACCCATCGCGACAGTGAAGGCAGCGTAGTCAAAGTAGCTGACTCGCTGATCACGGAATATAAGACTAAGGCAGGAAGATCTGTTTACGATGGCAGTGGAATTTATCCGGATGTCTATGTTAAGCCCGTCAAATACAATCCTATTACGCAGACGCTTGCCTCAAAATACTATATTTTTGACTACGCTACCCAGTATAGGAATGAGCGTGCTTCCATTCCGGATGCCAAGAATTTTAAACTTACGGACGCTGAGTTTGCGAAATTCGTAGCGTACCTTTCAAACCGGGATATAAGCTACAATACCAGGACGGAAAGAATAATGAACGAATTACGCGAGGAGGCCGAAAAGGAAAATAAGATGGCTGAAATCAAGGCAGAATACGACGCGTTAAGATCCAAGGTATCCTATAGTAAGAAAAATGATCTCGTTCAGTTTAAAGAGGAGATCCGTAAAGTTCTTGAGGCTGAAATTGTTTCAAGATATTACTTTGAAAAAGGGAGACTTGAACAAGGATTTAAATACGATGCCGACATTGCTGAGTCACTAAAAATCATCAACAATAAGACTGTCTTAGCTTCAATACTCAATGGAGAGGGCAACTACAAATCTATCGGCAAGCCGGGGATGGAATTTTCCGCGAATTTAAGGTAATTATTCTGTTGGTTAGTTGTTAGTTGTTAGACTGGATTTCCGGCATTCCTGACCGCAATGCGCTAATAGCTAATAGCTAACAACTACCAACTAACCTCTACCAACTAACCTCCTATTGCTTCCAGGTTAACCCCATATTGTACAGCAAAAAAGCCCACTTATCTACCTGCTCTTCAATAATTTTAGCGGTAGGTTTTCCAGCTCCATGACCCGCATTGGTTTCTATACGGATAAGGGCAGGACTCTCGCCTTTGTGGAATTCTTGTAAACGAGCCGCAAACTTGAATGAATGAGCAGGCACTACCCGGTCGTCATGATCGGCTGTAGTTATCAGCGTTGCCGGGTAGGATACACCAGGCTTTAAAGCATGATAAGGCGAATACTTAAGCATGTATTCGAACATTTCTTTGGATTCTTCGGCTGTGCCATAATCATAAGCCCAACCGGCGCCGGCAGTAAATTTATTATAACGAAGCATATCAAGGACACCTACTGCAGGCAATGCAACTTTGAAGAGTTCCGGCCTTTGGCTCATCACCGCCCCAACAAGTAAACCGCCATTCGATCCACCGGATACAGCAAGGAATTCTTTTGATGTGTAATTATTGCTTATCAAGTATTCCGCTGCAGCGATAAAATCGTCAAATACATTCTGTTTATTCATTTTCGTCCCTGCAAGATGCCATTTCTCGCCGTATTCGCCGCCACCGCGTAGATTGGGTACGGCATAAACACCGCCTTGCTCCAACAGCACAATGTTAGATGTGCTGAATGCAGGCGTCAGGCTCACGCTGAAACCTCCGTATCCATACAAAACGGTGGGGTTTTTCCCGTTGAGTTCTAAGCCTTTCTTGTGGGTGATGATCATAGGGATGCGTGTGCCATCTTTTGAGTTGTAAAAGACTTGCTTAGAAACGTAAAGAGAGGGATCGAATGAAACGCCAGATTTTTTGTATTCCAGTGACTGCCCTGTAGCGATAATATACTTGAAAATTGTTGGCGGATAAATATAGGAAGTGAAAGTATAGTACAGATCTTTTTCGGCTTTCCTGGCACTAAATCCACTGGCCGAACCTACTCCGGGAAGTGTTACCGTGCGTTCCAGGTTGCCATTCATGTCGTATTGCATAACAAGCGAGGTTGCATCTTTAAGATAGTTAGCAAATATTTTTCCACCGGCAGTGCTTACACTTAAGACATTTGTTGTTTCCGGTATGAGATCTTTCCAGTTTGCAGGTGATGGATTCGATGCATCAACGGTAATTACTCTATAATTAGGCGCATTTAGGTTTGTGAAGATGTACAATTTGCTGTCGACATTATCAAGGACATAATGTTCGCCCTCAAAATTGTCGACCACATTCACAATAGGGCTTCCAGGTTTAGATAAATCCTGGATGTAAAGCTCATTTCCGGTAGTTGATTTTGCAGCTGTTATTACAAGGAACCGGTCATCCTCTGTTACATTTCCGCCGATGTATCGTCTTGGAGTATTATCACCTCCAAACACCAATACATCTTCAGACTGTTTAGTGCCGATACGATGAAAATAAAGCTTATGAAATTGTGTAAGACCAGAAAGCTGGCTTCCTTGCTTTGGTTTATCATAACTGCTGTAATAGAATCCCTCTTTTCCTCTCCAGGAGAGTCCGGAAAATTTAACATCCGTCATGGTATCTCCAACAATTTTCATGTCGGTGGTATTTAATATAATCACCTTCCTCCAATCAGATCCTCCCTCAGAGATCTGATATGCGGCCATGCTTCCGTCTTTAGTGAATTCAATCCCTGCCAGTGATGTTGTTGCGTCTTTAGAAAATTTATTTGGGTCTAAGAAAACCTCAGGAGTGCCCTTCTCTTTTTGTCTGTAAAGTACATATTGATTTTGGAGGCCGTCGTTTTTATAGAAATAAGTATAAGCACCTTCTTTAAAGGGAGCAGTGAATTTCTCATAATTCCATAAGGTTTCAAGCCTGTTTTTGATCTGATTCCGGAATGGAATCCTGGATAAATAGTCCTGGGTTACTCTGTTTTGGGCTTCAACCCATGCTTTAGTATCATTCGCCCGGTCATCTTCCAGCCAGCGATACGGATCGTTAATAGTTGTTCCAAAATAAGTGTCAGAAACGTCAATTTTATTTGTTTTGGGGTAATTCATTGTGTTTGGATTCGGACTTGTATGTTGTGCGTAAGCTATATCAGAGCTAATCAAAGCAACACTTAGTACGCTGAAAGTTAGAATTGATTTCATGTCAAACCGGATTAATTTTTTAAAAATAACAAAAGACCTTGAGAAACGAGTTATATCCTCTATTCCTATCCAGATAGGGACATGCACGGACTGGATGCAGGAGCATCGATTTAACGGATAAAACAAAAAATATGTACTTTTGAAGTCATGCCCGGCACCAAAATTTACTTCGCATCTGATTTCCACCTGGGTGTTCCCGATATGATTAGCAGCCGCGTACGTGAAGACCGCATTGTGAGATGGCTGGATTCTATAAAAAACGACGCTGCTGAGATCTTTCTTGTTGGAGACGTATTTGACTTCTGGTTTGAATATGCTACCGTTATCCCCCGGGGTTTTATCCGGTTTCAGGGTAAGCTCGCAGAATTAAGCGATTCAGGAGTTAAAATCACTTTGTTTAAGGGTAATCACGATATGTGGATGTTTGATTATTTTGGAAATGAGCTCGGTATTAGCATAGTTTCGGATGAACTTGTTATAGAAAGAAACGGACTCAAATTTTATCTGCATCATGGTGACGGACTGGGTCCCGGAGACAATAAGTATAAGTTATTGAAAAAAATATTTAGGAGCAGGACCTGCCAATGGCTTTTTGCACGTTTGCATCCCAACCTGGGGATCGGACTTGCCCAAAAATGGTCAAACTCGAGCCGCGCACATAACGCAGAACTTGATAGTCTCGGCGAAACTGAGGACGAGTGGCTTTACATCTTTTCTCGGGACTTGCTTAAAAAGGAGTATTACGATTATCTGATTTTCGGGCACAGGCACCTTCCTCTTGACCTTAGGCTGGGTAATAGCCGGTATATCAATCTTGGTGAGTGGGTTCAGTTTAATTCGTACGCAGTTTTCGATGGCGAAAAGCTGGAATTAAAGTATTTTGAAGCCGACTCAAGGGCGATGAATCCGTCATAGAATATTCCTGTTAATTTCCAAAGCAATATTTTATCTGAAAAAGCCGTATTTTTGTAAAATATTAGCAATATGCTTGATACTGTGTAATTGCAATCCGAAATAAACGATGTTAGATAAACTAGAATTAATAAAAGAGCGCTGGCAGGATGTAGAGCGGGAGTTGAGTAATCCGGCTACCATGGGCGACATGAAGCGATTTGCCCAGCTTAATAAAGAATATAAAGATCTTACCAGGATAGTTGATGAATATAAGATCTATGGCCTCGTTATGAGCAATATTGAGGCTAACAAAAGCCTTCTATCCAACGAGAAGGATGAGGAAATGCGTGAGATGGCTAAAATGGAGCTGGAAGAGCTGATTCCGCAGCAGGAAGAGCTGGAGGAGAAGATCCGGATGATGCTGATACCGCAAGACCCAGAAGACGGAAAAAATGCTATAGTCGAAATTCGGGGTGGTACCGGCGGCGATGAAGCAGCTCTTTTCGCAGGGGATCTTTACAGGATGTATACCCGTTTCTGTGAACGTAAAGGCTGGAGGATGGAAGTAGTTGACGTTACAGAAGGAACAGCCGGGGGATATAAGGAAGTCGTATTTAACGTGAATGGAGAAGATGCCTATGGTCAGTTAAAATATGAATCGGGAGTTCACCGTGTGCAGCGGGTGCCTGATACGGAGACTGCAGGACGCGTGCATACATCCGCAGCCTCGGTAGTGGTACTGCCTGAAGCAGACGAATTTGACGTTCAGATCAGCATGAATGATGTTCGTAAGGATCTTTTTTGTTCTTCCGGGCCCGGTGGTCAGTCTGTGAACACGACTTATTCCGCAGTTCGTTTAACTCACCTTCCTACAGGAATTGTTGCACAATGCCAGGACCAGAAATCTCAGCTCAAGAATTTTGATAAAGCATTTGCTGTTTTAAGAAGTCGTGTCTATGAACTTGAACATGCGAAGATGCTGGAGGAGACTTCGAAAAAGCGTAAAACTATGGTTGCAACTGGTGACAGGTCAGCAAAGATAAGGACTTACAATTACCCGCAGGGAAGGGTGACAGAACACAGGATTGGCTTAACAATTTACAATCTTCCGAACGTGATGAATGGCGATATTCAGGAAATTATCGACCAGTTGCAACTTGCAGAGAACGCAGAAAAAATGAAGGAGGGCTCTTTTGCCTAAAATATTAGGTGAATGTAAGGTCAAAAATGAGCGTCATATCAATGTTTTCAATTGAATATTAGGTGGTTAAGAACTATCAGGAAATTAACCCTTTTATTATTTGCACTCTAAGGGTTATTGCCGTATATTTGCCTCACTTTTAAGAAAAACGATCTCGAAAGTAGTTCTAATAATGATTCCGTAGCTCAGCTGGTAGAGCATTACACTTTTAATGTAGTGGTCCT
>JAZKHM010000302.1:0-4967 GCA_040385405.1 Bacteroidota bacterium | reverse complement strand
AGGTCGATATGGCCGTATATTTTAACGGCAGCAGCAGCTATTTCCGGTAAACTGGCAGTGTATTCAAGATCAAGCGGAAGCACATGAATATCCAGTGGGTTCCCTTTGCAATTTGCTTTTACTTGATAAAGCGCTTCACTTTTGCGGGATGAAATAATAAGTTTCGCGCCCAGCTGATTCATTTTATACGTTACAGCTTCTCCAATACCGCTCGATGCGCCGGTTATCCAGACAACTTTATTTTTAATGTTCATTTGGGTCCAATCTAAAGTGTGGGTTCAACAAATAGTTCGGATGCAATGTGGTCGGCGAACAACTTGCCCTCTTTTGTTAAAATTACCTTCTGATCCGCGATTTGTGCCCATTCCTTCTCTAAGAACGGCTCCAGACTCTGAAGAATTTGCGAGATGTAGTCGCTGTGGAAGCGCGTATTCATCAGACCCAGGTCCATCCCTTTGCTGGTACGGAGCGCCGTCATTATATATTCATTGATCCTGTTTTCTTCTGTAAGTTGTTCAATTTCGAATGGGATCTTATTCGCCTCAAGTGCAGCGATGTACTTCATATTGTTGGAAACATTCCACTGCCGGCTCTCGCCGTTAAAAGAGTGTGCAGAAGGGCCGATCCCCAGATAATTAATCCCTTCCCAATAATTTGAATTATGTTTCGATTGCCATCCGAGTTTAGCGAAATTCGAAATTTCGTAGTGCTCAAATCCGGCAGCAGCAAGTTCATCCATCAGTATCCCGAACTGTTTTGCGCTCTGGGCGTCATTCATCGGCTTTTGGGTCCCCTTACTGATAAACGAAGCCAGGGCAGTTGCTGGCTCAACCGTCATCGAATAGGATGAGACATGGGGTATTTCTAATTCAATTAGCTGGTGGATATTGGACTCCCATTTTGCATCGCTGAGCAGGGGATAGCCATAAATCAGGTCTGCAGTGATATTTTCAAAACCGGCGTCCTGTACTCTTTTTATACAGCTATGACCCTCGGCAGCCGTGTGAGCACGATTCATCCATTTTAAATCTTCTTCATAAAAGGATTGAACCCCGATGCTAAATCGGTTTACAGGTGTTTGCCTAAGCTCTTTGACTTTTTGAGGGCTTAAATCGTCTGGATTTGCTTCGAGAGTAATCTCCGCGGAAGCAGAAACCGGATAATATTCTGTTATCACGTTAATCAGCATGCCCAACTCATCAGCGCTAAGCACCGATGGTGTACCTCCGCCGAAATAAATAGTCTCAACCTCATCCGATCCCGTATAATTCTTCCTCAGGATCAGTTCGTTCCGCAGTGCCTTAACCATCTGGTCTTTGTAAACGGGGGAAGTGCTGAAATGAAAATCGCAGTAGTGACAGGCTTTCTTACAGAAGGGGATGTGGATGTAAATTCCGGCCATGACGCAAAATTAGTCTATAAATTCCGGCTTTTACCATCCTGTAGCGAGCGATGCCGATTTTGCCCTCTCGGCCAGCTTTTCGCGTCTGTACTTCGCCATATTTATAAGAAGTACACTTCCCAGGATAGTGATTAATCCCAGGATCTGAATCAGTGAAATATTTTCGTTGGCAAGAAATACACCAAGAAGCACGGCCACCACGGGATTTACATACGCATAAGTACTTACCTGCATAGCCGGACGGACTTTCAACAGCCATACATAGGCGCTAAATCCCGCGATAGAACCAAGGAATACGAGGTAAAGAAGGGCTAACCACGCGTCCGTAGATACATCAGCAAAATGAAATCCGCTGAATTCGTTTCGGATGAACATACCTGGAAGGAAAGCAAAACCGGCAGCCATCATTTGCCACGATGAATTTACCATAGTTGATCCTTTAGATGATTTATATTTCGAATAAAGGGAACCGGCAGCCCATGAAATGGACGCAAGCAGCAAAAGGCCCATTGTTCCCAGAGGTATACCGCCTGTGCCTTTTATTGATGAAGATACTTGCTCACTAAAAAGCATAAACACCCCTGCCAGTCCTATAATCATCCCTAAGATAATAGAACGGCTACGAAAGTTTTCAGTCCACTTTGGCTGATCAAGAAGCACGAACCATAGGGGAGCCGACGAGACAGTTATGGACGCCAGGCCGCTCGGTACGCTTTGCTCAACCCAGATGATAATGCCATTGCCAAAAAACAGTAAAAGTATGCCGCTTATTATCGCATGTTTTATCGTGGGAATCCCGAATAATTTTTCTCCTTTAATTACACACCATGCGGTCATGAAGCCTCCTGCAATAAGAAACCTGAGTGCTCCAAGCATGAATGGCGGAAAGTCAGCGACCGCTTTTTGAATAAAAAAATAAGTCGATCCCCATACGATATAAACGATAGCAAATGCAATAATCACCATTATGGGTGACGCAGATTTGGCGTTGGAAACAGTCATTTATTTAGAAAAGAGCAACAAAAGGAGCAAAGAACAAAGAATAAGGAGCAAAGACTAAAGAACAAAGAACAAAGAATAAAGAACAAAGAGCAAAGAATAAAGAACAAAGAATAAAGAACAAAGAATAAAGAGTAAAAACGACCAACTAACCACTAACCACTAACCACTAACCACTAACCACTAACCTGGGGCAAAGATAAGAACCTTTAATAATTTTTCTTTCATTACTTCGGCGAATGAAACGGTATAGATTCCACTCCTGTCTTTGTTCTTTGCTCTTTATTCTTTGTTCTAATGGTGTTGACCGCTTCCTTCCCTAGGATTTCAACTAAAAAATGCGGAAATTTACTGCACATTAATCCTCTGAATTGAAATCTTTTTGGGAATGTTAAAACGGTTGCACGGCATAATACTCGTGTTATTTCTACTTAATTCGACGGCCTGGGCACAGGCCGATACGACAATTCAAAGCGTTCCTGAACCACGGATATACCGGCCTGTTTACCGTGATTCCGCTTATTTGGCACGAAGACAATTTATTCGTGATTCTATTAAACATGTACAGGATTCATTGGCGCTGTTATGGGTTAAAGCTCCCGACCCCCTTCGTCCGAATCGGTTTATTGATAGCCTCTTAAGATTATATAAAGTCGAAAACCTCGATTTTGCAGCATGGGCTTCTAAGTTTCCCAAAAAAGTTAACAGGTATGATGAAGGCCGGCTCCGTCCCAAAGGAGAAGGCTGGATAATGGGAGTAGTGCTATTCCTGGTTTTATTTTTTGCGGTCATAAAATTCTTTTTCTCTAAGGAGCTAAGTTCAATTGTACAATCCTTTTATAGTAACCAAATCCTCGGACAAATAAATAAAGAAGATAACCTGTTTAGCTCCTGGGCCTTTGTGTTTCTGTACCTTCTGTTCGGATTAATCTTGGGATTGTACCTCTATTTAACGGGAAAATACCTTCAGCTTTCTTATCCGGTTAACGGGTTCGAGCTGTTTTTACTGCTTTCTGCGCTGGTTACCGCTTTGTTTACAGTAAAAATAATTGTCTTAAGGCTGCTCGGTTTCTTGTTTGATATACGACGTCTGGTCAGAGAATACGTTTCTATTCTATATCTTAGCTATTTCAATAGTGCTCTGATATTTCTTCCCCTTGTGATTGCTTTCAGTCTGACACCCAGCAGATACGCCGGAATCTATGGATACGCCGGAATAATTATGCTTGTTTTGATATTCATTCTTCAATTCCTGCGTGCCGGAGCAAACGTTTTATCCAATTATAGGTTTCCTAAAGTTTATTTAATTATTTACCTTTGTGCCCTCGAATTTTGCCCATTGATTATTCTTTTTAAAGCACTCAGGTTTTAGTTTTAGTTTAAAGTATGCAAGTATCAAACGCAAAACACCGAAAAGTCAAAAGTATCCTGGTCACTCTGCCTAAACCTGAATCGGATAAGTCACCATATTTTGAACTTGCTAAGAAGCATAATCTAAAAATCGATTTCCGGTCGTTTATTCATGTGGAAGGGGTTCCGGCTAAGGATTTCAGGAAGGAAAAAATCAGTCTGAGTGATTTTACTGCCGTTATTTTTACGAGCAAGAACGCCGTAGACCATTTCTTTAGAATAAGTGAGGAAATGAGGTATGATGTTCCTGCAGATATGAAGTACTTCTGCATCTCTGAGACGATAGCGCTTTATCTTCAGAAATATATCCAATACCGCAAGCGTAAAATTTTCTTTGGAAAGCAGACTGCTGCAGATCTTGCAGATGTTTTAAAGAAACACGCTGCTGAAAAATTCCTTTACCCTTGTTCGGATGTAGCAGCAGAGGAAACACAGAAATTCCTCCATGATCACGGGTACGATTTTAAGCCAGCTATCTTGTTTCATACTGTTTGCAGCGATTTATCAGATCTCGCAGAAGTGTTTTACGATGTTATTGTTTTCTTTAGCCCAAGCAGTATCCACTCTTTATTCATCAATTTTCCAGACTTCAAGCAAAATAATACGAGAATCGCTGCATTTGGAGCAAGTACCCATAAGGCGGCCCTGGAACACGATTTAGTACTGGATATTCCCGCGCCAACTCCTCAAGCCCCCAGTATGACTATGGCGATTGAGCAATATATTAAACAAGCAAATAAATAGTACTCCCATTTTTTTCGTAAGTAAGTAGAGTTTAGGATATTAATCACTGAAAAATATTTACAGCAACCTTTATATGCAAAAAAACGTATTAAAGAAATATTTTAACGAAAGTTGAAATACAAGCTGAAATTTTACGTTCAATAATGTCCAAAATCGCTGAGATACAGGAACTTTGAAATCGTAATGATTTGTTTAAAGCCTGTGGAAGTAGATTGTATAAACTTTTAGTGTACTTTTTTAGTATATTCGGGTTTATTTTGCTGGCTGATTTTAATAAACCCCGTTTGTTATAAATCATAGACGAGCCTGCTTTTATTAACGAAATTGATGTGATTATAGCTTAATAGCCTTTAAAATCAAGTATTATAAAATGAAGAAATTATACTTTATCGCTCTTGCAGCATTAGCTTTT
>JAZKHM010000301.1:0-12720 GCA_040385405.1 Bacteroidota bacterium | reverse complement strand
GAGTTAATGAACAGATTAAGCGATTGCGACTGGCAGATATAAGCGCCCCGGTCTGCTGCCATATCTATGATAGTACGCATCCTGATCTCCCAAACAGTTTTATAAAGAGCCTTTATATCGGATGGAATCTCTGGAATGTCCTGCACTGAACCATTAGCCAAAATGATCTTATTCTTAATATCATTATTCCACAAACCAAGGTTCACTAAATCTTTAAGAAGGTGTTTATTTACCACAATAAACTCACCACTAAGTACACGCCGGCTATAGATATTTGAGGTATAAGGTTCAAAACATTCGTTGTTACCCAGTATTTGCGATGTTGAGGCAGTTGGCATCGGGGCTAACAATAGCGAATTGCGCACTCCGTGGTTCATTACGTCCAGCCGGAGGTTTTCCCAGTCCCAGCGCCCGCTTTCCGGCTTTACATTCCAAAGATCGAATTGAAACTTTCCTTCCGAAAGCGGCGAACCTTTAAATGTGTCGTAAGCACCTTCCTTTACCGCCAGGTCTTTCGAGGCAGTCATAGCTGCAAAGTAAATGGTCTCGAAGATCTCTTTATTCAATTGCTGCGCTTCATCGCTTTCGAAAGGCATCCTTAACAGTATAAAGGCATCGGCCAAACCCTGAACACCTATGCCGATGGGCCTGTGGCGTAAGTTGGAATTCCGGGCCTCTTCTACAGGGTAATAGTTATGGTCAATAATCTTGTTGAGATTCAATGTTACCTGATAGGTTACTTCATAGAGTTTTTGGTGGTCAAAAACCTCATTGGTAATAAATCGGGGCAGTGCTAATGATGCCAGGTTACATACTGCAACCTCATCCGCAGAAGTGTATTCTAATATCTCTGTACAAAGGTTAGAGCTTTTAATTGTTCCTAAATTCTGCTGGTTTGATTTGGAGTTAGCTGCGTCTTTATAAAGAAGATATGGGGTACCGGTTTCAACCTGGGCATCTAAAATCGCAAACCAGAGATCCTGGGCTTTTACAGTTTTCCTGGCTTTTCCTTCCTGTTCATAATAAGTATAGAGGCGATTGAATTCTTCGCCGTGACACTCATGCAATCCCGGAGCCTCATGCGGACAGAACAGGCTCCACTCTTCATTTGCTTCAACCCGCTGCATGAATAGATCGCAAATCCATAAGGCGAGAAACAGATCGCGGGCACGCATTTCCTCTTTTCCATGATTTTTCCTCAAATCAAGAAATTCAAAAACATCAGCGTGCCAGGGCTCCAGATAAATGGCAAAAGCACCCTTGCGTTTGCCGCCACCCTGGTCAACATAACGGGCGGTATCGTTAAAAACACGGAGCATCGGAACAATTCCGTTACTGGTTCCATTCGTGCCGCTTATATATGATCCCGTCGCACGTACATTGTGTATACTTATCCCAATGCCACCGGCACTTTGGGAGATCTTAGCTGTTTGCTTTAAGGTATCATAAATCCCGTCGATGCTGTCATCTTTCATTGTCAATAGAAAGCAGGATGACATCTGCGGCTTCGGGGTGCCTGCATTAAAAAGCGTGGGTGTAGCATGTGTGAACCAGCGTTCGCTCATTAAATCATATGTTTTTAGCACGCTGTCAATATCATTTTTGTGGATGCCAACCGCCACCCGCATAAACATATGCTGCGGCCGCTCCGCAATTTCACCATCGAGCTTCAGCAGGTAAGATTTTTCGAGTGTCTTGAAACCAAAATAGTCGAAGCCAAAATCCCTGTCGTAGATAATCGTACTATCAAGGATACTCGCGTGGAATTCAATTATTTCCATAATATCATCAGCAATCAGCGATGCAGGCTTCGCGGTTTTTGGGTCAACATACTGATGCAGATTCCTCATCGTATCTGAAAACGATTTAGTGGTGTTCTTGTGCAGGTTGGATACCGCAATCCGGGATGCAAGCAAGGCATAGTCCGGATGTTTAGTGGTAAGTGATGCTGCTGTCTCAGCTGCAAGAGTGTCTAGCTCGGATGTTGTTACCCCGTCAAATAAACCTTCAATTACTTTTTTGGCGACATCTATAGGATCCACCAGGGAAGGGTTTAAGCCGTAGCACAATTTTTCGATCCTCGCGGTTATCTTATCAAATTTTACAGATTCTTTTCTGCCGTTTCTTTTTATTACAAACATTTGGGATGATTTAAGATGTGTGAGTTGAAAGTTTAAAAGTCTTCGTCCAATGAAAATGCCTGGTTGCTTTCGTTGGTTGAAAGCACGCCGCTTTTCTGGTAATCACCGACTCTCTTTTCGAAGAAGTTAGTTTTGCCCTGCAGCGAGATCATTTCCATAAAATCAAAGGGATTGCTGGCCTCAAACATTTTTTCATAACCCAGTTCTGATAGCCATCTGTCGGCTACAAACTCAATATATTGACTCATTAGTCCCGCGTTCATCCCGATAAGGGCAACAGGAAGTGCATCAGATATAAACTCTTTTTCTATTTCCACAGCATCCGCAATTATCTCGAACACTTCCTGCTGGGAAAGTTTGTTGTTCAGCATACTATATAGCAGGCAGGCAAATTCGCAGTGCATGCCTTCATCACGGGAAATCAGCTCGTTACTGAATGTTAAGCCCGGCATAAGTCCGCGTTTTTTTAGCCAGAAAATGGAGCAGAAGCTCCCGCTGAAGAATATTCCCTCCACTGCGGCGAAGGCTACGAGGCGATGGGCAAAACTCCCATTGTCGATCCATCGCAGTGCCCATTCTGCTTTCTTTTTTACACAAGGGACAGTTTCGATTGCGTGAAACAGACGGTCTTTTTCTGCCGCGTCCTTGATGTAGGTATCGATAAGCAGTGCATAGGTTTCCGAATGTATATTTTCCATTGCAATCTGAAAACCGTAAAAGCAGCGTGCCTCCGGGACCTGAACTTCATTCATGAAGTTGACGGCAAGGTTTTCATTGACGATTCCATCGCTGGCAGCGAAAAATGCCAGGATGTGAGACACAAAATGCTTCTCACCTGAATTCAGGTTTTCCCAGTCTCTTAGATCGCCCGAAAGGTCAATCTCTTCCGCTGTCCAGAAACTGGCTTCATGTTTCTTGTACATTTCCCAGATAGCGGGATGTTTGATTGGCAGGATCACGAAACGATCCTTGTTTTCTTTTAAAAGTACTTCATCCTGTTGCATAATGAATTGGTTTTAATGATGCAAAACAGGAATTGACAAAAGACGGGTATTCCACGGGCAGGATTGCCTTTATGGAGACGAGCTTCCGCCAAAACCTTATGCGTGAAAGTTTTGACAAAATCATTCCGGCAGGTGTCTGGCTTGGATTTTAATCCTTACAGTTGCACGTCAGCCCGGGCATTTAACCCGGTTCCCTTTTAATCATAGCCTGGCATTGCCTGGCTATAAACCTTAATGATATATGTGAAAGAACTTATTAAGACAAATATAGATTAGTCGGTTGTACTTGTAGGGATCAATTTTTGAACAAGGTGAAAGTTGTTAACAAATTGAAATTTGAGCCGGATATCGTATCAGGCAAAAAATAGTTCACAAATTATTCATGAAAATTATAAATAATAAGTAGGTTTACCTCAACTTTAGGGGTGCCGATAAGGCTGAGACATACCCTCATAACTTGAACCAGATAATACTGGCGTAAGGAAAAGCGATCTGCTCATCTCTTCGATGACACCTCCCTGAAGTTTAATTCTAATAGCATGGAGGTATTTATCAATAATCAATCTGTACCGGTTTCTGATTCAGCAACGCTAAGTGACGTTTTACTGCAGCATAATTTTCTAGATAAGAAGGGAATCGCTGTTGCCGTAAATAATTTTGTAGTGTCAAAAGCTGAATGGAATAGTTATAAAGTTGATCCTGCTGATAAAATTACCATCATTCGTGCTACTCAGGGTGGATAATTTAAACAATCATTATGAAGAGCGAAACTATTCCAACGCAGCAAAAAATCAGTGCCGGGCCGTTTGTAAATTCAGAAAAAATTTACGTTCCGGGTAAGCTTCACGATATACAAGTGGCTATGCGTGAAATTAAACTTGCCGACACGGTCGATAAGTTTAATGGTAAGACCGAAACAAATCCATCAGTAGCGGTGTACGATACCAGTGGTCCGTATACAGACTCAAACGTAGAAATTGACGTTAAAGCCGGATTACCCCGTATTCGTGAAAAATGGATTTTAGACAGACAGGATGTGGAAGAGCTTCCTGGCATAAGTTCTGAATATGGGAAGTTAAGGATGCATGATGAAAAATTGGATGATTTGCGTTTTCAGCATATCAAAAATCCTTTACGTGCCAGGTCCGGACAAAATGTAACACAATTACATTACGCTAAAAAAGGAATTATTACTCCGGAAATGGAGTATATCGCTATCCGGGAGAACCAGTTATTAGAAGAGAGATATAATTCCTCCGATTCGATGTGGCAGCAGCATGCCGGAAACAATTTCGGCGCTAATACACCAAAATTTATTAAACCGGAATTTGTTCGTGATGAAATTGCTGCCGGCCGGGCTATTATTCCCGCTAACATTAATCACCCTGAATCAGAACCAATGATTATTGGCCGTAACTTCCTGGTTAAGATCAATGCCAATATCGGCAACTCTGCTGTTACTTCCAGCATCGAAGAAGAAGTAGAGAAAATGGTTTGGGCAACCCGTTGGGGGGCCGATACCGTGATGGATTTGTCTACGGGTAAAAACATCCATGAAACGCGCGAATGGATTATCCGTAACTCACCGGTTCCAATCGGTACAGTTCCAATTTATCAGGCACTTGAAAAAGTAAACGGCAAGGCAGAAGATTTAACCTGGGAGATCTTTAAAGATACACTTATCGAGCAGGCCGAGCAGGGTGTGGATTATTTCACTATTCATGCGGGTGTTTTATTACGTTATGTCCCCTTAACTGCTAAACGTTTGACCGGCATTGTTTCCCGGGGTGGGTCAATCATGGCTAAATGGTGCCTGGCTCATCATAAAGAAAACTTTCTTTACACTCATTTTGAGGATATCTGTGAGATTATGAAAGCTTACGATGTTTCATTTTCTTTAGGAGATGGACTTCGTCCCGGCTCTATTGCTGACGCGAACGATGCTGCTCAGTTTGGAGAGTTAGAAACTCTTGGAGAATTAACCAAGGTAGCATGGAAACATGATATCCAGGTAATGATCGAAGGGCCGGGGCACGTGCCAATGCACCTGATAAAAGAGAATATGGACAAGCAATTGAAAGAATGCCACGAAGCACCTTTCTACACGCTTGGTCCGCTGACAACTGATATTGCACCTGGTTATGATCACATTACTTCAGCGATTGGTGCAGCAATGATCGGCTGGTTCGGTACTGCAATGCTTTGTTACGTTACGCCTAAAGAACATCTTGGTTTACCAAACAGAAAGGATGTAAAAGACGGCGTAATTACTTATAAACTTGCAGCACATGCAGCAGATTTAGCCAAAGGACATCCCGGTGCACAATACCGCGATAATGCGTTGAGCAAGGCGCGCTTTGAGTTCCGGTGGGAAGATCAGTTTAATCTATCCCTTGATCCGGATACTGCCAGAGAATATCATGATGAAACGTTACCTGCCGAAGGTGCAAAAATTGCACACTTCTGTTCAATGTGCGGTCCGAATTTCTGCAGTATGAAAATCACTCAGGATATCAGGAAGTATGCGGATGAAAATGGCTTTGAAGATGATGCCCTGGCTATTGAAGCGGGGATGAAAGAGCGTTCTGAGGAATTTAAAAAGAAGGGTTCGGAGATTTATCTCTAATCCGGGTTGACTTAACCAAAGTGGCTGACACTTTAAATGGCGTTTCGGTCCGGATGCTGGTTTATGCATCATATTATTCCAGTTAGCAGTCTTTTAAAAAATTAAAAGTTCTAATGTTTGATAAATTAATTGTCATAACAGCTCCGGATTTTTTTAGAGGAGAAGCAGATACGCTAAACGAGCTTTTTGGAGCCGGCCTTAAACGACTGCATTTGAGGAAGCCGCAAGGACGAAGGGGAGAAGTCGAAATGCTGATTAATGAAATAGATCCTAAGTTTAGAAAACTTATCGCTGTTCATTATCATCAGGAATTGGTTACAGCAATGGACTTGGGAGGAATGCATTTTAGCTGCCCTGGAAGTTCGGAAACGGCGGTCCTGACAGATAAATATACCGTTTCATGCTCATTGCATAACTGGAACGAGCTGGAGGAAGTTCAAAAGAAAATCGATTATTGCTTTATGAGCCCGGTATTCCACAGCATTTCTAAAATTGGATATCCTGCAAATGAAGCATTAAATAAAGTTCCGGATTTTGCCAAAAACGTTTTTGCTCTTGGAGGCATAACCGGGGCTAATTCCCACGAAGTTATTGATAAAGGTTATTCGGGGCTGGCAGTTTTGGGCACTATATGGGAAGATAGGAGCCAGGCACTGCAAAGATTTAAAGGTTTACATGAAAAACTAAAGGCTTATGGAAGTTAACAGGCCGGTAGTGTTGAGTATTGCCGGTTTCGACCCCAGTGCCGGAGCCGGGATACTTGCGGATATCAAGACCTTCGAACAGCACCAGGTTTACGGGTTAGGCGTTTTAACCGCAAACACCTTTCAAACAGATACAGATGTAAAAGGATTAAACTGGATGCCGGTTTCTCAGATTAAGGACCAAATAAAGTTGCTGATGGAGCGATGGGATATTGAATGGATTAAAGTCGGGATCGTGGAAAGCAGTGATGTGCTTCATCAACTGGTGCATTTCATTATTCAGCAAAACCCGCAGGCGAAGTTTGTATGGGATCCTGTTTTACGTTCAAGTTCGGGATTTGATTTTTTCAAATCGGAACATGAAATATCAGAGCTGTTAGAAAACATTACTGTTCTTACCCCTAATCTCTCTGAATTCGAATTTTTAATTGGTTCTGAAGATAAGGCGATGGCTTTATCTTACAAAACCATGATTTATTTAAAGGGAGGTCATCGTCAGGATGCCATAGGGAAGGATCAGCTTTATTGGAAGGGGGAGAAGTATGTTTTTGAACCTTCAACCCTGGCCACACCCAAGCATGGCTCAGGATGCATTCTTTCTTCTGCCATTTGTGCAAACCTGGCTTTAAATGTTCAATTGCCTCTGGCATTTGAGAAGGCAAAGCAATATATAGAAAAAGTTTTAGGCTCTAATCCAACCTTATTAGGTTGGCACTCATTATAATATGATAAGTAAACTACACTTTATATCGCAGGAGACATCTGAATTCACTCATCTCGAAGGTATTGAAAAGGCATGCCGGGCAGGAGTTGATTGGGTGCAGTTAAGGATTAAAGACAAATCAGCCGGTGAGATCATTGTCATAGCAAAACAAGCTAAAATAATTTGTGACGCTTTTGGAGCAAAGCTGATCATTAACGATCATCCTTTTGTAGCTAAAGAAATTGGTGCTTATGGCCTGCATCTTGGAAAAGAAGATTTGCCCCTTAACCAGGCACGTGCAATTGTAGGCCATGAAATGATTATTGGTGGAACCGCAAATACGATTGAAGATATTATCAGCCACGCTAAAAATGGAGCTGATTATATAGGCTGCGGACCGTTTCGCTTTACCAGAACGAAGGTGAAGTTGAGTCCCATTTTAGGCTCGGATGGTTATCGTAATATCGTGGCTGAAACTAAAAAGTTGAATATTAATGTTCCGATAATTGCTATCGGCGGAATAGAAACAAAAGATATTCCGGCTATCCTTGAAACAGGAATTTATGGAATTGCCGTTTCGTCGTTGATCGCTTTTTCAGAAGATCCGCAAGAGGAAATTAATAAAATTAAAGAATTATTGAAAGGAGAGAAAACGCTATGTTAAAAGTAGCTGGTAAAATGTTTAATTCCCGGTTGTTTACCGGGACAGGGAAGTTCAGTCACCCCGAATTAATGGAAGCTGCTTTGGTAGAAAGTGGCTCCGAATTAGTAACCGTTGCTCTCAAACGGGTGAACGTAAAAGATGATCAGGATGATATATTAGTACATCTTAAGCATCCACAGATTAATTTGTTGCCCAATACCTCTGGTGTTCGTACAGCAAAAGAAGCAGTATTTGCGGCACAACTGGCACGGGAAGCGCTTGAAACCAACTGGTTGAAGCTCGAAATTCATCCCGATCCCAAATACTTAATGCCCGACCCGATCGAAACACTAAAAGCTGCAGAGGAGCTGGTAAAGCTGGGGTTCATAGTATTGCCCTACGTTCATGCGGACCCTGTTCTGTGTAAAAGATTAGAAGAAATTGGTGTTGCAGCAGTAATGCCTTTAGGATCTCCGATAGGCAGTAATAAGGGTCTGAAATCTATCGATTTTCTGGAAATAATTATTGAGCAAAGCACTATTCCTGTAGTTATTGATGCTGGAATTGGATCACCATCCGATGCGGCAAAAGCGATGGAAATTGGGGCTGATGCGGTATTAGTAAATACAGCTATTGCCGTGTCTGATAACCCGGTTCAAATGGCCAGAGCATTTAGGATGGCGGTAGAAGCCGGCAGGATGGCTTATGAAGCTAAATTAGCGAAACCGGTGAAACATGCAGAAGCTAGTAGCCCCTTAACTGCCTTTTTAGATTAGTTGTTTGCGCTTTATAATGTTGACCTATAATTATTGACTTATCACAATGAGTTTTGAAGATATATTCAGGCAGTATTCCTGGGATGAAGTAAAAGCCAGCATCTATTCCAAAACAGCTGCAGACGTTGAAGCTGCTTTGAATAAATCCCAGCGCGATTTGGAGGATTTTAAAGCCCTGGTTTCGCCAGCTGCTGCACCCTGCCTGGAACAGATGGCAAAATTGAGTCATCAACTTACGTTACAGCGTTTTGGCAAAGTGATACAAATGTATATTCCAATGTATCTTTCTAACGAGTGCCAGAATATTTGCACCTATTGCGGTTTTAGTGTGGATAATAAACTTCCGCGAAAAACGCTCAGCAATATGGAAATCATGTCGGAGATTGCCTATATCAAAGATATGGGATACGAACATATTTTGCTGGTTAGCGGAGAAGCAGCAAAAACGGTTGGAGTAGATTATTTTAAAAAGGTGCTTCAACTAATTTCTCCTCATTTCTCAAATATTGCCATGGAAGTTCAGCCTTTGGATCAGGAAGAATATGAAGAACTGATCCCTCTGGGCTTGCATACCGTTCTGGTGTATCAGGAAACGTATCATGAGGATGATTACAAAAAACATCACCCGAAAGGGAAGAAATCTAACTTTAGTTATCGCTTAGAAACCCCGGACAGGCTAGGTAAAGCAGGAGTTCATAAGATCGGACTAGGCCCTTTGTTAGGTTTAGAAGACTGGCGAACGGATTGTTTTTTTACAGCAGCTCATCTCACTTATCTCGAAAAGCACTATTGGAAAACGAAGTATTCAATTTCCTTTCCCAGGTTGCGGCCTTTTTCAGGAGGATTAGAGCCAAAAGTGGATATGAGCGATCGGGAACTTGTACAGTTGATTTGTGCTTACCGAATTTTTAACCAGGAGGTTGAACTTTCGCTTTCTACCCGTGAGTCAGAAAAGTTCAGGAACCATGTTATAAAGCTTGGAATTACGTCTATAAGTGCAGGTTCGAAAACCAATCCGGGAGGATATACGGTTGCAAAAGAATCGCTGGAGCAATTTGAAATTAACGATGAACGTTCGCCTAAAGTTATTGCTGAAATTATTCGCCAGCAAGGATACGAACCGGTTTGGAAAGACTGGGATCAGTGTTTAATTAGTTAAAAGAGAGTTAACCACATAAAAGCACTAAGACTTAAAGAAGGATAAATCGAGCTTTGAATCAATAAAATTATATATGAGCCTCTCAAAAGAAGAACTGCAGCGTTACAGCCGACATCTTTTAATGGAAGAATTTGGGCTTGAAGCCCAGCTGAGATTGAAAAGTGCTAAAATATTGGTTGTAGGTGCCGGAGGTTTGGGTTGTCCCTGCCTGCTTTATCTTGCTGCTGCAGGAGTTGGCTTTTTAGGAATAGCCGATGATGACGTAGTCAGTTTTTCCAATCTTCAACGGCAGGTACTTTTTAACACTGAAGATGTTGGAAAGCCCAAAGCGGCAACTGCTAAATTCCACCTTCTAAAAAAAAATCCATTGATCCATATTCAAACACATTCCCGGATTAAGAAGGAGAATGTTATTGAAATTATAAGTGATTACGACCTGGTAATTGATGGCTCTGATAACTTCAGCACCCGTTATTTGTTGAATGATGCCTGTGTAATCTCTGGCAAACCTTATATCTATGGTGCGTTGTTTAAATTTGAAGGACAGGTAAGTACATTCAATTATCAGAATGGCCCAACTTACCGCTGTTTGTACCCTGAGGCACCTGCTCCAGGCGAGGTGCCATCATGTGGGGAAGCAGGCGTACTGGGGGTTTTGCCTGGTATTATTGGTACCTGGCAGGCAACAGAGGCTATAAAAGTAATCACGGGAACAGGTAAGCCGCTCAGCGGCCAGCTTTTAGTTATGAATCTCCTGACTAATGAACTCACTAACTTTAGATTTAAGGCCAACCCTTCTAATAAAGAAATAAAGGATTTAGGTTTATATGAAGAAGTTTGTCAAGGTTACAATCAGTCAATCGGGTACCCTGTGTTGAAGACGTGGTTAGCAACTGAAGATATTTTGCTGATAGATGTAAGAGAAAAAGTTGAATTTGAACGTTTTAATATTGGTGGATTGAACATTCCTCTTGCAGAGTTAGAACACTGCCCCATCCCGGTTCAGCTGAATAAAAAGACTGTTTTGGTGTGTCAAACCGGTACCCGCTCCTTCTACGCATCACAACTATTGAAAAAAAGATCGCCGGAATCTGAAATCTATGATCTCAAAGGCGGTTTGCAAGCTGCCTTTAGTGTAAGGTAATTAAATTGTCTTTAAAAGGCCAATAAGCCACGCTTTCCCATCTTCAGTAAATATTGAACGTCTCAGGGTATCAACTATCTGAGCAAAACTCAGGATCAAAAATTGGACAAATGCCAAAACTTCTTTATATTCATTCGCTTATAAAATAAGCGAATAATAAATTTCTTAATAATCGAGTCGTTTAAAGAGGCTTCCTGAAAATCATTCCACGCAATTATGGAACTGAAAATTCTGATTCTTGAGCATGACCCGAATGATATTGAACTCATTCAATACGAATTGAAGAAAAGCTCTATGGTCCATATGAGCAAGTTTGTTCAGACCGAGCGAGAGTTCAAAGACGCATTGCTGAATATGCAGCCTGATGTCGTCCTTTCAGATTTCAATCTCCCGAGCTTTAATGGTATTAACGCTTTTAATGTGAAGCAATCGCTTTTACCAGAGGTCCCTTTCATTATTGTGTCTGGTACAATTGGAGAACAACGAGCGGTTGATTTAATTAAAATGGGTATCACCGATTATGTCCTTAAGGAAAATCTCTATCAAATCCCGATTAAGATCGGCAGAGCGTTACATGAAATCGAAGAGCGGAAGCAAAAAAAACAAGTGGAACTTCAGCTTGCAGATCAAAATGAACAGATAAAAAATATATTAGAAAGTATAACGGATGGATTCTTTTCCGTTACCACTACGTTTATTGTAAATTATTGGAATCAACAGGCGGAATACCTGCTTGGTAAAAAAGAAAGTGAAATAATCGGAAAAAATTTATTAGAGGAGTTCGATCACCCTTTATCCGCAAAATTTTACGCGGAATTTCAAAATATACTGGACACAGGACAAGCTTCAGAGTTCGAAGAATTTTTCAATCCAATGGCGACCTGGCTACAAATCAACGCCTATCCTTCTAAAAATGGTGTATCCTTTTTCATAAGGAATATCAATGAGATCAAAAGATCAGAAAAAGTAAACAAACTTGAAAGAGAGGTATTGGCCCTTTACACTACTAAAAGCTTAAGAATTGAGGCCACGTTGGAGTATTTATTGAAAAGTATACAAAAAATGCATCCGGAACTTATCTGTAATGTACTCAAAGTAGAAGACGGTTTGCTTTATCCCTGGGTTCATTCTAGTTTGTACAGCTCTGCTTCACAGTTGCACGGAATCCCGATTTCGGAGGATGGAATAGCAAGCAGTGTAGCGGCATTTACAAAAACAGATTATTTTATAAAAGATGTCGCGGCAACCCCGGCATACGAAGATTTTATTGACAGTAACAGGCTAGGTAATTTAAAGTCGTGTATTTCATTCCCTATTTTAGGTACTTCCCAGCAGATCATGGGAACATTTACTATATTCCTTAAATCTATCCGCTATCTAAGTCCGGAAGAAGAAAAGACACTGGAAAAGGCTGGAGTAATACTTCGGAATATACTGGAAAATTACTTTTCAGGATTAGCGATTCAACAGAGTGAAGAAAAATATAAGAGACTTTTTCAGCTGAATCCACAACCCATGTGGGTGTACGGGCAGCATAATTTGCAGATCCTGGATGTAAATGAAGCTGCTATAGATCATTATGGTTATTCGCTTGAGGAGTTTCGGAGGATGTCAATTAAAGATGTACTCACCCCACAGGCTAAAGCTTCCTTTGATGAAATGATACCCCGCATTTCAAGCGCTGATACAATTCGCGGCACCTTTGAACATATAAAGAAAGATGGTGAAGTAATCTTCGTAGAATCTAAAAGCAACGTTTTTCAATTTGCGGAGAAAAAAGCACGATTAGTTCTGATTAACGATATAACAGAAAAAATAAA
>JAZKHM010000300.1:0-1783 GCA_040385405.1 Bacteroidota bacterium | reverse complement strand
TGGGAAAACGGAAAATTGCTTTTTAGCAACGCGGTTTTCATGGTAGGACATTAAGATGAAGGCCGGAATTCCGGCCTTCATGTAATTTTTATCTTGGATTTACTATTGTTGAATCTGTGCTTTCATCGGTCTGGATAACATACTGGCATTTCAAGCCTTCAGATGTCATCTTCCATTCTGAGATATAATCCCGAGTGGTATTGGGAGGCTGACAGTCCCAAACATCATAGCCGTTCAAATAAGGGTTTACTGTACGTTCGATCATCACCCGGGTGTTTTCGGGAATTCGTAGAATAAGATTTACCGACTGGTCCCGCCATAATTCTCCTCTTCGAAGATGTGTCCTGGGATCGAAAATTAATAGCGAATCTTGCTGTACGAATCCGTGTTTTACACGTCGCGAGGTACTTAGCGCTTGTTCAAAATTCGAACCCCGTGCACTATATTCCTGGATCAGTGTTGGTTTGCCGACATCTCCTTTCACTATCTGTATTTTGACACTCCTTGGGCCGTTAAAATCCTTACGTCGGCTTATCAAAGTTCCGTTAAAATTTGTCGCATCGATATCGTACCTGATGCTATCTTCTTTTGTAAGGTACTCAACAGGATTTACTTTAAGATAATAAACTGGCGATGGGCTAAGGAGTGTAGTTACAGAAAATTTTGCTTCTTCATTAAATTCAGAAGCAATCCTTGATGCATGATAAGCTCCCAGTACAAGGCCTGCAATCCATAGGATTAACATGCTGAAGTAGACGGTTTTTGAAACCATTATTCTTTTAACCAATACTCTCAAGGCAAACAAAACAAGTGCTACTAAAGGGATAAATACAATTATAAAGGCACTGAACGCCAGCACAGACTTATATCCCGGATTAACAACGGTAAAAGGAAAAGTATTCAGTTCATTACTGTTCCAGTATCCCAGAAAAACTACCAACCCTATGAACAAAACGATCATTGTCAGTATCCCGGTGAAGGCTACGATAGCCACTATAAATTTTATAAACAGGGTTGCTAAGGTTACTATAAGTTTGCCGATCTGATAAATAACAGGGCGGACTTCGCTGTGTGCCCTGTTGAATCCGCCTCTTAAGCCCTCCAGCTCCTCATCAAAATTTTTCTTAAAATTCTGAATATTTATAGGCTCCCCTTTCATCGCCATTTTGTCCGCCCGGGTAATAGCCGCAGGTATTATGATCCATAAGAGGATATATACAGGCAAACCTATCCCTCCAATAAAAATGAATATGATAGCAAGCAATCTAATCCAGCGTGGCTCAACACTAAAATAATGGCCCATGCCTGCACAAACGCCTCCCAAAATTTTATCGTCAGTATCCCGGAACAGCTTTCTGCCTGAGCGTGAATATCGATCTTCCTCCTCATCGTCGATATCAAAGTCATTTACATTCCCCATCGTTCCTGTTACGAATTGTACATCTGCCAGCTCGATCACCTGCTTTTGATCAGAGGCCAACTTTTCATTAAACATCTCGGCCAAACGATTTTCAATATCTGTGACAATTTCTTCACTGTCAGCTGAATAGGCAAAATGACGTTTGACTTCCGTCATGTAAGTTCTAAGAACTTCATAAGCATCTTCCTCTATATGAAAGACGATGCCGTTTATATTTATGATTATAGTCTTATTCATGATTTTATTTCGTTTGATCAGGTGTTTGGTTTGAGCTTGTATTTTTTCGGTCCTTGAGAGAGGTATTGACAGAATAGGACAGTTCTTCCCAGGTAGTATCAAGGCGTTTTAATACTTCAATTCCTG
>JAZKHM010000299.1:0-8708 GCA_040385405.1 Bacteroidota bacterium | reverse complement strand
GCCTGACATCCAAGAAACATAGCACCACCGATTATTGTAGCGATCATCCACCATACCACTTCCTTTTTGGAATTACGGTGTCCTGCTTCTACAGCGAGTACCATTGTAACTGAGCTCATGATCAGAATAAATGTCATGATACCAACGAATACCAAAGGGAAACCATGATCTGCAAGCCCCGGGATTGACTGGAATACAACATCCGGGTCCGGCCAGGTTAATTTACTAAAACGCTGTGCCCCGTAATAGATTAGGAAAGCAGAAAATGTAAAAGCATCTGAAAGCAGAAAGAACCACATCATTAGCTTTCCATATTCTACAGCAAATGGCGACTTACCGCCGCTCCAGGCGTCAGTTTTCAGTTCATCAAGTTTTGATACAGTAGTACTCATTTAAACGGTGGTATAGTGATTTATTATTGATTCAAAAGTAAGAAAACATATAGATAAATCCATAGGATATCTATAAAATGCCAAAAAATGGATGTGACTTCCAGGCGGAATAAGTTGCGAACCTGGGGGATGTCCCTCATTTTTCCAATAAGGGAGTAAATCAGCATGATTATTCCGGCAAAAATGTGAAGTAAGTGTGCCCCGGTAAATACATAAATGAATGATTGTGAGGCGTTATAATTGACGAAATATGCACCGGAAGCTGTCAGGACGGCCCATGCACTGTACTGGCTAACGAAGAATGCAACACCGAGGATTATGGTCAAAACCGTGTATAATTTTTGCTTGCCGAAATCCAGCTTTTTGCCGGAGAGATAGGCCAGATGCATTGTTATACTGCTTATTATAATGATGATTGTACTATAAATGAAAGCCTTTGGCAGAAGAACTTTAATTCCGCGTTCTGCATTTCCCTCCGTGTAAACGATAAACCCGCTGGTCAAAGCTGCGAACATCATAAAGGAAGAAATCACAAAAAGCCACATCAGGAACTTCCGGGCCTTTAGGCTTTGCATATCTTGTATTGGTAACTGATCCATGTTATTTTACTATAAAGTCAAACAAAAGGGTTAATTGAAGCAGTGGCAAATAGAAAAAAGATGTGTACATCAGTTTTTTAGCGGATGGTACATCCTGCTTCAGAAAAAGCTGTACTGCCTGCCATAAGAAATAAAGCCCGGCGATCAGCGCAATAACACCGTAAATATAGCCGCCGAACGCATCGCCGGAAGGCATTAAATATACGGTAGGCATTAAACTTACTGGTATTAGTATGATTGTCGATAACAAGGTAATGAATGCGCTGGTTTTGTCCTGTTTGGTCGTCGGAAGCAATCTGAAACCAGCACGCTTATAATCTTCATCAAGCACCCAGGCAATAGCCCAGAAATGCGGAAACTGCCAAACGAATTGTATTAAAAAAAGAATTATTGGTATCCACGAAATCCTTGGCTCGTGAAAGGCTGCGAAATAACCTATCAATGGCGGCAAAGCACCGGGTATTGCGCCGATAAACACAGCTACAGGCGACTTTCGTTTCATAGGTGTATAAACGAAAGCGTACAGAAATATCGAGAAAACGGCTAACACTCCAGTGGGAAAGTTCAGACGCAACAGTAAAAATGTACCCGCTATTCCCATGATCAAACTTAGAACAAGGGCTTGTCCGGTAGTCATGTGCCCGGAGGGAATTGGCCGGTCCATTGTTCGCTTCATTAACTTATCAAGATCTTTTTCAATTATCTCATTAAAGCCATTTGCTGCACCTGTAACCAGGAAACCGCCCAGCGTAAGTATTACCCAATTCAGCCAGTTAATTTCACCCTGCATTCTGCTTCCCATCAAAAAGCAAATCGATGCAGAAAACACTACGGTAAGAGTCAGCCTTAACTTAATAAGCTTATTAAAATCGGAGACAAATTTCCTCACTTTATTCCTTCAACTAAATATTTCTATGCGGCTTTTTTTAAGCAGCAGCAGCAGATAAAACTGGGTTCCAAAAACGAGCGTAGCCAGCAAAATGTGTAAGGCTTGCGCAAATGGCGGCAATCCCATATAAGAAAGCAAAATACCGGTAACTAACTGCAGTACAATTAGCAAAAGTACATAGGATATATATTTATACTGGTATCCGAAGGCTGGATATCGCTTACGGATCATTACAAATGATACTGCGTTTACAATTATCACCAGAATAGCAAGGTCACGGTGATAAATAAAATTCGCCCCTACCTTAGATATCCATTCAGAACGGTTCAGAGGATCCATTGCAGATATAAAGTCGATCTGTTCACGTACTTCAGTACCCAAAGTAATTTGAATAACAGTCAGAATTATACCTATGTAGGCCAGCATCATTACCCATCCCGAACTAATATTGGTCAGTATACTTTTATCTCTTAATGCCCGTGCTTCATAATAAGTATATATCGAAATAGCCACAATGGCAACCGCGATCAGCATATGAACAGTAACAACCCAGGCAAGTAAATTGGTAGATACGACAATTGATCCCAGCCATCCCTGAAATCCTACAAGGAACAGATTAAATAAGCTCCAGAAAAATATTCTTTTCCTTGACTTAAGATAAGTGGCAGAAGCAATTACACATACTATTAAAAACAGTCCCACTAATGCTCCAAGCAGACGATTAACGTATTCTGTCCACGTTTTCGCAGCATTAAACTCCTCGGGCATCAGCACGTTTCTATCGTTTCTGATTCGGTAGGCCAGATCCCCATAACCCAACAAGTCAAGTGTTTTGGCGAAGCGTTCATTCTTTTGAACCCTTCTATCGACATATTTTTGCTGGTAGTCAGCGGGCAGCTGAGAAACATCAGTTGGAGGAATAAATTGATCGAAACACTTCGGCCAATCCGGGCAACCCATCCCGGACCCGGTGCTGCGAACAACGCCTCCGGCCAGTATAAGCAGAAAAAGAGCTACTACAGAGAAATAATTTATCGCCAGGAATCTCTTCTCACTTGAAGGATACATTTCGGTTTTTAAAAAGCCCTTACGGACAGTTTCCAGAAAAAGGGGCTGGAACTGAAAATCCTGCCGGCGAACGTCAAATCGCCAGCAGGATATCCCTTAATCTTATTTAATTTCTTCAGCAGCTGGGCCTTTCAAGGCATGCTGCCTTTCCCATTCCTGCTGGATAAGTTCGGCTTCAGGATTATCTTCAAAATCATGCTGAAGATTAGAACTCATAGTTTCAGAGAAAGGAGTAGTTTGAGGAATAAAATCTTCGTGATGACCAGGTTTGCTGTAATCATATGGCCAGCGGTACACAGAAGGAATTTCTCCAGGCCAGTTACCATGAAGGTGTTCTACCGGTGCAGTCCATTCAAGAGTATTTGACTCCCATGGATTTTGGCTGGCTTTCTTTCCATAAAATATAGAATAGAAGAAGTTCCATAAAAAAGCAACCTGCGCCAGAGCTGAAAGAATTGCTGCCCAGGTTATAAATACGTTAACTGTTAACCATTCCTGCATAAACGCAAACTCAGTGAATGCATAGTAACGGCGCGGAACGCCATCAATACCCATGAAGTGCATAGGGAAGAATACAAGATAAGCACCGATAAAAGTCAACCAGAAATGGATATAACCCAATCTCTCATCCATCATACGTCCGAACATTTTTGGATACCAGTGATAAACACCGCAAAGCATTCCGAAGATCGCTGCAGCACCCATTACCAGGTGGAAGTGAGCAACAACAAAATATGTATCGTGAAGGTTGATATCCAATGCTGCATTACCCAGGAATATACCGGTAAGACCGCCAGAAATAAAGAAAGATACCAATCCAATTGCGAAAAGCATGGCTGGGGTAAATCTGAGGTTACCTCTCCAGATCGTTGCCAGATAGTTAAAGGTCTTAACGGCAGAAGGTACCGCAATGATCAGGGTGGTGATCATAAACACACCTCCTAAGAACGGGTTCATTCCCGTTACGAACATATGGTGACCCCAAACGATAAATGATAATACCGTGATCCCAATTAATGAATAGACCATCGCATGGTAACCGAAAATGGGTTTACGAGAATTTGTCGCGATAACTTCTGAGGTTATACCCAAAGCAGGCATAATTACAATGTATACCTCCGGGTGACCCAGAAACCAAAAGAGGTGCTGCCACAACACCGGGCTACCACCCTGGTTAGGCAAAATTTGTCCGGCAACTACGATATCTGATAAATAAAAACTGGTGCCAAAACTACGGTCGAAGATCAGAAGAACTACTGCTGAAACTAATACCGGGAATGAAAGTACACCCACAATAGCTGTCAGGAAGAACGCCCAAATGGTTAAAGGCATTTTCCACATGTCCATACCGGTGGTGCGCATATTCAGTACTGTAGAAATATAATTCAGCGCGCCGATCAGGGCTGATGCAATAAAGAACACCATACTTATTAGCCAAAGAGTCATACCCGTACCAGAGCCGCTAATTGCCGTAGGCAAAGCCGATAATGGAGGATAAATTGTCCATCCTGCACTTGCAGGCCCGCTCTCAACAAAGAAAGAAGCCATCATGATACAGCATGATAAGAAGAAGAACCAATAAGAAAGCATATTCAGGAACGGCGAGGCCATATCCCTTGCTCCCAGCTGCAGTGGAATAAGCAGGTTACTAAAGGTACCGCTAAGACCGGCTGTCAATACAAAGAATACCATCATAGTACCATGTATCGTAACCAGAGCTAAGTAGAAATCCGGTTTTATTCGTCCTCCCTCTGCCCATTTGTTGCCAAGAAAAGTCTCAAGCAACGGAAAACTTTTATCCGGCCATGCCAGCTGCAATCTGAATAAGACTGAAAGCATCATCGCAATAACAGCCATTACGATCCCTGTAATAAGGAATTGTTTTGCGATCATCTTATGATCCTGGCTAAAGATATATTTAGTTATAAACGTTTCTTTATGATGACCGTGGTCATGACCGTGATCGTCGTGTTGGTGAAGTACGGCTGTATCGTGTATTGCTGTGCTTGCCATAATTATTTTATAATAGTATTAGTATTTAACGCAATTTTCTTTTTCTCTTCTGCACTTTTTTGCTCAGCAAGCTGAAGCTCCTTCTTAACATCGTCACTATAATATAGCGGCTGCTTAGCTATCCATACTGCGTACTCAGCTTCAGATACAACTGTAACTTTGGCCTGCATATTATAATGTCCTGAGCCGCAAATCTTCGCGCAAAGCATAACATAATCATATGCGGGGTTATTACGTTTTTCCCTCATCTGAACGGTAGTCAGACGCGGAGTAAACTGGAAATAAGTAGGCATACCCGGAACTGCGTTAATCTGTACTCTGAAATCCGGAAGGTAGAAACTATGAAGAATATCTTTTGATCCGATGGTAAAACGAACAGGTTTTCCAACAGGGATCACAATTTCGCCTACAAGTTGGTCATCCCAGCTTTTCTGATCCTTAAAATCGATACCTAAGCCGTTGGTAGGTGTAGTGAGTTTAAAATTCCGTTTGCCAATCGCATTGTCGGTACCAGCGTAACGCAGGTTCCATTTAAACTGCTCGCCCACGACTTCAATGTTTATTGCCTTTTTCTGATCTTCTTCAGACACATTGGTAATGCTTCTCCAGGTAAAGAAACCAAGAAGTACAAGAACCGTTAAAGCTATAGCCGGAACAATCGTCCAGATTCTTTCAAGCGCATTATTATGCGGATAGAAATAAGCTTTCCTCTCCTTAGATCCGCGATACTGATATGAAAATCCGAAAAGTGCAATATGAGTAAGAACAAATACAATGGTTGTGATAACAAGAGTTACGTTAAACATGAAATCAATATCCAACCCATGTTCGGAGGCCGACTCGTGCATACTCATAGGCCCCTGAACAGCGTACGACCAATAAACGCCATACAGGCCAGCTAAAAGGAAAACGATGAATAATGCTCCCTGGAAATTCCTTGAGTCAAATCTTGGACCTTTTCTGCCCTGGATGTCTTTGCTGAGTGAATATACTTCCATTACTTTTACTATCACCGCGTAGAAAACACATAGCAGTATAAACAGTAAAAAATAATAAGCACCTGACTTGTAGGCTGCAGAATAGTCAACTGCTGTCGAAACAGGCTGCATATTCTTATACCGTGCAACAGTATCAACAGCTGTGCTAATGAGCGGCGCGGAAGATGATGAAATCTGAGTGGCTGAAGCAGCTGCAGTATCCTCCACAGTAGTGATTGAACTAACTGTCGTGTCCTGAGTTTGTGCGGTCACTGTACCATTGGATACAGTAAGAGCGCAAATCATCAACACTGAAGCAGCAATCCTGATATTAAAAATTTCTCTTAATCTCATTTTATTAGTAGTATATATCTTTGCTTAATTAGCTTAAGTTAAATCTGGTGATGCAAACTCTCATCAAGGAAAGGATGATTGGTTGGAACCATCGACCTTTTGCTTAACTGATTGAGAGTCAGGAACGAAAACAAGCCTGTAAACCCGATTGCTGTACCAATTTCAATTATTCCGAAACCCCGGTGTGATTCAACAGTTCCAGGCATAATCATCATGTAATAGTCAAGCCAATGACCACAAAGCAGCATAATACAAACAAACATCAATGTATTAGTATGCCGTTTTGAGCCGCGTGCCATCAGGATCAGAATAGGGGCCACAAAGTTAATCACAATATTCACCCAAAACCACGGAAGATATTCAGGTTCCCATCTCTTATAAAAATAAACTGTTTCTTCCGGCATATTAGCGTAATAGATAAGCAGGAATTGAGAGAACCAGATGTATGTCCAGAAGATGGAGAATGCAAAAATAAACTTTCCAAGATCGTGCAGGTGATTCTCGTTAACCCATGACATATAACCACCCTTTTTTAGCAATATGATTATCAAGGCGATCACACATAATCCACTAACCCACATTGCTGCAAAATTATACCAGCCAAACATCGTTGAGAACCAGTGAGCCTCAAGAGACATGATAGTATCGAATGCCCAGATAGGTGTGGTGAAACCGAAAATAATCAGAAAAACTGCAGACCATTTTATGCTTTTATCGTAGAAAACCAGTCCGCCCTCAGCAGCTTCACGTTTTGCATACCTAGCAAATAAAACGGCAAAGAAACTGTAAGCACCTAAAAATATTGCTAAACGCGCTAGGAAGAAAGGCACATTCAGATACACGGCTTTACCGGCGATAAGCTTGTCATAATTAGGACTGGCCGGATCAGTTAAACCATCACCGTTCCAATGGTGATATAGGTTGTGAGTTAACAAACCTGCAGCACATACAACGAACAGGATCAACGAGGCTATTGGAAGAACTCTGGACATTGCCTGAGGAACTCTTAACAAACCGGTTGCCCAGCCTGCCTGTGCCACATATTGCAAAGCAACGAAAAACAGCCCGGCAGCACAAACACAAGTGAAATAATATGCCATTAACAATAGATTGGCGTAAGTCCGCTCGGCGTGATCTGTTAGAAATCCGAAAGCGATTGACAGAACACCTATTACTATTGCTATAAGGCTCCAGGTTTTTAATTTGCCTGAAAAAATAAATTGTTCAGAAAAATTATGAGTATGAGTTTGATTATGATTTCCCATCTGGTTTTAGCAATTGACTATTGTAATTTTTGTAATTCGTGAACGTACATAACAATTTTCCACCTTTGCTGAGGCGTCAGTTGATATTTGTGCGGTCCCATAAGGTTAACTCCATGAGTAATTGTATGATAGATTTTTCCGTCAGTCAAATCCTTCATTAAACCTCCGCGTGATGAATTTCCGGTAGAATACGATGGCGGGGCAGGGAACTTACCAAGCTTTACTATTGAACCATCACCCTTACCTTCATTACCGTGGCAGTGTGAACACATGTTCAGGTAAAGCGTTTTCCCTTGCTCGAGAGTTGGAACAGTTACCGGAAGAGGATTTGACATACCTGCACTGGCGGCCTGGTATCCTTCCGGCGTATTCGGATAATCCTCGTTTCTGTCGAATCCGACAGGTACTGTTCCGGCTGGAGGAGTTTGTGCAGTTTTGCCATCTTTAAAGTTCTTATTTGGCTGATCGGGATTGTAAGCAATCGGATCATACATATTACGTGCGAACTCAATACCTGTGCTTCTATTGTTGGAACAGGAAGATATAACTGAAGCCGTCGCGACAGTTAAAAAAGCGGTACAGATTATCAGGACCTTATTCATAACTAACATATTTCCTTTCGTTGTGCTTAATTTCTACAGCACCAGCTTCTTTTAAAATGTTGTCAATTTTATCGTGGTACGGGTTTTCCCTTGCATCAATTGCTACTACGAAGCGATCGTTCGTCGCACGAAGATCCATAACTCTTGGCGCACGGCCCGGAGCAAGGTGATTAACAAAGAAATAAGTTCCAACCATACCAAATGAACAGAATAACACGGTTAACTCAAACATTATCGGCACAAAATCCGGGAATGCAAAGTGTGGTTTTCCGCCAATATTCATAGGCCAGTCGTAAACAAGCATATAATAGATCATAGATATAGCTGTTATTGTGCCGGTTAATCCGAAGCCGAAAGCAACTCTGCCTAATCTTGATCGTTTGATTCCTAGTTTATCTTCTATTCCGTGAATCGGCATCGGAGTGAACACGTCATAAATTGTAACGTTACCTTCCTGTAATTTGTCGATCCCATGCATCAGGTCATCCGGATCCGCAAAATGACCTAAAATATATTTTATGTTACTCATCTTTATACTTTTTCGTATTC
>JAZKHM010000298.1:0-19496 GCA_040385405.1 Bacteroidota bacterium | reverse complement strand
ATAACAAAGTGTAATTATTAACTTTATTAGCAAATTAGTTAAATCGGGCAGGAATTTTCCTGCTCAATGTAATAAAGTATCCCCAAATTTGAAATCAATACGTTCAGGAAAAGTTTTGAACAACTAATAAAGCATATTATCCATGCAGCTTTTGTTTTACCGTTTTTAGTCTTTAGGGTGCCTTTATCAAATATTAAAGCATAATGTTATGAGTACCTATGCATCAATCTTTTAACCTACTGTTCCTCGTTTAAGCTGTGCACAGTCGATCTTATCACTGCAATAAAAGTGGTTATAAGAGTATCTCTTAAAGCAATCGATGATGTCAGATTAGGGTGACATACGCTTCATAATAGCTGACTATGTGTTAAATTTTCTAATAACACCCTGCGCTGTATTTAAGGCTTTAATTTTAGCGCTAAAGTCCCTGATCGGAAACCTTGCCAAACTGAAAATATTTCTTAGTTTTAGTTGTATTTCAATAATCTAAACAGTAGTAAATATATGATGAGTTTTATTTCAAAGTCCATCAAAAAATTCGGCATTGTGCTTGTTTGTCTGATTTTATCAGGACACCAGGCTGCTTTTACCCAAAGCCTTCAAAACTATGATATTGTTGTTTATGGAGCAACATCCACTGGCATCAGTTCTGCAATTCAAGGATCCCGCATGGGTAAAAAAGTAATATTAATAGAGCCTACAAGCCGTATCGGTGGACTCACAACCGGAGGACTTGGGCAAACTGATATTGGAAACAAACAGGCCATAGGAGGATTATCAAGAGAATTCTATCAGCAGGTAAAAGCCTATTATCAAAAGCCTGAAAACTGGGTATGGCAAAAGAAGGAAAGCTATAAGGACGGCGGACAAACAACCAGCGCGGCACACGAAGATGCAATGTGGACTTTTGAACCTTCGGCAGCCCTAAAGATCTTCAAGGAGATGTTAGGTAAGGAAAATAACATCAACCTGGTTTATAATCAACGATTAAACCGTAAAAGCGGAGTAAGAAAAACTTCTGGAAAAATAACATCCATACAAATGGAAGGCGGGCAAACCTATCATGGCAAGATGTTTATTGATGCAACCTATGAAGGGGATTTAATGGCAGCGGCCGGTGTAAGCTATACCGTTGGCCGTGAATCCAATGATCAATATGGCGAAACATTAAACGGTATACAGGCAAACAAAATCAGTTTGACGCTTCGAAAAACAATTTCAATGAACACTTACAATCATAACTTCATTGAAGGAGTAGATCCCTACATTAAGAAAGGGGATCCTAAAAGCGGCCTACTTCCATTTATCACCCCGGGAAAGCCTGGAATTGATGGCAAAGGAGATAATAAAATTCAAACCTATTGCTTCCGAATGACCCTAACCAACCATCCTGATAATAGAATTCCCTTTGCTAAACCCGCAGGGTATCGAGAATTGGACTATGAACTATTATTTAGAAACTACGAAGCGGCTGAAGGTCCGGTAGAAAAGATGTACGACTATGGCGACCCATTGGTACCCTGGATAAATTCGGATATGCCCAACCGTAAAACGGATACCAATAACCAGAAAGGATTTTCTACTGATTTTATTGGTCAGAACTACGACTACCCTGAAGCGAGTTATGACGAGCGCGAAAAAATTGTTGAACGACATCGAACATATCAGCAGGGCTTAATGTGGTCTTTGGCTTATCATCCCCGCATCCCTAAAAAAGTGCGTGATGTGGTTTCAACCTGGGGTACCTGCAAAGATGAGTATGAAAGGGAAGACGGATGGCAGGGCCAATTATATATCAGGGAAGCAAGACGTATGATCAGCGATTATGTGATGACGCAGAAGAATTGCGAGCGCCTGGTAGTTGCTAAGGACCCTGTGGGTATGGGCGCTTATGGAATGGATTCTCACAATATCAAACGTTATGTAGATGTAAATGGCTTCGTAAAAAACGAAGGCAATGTTGAAGCCCACGTTACGAGTCCTTATCCGATAAGTTATAAATCTATTGTACCGAAAAAATCGGAAGTGAATAATCTTTTTGCACCTGCATGTTTATCTGCAACTCATATAGCTTTTGGATCAATCCGAATGGAGCCTGTTTTTATGGTGCTTGGACAATCCGCTGCAATTGCCGCGAGTATTGCTATTGATAAAAATTATAAAGTCCAGGATATTCCTTACGAAGAATTAGAAGCTGATCTTGTCAAGTATAAACAGGTCCTTCAATGAGGTTTGAAATTCAGATCTTTTAAATGATAATTACAATAAACTGCAAAGTTTGGGTAAAAGATATTCCTATAATCCTACTTGCGATAACATCTTGCTGCATGGGAAGTTTTCTTTCTGCATGGTTCAAAAATCGCGGAACGAGAGAGACCACACTATAAAATAAATTTAAAAGATCTCATTCACCAATTCAGGCTTAAAGCCCCCATCGCAGGTTTTTTAAATCTTCAATTTTTATATACCCTTGTTTTGAGATCAGACCGTCTTTTAAAACAGTATATCCCTTAGGCGCGCCGCCCGGCCAGGTAAGGCCAGGTACCTGTACAGACATAAGTTTTCTATGTTCCTGTATAATTTTTTTGCTCGTGCTTTTGTAAGCAATGTTCGTCCATTCATTTTTATCCGTATTATGGTCATAGAGTTCCTCAAGGTTAAGAAACGGATAATAGATATATCGGTAACGACTCGTGCGGATAGTATGTCCATCACCTTGATTAGCACCCCCTCCCTCAGTCAGGTCATATGAAGTAAGCGCCGGTTCATGCTCAAAACTCTGCCCTTTTAACATCGGGACCAGGCTTTGCCCGTCACAGTAATCAGGGATCTTCTCACCCGTAAGCTCTGCTAAAGTTGGAAAAAGATCAATCATTGAAACAGGCACGTGTGTAGAAGATCCGGGTGTTGTTATACCAGGTGCTATAACGAATAAGGGTGCCCTGGTTGACCTTTCCCAGAGAGTGAATTTTTCCCAATTCTCCTTTTCACCCATGTGCATGCCATGATCCGACCATAAAACTATTATTGAATTTTTCGAAAGCGCCGACTTTTCCAGATCGTCCAGCAACTTTCCCAGCATGGCATCTGTAAATGAGGTTGTTGCCATGTACGCCTGAATCACTTTTTTAACCTGGTTATTATCGGTAATAAAGCGATGAAGGGGCCTCCTGTTATGATTAAAGGCATCCTCTAAATCATCCTTCTTTATCTCCAGATCGGGCACGGTTTCCAGGGGATAAAGGTCAAAGTATTTTTGTGGCACTTCCCAGGGATCATGGGGCTTTGTTAACCCGACTGCCAAGAAGAGGGGCTTTTCACGGGACCTTGACAACTCGTGTTTTGCCCATTCAGCAATATGAAAATCAGCCATATATTCATCCCCAAGGGATATCGGACCCCAAGTGAAATAATCCGGTTGTATTCCTTTAAAATTTTTAGGAGAAATGATTGAGTCAGGTGCTCTAACCTGGAATGGAATAGGAACTCTCAGGCTGGGATAGTAGTAGTCCCATCCTTTTGCTTCCGATTGATTAATTGTAGCCCTTGGCGGTGCAAGTGTGTGGTAGATCTTACCACCCGCCATTGTCTCATAGCCCTTTCCCTTAAAGAACTGTTCCATGGTTACGATATTTTTCAATGCAGGTACCGCTCTCCAGTTTGCATGTTTCCAACCTGTAACACCAGAATTTGCGGGACTCATTCCAGTCATAATTGCCAGTCTCGAGGGTGCACAAGCCGGCGAAGGGATATGCGCATTGGTAAAAGACATCGACATCTTTCTAAGCCTGTCAAAATTGGGTGTCTTTAATCCTGAAAGCCCGCCGAACTCCAGAGGATTAATCCAGTCGTTTAAATCATCAATCGAAATAAAAATAATATTCGGCTTTGACCCTGGAGGAATGCCCTGGGCGAAAGCATTGCCGAAATAAAGTGCGCAAAAAAAGATAGCTGTAAAAACTGATTTCAAAACCTTCATCTAATGTATTATGATATTATCTCAAAAAATGTTTACCCTTTAAGGCACTTACTGAATTAATCGGCTCCAATAATTAACGAATTAGCGTTATTCGGCAGTAGTCGGATCGATAATAGTCTTTACTTCACTTACAGAATTTGCAGGGAACCCTCCCTGTTTAGCATGTTCACGAACCAGATCTTCATTCGGTGCTATGTAAACACAGTAGATTTTATCACCCGTTACGTAGCTGTGAAGCCATTGAATTTGGGGTCCCATGTTACTTAACACTCCGCAGGAAGTCTGTGAGATACCCTTTAGTTGTTCGGCAGTCAATTTTCCCGCTCCGGGAATTTCTCTTTCAATCACATATTTTGGCATATTCTTTAGTTTTTAAATCCTGAAAGTCTATTTTTTTAGTTTAACTGCGTTTTTTTATTGACGCTATTCCGCATGTATAGATATGAATATAAGAATTATCATTCAGACGCAAAGTGTTTTCAAAAGATATGAAAATTTAACGGCAATAATTCTCTGCAGCTGCTTTGCGCCGTGTTGTCATGGTTTTGCCGACTATGTTCTAAAGCCCGGGCTTAATAAAGGCTGGTGTAAAATGCATTTCTAAAGCAGACTGAGCACTAGCGAGAATCGCCAATGTTACTTTACTGACAACTTCACTTTTCGCTCAAAATAACTTCCCTGCATACCTTCCTGGGGCTTCCCTTTAACACTCTCGCCTTTGGTCAGCATTACCTGTAATTGCAATTCAGCATTCTTTGCATTATTTAATGGCTGAATCGTCATAGGTAAACTTGTGATGAAGGCATTTTCATAACCTGAAAGCTTATCACCAACCACCCGGCATGCCATGGGAAGATTAACATCCCAATCGGGCGCAAATTTTGAAAGTGAGTGGGTCCCGATTGTTTGAGGATCAATATAAATCCAGGCATTGCGGTAAGGTACAGCAATTGAATTGTCCATTTTATGACCGATCACTGTAAGCACAGTTTTTTGTTCCCATCTTTTTACTTCAATCAAAAATGTACCATCAGGCTGCTTTAATGATTTTTTAGTATTCACATCGAGAATATCGATAATCAATTTATTGTCCTCTTTCCATGGACCGTTATTCATATGGCAGCTCATACAGTTTTTTGAATTGCTCAAAATTCCTACTGAGGGGGGATAGGCATAAGCAGAGTTCAGACCCATAGATAAAGGAGGTGATGATTTCCCGAATTCCGGATGATGAAAAGCTGGTTGTTCAGATATCGTATTACTTATAACAAAAAAGGATACCAGCGCGAATAAAATGATAATTTTTACTTTCATATTTTTAGCTTTAATAATTACATTTTTTTTTCAAAATAAGCTTTGTCTTTAAATTATAAGCAAAAACGGTTGATAAATATGTCAGTAATCGTCCGCATGCAATAATCGATATCCATACAAAATGAAAAGTTTTATAATCTTAATCCATTTACTTTTCATTTCATCCTTCTACAGCGTAGCCCAACATAAAAAAGAACAAAATCCCAATATATCTATCAAAACAAAGTCGAAGGTTCTCTTACAGTTGCTTTGGTGTCATTGTCTTGTAAGCTTTCAGATAGTGGTCGGAGCTTTGACGAAGGCGACTTAAAATTTGTTAATATTCAAAAATTATCAATTCCGTTCTTTACTATAACCTTGGGTTTTCAACTTATCAAGTAACACCTTTAACTCTTTAACTTTTTCAGGGTAGGCCAGGTATAGATTGTCTTTTTCAGACGGGTCCGTTTTTAAATTATATAATTGACCCAAAGGCCCCCCTGTTACCGGTTTTAGTTTGCCTGGTTCAGTGAAACCACCAGAACCAAGTCCGTCTATATATTTCCAGTCGTCCTTTGTAATGGCAAGCAAGTTGCGCGACGATATGTAAATATTATGATCACGTATTGCTGCAGCCGACCGATTCGTAATTACCTTATAAAAGCTAAAGCTATCTTCTCCATTATTCTTACTAATGGGCTGGCCAGTCATTTCAGAAAAAGTCGCCATAAAATCAATTAAACTAACTGTTTGCGTGTAAACAAATTTTTCTTTTATGGTATTTGGCCATTGGATTATTAAAGGAACGTGATGTCCGCCCTCGTAGATGTCGCCCTTTTGTCCTCTTTTGGGAAAGTTGCTTTGGTGCGAATAAGCCTGTATATCTTCTTCTGACCAGGGGGCACCGTTATCGCTTGTAAAAATTATTATTGTATTGTCATTAATCTTTAACTCTTTCAATTTGGCATTCACTTGTGCAACATAGCTATCCACTTGCGCAACAAAATCGCCATACGCGCCTATGCTGCTCTTGCCTTTAAACTGCTTATTAGCCAGCCACGGTGTATGTGGGCCGGTTAATGCCAGGTAGAGCATAAATGGCTTTTCAGGATTGCTTTTGGTTTGTTCTTCCATAAATGACAATCCCTGTTCTACTAACGTATCCATTGAATTCTCCATATCGAATGATTCGGACATCTCACCATTTCGCCACCAAACACCGCGCTCCCAGTACACGTCATCTTGGGTAGTATGTTTTCTGTCCCAGACAAAATCGGTTCCCGGCAACGTTCTTTTGTAAGCATCCGTAGTAAGAATCACTTTTGGGTCGATTACGCGATTGTTTTTTAAAAATACATAAGGTGGCATGTCCAAAGACGCTGGGATAATATAAGAATGGGTGAAGCCAAGCGAATTGGGGCCACCGCTTACGTCTTTACTAAAGTCGGTATTTGTAACTGTTTTATCGCTCTGCTCAGGTATCTGAGGCTTGCCATTTTCTTTGAGCTGCCAATTGAGGCCCAGATGCCACTTGCCTATTGCGGCTGTGGTATATCCTGCCTTTTGCATCAGCGAGCCTATGGTTTCCCTTCCTGACTCTATTAGCGGTGCCAAATACCCCAAAAAATCCTTTCGCTGCGGAAGTCGAAAATAGTATCGACCGGTGATCAGCCCGTATCGCGACGGTATGCATACAGCCCCGCCTGCATGCGCATCAGTAAACACAACGCTTTTTTGCGCCATCTTGTCGATATTCGGAGTTCGTGTTCTTGCGGATTGATTATTTGAGGATATATCACCATATCCCAAGTCATCAGCCAGTATGATAATTACATTTGGCTTACTACTTTTTTCTTCGTTTTGTGCTACCGCTTCCTCCAAAACTAAAATCTGGCAACAGAACAGAATAACAACAAAAATCTTTTTCATCATTCGGCTATTAGCTAATGTAATATCTCCCTGATCACCATGATGCAATGGGACACTTTAATAAATTTGGCAAGTGTAAGAATTTTCAATTTTATCATAACATGTTTCCTGATGAAGTGCTGCATCCTGTCAAATTAATAAGCTAATAATCGTCCACACGCAATGATCGATATCCATACCAGAATCGAGACGAACGCTGAGATTTTCGCAGGGGCTGGGAGTTCGTTGTGATTACCATGTTCAGGAAAAATAAACCGATGAAAAATAAGCACATTCACAGCTGCTAAAACCAGCAATACGATTTTTAAACCGAATGTGGGATCAATAATCAGCGATTTTGCATTTGTACTAAAAAGCAAAATTCCCGACGGAATAATAAGCCACAAACCTCTTCGCGACCAGGGCAAAAGATGCCGTGACAAACCTGAAACCGGAAGGTCTTTGGAAATTCCCAATAATCGCAGATCAAACATAAAGGCAGCTCCCACCAGAAACACAATTCCCACAATATGCACGATTTCAAGCGCAGGATATAACCACAATGACTGACGTATCCCGGCAGCCATGGAAGTATTTTCAATTCGGTCAGCTAACTCTATGAAAGTTGATAGCACTTCTAGCGCAATTCGTATTTCTTTTCTCCAACATAGATCCGCTCAGCACGCATCTCATTTTTTTCTGTCTTATGCGGATAGGCTACGAGTCTTACCGCAGTGCCTTTCTTTATCATTTCTTCAGATAAACCACGGGAAGTCATCCGGCTTGTAGGCGCAAGGTAAACTGTAGTCATTTTACCTTTGTACTTTACTGTAGCAAGTGCGTGCGGATTTTCCCAGAGTGATTTCTCTATGGTGGTCTTAAAGTCGAGTGGTTTCTCCTGATCGTACTCGGCCCATCCATGATGAAAAAATGTAAATGCACTTAAGAGTAAGACTATTAAACCTAGTGCCGTAGTTTTTAAGTAAGCCATAACCATTAGTTTAAGTGAACGTTCGATAGTTATTTAAAACAAACAATAAAATCGGAAAAAGTTCTGATGATATTTGAATTGTGTATTACTAAACTAAAATAGTTATAATTCTTTTAACTAATATTGGGTACTTGTTAATAATCAGGATCATATGTTTAAGACTGTTAAAATTTTCGCTTTAATTCTTGCATCAGCAATTATCAGCGCATGTTCCCCAACCCAAACTTCAAAAACAGGGGCTAAAGACTCTGATAAGAAATATGTAATGGTGATTCATGGCGGAGCAGGAACGATCCTCAAGAGCAAGATGACACCTGAAAAAGAAGCGGCATACACAGCAGCCCTGACCAAAGCATTGGAAACTGGCTATGCTGCCATAAAGGAAGGCAAATCCAGTCTGGACGCTGTAGAAGCAACAATTCATATTCTGGAAGATTCACCTCTATTTAATGCCGGGAAGGGAGCAGTGTTCACCAATGAAGGGAAAAATGAAATGGATGCGGCTATTATGGATGGCAGCAACCTAAAAGCCGGATCTGTGGCAGGGGTTAAGGTTATTAAAAATCCTATCAGCGCTGCAAGAGCAGTAATGGAAAAATCAGAGCATGTGATGATGGCGGGTGCAGGCGCCGAAAAATTCGCTCAACAGGCCGGACTTACAATCGTGGATCCCTCTTATTTCTTTACCCAGGACAGATGGGATGGATTGCAAAAAGCAATTAAAGAAGATTCTACAAAAAGTGTCCTCGATCACGGAAACAAAAGAACTTATAAACCCGGAACCCAAAATAAAGACAATAAATTCGGCACTGTAGGATGTGTAGCTCTTGATAGCAAAGGAAATCTTGCTGCTGGAACTTCCACCGGAGGTATGACTAACAAGAAGTTCGGTCGCATTGGCGATGCACCTATCATTGGATCCGGTACCTACGCGAACAATGCTACTGCAGCAATTTCGTGCACCGGCTGGGGCGAATTTTATATCAGATCAGTAGTTGCTCACGACATATCAGCTCTAATGGAATACAAAGGATTGGGGGTTGCGGAAGCATCTCAAACGGCTCTCGATAAAATGGCAAAACTGGGCGGTAATGGGGGCCTTATTGCCATGGATAAAAATGGAAACATTGCCATGCCATTCAACACGGCCGGAATGTACCGGGGTACTATTACTGCCGATGGGAAGATTGAAGTTCAGATTTATAAATAATATCGTTATTTAAATTCAAGGCATGCCTAATAATGTTTTAATTTAAGTGAATTCAGCTTTATTTTAATTCCATTTTCAAACATTCCCCTGCTGTTAGCACAAACAGAAATAAGAGTAATTTTTTGATATTGAGATCATTTGGATAATGAACTCATAAGTTAAATTTAGATCAATAGTTTGTTTTACAGATCCCCAGTTTAAGGTATCTATGCATTACTCCTTTTCTTAACTACAGTTATAAAGAGTGCTCATGTCTTAATTTACATTGAACTGATAGATACCTGAATCAGAAGTATTACCTTTTGAGTCTTTCGTAACCCCCTTCCAATTATATGTGGTGTAACCGTTAACGGTTACGTCAGCAAGAGTACTGTTTACTAGATTGCCCGAAAGCAAAACAACCCCAGTAGTTGTATCCAGATGTACATCATACGATACTATATCTTTGTCTGGATCACTTCCATTCCAGTCCAGAGTGATTTTCCCTCTCGTTGCTGTCACCGAAGCCCCCATCACTGGTACCATTCCATCAGCTGGAAAAGGCGCATAGAATAACGTGGCAGGGTCAGCGTTGTAAAACTTCCAAACCTCACTTTGTGCGGGCCATTGTTTTGTTATAAAGTTATAAGCTCTAAACTGGCCATACTAACCTTAGTAATAAAGATTATCTCCAATAACCCACATTGAACCGTAACTAGCAATAGCGTTCGGAAATAAGTCCGGAGGAAGACTATTTAATTCACTTAGAGTTTTAGTTTGCGGGTCGTACTCCCCAAAAATCGTTCAGGTGGCCGCTGCCTCCACCTCCGTACCCACCCAAAAAATACAATTTATTGTTGTAGGCTGCCATCTGGCTGGAATGCCGGCTGGCAATGTCATTATTAAGAGCCTTCATTTTTGTCCAGCCCGGGGTCTGGGCTTTAATAGAGCAAAAACAGGGTAGAGCAAATAGTAAAAAAAGTAAAAGTCTTTTCATTTATGGAGTTTAGGTGGATGATTTTTCAAGACTAAAGTTCCTCTGATAAACTTCTGAACACAATACCCTATTCTGTGTATTTTTTATATTTTAGATCATTCAAAACTCTTTTCCAAACGCTATTCATGTTTTTAAGGCGGTTCGGGGCTATCGCAGATATTCAGAAAATATTTTTTAATAATTGAAATGCAAACCAATAAATTATCTTCTCAGGAAATAACTGATCTGACTAACCGCCAAGTTTTTACCCTCGAAAACGGCTATGCTAATGGCCATTACAGTCTCAACGATATTGGCGATCTGGTACCAGGGGCAATAATAGTACATGATATCCATGCTTTACAAATAACCTATATGAATACCTGGGGATGTGAAGTATTAGGTCATTCTATGGATGAAATAAATGCGATGGGGGAAGAATATTACAAGAAATTCTTTTTGCCCGATGAAACGCGGTGGTTTATACCCGGCATGATAAATTACTTCCAACGAGAGGATCATAGCTCATTATATAGCTTTTTCCACCAGGTAAGAACCGGCCCTAAGATGGAGTTTAGTTGGTATTATGCAGTGTGCAAATTTTTGAGGAGGGACAATGATCTTCACAAGCCAAAAGAACTGATTATGGTGGTAAACCCAGTTTCTGGTATGGGGGTAATGGCTAACAAAGTAAATAAACTTCTTGATGAAAATGTATTCGTCGCTAAAAACTATAAGTATTTTGCATTGCTTAGTAAGAGGGAAAAAGAAATTATTAGGTTACTCGCGGAGGGTAAATCTAGCAGTGATATTGCAGATTTATTATTTATCTCCACACATACCGTACAGACCCATCGAAAGAATATTAACAACAAACTGGAGTTAAACAGTTTTGCCGATCTTGTTCATTTTGCAATTGCTTTTGAGCTGGTTTGACATTAATCAGTTTCCTCTTACAAATAATCTAAAATGCAAAATTTTCATTTGTATTTCTCAATAGAATTTCGTACTTTAAATTAAATATTCGAACAGCTAGAATCAGCGTAAGTACTGTTCATCAAGCTGTCTGATATGAGCCAAAAAACCGGGGATTTATCTCTCGGTCCTGGATAAATCTTAAAGCAATTTAACTTTAAAGAAACATCATCCCACAAGGCTTACCCAACATCTCAAAGATCATATACTAAGCGGCCCGGCTTCGGGAATGGTAGGGGAATCGTCCGTACCTTCTTCGCTCCAGTTCCGGGACAGTTCCGGGAAGGCTTCGGGACAGCTTCGGGAAAATGTCGAATCTTCCCCGGATCTATCATGCATCTTTCCCTGATGTGGTACGAAGGAGCTACAGACAAAGTACGACCCCCTCCCGGCAAAGGGTCAGGTGGTAATTGCAGGAAAACTGGTGGTAATAATGTAACTTTTGGGAAGGAACTTTCGTTAAAATAAAAATAACTAATTTTTATTTTTTAACCAAAAAAAAGTAAAAAATGGCAAGACTCAACCGGGGCCCAAATGGCCCTCCATCCGGCAAGTTCGGAAGTGTTATTGGCAGCAGCTGGCGGGGGATATATTATATTAAGGGTTTACAGAAAAAAATCAATAAAGCAAGAAGCCCCCTGCAGATCGCTCAGCAAAATAAGTTCGCATTCGTTGTGAAATTTCTTGGTCCCATAAAGAATCTTCTGGACATGGGCTTTAGTTTAATCAACCCTGGTGGTGCTACTGGTTATAATATGGCTATCAGTTATACGATTCAAAACTGTGTAAAGGGTACTGATCCTGATTTTGTATTGGATTATCCTAACGTGGTACTTTGCACGAAAGGCAAGCTGACAGCTCCCGAAATTACTTCAGTGGAATTAGATGAATTGACGCTTAAAGTAACCTGGAATACAGACAGCAACATATACTCCTCTTCTGCCGACAGTGTTAAGACACTAATTTATCACCCGAAAACAGGGGAATACTCATCCATCTCGGCTAATTTTATTCGTGGTGACGGAGAATTAACATTTAAATTCAGAGACCGGCATGTAGGCAATGTTGTACATATTTATATGTACTTTGTGTCGTTTGGATTTGAGACAACAAAGTGGTCAAATAGTGTTTATGCTGGAACACTGGAAATTAAGTAACAAATGTTCGCGCTTGTTTTATGATTAGCAACGGAGTATTACAATTCGCATAAACAATAAAAAGGGAGAAGACACAAAATCTCCTCCCTTTTAGAATTGAAGCGCTATTTTAGTTTATGACAATCGTTCCCAGATCTTTAGTAGAACCGGTAACAACAACCACATCGCTAATCGTTTTATTCACATACGGACTAACCGGTATGATTTCAACTTTGTAAGTTCCTGCGGCTACTCCTGGAAACCAAAATTTACCAGTTGCATCAGAAATGGTTCCTAAAGTATCGGTTCCTGCTATAGCGTAGATTTTCGGGCTTGCAGCTGCCGGGCTGATAGTTCCTGTTATTGCACCTGAAACAGCATTCGGAATAGCGCGAATTACAGGCTTCAGTATGTACTTACCGTTTCCGGTTTGCACTATCGATTTTGCCGCGTCAAAATCCAGCAGCATAGTATATGCTACACCGGATTCAAGGGTTTCGTTAACCTTAAGTTTAACGCCTGAAGATTGTCCGCTTGGTGTAGTTAACGGATATGTTATTCCATTAATAACTACACTATTGCCGGTATCATTCAGAACCAGCCTTACTTCCTGTAATCGGCCGGATGGAACATCTTTGGAAGCAATCAGGGTGTCTTTCCCCATTCGGAATTTTAAAATATTAAAAGGCTTGGTATCCACAGCTAAGCTTGATTCCCCTTCTGACGAAAGGATTCTGACTTCTTTTATGCTTAGAAATACTGCATCATAAGCACCAGGACCATCCGTTAGCTTAACGCTGACCCTGGTCATCTCTGAACCACTTTCGTTTTTATTACATGCACTAAGGCCTATACAAAGACCTAAAAATGCGACACTTAATAGTTTTTTCATTTTCTTATAGTTTAGAGTTCTGTACCTCCCTTATCCAAAAACCCTGCCCGTATTAGGAATAAGTCCCCAGCAGTATACTTGGCACGTAAAATGCTCATTATGAACTTTAAAACTAAACCAAATTAAAATCATGAAACGATTAAAACTGTACTCTTATGTGGTCATTCTAGCCACCATGGGTATCACTACCAGCTGTACCTCGAGCACTAAAAAAGAGGATAAACAAGAGGTTAGCGCGATGGATTCTGTATCGCAGGAACTTGAAAAAACAAACAAGGAACTTGAAGAGGAAGCTAAAAAAGTAGAAGCATCCCTCGAAAAAGTAGACAAAGAATTTAAAGCCTCAAACTAATCATCATGAAAACGAACATATTAAAAATCAGCATTCTGCCATTGGTATTCCTGGTAGCAATATCTTTCACAGGACTCCCGCCGCAAAAGGAAAAAGGGAACAAGGGTGAAAACTCCCCTGCAAAAGGAAATCAGAGCCAGCAGGACAGAGGTAATAATAAATCAGACAATTCATCCCGGGGTAATAACAATAATGACCAGGGCCGTTCCGATGATGATCGCGAAGTAAACAGGGGACGGTCTGACAATGGCGATCAGGGACAGGGTAAGAACGACCAGGGAAATAATAAAAACAAGAACAACGGCAATTCTGATAACCGCATGGGCAAGTCAGATGATAACAGGGGTTCAGATATGAATGAAAAAGGCAATGGCAAGGATAAGAGCCAAGGCAAATCCCGTCGCGAAACAATCAAATGGGATAGAGATGAAAACATTAATTGGGGCTTTGATGATTATGCAAATCGCAAACACCCGAAAGATCATAAGAAAGTAACAATTTGCCACAACACGGGTGACAGGGATTTCCCGGTTACAATAACTGTTTCGGAGAATGCTCTGAAAGCTCACATGAACCACGGAGACCAGACTGGGAATTGTACAACCAATTATTCTGACCGATGGGATAACAATTACATCAGAAGCAGAGAAAATGTTTATAATAACTACGAGAATACCTGGGAAACAATGTCGTATAGTGAAGCACTCCTAAGGTTCGCAGCCGATAAACTTTTAGGAATTAAGAGTACTTTCCAGGCACAACGTCCTACACTAAGTTCACAAGAAATTCAGCGCAAGGAAGCTTTGATACTTGACCTGCAGAACAACGTTAACTCCCTGCAAAATCAACTTGCAGTGACCAGGCAAAGAACAGATGGTATAAATATCAATATCGATTTATAAAAGGTATTAAACCACTGAAATTAAGAAGGCTATTGTGATTACAATAGCCTTTTTCATTGGAAATATTAAGCGATCAACGTCTCAAAATCAGGTAGCCTTTGTTCAGGGCAGTGACAGGAGTTCCGTTTATCGTTCTTCGGGTCGTGACAAGATAATAGTAAACACCGTCTACCAGCGGAGTATTACTATTTGCCAGCAATCCAGTGTTTGCGTATCCTTTAAAGACTCTATCGCTTTCATTATAGCCTTTTATCCGGAACACTTCATTACCCCAGCGGTTAAAAATAATAACCTCATTATCAGGGAAAGAAACAATATTCACAATATTAAATACATCATTACCTGATCCGTCATTATTAGGAGAAAATAGCGGATCGATCGTAATATCCCGGTTAATAGGAGCATCCTTTTTCTCAATTTCAACAGGCTCCGGTGGATAAACGTCTCCTATAGTTACTACTGAACCAGTCCCTATCTTTACTTCAGGGTCGGATGTGGACAAAATCTGGATGATTATACTTTCGTCGCCCTCATTTTGATCGTCTGTTAATGCAGCGATGGTTATTTTTTGGGTTGTGGTTAACTGTCCCTTAGGGATCATTATTTGAATAAACTGATCTAATAGAACATAGTCACGGTCTTTTACTGCGCTACCTGAATATCCTATTTTAATGATAACATCATCCGGGAAGACCCTTTCAAGTCGCGCGGTAACTGAGACTTTTTTACCTTCTCTGACATTAGAGATTTCGGGCGTCAAATTGACTGTGGAAAAAGGTACTACCCGGATTATAAGATTAGCGGAACTGCATACCCCCGATGTGTTACAAATCTTGTATGGAACAGTTTCAGTACCCAAAAACCCGGGATTCGGGGTATAGATGAATGATCCATCATTATGAAACACAAGAATACCGTTTTTTGCCTGGGCGGAATTACTGAAAGTTAGCTTCTCATTTTCCCGATCAAAATCGTTTAAAGCAGTCGTACCAGTGGCAGAACTGCCTTCATATATTTTGAAACTATCGTCTATTGCAACGGGCGGACAAATACCGGCTACCACCTGGGCATTTGCGATGAACTTACAGCCGTTAGCATCCATAACAGTAATTTCATACGATCCGGCGGGGAGGGCGCTGATTATATTGGAAGATTGCGAACGGCCATTCCATAAAACAGTATATGGTGAAGTACCCCCGGTTATAGTTGCTGTTATCGATCCGTCCCTGGAAGTCCTGCAGACTGTATTTTTAATCGCGAGTGACATGCGAAGAGGTGCAGACGGCTGGATGATACTAACTGTTTCTCTAAGAGAACAACCATTGGCATCAACGATTGTGACGCTATACACACCGGGACCTACTCCTGTCAGGCTGGATGTTCTTTGACCGCTCGACCAGTTATAGGAATACGGAAGTGCCCCTCCTGTAACATTTAATGTTATACTTCCATCGCTTGCACCAAAACAAGTTACATTTGTTTTTACGACATTGACGAACAGGGATTGAGCAGGCTGATCGACAATTATCTGCTGCGATTGCGAACATCCATTGGCATCAGAAACGAAAATGGTGTACGAACCTGCCGGCAGATTCGTAATATCTTTTGTTATACGACCATTATCCCATTTGTAAGTATATGGTGCCTTTCCGCCGCTCACTGTAAGGCTGATCAAACCGTTGCTTGCGCCAAAGCAGGTGACATCATTCTTGGCAAAGTTAATGGTTAAAGGTTCAGAGGGCTGGCTTATTGTTATTGTCTGAGTGCTAACGCAGTTAAAGCTGTCTTTAATGATAACGGTATAAGATCCGGCAGCTACGTTTACCAGATCCTTGGAGCTTGCCCCGTTACTCCATAAAAAGGTGTACGGTGCTATCCCGCCCCTTACAAATAAGGTGACGGAACCCGTTGCTGATCCAAAACAATTCACATTCACCTGGCTGGTTATTCCCGATACAAGCGGCTCGTCGGCCTGACGGATAACCACACTTGCGTTCAAAGTCTGCACACAAGCGGGATTCACCAGATCGCGAACCTTAACATTGTAAGATCCTGGAGCGACATTAGTGAAAGTGAATGAACTTTGCCACGTTAAACCCCCGTCTTTACTAAACTCGTAATTACCATATCCTCCCGAAGCGTTGATCACTGATATGACTCCGTCAGCACTGCCCCGGCAAGTGACATGCTTAAACTCGACCGCCGCTGACAGTATAGCAGGCTGATTAAGAGTTAAACTCGTATTTACGGCAAACACACAGGCAGTATTCACAGCATCCCGCATTTGGACAGCATATACCCCGGATTTCAAACCGGCAAAAGAACTTCCGTTTTGCCAGTTTACACCTCCATCGATTGAATATTGATAACTGCCTGAACCTCCGCTCATATTTGAAACTGTAATGGTCCCATCTGATGCGCCGAAACACGAAATGTCAGAGGTTACAGCAGTTGCCGTAAGCGCGGGTGGCTGTGTAATGATTAGCGAAGTATTTACGGAAAACACACAGGCTAAAGCCTGGCTATCCCTTATTAACACATGGTAAGTACCTGCAGTCAAATTATTAAAAACCGGACTGCCCTGCCAGTTTGTACCGCCATTTATACTGTATTCGTAATTCCCCGAACCCCCGACTATATCGACCAGGGTGACAGACCCGTCATTACCCCCGAAACAGCTTACGTTTTTAGAATTAGCAGATGCATTAAGCGCAAATGCGGGTTGTGCGATAGTCACCGTTAAGGCTGAACCCAGGCTACAGCCGTTCGCATCAGACACATTCACAGTGTATGTTCCGGCGGGAACATTCTGCAGATTTGCTGTTGTGGCACCGTTGCTCCACAAATAAGAATAGGGTGCAGTTCCACCGGAAACATTAATACTTGCCGTACCGGTACTTGCACCATAACATAGTACATTAGTCGAACTGCCAATTGCGGCGCTCAGAGCAGCCAAAGGCTGAGTAATCACCAATGAATTATTGACAGATAATGTACACATCAAATTCCCGGCGTCCCTTAACTGAAGGCTATACGTGCCCGGAGCAAGTCCCGTGAAGCTTGCACCTGCCTGCCAGTTTACTCCACCGTCGATACTATATTGATATGATCCTGAACCGCCCGAGACCCCGGTAAATGAAATAGAGCCGTTATTGTTGCCGAAACACGTCACATTGGTAGCACTTGCCGTAGCATCTAAAGGAGCAGAAGGCTGAGTAATGGCTAAAGTAGCATTCACAGTGTATACACAGGAAGCAGCAGCTCCATCGCGAATTAACACATGATAAGTCCCGGCAACTAAACTATTAAAGACTGCAGCAGCTTGCCAGCTCGTACCGCCGTTGATGCTGTATTCGTAATTACCGGAACCCCCGGTGGTATTGACCAGGGTGATGGAACCATTATTGCCTCCAAAACAGTTTACGTTTGTAGAATTAACCGATGCACTTAGCGCAGATGCAGGCTGTGTGATAGTAACTGATAGTACCGAACCCAGGCTACAGCCATTGGCATCAGATATATTTACAGTGTATGTTCCGGCGGGAACATTCTGCAGATTTGCTGTTGTGGCACCGTTGCTCCACAAAAAAGAATATGGCGCAGTTCCACCGGAAACATTAACACTTGCAGAACCAGTACTTGTACCAAAACATAAAACATTAGTTGAACTGCCAATAGCTGCGCTCAAAGCAGCTGATGGCTGGGTGATCACCAGTGCAGTATTAACAACAAATGTACAGCTCAAATTCCCTGCATCCCTTAACTGAAGGTTATAAGTGCCAGGTGCAAGTCCCGTGAAGCTTGCAATGGTCTGCCAGGTTGATCCACCGTCGATACTATATTGATACGATCCTGAACCTCCCGAGACCCCTGTAAATGATATAGTCCCGTCTGTTCCGGCGAAACACGACACGTTGGTGGCGCTTGAGTTAGCAGCTAAAGGAGCGGATGGTTGAGTAATCGTAGCTGTACCCAAACCAACATTCGTACAGATGGCATCTGTGACCGATGCAATGGTATATGTTTTCGTAGAAGTTGCGCTAACCTGAAAATTATAAGAATTTGAATTAATCCCGGAAATAGTAAAAAAGCTGATGCCATCAGAATAAGTTATGGCCCAGGGGGCTGTACCGGTCAGCGCAACGTTCAGCGTAGCGTCTGCGCCGTAACAAACCGTGGCGGTTCCGCTCAATGTTGCGGTTGGTAATGGATTAACGGTAATTGTATAGATACTTACCGGACCAGAACAGCCATCTGAAATTGGTACAATGGTGTAAGTTACAGTTTGAGGAGAGCTTCCCGAATTAAATAATGTCTGTGAAGGAAGCTGGGTCTGATTCGTGCCAGAGGCTTGAAACCCGGTAATTGATCCGGACGCGGAAGCCGTCCAATTAAATAAAGTTCCAGTGACTTCGGAACTTAGGTTTACAGCTGTAGTCGCACTGCCCGAACAGATGGTCTGGCTTAAATTGATGGAGCTAAGAAGTTTGGGTAATGGATCCACACGGACAACATAGGTAGTTGCCGGGCCGGAACATCCATTTGCTGTGGCAATAATGGTGTAAGTTACTGTCCCTTGAACTGTTCCGTTATTGGTAAGCATCTCTGGTGGAATATTTCCCGTCCCCACGGGAGTGAATCCTGTAATGTCGGAGGATGCGACTGCTGTCCATGAAAAAGTTGCTCCCGCTACATCTGACGTGAGGACGACTTCAGAAGTACTTGTTCCGGCACAGGTTACCTGATTAAGCGGAGCATTGGTAATCCGGGGCAGTGGGTTTACCGTTATATTGTAAGTCATTACAGGCCCGCTGCAACCACCGCTGCTTGCTGTAACCGTTACAATTCCGACGATCGGCGTTACTCCGTTATTAACAGCTGGAAAAGCAGGAATAGAACCGGT
>JAZKHM010000297.1:0-12507 GCA_040385405.1 Bacteroidota bacterium | reverse complement strand
AGCCATTTTATGTCTTTTTCTTTTCTTACCGCTTGGCATAATGTTGTTTTTTAAATGTTTTTAATTCAATTACTTAATTCGTTCACTTTACGATCAACAAACTGGCTCATATTAGGGTCAGCAGCGATCTCTTTAGTTTTTAAATAGGCTCCAATAGCATCAGATTTCATTCCCATGTTTTCATAGCTGGACGCAAGGTAGAACCATGCCTCGGCGCTTGGAGCTTGTGCTATCACCCTTTTAAAGCGGTCAACAGCTTTTTCGTACTGGCCTGACTTCATCGAGAATAATCCCAAATTAAGATTAGCCTTTAAATTCTTAGGATCGTTTTTTACAACGTCCAATAATAACTGGATGCCCTGCATAGGATTCGATGTTCCGTTTACATATGCAATTCCCAATCCCGTTTTCACTTCAGGCGTATTGGGCTGAAGTTTATCTGCCTCCTGATAAGCCCGGATCGCTTTCTGTACAAGGGCAGGCTGCATTATCGTATCAGCCGTTTGCTGGTATGCATCTGTAAACTTATCGCCCGCTTTTAACCATGGGGTAAATCCGGGCTCTTTTTGAGCAATAAGCTCATAGTAAAAAGCTGCGGGCGCAGCCTGATTAAGATCATCCCATTGCTGAGCCAATTTTTTATGCAATTCAACCTTCTCATTTTCAGAGGCGCTTTTGAGCGCTGATTCAAGGTCTGTAACCTGCTTATTAAGGTTCGCAGTAAGGCTCTGTTTTGACAAGGCTGATACTTCTTCTACGCTAAAGACCTTAGGAAGAGGAGCAGACTGGTTGGCCGTAGCGTTGGCCGGGCCATCATTAGGTTTAACAAGCCCCTGGATATCCATAGACAGCATTAGTCCCATCAGGATAACTGTTGAACCTACTACTATGACTTGTTTCCTGTTTAACATCTTTTTAATTCGAAGATTATTTGTTGCCGCTTTTCACCTTCTCAACAAATACCTTGGCAGGCTTAAAGCTTGGAACAAAATGTTCCGGAATAATAATAGCGGTGTTTTTTGAGATATTACGCGCTGTCTTTTTAGCTCTCTTTTTAACTACGAAGCTTCCAAAACCTCTCACATATACATTCTCCCCGCTAACCATGGAATTTTTTACCACTTTGAAAAACGCCTCGACCGCTTCTTGCACATCTACTTTTTCAATTCCTGTTTTATTAGCGATTTCTGTAATAATTTCTGCCTTGGTCATGTCTGGATTCTTTATAAATTTATCGTAAAAACTTAACTGTTTTGGGGTTGCAAAAGTATTGGTTTAAATTGAATTTGGGAAATATATCTGCTTTTTTTTAAACCAAGTGGCTATAAAACAAATAGTAAGATACTTTTGCAGACTTCAATAGACCCAAATATGTATTTCGCACAGGTTATTATAGATTGGTATCAGCAGCACAAAAGAGACCTCCCGTGGCGGCATACCAAAGATCCGTACGTTATCTGGCTTTCTGAAATCATAATGCAGCAAACCCGGGTTGAACAAGGCACCCCTTATTTTGACCGCTTTGTAGAGAAATATCCGACTATTGCTGATTTCGCGTCGGCCGAAGAAGGAGAGATTCTAAAGCTTTGGCAAGGTTTGGGATATTACTCGCGAGGGCGCAATATGCACTATACCGCCCGGATGGTTATGGAGGAGCACGGCGGCTATTTCCCCAGAGACTATGCTGCACTCCTAAAGCTTAAAGGGATCGGAGAATATACGGCGGCGGCAATCGCTTCGTTTTCCGCCAATGAGGTCCGGGCCGTGGTTGATGGGAATGTTTACAGGCTTCTTGCAAGGTTTTTCGCAATCTCCCTTCCGATAAATTCAGGACAAGGAAAAAAAGTATTCAGCGACCTGGCGAATAAACTTATTGACAAAAAACAAGCTGGTACCTATAATCAGGCGGCCATGGAGTTCGGCGCGCTGGTATGTAAGCCCAGAAAACCCGAGTGCTACTGCTGCCCCCTCCGACCCGATTGCGCTGCTTTCAATAGAGGGCAGGTAAATCTGCTTCCTGTAAAAATCAAAACTCAGAAAATTCGCGAAAGGTATTTCAACTACATTATTGCAATTGAAAATGATGGCATCTTGATGAATAAAAGAGGCCCTAATGATATTTGGGGAAACCTATACGAGTTTCCCCTTTTTGAAACAGAAAGATTGATCGACGCGGGAAGACTGACAACTGAGGAAAAATTTGTAAAGGCGTTTGGCACTGAGGTTCACATAAAATCTGTTACTGGCCCGGTAAAACATATATTAAGTCATCAAAAACTATGGGCCACTTTTTTCGAAATAGAAAATTACACTAAACTCAGCGACCTGCCGGAAGGATGGACTCACGTAAAAATGCCAGACCTTGAAACGTTAGCACAACCAAAACTAATTTTTCACTTTCTGGAAAATTTCTTTAAATTAAAAGATTGATTGTAACCTAAGAATAATATGTCTGGTATTAACAAAGTAATTCTGGTCGGACATCTGGGCAAGGATCCAGAGGTCCGTCATCTGGAAGGGAATGTGACTGTCGCAAGTTTCCCTTTGGCAACATCCGAAACTTATAATAAGGACGGTCGAAAGATTGAACAAACCGAATGGCACAACATAGTTATGTGGAGAGGTCTGGCAGATGTTGCATCCAAATATCTGCAGAAAGGGAAGCTTGTTTATATTGAAGGTAAGTTGCGGACCCGTTCTTTTGAAGACAAAGAGGGCCATAAAAAATATACTACAGAGATTGTAGCCGAAAATTTCACTATGCTGGGGCGAAAGAGCGATTTTGACAACGGACATCCTGAGAGCCACCCGCCTACTGCGAAAACAGAAGAAGATCAGCCAATGGATTATAACCGCCCGGCGACCACGAACGCGGAGGATGATTTGCCGTTTTAAATGAAGGAATTATCATTGAATTTCCGGCTAAGTAAAATGTAATCCTGGTTCCTATTTTCCCATTTCCATATAATCGATCGCCAGACCAGCCAGCGCTTTCACGCCAAGTTTAAATGCACTTTCGTCAATAAAGAAATCAGGGGTGTGGTGCGAAGGGGCCAACTTAGGATCCTGACCTTTCGGCATTCCGCCGAGGAAGAAAAACAAGCCCGGCGCTTTTTCCTGGAAGAATGAGAAGTCTTCAGCGCCCGTTATTGGTGGAATAACTTTTACATTGCCGGCGCCAGCGATCCTATGAAGAGTAGGGACCATCTTATCAGTTAATGAAAGGTTATTAAAGGTCACGGGATAACTGGAACTATAAGGCAATTTGATTTCAGCTTCGGCGCCATAAGCTTCGGCAGTATTTGTCACAATCTGTCTGATCCTCTCTTCAATTAATTTACCGTCCGAAGTGCTTAAGTATCTCATTGTTCCGAGCATTTCTGCCTGTTCGGGGATAATATTGGATCGGACGCCGGAATGGATCGAACCTATGGTGACTACTCCGGCGTTTTCAGTAATGTTGAGGTTTCGGCTCACAATTGTCTGCAGGTTATTCACAATCTGGGCTGAAATTACTATCGGGTCAACAGAAGCCCAGGGAGATGCGCCATGTGCCTGACGGCCTTTAATTGTGATCTTCATGTCATTTGCACCAGCCATCATGCCGCCCGGTTTATAAGTAATCTGGCCTGCTTCTGTCTGTGCCCAAATATGCAATCCAAAAACGGCATTTACCTTAGGGTTTTCCATAACTCCCTCCTTTACCATAAGATCCGCACCACCTTCTTCACCAGCCGGCGCACCTTCTTCAGCAGGCTGGAACAAAAACTTCACGGTTCCTTTCAGATCCGCCTTCATTCCGGCCAGCACTTCAGCTACCCCCATAAGAATAGCTGTATGGGAATCGTGGCCACATGCATGCATAACTCCAACCTCCTGCCCATTGTACTGAGCTTTTACGGTCGATTTAAACGGTAAATTACCGCGCTCAGTAACGGGAAGGGCATCCATGTCGGCGCGCAATGCTACAACAGGACCTGGCTTCCCGCCTTTTAAAATTCCTACTACTCCGGTCTTAGCTACACCAGTCTTCACCTCGATTCCCAGACTTTCCAAATGCCGGGCAACAATTCCGGCAGTTCGCTTTTCACTGTTCCCGAGTTCCGGGTGTTCATGAAAATCGCGGCGCCAGGAAATAACTTTCGATTCAACTTTATCTGCAGCAATGCTGATCTTGTCTTTGGAATTTACCGTCTGGGCAAACACGGGGAAAGAGCTTATTATTAATGCGATAAGAATGATATTTTTCATTTGTAGTAGCTTTACTTTTTAATTTCCATATGGGGCGAATCACTCATTTACAGTTCACGCTCATAAGTGTCTTATTCGGATTATTATAGTTAAAAGTACGAAAAATCTCCATGAATCCTTTGTGGTGCAGCTGGCACATAAATATTTGCGTTGAGCTGCCAGGCTGATTGATCACAGCTTTTCGCTATCTTTCCTGCTTCAATTGAATCACATTACATGAAAATTTTTAAATTAATCATTGCGCTTCTTTTTATAAGTCAGATAACGTTTGCACAAAGTATCATTAGCCTGATCAACCGTGCTGATTCCTTTTTTGATACAATGGACAAAGGCAAATTCGAAGAGGCACATGCCTTTTTCGACGAAAGTGTCAAAGACAAAATAACTGCTGATGAACTTAAGCTTTTCTGGCTTAGAATGGGAAACAGCCTTGGAACTTACGAGTCCGTTGAAGGCGCCCAAAATAAAACACAAGGTGAATTTTACCAGGTCACTTTGAATTGCGCGTTCACAAAAGGATCCCAGGCTTTCACATTTATTTTTAACAAGTCGGAAAAGCTGCTGGGTTTCTTTGTAGCACAATCAACCTCAGAGGCCGTGTATGTGGAGCCTGCCTATGCCGATACAAATCTTTACAGGCAAAAAGAAGTCCAGATCAAATTTGCCAATGGCCAGATGGCGGGGATGCTGACTACCCCAAAAGCAGGCTCAAATTTCCCCCTTGTGATATTTGTACATGGCTCAGGACCATCGGATATGGATGAGACTGTCGGGCCAAACAAACCCTTCAGGGATCTTGCTGTGGGTTTGGCGGCAAAGGGTATTGCCAGCATCAGATACGTGAAACGATCTATGATCTACGCCAACGAATTTTCCAAAGCATTTACCGTTAAAGAGGAAGTTTTAGATGATGCACTTGCTGCAATTGACATCGCGAAGAGCACACCTGGAATAAACAAATCTCAAATATATTTATTGGGACACAGCCTGGGTGGTATGCTTGCACCAAGGATAGCAGCGCTTTCACCCGACCTTGCCGGAATAATTTTGGCCGCGGCTCCGGCGCGTAAATTATCTGAGATTATAGCAGAACAAAATCGATACCTCTATGAGAACTCGGGCGATACAACTTCGGCAATGAGAAAACAATTCCAGGCAACGGCTAATGAGATCGACCGCTCACGGCTACTCAAGCTGGGCGATATTAAACCTGACTCAGTAATTTTGTCGGCCCCGGCATCTTATTGGATTGATATTAATAATTATGACCAGTTAGCTTCTGCCCGGAAATTTACTAAGAAAATCCTTATAATTCAGGGGGAGAAAGACTTCCAGGTATCCGCACAGGATTTCAATCTTTGGCGATCTGCACTTGCGACAAACAGGAACGTTACGTTTAAACTTTATCCAGATCTCAACCATCTTATGTCGCCACAAAAGGAAAAGGGTAATGGTTTGCAATACCGTACTCCAGCGAATGTCTCACCTAAGCTAATTGATGACATTTCTATTTGGATAAAAGGGAAATAAGAAAAGGTTTTGTCAGGATGTGCTGCCTGAAGCCCGCCTGACGCATGCAGGTATTCCGTTTAAACCTGGGACTAATGTTCCTTACCTCCCTTTCTTTCCTATATCAGGGAGAAATCCCGTTATTAAACCGATCAGAGGGAGAAACGCGCAGATACTATAAACATATTCAATGCTTGTCCGGTCGGCTAATGCCCCAAGCAAAGCGGAACCCACTCCCCCCATTCCAAAAGCAAAGCCAAAGAAAAGTCCCGAAATCATTCCAACTTTTCCAGGAATTAGTTCCTGGGCATAAACCAGAATCGCAGAAAAAGCTGATGCGAGGATAACGCCTATCGGAACGGTCAAAACTGCAGTCCAGAACAGATTTGCGTGAGGAAGAAGTAGTGTAAAGGGCGCGACACCCAGGATGGAACCCCAAATCACGTATTTCCGACCAATCTTATCACCCAGGGGTCCGCCTATCAATGTCCCGGCAGCTACTGAAAAAAGGAATATAAACAGATAAACCTGCGAGCTTTGAACCGACACCCCGAACTTATGGATCATATAAAAAGTATAATAACTACTCATGCTGGTGAGATAGAAATATTTAGAGAAAATCAGAATCAATAAAATAATCACCGAAATGACGACTTGCTTTCTCGAAAGCGATTGAGCCATATGCGCAGTAGCTGTCTTTTCTGCTCTTGACTTAATTTTTACTTTATACCAGCTCCCGACATTCAGCAGTATTACAATTGCTAACAGGGCCAGAACTGAAAACCATATAATGTTTGATTGCCCGTAGGGCACAATGACCAGGGCTGCCAGGAGAGGGCCTATCGAGCTGCCGGCATTTCCTCCTACCTGAAAAACAGACTGCGCCATACCTCTCCTTCCGCCTGACGCCATGCTCGCCATGCGTGATGCCTCAGGGTGAAAAATGGATGAACCAATTCCCACGAGTGCTACCGAAAGAATCAGCATTCCGAAACTTGAAGCCTGCGATAATAGTACGAGGCCTGCCAGGCTAAATCCCATTCCAACAGCCAGAGAATAAGGCTGTGGCCTGCGATCCGTATACAGGCCAACGAAGGGCTGCAATAAAGAGGCGGCCATTTGAAAAGTCAATGTAATGAGACCTATCTGAGTAAAGGTTAAGCTAAACGAATCTTTAACGATCGGATAAATAGCCGGAATAAGTGACTGTATAGTATCGTTGAGCAGGTGTGAAAAACTTATGGCAAATAAAATTGGGAAAACAGTCTGACCAGCTAATTTATTTACGTCTTTCACCGGCAACTCCCCGGAATTGTTTAACTGCTCATTCATCTGACACAAATATCTGAGCTATGGTTTACAAAAGCGAATAAGATTTAGAAAATTGTCTCGCCAGTACTGATGTCATTAATCTATGGCAGCACTAGTGCCACGCCCTTATGTTCGTGATTGGAACGTCTCTCTTAAGTACCAAACTGCTTTGTTCTTGTCTGATGGATCACCTATTCGGATAATGTCGCAAAGGGCTAGAAGTTTATAAAGCAGATGGTCCTTTCTTACAGCTTTTATGACCGTAGGATATAATGGTAAAATTGTCTGTCCGCGTTCCTTCCCCATCTCATCTGCCCAAACTAATTTTTCCTCGGAAGAAAAACTGAGATATAACGACGACTCGGAATGAGCGGTGTAGATTCCTTTCATTACGGGACCCAGCTGCGCCGGAAAGACATACTGAAGGCCATATTCAAGGAATTTCAAAAAAGGATCTTTATTTACCGTTCTGCTATCAGGTAAGATCAGGCCTGCAATTGTAGATCGATTAAGGGATTCGCTTATCTCAGATGCGCTTATGAACAATTTTGAAGAAAGATCCTTTATTCTACTGCTCTCTTCGCCAACAAGAGCTAATTTAAGCAATATTACCACGTCCTGCGGGCGCATTCCCTTATGTTCTTTCATAAAAGAAAGATACAAAAAATTATAATTCGTATATCGCGAATCAAAATCAATGTGACAACTGCCTAGAGCAACACATCAAAGATTTAACAAAGTGTGAACCTGAATGATCCGGCTAACTAAGTAAGCGGGGCTCCAACCTGGATATCACATCTATGTCCTGGCATGCCGTGTGCCGGATTAATTTTAACGCCCGCCGCAGAAGGCACCGGAACTGCCGCAGGAGTTGGCGGTGAAGACTGTACAGGTGCAGGGTTCATTTTAATTGTCGGTGGACTTGGGACTGGCGCTCCAGATCCAGATGCAGTGTTGAGCGGAGCTCCCACCGGGAGGTCGCAGCGATGTCCCGCCAGACCATGGGCAGGATTGGTGGCTGGTGCTGAGGACTGTGAACCCGAAGGTTGGGGAGAATCAACTTGAGCTCCTCCCGCCTGATTAATTTCTGGTGCAGTATCCTTTTTCTTATCCTTTTGAACCACTGCTATTACAGTCGCTCCAGCCAGGACTATGCCGGCTATTACTAAGATGGTCCTCATATTTTCTTCATTCCAGATTTGGTTTACCAGACAATACGAAGTTAATAAATTTTAAATAACGGCTTGTAACAAGTTTCTGGTTGTAAGGTGAAAAAGTACCAGTCACGCACTTACAAGGCAATACGGATCGAAATACGCAATGAATGCTTTATTATAATTTGATAGCTTAGCAGGCTAGAACTTCAAATGAGATATTTTGTACATATATCCTATAAAGGCACACGTTATTATGGCTGGCAATACCAACCCAATAAATTAAGTGTGCAGGAAGTACTTGAAACGTCACTCAGCAAACTACTGAAAAATACCGTCATCATATTTGGATGCGGACGAACTGATGCGGGCGTTCATGCAAGCCAATTCTACTTTCATTTCGATACAGAAAAAGAGTGGGATTTTGACCTGTTTTTTAGGTGGAACCGAATTCTTCCCGACGATATTGCTATTTTCGACATTATTCCGGTTGAAGGCCGCAAACATGCACGCTATGACGCTATCCTACGTACGTATGATTATTTTATACATACTTATAAAGATCCTTTTCTCAGTGAAAGTAGTGCGTTCTATCTCTTGCCTGAACTGAATCTGCTGCAAATGAAGAAAGCGGTTATGCTGCTACCCGAATACAACGATTACAGTGCGTACTGTAAGTCGCCGGGTAAAAATGAACACAATATCTGTAACGTTTCATCGGCCGCACTTTTTATAAATGCGAACGGAAATCGCCTTCGTTTTCAAATCTCTTCTAATCGATTCCTCGGACGAATGATCCGCATATTGTCCCGAAAGCTAATTGAGATCGGTACCGGAACATTCAGTGTCGATGAATTTGAAAGCCACCTGATCTCAAAACGAACTCCGGACTTAATATTGCCAGCCCATCCTCAGGGACTTTATTTAACGAAAGTGGCTTACCCTTTTCTGGACCTGCCGGTAAAAAGCGATTTCAACAGGGACTCCGAATCAAAAAATTACTGGAACGAAATCTAGGCTTTTCAGAATATATTACCAGTATTTTGTATTAAAATACTTAATAACGGCCCGCCTTTAGGCAGTCCAAACTTACTTGTTCCATAATAATTGATTATTTTTAAAGTCTAAAACTTTCATTATGAAAAAGTCACTCTTTTTAATTGCTTTAAGTCTTTATTTCCTATTTGACAACCCGGTTCTGGCGCAGTTGAAAATGCCGCAGGTAAGCAGTTCACAAACGGTTATACAGGAATTTGGACTTGGCCGCATCACGGTTAAATATTCACGTCCGAACGTTAAGGGCAGAAAGGTTTTTTCAGATCTGGCTCCATATGGTGAAGTCTGGCGGACAGGCGCAAACACCGTTACCACGATAAGCTTTTCTGACGATATCACTTTAGATGGCCGTGAAGTTAAAGCCGGAGAGTACGGGCTACTTACTATCCCCGGAAAAGACACCTGGACTATCATACTAAACAAAGACGCCAAACAATGGGGTGCATATTCTTACAAAGAGGCAGATGACGTATTACGCTTCCCGGCAAAAGCAACAATTGTAAAAGATAAAACAGAAACCTTTACCATTATTTTCAGCGACGTTACAACGAATTCGGCGAAGCTGAATTTACTATGGGACAACACCAAAGTAAGCATAGGAATGTTAACCGATGTCGACAGCAAGGTCATGGCGAGCATTGATGAAGCAATGAAGGGCGAAAAGAAACCCTATATGCAAGCAGCAATATATTATTATGATAACGGAAAGGATCTTTCAAGAGCCCTGTCCTGGATGAATGCAGTACCGGCCGCTGAGCAGAAAACCCCCTGGTATAATTACTGGAAGGCAAAAATTCAGCTTAAATCTGGTGACAAGGTCGGTGCAATTGTAAGTGCTAAGGCTGGGCTTGAAATCGCGAAAACCATGAAAAATGCTGAATATGTACGACTGAACAGCGCGGTACTGGCTCAGGCAAGTAAATAAAATCCTTTTTACGGAAAGCCTGGGGGAGCTGAAAAGCTCAACATTTCCATAAATTCCCATTCCGATGAAAATAGCTTTCGCTATACAACGTAAAATCCGGCTGGCAATTATGCTGGCCGTATTGATGCTTTTTATAATAATTTTCAGCCTGATGGAGTCATATAATGTTACACGAATCTCCAAATCGTTTAACTCCATCTATGAGGACCGGCTAATCCCCGCCGTCGACCTTTTTTCAATTGCTGATCACATTCACAACAAAAGGAACCAGCTATTCACCTTTCTCTTTACAGATAGAATAAGCTCTGCCGAGATAATCCATTACATAAATGACGAAAACCTCAGGCTTGATAAGCTTATTAATAAGTATGAAAATACACATCTTGTAAAAGCAGAAACGAATTATCTTGTGCGTTTGAAAAAAAACTTAAGCGATCACCGGAGAGATGAATTATTACTCATTAAGACCGCGGGTGAAAATAAAGAAACCGCACGGAATTTATATCTTAATACTACCGTTCACCTGTATAATGAGCTCACAAAAGATCTAATAAGGTTAACACAGGTCCAAACACAGGTAGGGAGGGAGTTGTTAAGAGAATCACAGATTAGCCAAAGCAGTTCAGGATTGATCTCACAGCTTCAATTCGTGATTGCGATTATCCTTGGCTTAATAATCATGATCCTGGTTATTACGGACAAGCAGGTAAACATCCGCCAGGAAAAGTATAAGCTCAATTAGTATTTCACTATATATCCCGCTTCTTCTATTGCCCTAATAATATCTACTTTCAGCAGAGAATCCTGAAAAGTAACGGCTGCTCGTCCACTTTCCGTAGTAATATTTAAGACGTTCAGCTTTTTAACCGAGTTACAAACTTCAAGCTGTTTGTGAAGCCTGGTCATTGTTGGGATCTCAAAATGTATAGTTTTCATCAGTTTGATTCATTTACTTAAAAGACGCATATTCAGGCAAAAATGCTACAATTGATCTTATTTATTTTACATATCCCACCCGCTGTCTGAAAGTTCTCCTCAACAAAGGGCCGGCATGGATGGTAGCGCTCATTGCGTTCACAGATAATTAGGCGGGTAAAGGAAAGAACTCGGTGAATGGGGGGAAATAAGCGGTGAACGAAATTTCAGGCACTGGAGGAATGTACTTATTAATCCCTTGTGCAATAAAAATCCCCCTATTCTTTCGAATGGGGGATAAACTAAAACGTACTGAAATTACGCCTGAGCGTCGCGTAAAGCCTTTATTTTATCATGAGAAGCTCTCAAGGTGGCTTTCTGGTCAGATATCAATGTACGGATATGACCTGGAAGATCATCCTCTTTCAACGCCATTTCATATGCTTTCTGAGCTGCATCTTCGCCAAATTCACAGTTTTCAAGAACAGCTTTTCTATCGTGACCGCTGAATGCAGCCTTTACATCCATCCAGGCGCGATAAATTTTTCCACTGTTTGTTGTTCCCTGCTCAATTTCTTCGCCTGCAGCGGCAACTTCAGTGGCCAAAGCCAGCTTTAGTGAGTGGCTTTCTCCAATCATGTCGGTAAACAAGTTTTTAAGATCCTCGTTCCCTTCTTTTAACTCTTCTTTAGCTCTTTGATAACCTTCTATTCTATCGTTGTTGATCAAAATAAGGTCGTTTATAACGCCAGTGCTTTCTTTAGTTTCCATAATAATTGATATTGTTTGATTTTACAACACATTGCTTTTCAATTTGGTTTGGGAAAAGTGTAATTAACTAAAAAAAGAGTGATGGAACCAGGGGCTAAAAAAGATTTTAAAGCGCCAAAGAGTTCAAGAATAGAATGGTTTGTTTGTTAGGATAGGAGCTTCTGCCTAAGCAGGAATTCAAGTTGATCATTGGAAACTGCAAGCTTACTGTTCATTTCTTTTATTTCCTTATTGCTCTGATGAACCTCAAAGGCCTTTTTGATAGTTTCTTCCAGTTCCTGTTCGCTCCAGGGCTTGCTTAAGTAATGATATATTTTCCCTTTGTTAACTGCGTCGATAACTGCATTCATATCTGCATAACCGGTTAACAGGATCCGTATTGGATCAGGATATTTTTCGATTACTTTCTCTAAAAATTCGATTCCTGTAATATTCGGCATTCGCTGATCGGTAATGATAATTTCAATTGGCTTGGTATCCAGAATTTTCATTGCCGCGTCAGCACTCACAGCAATTGAGATGTTATATTTCAGTCTGAAAGTGGCCTTGAATGATACCAAGTTATTTTCTTCGTCATCGACATACAGGATATCAATCTTTTTATCAGACATTTGT
>JAZKHM010000296.1:0-3076 GCA_040385405.1 Bacteroidota bacterium | reverse complement strand
GCTTTATTGATTTTAAAATTAAAAGATCCTTTAAGAGTGTCGCCAAACATTTTGCCGGTAAACTTTCCGTCGTAGATCTGCATTTTGTTGACGTAATTAATCCTTAGAGTCCCGGTGATTACTTTTTGAGCAGTGTCAATCGAAAGCCAGGCAGTGTCGCCTGCTGAGACAGATTGATAACAGGCCCTCTTTTTTTCCAACACTTGCTGTGAGGATTGCTCCCGGTTACAGCTGAAAATAATGAAACTAAATGCAAGTAATAAGATGATGAAGAGTGGTTGCTTTTTCATATCGGGTTGGTTTGGTTTTGCTTACAGAGAGGATGTTGAAATAAAAGAGATTCCATAAAACGAATATTCTATCTACACGACCCTACACAGACGAACAACATTATTTACTGGAGGAACCTCAACAACCCCGCCAGAATAAGGGAATCTTTATTATTTTAAGTGCGGGATTACTTCGTCGTGCCTGCTCGCAAATAGACTAAGCCCGCGCCCGCAAACTCCTAATCATTCCCTGCACCTGCTTCTCCAGCAAGCCAAATATTAATCCTCCTATTATAAACAAAGAAGCTACCAGTTTCCAGGAAGGGAGTTCTTCCCCAAGGAAGAATGCAGAACTCAAAAATCCAACGACTGGAATTAAAAGTGTGAAAGGAACGACTGCTGAAGTAGAATAAGTTTTCATAAGAAATCCCCAGGCACCATACCCAATATGAGTTGAAACATAAACAATGTAGAAAACAGACAGAATGGTAGCCCATGATGAATTTTGAAGTGAGCTCATGATCACATCTGGTCCATCAAATAACAACGAAATAAGAAGCATAAAAGGAAAGGCAAACAGATTTCCCCAAACTACAAGTGCAAGAGGCGATTGTGATTGTATTTTCTTCGTGAACATATTCCCTGCAGACCACGAAAATGCAGCAAGCAGCATCAGGATCAGTCCTATAAAGGTACCCCCGCCTTCAACATGTGTTCCCACGATCCCAATTCCGATAAAGGAAATCAACGAGCCCACAATTTTGAATGCACTTGGCCGCTCTTGAAAAACCAGGAATGCAAGACCAATTGAGAAGAATACCTGAACCTGAAGAATAAGTGACGCAAGTCCTGGGGATAATCCAAGGTGGATTCCAGTAAACATTAGTCCGAACTGCATTGCGAAGTTAAATATACCAAAACCTATAATCAGCCTTAGCGGACACTTTGGCCGGGGGAGAAAGAATACCCATGGCAGAGCCGAAAGTCCAAACCGGATGGCACATAACAGAAAAGGGGGTAAAGTCTTTAATCCGATAAAAACAGCAATGAAATTCACACCCCACATCAGGACAATAGAAAGGACTATTAGGATGTGTTTCGGTGATAGATTAACGGTGTTCCCCATGATTAAGACGGGGGCAAAAGTACAAATAGGATTTGGATATGTTGGTCTAATTGGAATGCTTAGATTTTGTCTGGAATAGGATTCATAGGAAGCATAGGATGTAAGCGTGTATTGTCTGGAATTTATAGGATGATAAGATTCATAGGATGCTGGGCGGAGATTGCACATTGTGTTACCTGAAGCAAGAGCTAACATAGTTTGACAAAAGCCTTATTAAAAATTAGTAAATTTATTTGCGGCAACATCACCAAATCGGCTCTATCAGTAATTTTAACTATGGCAAACATACATTCCCCAATAAGCCCGGCGGATTTTTCCACACATAAAGTTCAAACTCGTCCCCGCATCGCCTGCCTGGTAAGTTATTGGGCCTTTACACGGTCGCACGCTGACTGGATTATTTGTAAGCTGCTCGACGGTTATTGGTGGCAGGGCGCTCACAAAGATTCGCGGGTAGAGGTGGTATCTGTGTTCATACATCAGCTGGAAGAAAGTCAACTGGGGCAGAAAGTATGTAAAGCGAAGAACATACCGATCTTTAAGACCGTGGGTGAAGCAGTGACGCTTGGCGGGACTGAACTTGCCGTTGATGGTGTTGTCATCGTCGGAGAACACGGAAACTATCCTACCGATCTTCAGGGGCGGTGGCTTTTGCCGCGATGGTGGATCTACAACCAGGTTATACAAGTTTTTGAAAAGAGTAAACGTTCTGTACCTGTTTTTAACGACAAACACCTTTCCTATAACTGGGACGAAGCCAGATGGATGTTTGATAAATCCCGGGAGCTTAACTTTCCCCTGACCGGGGGATCATCCATACCCAGTTATTACAGGAAGCCAGAAATAGAATTGGATATTGATACTCCCATTAAGGCTTCGATTGTTGTCGGAGTAGCTACCAATGAGGGAGCCATTTTCCACTGTATCGACCTGCTGCAGGCCTTTGCAGAACGGCGAAAAGGCGGTGAAACCGGGGTTAAATCAGTCCAGAGCATTGTAGGAGCCGAAACCTGGAAGTGGGTCGAACGTAACCCCTGGGCCGGCAATCTGCTTGAATCAGTGCGGAAAAGTTTCGACTTTAAGCCGGGTCATTTTCAGGCGAACAACAGGCCAGGTGTATTGATCATAGAATATAATGACGGAACAAAAGCAGCAGTAATTTCAGGCCTGGATGTGGGTTGGACATACGCCGGTGAAATCGAAGGGCGCGAAGATCATGTCGTTGTGTCGATGCTTGGAATGCCAGGCCCCTTCTCGCAATACCATGCTGCCAACGATCTGCCACACTGGATTACCGAAATGATGTTAACGAAAAAAGAACCTTTCAATGCCGAACGTCTCCTGCTGTCAACCGGGATAACGAACCAATTCAATGAATCCAATTGGGACAACGGGCAGTACTCGGCTATCGGACGACGTATCGAGACCCCCTTCCTTAATATATCTTATCGCTCAACAAGGGGACCGCTCTTTAATAAAGGAGTGCGGCCGCCGGATAGACCGTATATAAGGGGGTTTGATCAATAAGGAAGAAGGAGCAAACTTGACTGCCGGTAGGAAGGGAGCAAAGAACAAAGAGCAAAGAGCAAGGACCCCTGGCTACGTACCTAACGAAACTTAAACGCAGAGGGCGCAAAGTACAACCTGTATACCACAGGCAGGCGCAGAGATTCCTTTCCTC
>JAZKHM010000295.1:0-29063 GCA_040385405.1 Bacteroidota bacterium | reverse complement strand
ACCTATTTAGAATGATTCTAATATAGAAACAATCCTGTTAGAATTACTTCAAAAGATTAGCTTTTAGTACTTTTGTGGTGGCAATTGCCGTTTTAAGGTTCTCAATAATTCTAATCATGAAGAAAAGTTCTATAGCAGGTCTGATCATTATAGCGATCGCTATCGGTGTGATCATCAGCACATATGCAGATTCAAGTACTTATGGTTCATTTTCGGATGCGCGTGAAACCGAGTCTGAACTGCATGTTGTAGGTCAGCTGAACAAGGAAAAAGAACTTTTTTACAATCCCACCCAAGACGCAAATTACTTTTCTTTTTACCTGAAGGATAACGACGGGAAGGAATGTAAGGTTGTTTTCAGCGGTTCTAAACCACAGGATTTTGAACGGTCCGAACAAATCGTTCTCACTGGAAAAATGATCGGCAATGAATTTCATGCTTCCAAAATCCTGATGAAATGCCCATCAAAATATACCAAAGACGAAGTGGAAGTTACTGAGGTATCTGCCACTACCGCAAAAATTTAAATCTTAATGGATATACAATTCATTGGAGAAAACCTTCTTCCCGGTAAACTAGGTCAATTCTTCATCATTCTATCATTCTGCTCGGCGCTGCTGGCAACGGTGAGTTATTATTTTGCTACAGTTAGTTCGCATGGTGATAACTTTCAAAAGCAGTCTGTTCCCGGTTGGCAAAAAATTGCACGTACGGCTTTCAGTCTGAACCTACTTTCGGTGGTGGGAATAGGCTCCTGCTTGTTTTACATTATTTACAATCATCTTTTCGAGTACCATTATGCCTGGGCCCACTCTTCGAAGACGCTGCCTGTCTATTACATAATTTCTTCCTTCTGGGAAGGGCAGGAGGGCAGCTTTTGGCTGTGGACTTTCTGGCAGGGAGTATTAGGACTGGTTATTGTATTAAGGGGCAAGTCCTGGGAGAATTCGGTGATGACGACTGTTATGCTGTCTCAGGCGTTTATAGCTTCTATGCTTGTGGGCGTCGAACTTTTTGGTCAAAGAATCGGTAGTTCTCCATTTATTTTGCTTCGTGAAGCTGTCCCGGGACCGATTTTCTCGAGGCCTGATTATCTCACACTAATTACCGATGGGAACGGACTGAATCCTTTACTTCAAAATTATTGGATGGTAATCCATCCGCCAACCCTGTTTCTGGGATTCGCATCCATGATAATTCCTTTTGCCTACGCCATAGGAGGTCTATGGGAAAAACGATACAGCGAATGGATCAAGCCCGCATTGCCGTGGTCACTTTTCGCAGTTATGATTCTTGGTACCGGGATCATTATGGGTTCGTTCTGGGCCTATGAAGCACTGAATTTCGGGGGTTTCTGGGCCTGGGATCCGGTGGAAAATGCTTCACTTATTCCCTGGCTAACACTTATTGCAGCTGTACATGTACTGATCGCCTATAAAAACTCTGGTCATTCCTACTTCACAGCGACCTTTTTGGTGCTTATTAGTTTTGTGCTTGTTCTCTATGCTTCATTTCTTACCAGGAGCGGTATTTTGGGGGAAACCTCTGTACATGCATTTACGGATCTTGGCATGTTCTGGCACCTGGTGGCGTATGTAGGAGTATTTTTCGTATTGATGATTGTGTTTCTGGTGATCCGCTGGAAAGAACTGCCTATCACTCAAAAAGATGAAGAAACATACTCGAGGGAGTTTTGGTTATTTATCGGTGCACTTGTTTTGTCGGTAGCATGTATCCAAATCCTGGCAACAACCTCAGTGCCCGTATTCAACGCCATATTCGGAACTCAGATTGCACCTCCGCCTAATGTAATCCAACATTATAACAAATGGCAGGTTCCGTTTGCAGTCGTTGTTGCCTTTATTTCAGCCTTCTCACAATATTTGAAGTATAAAAAAACTGATCCAAAAAAGTTTTTTATCAGTATTGCTATTTCCCTCGTAGTAGCACTGTTAATTACCGCCGCGGCTGTTTACATCACAAAAGTGTATACCAATTTTATGTATATCATTTTGACTTATGCAGCAGTCTTTTCCATACTTGCGAATGCTAAGATCCTTGGTGATGCATTTAAGGGTAAATGGAGACTTGCTGGTTCGGCTGTTGCACATATAGGATTTGCATTTCTCCTGGTTGGTGCGCTGATTGCTGCAGCGACGAATAATATCATATCTGTAAATAATACAGGTATAGGATTTGGTGATGAGTTTGCAAAAAGTAACAACCCTCGTGAAAATATTCTCCTTTACAAGGATGAGCCAATAAAAATGGATAGGTACACAGTGACTTATAAAGGTGATTCCACTGAAGGAGTTAATACTTATTACCGCATCAATTATCAAGTGATTGACACTGCAACAGGCAAGGTTAAGGAAAATTTTGATCTCTTTCCGAACGCTCAGCAAAACGTTAAAATGAAGCAGATCATAGCTTCGCCGGATACCCGCCATTACTTATTCCATGATATTTATACTCATGTGAGCAGTGTTCCGCTAAAAGAAGACGACCATGAGGATCACGAAGGTCACTCCGATGACGAAAATTATGAGAAGCCCGTTACTCACGAAATTAATGTGGGTGATACCGTGCGATTCCGGGATGGATATATAACGGTTAAAGGGATAAACCGAAATGCCGTGATTCAAAATATTCCTGTTGGCGACAACGACATAGCTATTGGTATGCAACTGGAAGTTAGTTCTAAGGGCAAGACTTATAATTCTGAACCGGTGTACCTTTTAAAAGATGGGTCCAAGTTTGATTTCGGAAAGACTGTGGATGACGCAGGTTTGAAATTGCGTTTTACAAATGTATATCCGGATAAGGACAAACTGGAACTAATGGTTTATCAGAAGCCTAAGGCTGAGAAAAGTTGGGTTGTTCTTAAGGCGATTGAATTTCCTTTTATTAATTTTTTCTGGGGTGGGACTATTATCATGGTTATTGGGTTTATTTTATCCATTTTCAGAAGAAATAAAGAACTAAAATCCGCCTAATGAATATTGTTTTGTTAGGGAGTGGCAATGTCGCCACACAGCTAGGCCGTGCTTTTAAGATGGCCGGACAGACTATCGTTCAGGTTTGGAGCCGCGATATAGAGCACGCTAAAGAACTGGCAGATGCCGTTGCTTCAGAGGCGATCACTGATATTGATGATATAGATTTGTCTGCCGATCTCTATATTATTTCAATAAAGGATAATGCCATAGGAGAGTTGGCCGCAAAGCTGAATATGGGTGATAAACTGATAGTCCATACTTCGGGCTCGACATCAATTCATGCTTTGGATGGTGTGTCCACTCACACGGGTGTGTTCTATCCTTTGCAAACTTTCTCTAAAAATAAAGCCGTCGATTTTCGGAGCGTGCCAATTGCTATTGAAGCAAACAACCCGGAAGATCTGGCCGCTATTCGCGCTATAGCCGATCGACTATCGGAAAGGGTAACGGAGCTAAGTTCTCCACAGCGTAAAGCACTCCATGTAGCAGCTGTTTTTGCCTGCAATTTTACAAACCATCTTATGTCTGTCTCTCAGGGATTACTCGAAGCTGAGAAATTAGAGTTTGATCTTCTAAGACCATTAATAGCGGAAACATTAGCAAAAGTTCAGCTGTATGATCCGGAGACTGTACAGACCGGCCCTGCCATACGGGGGGATGACGAGATCATTAGCTCCCACCTTAAAATGCTGGAGAAGAAGCCTGAATTGCAGAAGCTTTACAAGTTACTAAGTCAGAGCATAGTCAATTTGCATAAGCATCCACGGGGCTGAATTTAAATTGTTATTTTTGCCCCAATGAACATTTTTAAGATAAAAATTAATTTTGAAGAAGCTGACCAACCCTCAATTGAGCTGCCAATAGCTGAGGGGGAATCGGTACTCGACGTTTGCCTCGACAATGGAATAGAGCTTCAGCATAATTGCGGGGGTGTTTGCGGATGCAGTACTTGCCACGTTTATGTCAATAAAGGCATGGACAGCATAGAGGAGATTTCAGACAAAGAAGAGGATTTCATCGACAGGGCAGTAAATCCAAGGATCAACTCCCGTCTTGGCTGTCAGTGTGTAGTTATTGACGGAGATATCGAAGTTACTCTTCCTGATCAAAATCAATTTTTAGGGCATTAAATTAATGGCTGCAAGCAAATAATATGACGAACGAACAATTTGAACTTCCTATTCACTGGAAAGATTACGAAGATATTGCAATGGGGCTTTACGAAAAGTTCGGAGATGAGTTTGGAGAGTCGAAGATCTACCGTATACGTTTCACTGAACTTTTGGAATGGGTTTTAAGCCTGCCAAATTTCGCAGGTACCCGCGAAGAAAGCAATGAAGGTCATCTGGAACAAATCCAGTCGGCCTGGGTCTATGAATGGCGCGATAATCAGGATTAGACATTTAGTTATGAGGGTGAGTCCACCTTTTAATCATCTCTTACTCCCAACGGTTCACTCTTAACTGTTCGCTTAAAATCGTGTTCCTCGAAAAAATCAAACATATCCAAGCCTTTATATTCGACGTAGATGGTGTCCTAACTGATGGCACTGTTCTGGTAACGGAAACTGGTGAACAGCATAGGAGGTTTAATATCAAGGATGGGTACGCACTTCAACTTGCAGTTAAACGAGGATACCAGATTGTTGCCGTTTCCGGAGGTCGCTCAAAAGGAATAGAATTGCGTTTGAAAGGCCTGGGTATTACCGAAATATACCTTGGACTAGACTCAAAAATTGAGACTTATCATAATTTTATTTTAAGAAGCGGGCTCACTGCTAACCAGATTTTATATATGGGCGACGACATTCCAGATCTTCCTGCTATAAAACTGGCTGGTTTAGCTACTTGCCCTGCTGATGCGGTAGAAGAAATTAAAGCGGTTTGTGATTATATTTCATCAAAAAAAGGCGGGGAGGGATGCGTACGGGATGTCATTGAGAAAGTCCTTAAAATTCGTGGCGACTGGCACGACGCGAGTCCATCAGCTCACGACGGCACTTCGAAATAGTTTTTTGTAAGCTGATTAAACCATTTCAGGTAATTGGCATCAAACAGAGAAACCTAAAGAGAAGGAAACCGTCGGTAGTACTCAACTCACAGTTGTAAGAGGTGCTGCTGATAGCCGGCCGGCTGGCAGGTTTATTACCATTAAAAAACTGTAAACAAATGAGAAAATTAATTATCACGCTAAGCTTTATGCTTTGCGCAGCCGCTTTTGCCAATGCACAGGGAGGCCGTCAAATGGGAACTCCCGCTGAGAGAGCAGAACGTTCTATTGCCCGTATGGACGCGTTAAAACTTACTGCGGAACAAAAAGCAAAATTAACAGAAGTATTCCTTGCACAGGGGAAATCGGTTGACAGCCTAAGGGCAGCAAACGGGGGTGCCGGATTCGAAGGTATGCGGGAAAAAATGGCACCAATTCAGGCAGCGACTGCTAAGAGGGTTATGGCAATCTTGAATGATGAGCAGAAGAAATCTTACGAGGCTATGGAGGCCGAGCGTCGGGCAAGAATGAATAACTAAACTAATTTACTTTTCTCCGAAAGTATTAAAGCGGCCAATAGCCGCTTTTCTTATTTTTGTCAAAATCCAAAAGATGACGAATCACTTTCCTGCTGTAATATTAGCCTCTAAATCTCCGCGAAGGCAAGAACTTCTAACCCTTATGGGAATTGATTTCAGGGTTTTTCTGAAAGAAGTTGATGAGTCTTATCCTGAAGGATTAACCCCACCGGAAATAGCGGTATATATTTCAGAAAAAAAAGCAAAAGCATTCGACGATTTTGTAAAAGATGAGATTGTTATCACAGCTGATACTATTGTTGTAATTGGTGGGAAGATTCTAGGGAAACCTGATGATAATGACCATGCCTTCGAGATTCTATCTGAGCTTTCGGGGAATATGCACGAAGTTATTACAGCGGTCACCTTGCTTAAGAATAATCGCATCCATAGCTTTTATGAAGTCTCAAAGGTTTTTTTCAGGCACCTTACTGAAGAACAAATACGCCAGTATATTAGTAGCGGAAATCCAATGGATAAGGCTGGTGCATATGGTATCCAGGAATGGATAGGCCTGATCGCAATCGAACGGATAGACGGTTCCTATACTAACGTTGTTGGGCTTCCAACACACAGACTGTACCAGGAATTGTGCAGTTTTATTTAACACAGAGTATACAATACCCTCATTTATGTGTCCAGATGCAGTTTGTTGACTCTAGTACGGAAGTTGCTATATACCTGGAATATGGGATTTGCTAATAAAAGCGAAACTGGCACGCTCCCTAAGTGGGGGCTATATCTATTTCCAATTCTAACGGTAATTTTTGCTGCATTCTATTTGATTGATGAAGACTTTTATCGTTCTCTGATTAAAGAAGACAGCGTTATTGAGTGGCTTACGTTTTTTTTCCTGATCTCTGCAGGCATCGTGTCATTTATAATTGCTCAAAAAATCTGGAAGAAGCATCAGTACTTGCACTGGTTCTTTATTTTATTTTTCGGGTTTAACTTCCTTGCCGGATTTGAAGAGATAAGCTGGGGTCAGCGCGTTTTTAATGTAGAGACTTCCGGTGTTTTTGAGAAATATAGTGACCAGAATGAAATAAATCTCCACAATACCTTTCAGGGAATATTTCGTATAAAGACCAAACATATAGCTCTGATAGTATTGTTTATTTACGGCAGTATTCTTCCGGGACGGTTTGCCAACAATAATCTCCAAAATAACAGAATGCCTTTAAAGCAGTTCATAGTTCCGCCCTTGTTTTTAAGAGGTGGTTTTACTATTGCAGCCATTTTGATGCTCGATTTTCAAACCGGGCATGAGGAGGAAATCGGGGAGTTTTTCTTCAGCATCTGCTTCTTTATTATGATGCTGTGGAACCTGAAATTGATGAAACAGGGCTATTTCCGCGGGAAAGATTACTTTCCCATTTCAAAAAGAACCCCTTCTTTTAACGAATAGGCAGAAAGAACCATTTTTTTTATTCCGGATTTCTTAAGAATATAATTCGTAAGAATCGTAGATACAACAATCATATCTACGCGAACCGCGGGTATGGCAGGCATTACTGCGCGTTCTGCATGTGTAGTTTTTATTAGCTGTTCTGATATCCGGTTAAAAACTTCAAGGTCGATTTTCTTTGCTGGTCTCTCAAAAGTGACTTTGCGTTTATTATCCTGCAGAGCAGCGAACGTTTCAAATGAACCTGCCGATCCTATCATTAATCCCGGGTTATACTTTCTGAGCTGATAGTGGAGATCTTCCAGGTTGATGTCCAGGTAATCCTGCAGTTCCCTTATAGCCGTCGCGGGGATTGGATCATGATAATGAAATTTTTCAAACAGTCGTGCCGCACCTATCGGATAGCTCTTCTTCCAAAAAATCCGGTTCTTGTCGCAGATGATAAACTCTACACTACCCCCGCCAATATCGACAATAAGGCTTATCGTGTCCATGGTTACCGCAGCTCTCACACCCTGGTATATAAGCTCTGCCTCCCGATCTCCGTCGATTACCTGGACGGCTAAGCCCGTCTCTGACTTTATTTCATCGATAAACTCCTTTCTGTTGACTGCACTGCGAATGGCGGAAGTCGCCGCAGTCATTACGGATACTGCCCGGTGATGCTCAATGTGTTCTTTGAAAATCTTTAAGGCGTTAACTCCCCGGGTGAAAGCATCCCGTGAGATTGTTCCCTGAGCGATACCGCCTTCGCCGAGCTTAACTGCTATAGTTTCCTGAAAAACGACCTGGGGTTTGTCTTCGGCTTTAATGTCCGCTATCAGCAGATGAAAGGTGTTCGTTCCCAAATCTATTACCGCTACCCGGGTTGGTTCCTTGTTCGTTTTTAGTTGGTTCACGACTTCTGGGTTAATCATATATATTCGGTTTTAATGCCAATATCTAATAGCCAACTCATAACAATCACCTCTTAAATACAAACACTATCCCTTATACATAAACCATTTCCCCAGTTCCTTGAAGCTAACCTTCTTGCCGTACATAAGAATTCCGATTCTATATATTCGTGAGGCCACCCAGGTAGTAAAAATGAATCCCACTATGAGAAGCACAATAGACAGGCCCAATTCCCACATCGGCACGCCGAATGGTAATCTCACCATCATGGCAATAGGAGATGTAAACGGAATGATGCTTAACCAGAAAGACAGGGAGCTGTCGGGGTTATTTACTATGAAACTAAAGGACATAATATAGGTAAAGAGCAAGGGAAGAGTAATGGGGAGCATAAACTGCTGGGTTTCCGTATCGCTGTCAACAGCAGAGCCAACTGCTGCGAACAGTGCGCTGTAGAGCATATACCCTCCGAAAAAGAATATAATGAAGGCGGGGAGAATATAAGTCCATTCAACCGTTTGAATTGCTTTAAGTAAATCAGTACCTGGCCCTGACTGAACAGCAGCAGATTGGGGAGTTGCCGGCATTTCGGATTTTACAACCTCCATTTTATCCTTGAAAAGAACGTTTGTTGCAACAGTCATTAATGTGCCTGATAAAATAATCCAAAGTAGAAATTGTGTTAAACCAACTAATCCAATTCCGATAATTTTTCCCATCATCAGTTGGAAAGGCCTTACTGATGAAATTACAACTTCTACTATGCGGCTGGTTTTTTCTTCTATTATGCCGCGCATCACCTGAATACCATATATAAAAAGCGACATATAGATCAGGATTGCAGCAGCAAATCCAACTGCCATAGCCGCGCCGGAACTGGTGTCTTTTTCACCTTCCAGGGTCAGTTCTTTCGATACGACCGTAAAATCAGGTTTAATATTATCGAGGGTAGCAGCATCTATTCCAGCGTCTTCGAGCATTTTATTTCTCATCTGGTCGTTTAACTGGTTTTCTATCGTACTGATAACAGAAAGTCCCGCTTTTTTTTGCGAGAACAGCTCGGGTTTACCACCGGTAGTAATGTCTTTGGGAATATACAATAGAAACGCGCTATCATCACCGATAACACGCTGCTTAGCCTTTTCTAAAGGTTCGGATGAGATGTGAAATTTTACGGTTTTTTTGTCCTTTAAGCCGTCGATTAATATTCCGCTATCGTCAATCACTTCAACTGTAGGAACATTGTCGCCGCCGCTGATGGATAAAGCGATTACTAAAGCATACATTCCAATAATCAGTAAGGGTACCAGAAAGGTCATCAAAAGGAATGATTTTTTCTTAACCCGGCTGAAATATTCTCTCTGGATTATGAGTAAAGTTTTGTTCATAATCTTAATTCTTTACGTTCTGAATAAATATGTCGTTCATACTTGGAATTACTTCCATGAATTCGTTTACTTGTACCTGTGGGATGAAAAAGTTGAGCACATCATTGGCCGAATATTTTTCCTGGACCTTAACTGTTAAATGGGTAATATCATCATCGGTTTTATGATCAACAGCTATGAACATCTCACTTTCAGGGGTGCGAAGAAGTCCATGAAATCCTATCCGATATGTATTACTGCGGTATAGATTTTTAATATCTTTAACTTTACCATCCAGTATTTTCTTTGATTTATGCAGAAGAGCAATACTATCACACAGTTGCTCTACCGACTCCATCCGGTGGGTGGAAAATATGATAGTCGCACCCTTATTGTTTAATTCTAATATCTCGTTTGTGATAACCTGAGCGTTTACCGGGTCGAATCCCGAAAAAGGCTCATCCAGAATTATAAGTTCAGGACCATGTACCACAGTCGCAACAAATTGAACTTTTTGCTGCATACCCTTACTTAGATCCTCCACTTTTTTCTTCCACCAGCTTTCGATCTCCATCTTTTCGAACCAGTATTTAATCCGCTTAGTGGCATCAGCCTTGTTCAGTCCTTTTAGCTGGGCCAGGTAAAGCATTTGCTCTCCAATTTCCATCTTTTTATAAAGTCCCCGTTCTTCCGGCAGGTAGCCAATTTTCGAAATATGGGTCGGATTCAATTTTTCACCATTTAAAAAAACTTCGCCGCTATCCGGGGCAGTTATCTGGTTGATGATCCTGATAAGAGAGGTTTTTCCCGCGCCATTAGGACCCAGCAGTCCAAACACACTTCCTTTTTCAACTTCAATAGATACGTTATCTAAAGCGCGATGATTGGCATATTGCTTTACAATATTTCTAATACTCAGCATCTCAATGATTTAAAATTCAATGGATTTTAGATGGTGTGCATACCTATTTAGTTACACCCAAATCTTTGATTTATTGCTTGTAAATTATTGAAAATATACAGAAATTACCCGTTCAGGCTCTGGATTTTTTCTTTTTTGAACTGCCAAAAAGGCTCGTCACAAACTCAAATATTTTGGGATCGCCCACCTTTTCTTTTCCAATTAGAAAGCCGTACGGCTTAAGAGGTCTTACATGATCACAAATAATTTTTATGATGCCCAGCATTGGTATTGCCAGGATCATCCCAGGGATGCCCCATATTATTTCCATCAATACCAGGATCAGGATGGTAAAAAGGGGGTTGATATTAACTTCAGAGCCAACGACAAGTGGTTCCAGAATATATGTTTGAACAAACTGAACAATAAGATATGTACCCACAACGGCTATGATCATAGTATCATCACCACCCTGGGAGATAACCATTAGAACGGTAAGAAATGTTCCGGTAAGATTGCCAATGAAGGGGATTATTTCAAGAATCCCACAAAGTACAGCGAAAAAAAGTGCATTTTCAACTCCTGCGAGACTAAAGCCTACCCCATAGAGGATCCATAACATAACAATCATCATAGCCATCCCTGATATGTATTTCTGCGCCATCTTGCCACCATCTTTTATGATTTGTTCTGTCTCCTTCGTTTCCTCCGCAGGGACCATCATCAGTACGAATTTCTTCAGATGTCCCCTTGAATATATAAAAAGGAACAGATAAACCAGGACCAGAATGGTATCGACCAAAATTCCCATTAAAGAGCTCAAAACCGTTGTTCCCGAGGTCCCTGTCCCCGAGCCAGATCCTGATTCCTTATCAATCCACTCTTTCTGTTTTTCAGGTGATATCCCCACGTTCTTGGCGATATATTCTTTTACCTCTCCTCCAATTTTATTAACTCTTTCGCCTATCTGAGAAAGATCATTCGTGATATCAGAAGCCTGCCAGGAAAGTAAAGCGACAATACCGGCTATACCAGCCAGAAGTACAAGAACACAAAAAATACTAGATACCACCCGGCTGCTCCCTTTACTTTCAAACCATCGCGAAAGTGGCAGAAACAGCATTGCAAGTAAGGAAGCAATTGCGATAGGAATTAGAAATTCGCGGGCAAAATACATACCGCTAATGACCAGGAAAGCGAAGAATAGGAGGGAAATGCTTCTGGAAAGTGAAGGGCTGGTTGTAAACATTGGTTTAAGGGTTAGGTATACTCAATATACATTTTACAACCAATATCAACAATCATTTCCGCTTCCTGTTCTTATAGATCACAATAAAAATGGGCAAGCAGATCAATCCGCTTCCCCATTCGTAAGCCGATATCTATCGGCTCGTAACTCTATTACAGCGTCACCTTAATCCCACCAAAGAAATTCCTCAACGGCGCAGCGTTAAAAAATCTTCCGCCAAATGCATTAAGATCATTGCCGAGGCTATAATTCTCATCAAGAAGATTGTCCACACCAGCGAAAACGTCGAATATAGGTTTTCCCGGACTTGACTTTCTCCAGCCCGCTTTAAAATGAACAAGGTTATACTCACCCGCGAAGAAGCTGTTCGCATCGTTCAAGGGAATTTTTGAAGTATAATTATGCTGGGCAAACAGGTAGAAATTCTTATCAATACGCATATCGATGCCGCTGATAACTACGCCTCTCGGCACACCCGTAAGGCGATTACCTGAATAATTAGCGGTGCCGTTCTGGTAATTGCGGAAAAAATACTTGCTTAAAGTATAACTGTTCTGGAACTGAAGGCCGCTGACAAATCCTTTAGTTCCTGGAGGTATTATCCAGTAAGATGCCTGTGTTTCCAGGCCGGTTTGATTTGTGCCTCCGGCATTTAGATAAAATTCCGTATCGCCGGCATTTACTCTCCTTACGATAGCTCTCTCCAGTCTATAATTAAACAAAGATGCGTCCAGCCAAAATCTGTCCGTCTTATCGCGTAAGCGAACCCCGCCTTCATAATTCCATCCTCTTTCGGATTCAAGAGAAGTGTTTATCTTATTATCTGATGCTCTCACTTCAGCAATTGTTGGGATAGAATAGCCACGACTTACAGAAGTTCTTAAGGCCATGCCATCGCTTATTTGATAGGATAATGCAAGGCGGGGCATTAATTGTGGATCAAATTTCCTAACTGAGTTAGATGTTGGAGTCCTGACGTTTTTATCAAACTCATATTTGTAGTAGTTGATGCTGGCAGCAGCTTCAGCAGTAAGTCTCTCGCTAAGATTTGTGGAAAAACGTGTAAAATAGAAGAACTGACGTGAAAATATGTCGTCCTGGGCCTGAAGACTACCTCTTACACCTTTATTATTATTATAATTTGCTATGTCTGCATTTGTACCCTGAAGCTCGAGACCCGCATTCCATTTCCAATCGATACCTGTGCTGGCATTGCTTACTAGTTCAAAATACGTCCTTAATCCTAAACTGCCCTCATTGCGAATTTCATAATTCGTAATAAATGGATTTAAATAATCCGTGTGTGATCCGAACAGAGCTAATACATGACGAAAGTTCTGGGCTAGTTTAGTTTCATTAACAAGTCCACCAAAGAGGGTTTTATTTTCGATCCTGGCTTGCTGGGCTACAGGCCCTGCAACAGTAGATGTAGATGGGCGGGCAAGCATAGGATTTGCGGCATATTGTGCCGCGGTTAATCCCCCGGGAGTTTGGTATTCCAGGTCGGAGTATAATGCCAAAAAACGTAACTGGCTGGACTTTGAATAATTCCAGCGGTAACCAACCTGACCATAATGACGCTTCATAGAGCTATGCTCGCGATAACCATCCGATGTTTGGAAAGAATGATTGACATTTAAATAGTTGTTGTTCCATTTCTTTTGCAAAGCAATTTTTTCCTGAAATAAACCATATGAGCCACCGGTAATGTTGGCCGATACCCAGCTGCTGTCAGATCGTTTGTCGAATGGATTTAATAAAACAACACCTCCTGAATTGGCTCCGAAAAGGCTTCCATCGGGTCCTTTCAGAATTTCAATATTATTAATACCGCCTACGTCTAAGGAATTAAGATATGTATTACCTCCGGCATCTGTAAGGGGAAAATCATCTATATAAACCTTTACATTCCTTACCCCGAACGGTGAACGCAAGAGACTACCTCTGATAGATAAACGGTAACTTCCTGGCGAACGTTCTTCCATACGAATGCCGGGAATACTATTAAAGGCAGGCAACATAGAAATTCCGGGCTGATCTCTCAATGCTTTGCTGCTAATCACACTGACTGATGAAGGAGCTTTTAGGATTGGTTGTTCAGAAATATATCCTCTGACTACAACTTCATCCATTCGCTGAACTGAGTCCACTTTTGTTTGAGAAAATCCGGCACCAGTCAAAAATAACAGGGCAGTTGTGAAAATAGTACTGGACAGGCTGGGAATTTTAAGGATATTCATTTAGTAAAGAGCCCCTTTTTTGTTAGGCGATGCTAAATTATTAAAACTTCTACCCTTTTTTTAAGAATAGAAGAACGAATTACGAGTTTTATGTAAAATTATTGAATGAAACATTCCGATAAATAAAAAAGCCTGTCTATTAACGACAGGCTTTATATTATTCAGTTGAAGAACCCTAATTAAAAGACTACTCAAAGTATTCCTTCATTTTATCAAAGAAGCTTTTTTCGTTTTTGCCTGGCTGTGGTTTAAAGTTAGGTGAATCTCGCAATTTGTCCAGCATTTCACGTTCTTCTTTGGATAGTACCTTTGGCGTCCAGATATCAACGTAGATCAACTGATCGCCGCGATGGTAAGAATTTACTTCCGGAACTCCCTTGCCTTTAAGACGAAGTATCTTTCCACCCTGAGTGCCCGGTTCAATTCTAATTTTGGCTTTACCATCAATTGTAGGAACTTCAACACTGGCACCTATTGCAGCGTCAATAAAACTCACGTGCAAATCATAGATGATGTTGTTCCCTTCTCTTTTCAAGAATTCATGAGGTAATTCCTCAATCAGTATTATCAGGTCGCCTGCAATGCCTCCTCTCGGAGCTGCATTACCTTTTCCGCTCATCGACAACTGCATTCCTTCACTTACTCCCGCAGGAATATTTATATTGATCGTTTCTTCGCCTCTTGTCAGCCCGTCACCATGACAAACTGTACATTTAGCAGTAATCTCGCTACCTTCGCCATTACAAGTAGGGCAGGTGCTGGTGGTTTGCATCTGACCTAATATAGTGTTCGTGACTCTGCGAACAGATCCATTGCCATTACATGTCTGACAAGTATGGAATGATGATTTGTCCTTTGCACCACTTCCATCACAAGTTTCGCAAACGATCTGTTTGTTGACTTTAACCTTTTTCTCAACGCCTTTGGCAATCTCTTCAAGGGTGAGTTTTACTTTTATCCTCAGGTTGCTTCCTCTGGAAACACGCCGCCCTCCGCGCGATTGTTGTTGCCCGCCAAAGAAACTATCGAATGGGCTTCCGCCCCCACCGCCGAAGATATCACCAAACTGGCTGAAGATGTCTTCCATATTCATATTGCCGCCGTAACCGCCGCCGTTTGCACTTGCAGCTCCTCCGGCATGGCCGAACTGATCATACCGTTTTTTCTTATCGGCATTACTCAGAACTTCATACGCTTCTGCAGCTTCCTTGAAATTGTCTTCAGATTTCTTATCCCCAGGATTTTTATCCGGGTGATACTTGATAGCCATTTTGCGATATGCCTTCTTTATTTCATCTGCACTGGAAGTGCGAGTGACGCCCAGGATATCGTAATAATCTCTTTTCCCCATTTTCTTTTGAAGTGTGCTTTCCAAACAATCTCGTTTGTGCCCACATACACTTTTAATTTATGACCCTATGATAACCTTTGCAAAGCGGATTACCTTATCGTTGAGATAATAACCCTTTTCTAATTCATCAATTACCTTCCCTTTCAAATCACTCGAAGGGGCCGGAATGTTTGTGATGCCTTCATGAACATCTGCGTCAAAGTCTTTGCCTTTTGCGTCCATTTCTTTTAAACCCTTGTTAGCAAGCGTGTTCTTTAGTTTATGATGAACCAGCTTAACACCTTCTTTAACTGCCTCTATGTCGGTAGCAGTCTCCATAGATTTTTGTGCTCTTTCAAAATCATCAAGAACGGGCAAAAGATCAACGATAACATCTTTTCCGGCTATCTGAAGCAGTTCGAGCCGTTCTTTGCTAGTACGGCGTTTGAAGTTGTCGAATTCGGCATATAAGCGAAGGTGCTTGTTTTGCCACTCCGCAACTTCTGCTTTCAATTTCTCTTCTTCTGAAATAGCACTGTCTTTGGTCTGTGCATTGGTTTCCTCTGCATCCTCCTGATCATCATGACCATTATCTTCCGCCACTTGATTTTCGTCCTGCAATTCATTAATCTCCTGATCTTCCGGAGTAAGATTTTCTTCCATTTTATTCTTCTTCATTTTTTTCAACATGTCTGAAAGACGCATAAGTGCTTATGGCAATTTTTTTGCCAAAAGCATAAATGCGTCAGAGTGTCAGGGATTATTTTAGTTTCAACCAGCAAGTATCAAGACTTGAGCAGATCAAGTGCGTCCCGGTAAAAGTGAACGAGCATTTGTAATGCTCCCCGATTCTTGACACCAGATACCTGATACTAAAACTTAATACTATATTTTAACGTCTTCGTGCACCTGCCCGCCTTCACACTTAATTATTCTGGAAGGGAATGTGCGGATTATATGATAGTCATGAGATGCCATAAGTACAGAGGTTCCTGAAAGGCTTATCTGTTTTAAAAGTGTAACAATTTCCTCAGAAGTATCGGGGTCAAGGTTACCCGTTGGCTCATCCGCTAGAATTAACTCGGGATCATTGAGTAAAGCCCGTGCAATTACTACGCGCTGCTGTTCACCGCCGGAAAGTTCGTGGGGCATTTTCTTTATTTTGGATCGCAAGCCAACCTTTTCCAATACATCCCGTATACGTTCTGCAATTAGTTTTTTATCTTTCCAGCCGGTTGCTTTCATGACAAACTCAAGGTTTTGCTCGATACTCCGGTCGGTTAACAGTTGAAAATCCTGAAACACTATACCGAGTTTACGCCGAAGGAAAGGCACATCTTTCTCTGCTAGCTTCTTGAGGTCAAATCCCGCCACTTGTCCTTCGCCATTGCCGATATGAAGGTCGCCATAAATTATTTTTAGCAAGCTGCTTTTACCTGATCCTGTTTGGCCGATCAGAAATACAAATTCGCCCTGTTCAATATGGAGGTTTACATTGCTTAGTACAAGGTGCTTTTGCTGATACACATCAACTCCTTGCAATTTAATAACGGAATTACCAATCATAATCAGATGTCTAATTTTAATATTTGCCCGAATGGCAGTTCTTTAATGGTGTTCATAATATATTCAGCATGTTCGGCCAATCCTGCCTTATCAAGCGCTTTTTCCGGCCGATCTAAACGAAAATAGGCCAGTAAAGTGAATTTTTCATCCCTTAACTGAACGTAATCCGGAATTTTTGCAACCCCTTTTACTTTTATCACATACATGTGGTTCAAAGTTACGAATTAGAACCAAGTATCAGGTATCAAGTATCAGAACTGGCGCACCTAACGAATGAGAAAATCCAAGTTGACTGCCCTAAGTTTTGAAACCAGTTACCTGCTAATTGATACTATCTAAAAAGGCCACCGTATCCAGTCCGTCGGCATAATCCCAAAGTTCCGGCTTTTGGCTTTCTCCCGGCGAAACAGTTTTAATATCCAGTTTGTTTGCGGAGACTATACACTGGATCTCGTCTGCCCTTCGCCGTAGTTCCTCCTCAAGCTTGACTATATCGTCATACTCTTCGAAATACAGAACAGCAAGTGGAGAGGCAAGGCGCGGATCTTCTTTCACAAGTAAAAATCCATTGTCGAGATGCTTATCGAGGTTCACGAGAAAAATCGACTTATTATAGTCGTAATTGTTATTGTATTTGTGATGGTCGATAACTGGCTTAAAATCTTCTATTCCTTCAAACAGGTGCTTAAAGTCATATCCTCTTGGAACATAAACTTTGGATACATTCCGGCATCCAAGGCCGAAATAATCAAAAATGTCGTGGCCCAGCTTCTGCAATTGATCCCCGCTTTCATAGCCGTTCAATATTGCAATACTATTGCGATTCTTTCGAATAACGTGAGGCACTTTGCTGAAATAGTATTCAAAATACCTTGAACTATTGTTACTTCCTGTGGCGATCACTGCATCGAAATCATTCAAGCGTTCAATAAATTTGATCTGATCGCCAAAACCAGGTTCGATACCAACGAGTATTTGAAGAATATAGGGAATTAGCTTACTGTCGTGAGAAGACAACTTAATGAGCGCGGTATTGCCCGTAGCAAGTACACAAAGAATGTCATGAAAACCTACGAGGGGAATATTTCCGGCAAGAATAAGACCTATGGAACGCGGCCTCTTTGCCGGTGAAAGCGTATATGCACTCATCCATTTTTCCAGCTTTGCTTCGTTCAGCGTTCCTGCGATTGCTCGCACAGCATTTGCCGTACTTTCCGGCGTAAACCACGCGTTAGACTGCTGAGCGGAGTTTATTAGTTCAGTTAATTGCTTATCGGGTGAGCCCAAAATCGTGCCCAGTTCTGCGAAGGCCTTCAATCGTTGTTTGGTTGTCAAAATCTCAGTCATGAAAAAAAAATACTTCAAATAATGTTATATTTGCATGGTTTTAAAACAATCACCCTTGTTTGGGTGTAAAAATAACTTAACAAATAGAATTTTAGACAGAGATGGCAATTAAAATCACCGATGAGTGTATTAACTGCGGGGCATGTGAACCAGAATGCCCGAATAATGCAATTTACGATGCCGGCGCCGCATGGAGATTTTCAGACGGAACCGGGCTAAGCGGTATAATAGACTTTGGAGACGGTACAACACTTGACGCTGGCGAAACTCAGTCGGCCATTTCGGACGAAGTGTATTATATTGTTCCTGATAAGTGTACTGAATGTGTAGGTTTTCACGACGAGCCTCAATGTGCTGCAGTGTGCCCAGTTGATTGTTGTGTCGACGATGAGGACATCCGCGAAAGCCGTGAAGAGCTTCTTGCAAAGAAGGCCTGGCTGCACGCTGAGTAATAGATATTCTAATTGAAAAGAGGCGGTTACTTTTGGGAGTAGCTGCCTTTTTTTATGCGGAAGCCTGAGGTCTGATCTAAACACCGTACCAGAGTTTCTAATCAGAGATCAATTTCAGGCTTCAAAATCATATTTCATACCACTGTATTCCGATCTCAGTCCTCCTTCTTCGGAATAATCAACACCGGACATTTCGCCTTCCTCGCTACACTTTCTGATACACTACCGGAGATAAAATGATCCAGGCCGGTTCTGCCATGGGTTCCGAGTATTATGAGGTCAGCATGATATTCTTGAGCGACGGCAAGTATCTCATCCTGTGCACGGCCTACCCTGATATACTTTGTGAATTTGATTCCTTCCCCATATTCGTCAGTGATCCTCTTAAACAGATTTTCGCTCGCTTCTTCCTGAATGTTCATCATTTCGGGGATCATCAACGGTGTTTCGCTCATCATGGGGTCAGCACTGTAAGGGGTGCTGACCGGTATTTCATCTGCATGCACCATGGCTAATTTTGAACCCATTTTTTTTGCCAGCATTACACCATACCTTACCGCCTGATCCGAGTACGGGCTATCTTCAACAGCTATTAAAATTCTGCTTATGTTATCCTGGGTTTCCATATTTTTTATGAGTTAAAATGTTCTGAGTTCTGTTTCGATTCGGCTCTTGTTAGATCATCTTGTCGAGTTTGCCTATCATTAACTTGCTTTCCGGATTACGAAATATAATTACATTCCGTGTTACATCCAATTTATGGTAAATTTGGTTTATTTGCAATATGAATCAACAGTTTGGCGTCTGTAATTTAGCTCTGGTTCCATTGAGGACTGAGCCTTCAGACAGAAGTGAAATGTCGTCTCAACTATTATTTGGAGATCATTTTACTATACAGGAAAATGCGGGAAATTGGATAAGGATACTAACGGCACATGATGAGTACGAAGGCTGGATCGATATCAAACAATACGATGAGATAGAACACGCCGTATTTGTCGCCCTTCACGATCTTAATACTATTCTCGGGCCATCTGTGGGCCACTACGTTACCCGGGTGTCAGCAAATGAAAGGCTCAACCTGGTAGCTGGTTCCAATATTCCAAATACCCTCGATAAATTCTTCTACCTCAGAAATACAAAATATAAGCTTGGGGGGGAAACTATATCACCTTCCAAGGATAATTTCCGGAGCGGCGTAATTGAAACCGCTAAATTCTACCTGAATGCGCCTTATTTATGGGGTGGGAAGTCCGTCTTTGGAATAGATTGCTCCGGGTTCACTCAAATGGTATTGAGGCAATTCGGGCTAAAGCTTAAACGGGATGCATATCAGCAGGCTGAACAAGGTGAGCTGGTAGGTTTTTTACAGGAAGCTCGGGCCGGGGATCTCGCTTTCTTTGATAATGATGAGGGTCGAATAACCCACGTTGGAATTATGCTCGACAATGAACAGATCATCCACGCCTCCGGCCGGGTAAGGATAGATAGCATTGATAATCAGGGAATCTTCAACAGAGAATTGAACAGGTATACCCATAAGTTGAGGATTGTGAAGAGGATATAAGTTTTCAGATTTTCATTACAGGAATGAAAATGTACCGGCGCAACTTCCCGGAAATTACCAGGTAATGAGGACTTCGTATCAATCAAACAGCACGTCCCAAACTTTCACCAGTTTGTCATCGCCAACCGAAATCAGCCTATTTTCAGTATTCCAGAGGATCTTATTGATTGAAAGACGATGCATATCGTACCCTTTCTCCAAGCTTAGCGTTTTCCGGATGCGGAAATTGACTGAGTCCCATATCTTAATGGTTTTATCCCTGCTGGCAGTAGCAAAAAACGGCAGTTCGGGGTGAAATGCAATGCTGTAAATAGAAAAGAGGTGAGCGGCAACATTTTCGTACAGTCTAAAATCTGAGGCATTCCAAACTTTCAGCTGGGCGTCGCGGCTTCCGGACAAAAGGTATTTTCCATCAGGTGAGAATTGCAGAGAGGTTACCGGGAGTGTATGCTCATTGAGTTCGGTAACGAGACTGTAGTCTTCCAGACGGTATATTCTGATTTTATTGTCTTTACAGCCAAAGGCAACCATTTTTTCGTCGTGACTAATGCTGATTACCCGTACGGTACTGGCTGAGACATGGAAAGTATAGAGTTTCTCCATACTTATCAGGTCCCATACTGACACGGTGCCATCTTCAGATGAAAGCAGCAATTCGTTTTTGCTCATGACAGATTTGACATCGAAAACCGGAAGTTTATGATGCTGTAATACATGAGTGACTTTCTGTTCTTTAAAATTAAAGATATCGACCTGGCCTGTTCTTTCTCCTGCAATCAAAAGAGGTGCGTGGATGGGGCAGTGCAGGGAATAAACCGAGGAGCGAACAGGAAACATCACCTTAATAAAGGCCATTGTTTTCAGACTCCATTCTACAACGCCTTTATCGTTGCCAGCTGTAAATAAAATTCCCGGTTTTTGCGAACTTGCCGCAGTGAAAATCGGGTTCTGATGCCCGGAAAGGGTTGCCTGAAGTTTTATTTCGATCATAATAGGGCATTCACGCCGGGCGGTCTTTCATATTTACATAATCACCTTTCAACCCGGTAATTATCGGATCTCCACCGTCCGCCGTCAGCTTTTTTCGCGGTGTCTCTCCGCCAAATTTCCGGCTATCGTTTCAAGACTGACATTCTTCTCCTTCATCAATACTAACAAATGAAAAACCAAATCTGACGCCTCATTTATAAAGTCATTTTCAGTTTCATTCAGGGCAGCAATAACCGTTTCTACACCTTCTTCGCCGACTTTCTGAGCAATTTTATTCAGACCCTTACTGCGAAGGTTGTTTATGTAAGAACCTTCGGCCGGATTGTTATAGCGATCGGCAATGATGTTTTCAAGTTCGAAAATAAAGTTTTGATTATAGTCTGTTTTAAAGCACGTCCTTGAGCCGGTGTGGCAGGTTGGCCCCTGGGCGTTTACTTTTATGAGCAATGTGTCGTTATCACAGTCTTCTTTAACAGAAACAACATTCAGGAAATTACCGCTTTCTTCCCCTTTAGTCCAAAGGCGCTTTTTACTTCTCGAAAAGAAAGTTACTATATTTTGACTTAGTGTTTTTAGATAAGCCTCCTCATTCATGTACCCAAGCATCAGCACTTCCAGGGTTTGATAATCCTGAATTATAACTGGCACAAGCCCATCACTTTTATTAAAATCGATTGTCATTTGTTATTAATTGCGAATTCTCTCATGGCAGAGGGAAATTTTATAGCCTAACCTCTATATTATTCAGTTTTAAAATTCCCTTCAATTCCGGAATCAGAATCTCACCGTAATGAAAAACAGACGCGGCCAATGCGGCATCAACATTTGTTCCATGGAACAGATCAACAAAATGCTGCGTATTACCTGCCCCTCCCGAGGCTATTAAAGGAATTCCTATTTTGTCATTTATCTTCTTCAGCAGAACAGTATCGAAGCCTGCTTTTGTTCCGTCATGGTCCATAGAGGTAAGCAGTATTTCTCCAGCTCCCCGTGCTTCAGCTTCTCTGATCCAGTCTTCCGTTACAATTTCCGTCTTTATTCGTCCGCCATTAAGGTGTACGTAATTTTTTCCGTCAATAGATTTTGTATCAATCGCAACCACGACAAACTGTTTTCCAAATGCGAGAGCTAATTCGTCGATGAAGGCCGGGTTTCTAACCGCTGCCGAATTAACGGAAATTTTATCTGCTCCGGAGTTTAAAAGTATGTCGGCATCAGCGATTTCGTTTATCCCACCTCCGATGGTAAATGGAATATTTACCTGGGAAGCTACCGATTTCACGAGCTCAATAAGTGTTTTTCTTCTTTCGTGAGTCGCTGTTATATCAAGGAATACAAGTTCGTCCGCGCCCTGCTGCGAATACTGGTAGGCCAGCTCTACCGGATCTCCGGCATCGCGTAAAGCGACAAAATTGACACCTTTAACCGTACGTCCGTCTTTAACATCCAGACAGGGAATTATCCTTTTAGCGAGGCCTTCTGATTGGAGAATATTGCCTGAAGGTTTATTTGTAGTTTGTTCGTTCAACCTGATGATCTGTTAAAAGCTGATCAAAGCCTTTAAGTTCCAGTCTTTAATCTCTTCAATACTTATCCGTCCCTCATAAATAGCCTTTCCAACTACACAGGACTCTACCTTTATTTGCTGAAGCTTTTCAATGTCCTCCATCGAACTTATGCCACCAGAGGCGATCAGCTTAATGAAAGGTGAATGATCAAGCAATTTTTTATAAAGCTCTACTCCAGCTCCGCCTAGTTTCCCGTCTTTGTCGATATCTGTACATAGGAACCTGAAGAAGCCCAGATGTAAGCATTTGTCCACATAATCCATCATTTTGATTGGAGAACTTTCCATCCAGCCTGAATATTTGATCACCTCGTCGAGTACATCAATGGCTACTACTACCTGGTCCTGCGATTTATATTTTCCGCAAATTTCCTTGCTTAGTTCAGAAAGAAAATCGGCATTGGTGAGTGCCTGGGTACCAACGATAACACGGTGTATACCTGAATCAATCAGTTCCTTTACCTTGTCTATGCTTCGCACACCTCCTCCGTACTGAACCTTGATATCGGTTTTTCGGATAATATCGAACAGGAATTTTTGGTTGCTGAAATCACCTTTAGCGCCATTCAGATCGATAATATGAATAAATTCGGTACCATTCGAATAATATTTCTCAATCATCTCCTCTAGAGTGACATCGTAAAATGTAGCCTGCTCGTAATCACCTTCGCGAAGACGGACAACCTTTCCATTTAGAATATCGATTGCTGGGATTATATACATACTTTATGCTAGTTGTGAGAAATTTTTCAATAGTTGTTCACCGGCCGCACCGGATTTTTCGGGGTGAAACTGCACCCCATAAAAGTTATCTTTTTGAATAGCAGCAGAGAATTTTATTCCGTATTCTGCTACAGCAATAGTAAAATTAGAATTAAATTCTATAAAATAAGAGTGTACAAAATAAAAATGAGCCTCCGGTGATATTCCTCTGAAAATAATTTCATCCGGCGAGTGGTGCACCCGGTTCCATCCGGTATGCGGAATCTTGATATTTAGGTGATGTTCAAACAACTTCGTTTTCAGGGGAATAATGCCGGTCAGAAGAGAATCTCCCTCTTCGGAGTGCTCAGTTAACAACTGCATCCCCACGCAGATGCCCAGTACAGGTTTTCTAAGTTTGAGTATTGAGGGAACGAGGCCGGATTGTTCAAGTTTTTTCATCGCTGAACCGGCATGACCAACCCCGGGAATGATATACCTTTCGTATTTGTCAAAATCTTCAGCCGTACGGATCATCCCATATTCCAGCCCAAGCCGGTCGAGTGCAGCGGTGAGTGAAAAGATATTTCCTGCTCCATAATATACTATTCCAATCATATTACGCCTTTGGTGGTTGGTAATTCTGTCCCGGTTATTTTAATAGCTTGTTTTATGCTTTTGGCGAGCGCTTTAAAGCTCGCCTCAATCATGTGATGGGTATTGTTGCCGTCGATAATTTTTAAATTGAGGTTCATTCCGGCATGTTCGGAAAATGATTTCATCCAGTGCTCAAACATTTCAGTTGGGAAATCTCCGACATACTCCCTTGTGAATTTACCTTCGTAGATAAAATACGCCCGATCGGAAAAGTCGATAGCACATTGGACCAATGCTTCATCCATCGGTAACAAAAAACCATATCGTTCGATGCCGCGCTTGTCTCCAAGGGCCTGTTTGAATGCTTTTCCAAGAGCAATCGCACTATCTTCGATGGTGTGGTGTTCATCTATCTCCAGGTCGCCCTGAACAGTAATACTTAGATCAACACCGGAATGTTTAGCCAGCTGGTCAAGCATGTGGTCATAAAATTTGAGGCCGGTATCAACATGGTGCTCGCCATTTCCGTCAAGGTTTAGGCTAAGTTTAATTTTGGTTTCGTTCGTATTGCGTTCCAGTTCAACTATACGGTCGGTCTTCTTTGTAAGAAATTTCGTTATTTCTAGCCAGTTATTAGAGGTAAAATCTGAATCTGCATTTTCTTTACCGAGGAATATGGACCTGCAGCCAAGATTTTTCGCGAGCTCAACATCTGTCGCGCGGTCGCCGATAGTATAAGAGTTACGCAGATCAATAAGAGTAGAGATCAAATAACTGGTTAGTAGTCCTGTATTTGGCTTTCTGTTGGGACTGTTCGCTTCCGGAAATGAATCATCAATGAAAATCTCAGCGAACCTGATGCCTTCATTTTCCAAAATACCAAGCATTTTTTGATGCGGCTTCTGGAAATTCTCCTCCGGGAAACTGCTCGTACCCCTGCCATCCTGATTGGTAACCATCACCAGCTCATAGCCAAAGTCCTGCAGCTGCTTCAATGATGATATGGCAAATGGAAGAAACTCAAGTTTTTCCAAACTGTCAACCTGCAAATCGACAGGGGGTTCCACTATGATTGTACCGTCACGGTCTACAAATAATACTTTCTTCATTTCTGTGCAGAATAATTTTTCAGATTGGAAATTAGGATGTTATTCTCTTCAGGTGTACCTACCGTTATTCGTAATGAGGCTTCACAAAGCTCTACTTTTGAACGGTCGCGTACTATAATACCATTGTCTACAAGGTGCTTATAAATACCCTTTGCATCGACTGTCTTTACCAGAATAAAATTTGCGTCAGAGGGATATATTTTTTGAATGATGTCTAGTTTCTCAAGGTCTTCTATCATTTTTTCTCTTTCAGAAACTGTGAGTCTAATCCAGTTATTAATCTGTTCAACGTTTTGTAAAGCCTCAAGTGCAATCTGCTGAGATGCTTCGTTAATATTGTACGGAGGTTTGACTTTATTGAATACTTCAATGATCTCTTCACTTGCAAATGCCATCCCGAGCCTTAGCCCGGCAAGTCCCCAGGCCTTAGATAGGGTTTGCAGAACCACGAGGTTGGAATATTCTGTTAATTCCTGAATAAAGGTCTTCTGGCGGGAATAATTTATATAGGCCTCATCAATTACCACCAGGCCTTGAAAATTAGTCAGAATCGTTTCAATATCCGTCCGATTTATCGAGTTTCCGGTGGGATTATTCGGTGAGCAGATGAAGATGATCTTTGTCTTTTCATCAATAGCTTCCGCAATACCATCCATATCCAGTTGAAAATCTGGCGTTAATTTTATTTTCCGAACTTCAACATCATTGATATTTGCTGAGACTTCATACATGCCATAAGTAGGAGGGACGGTGATAACATTATCAACACCAGGCCGGCAAAATGCCCTGAATAAAATGTCAATAGCTTCGTCGCTGCCATTGCCGAGAAATATATTCCGCCCTGGTACGCCTTTGATCTCACTTAGCCGCTGTTTCACCTTAATTTGAAGAGGATCAGGGTAACGGTTATAGCTGACGTCCAAAGGCGAACCGAAACTATTCTCGTTGGCATCCAGATACACTGATGCCTCCCCTTTAAACTCATCTCTAGCCGAAGAGTAGGGCACCAGATCTTTTATGTTTTTTCTAAGTATGTTTTGAAGGTTAAACATGTCTTTCTAAATCTTTATTTGAGCCAGGAATCAGGAACCAAAGTTTAAGATAGGGGAAGTTGAGCAGCAACTCTCCGCCAGGCTATTTCTGTTTCCGCCTGAAGTCCTATCATCCAATAAATCGTATTCCTGACAATTCTGCATCCTATTTTAATCTTACCGTTATCGCATTCCTATGTGCTTCTAGTCCTTCCAGTGAAGCCAGTACTTCGACCGAGGGGCCGAGATTCCTAATTCCAGTTTTACTTATATGCTGAAATGTAATCTTTTTGACAAAGGAATCCACTGATACGCCCGAATATGCTTTTGCAAACGAACTTGTTGGCAGAGTATGATTGGTACCTGAAGCATAATCCCCGGCACTTTCAGGGGTATGGTGGCCAAGGAATACCGATCCCGCATTTATAATTTTGTCAACCAGCGATTCCCATTCGTCGGTAGCAAGGATCAGATGCTCCGGTGCATATTCATTGCTGAACCGCATCGCTTCAGCCAGATTGCCAGCTAATACTGCATACGAATTGGCGATAGCTTTCGCAGCGATTTCCCGACGCGGCAAAGCCCAAAGCTGTTTTTCAAGTTCCGCAATGGTTTGATCAATAATTACTGAGGAAGTGGACACGAGGACGGCCTGGCTATCCATACCGTGTTCAGCCTGAGCCAGCAAATCAGCCGCAACAAAGACAGGATTTGCGGTATCATCGGCAATTACCAACACTTCAGAAGGCCCGGCAGGCATATCAATTGCGGTATGGCTTTCCGTTTGGATAATTGTTTTGGCCTTAGTTACAAACTGGTTGCCCGGCCCGAAAATCTTGTCTACTTTTGGTATGCTGTCTGTGCCGTATGCCATTGCAGCAACAGCCTGTGCGCCCCCAACCAGATAGATCCGTTCAATTCCTAAAAGCTGAGCGCAGAAGGCGAGATATGGATTTACCTTTCCATTTTTTTGCGGCGGTGAACAAACGATGATCTCGGTACAACCGGCAAGCTTAGCCGGGATACCCAGCATTAAAAAGGTGCTTGGAAGTACCGCAGTACCCCCGGGAACGTACAGGCCAACTTTCTCAATCGCCCTTGCTTCTCTCCAGCAAACAACTCCGGAAGTGGTTTCGACTTTGTTTTCCGTTATGATCTGGGTTTCGTGGAATGTCCGGATGTTATTGTAAGCAAGTTGTAAAGCCTGTTTCTCTTTTTCACCGGCCTCGCCTGAGAGCTGCTCGATTTCTTCTTTTCCTATGTAAAGCTGGTTTAAATTTATACCGTCAAACTCTAGAGCATAGGCATGAAGGGCACGGTCGCCGTTCTGCTTTACGTTTTCAATGATATTTTCAACGACAGCTCTGATGTTATTATCAACATCGGCATTACGCAAGCATAGATCGTTGATCTTTTCCTGATCCAGATCACTTAATATATAAGTGTTCAGCATGGCTTTTACGATTTATAAAATGATCTTTTCTATCGGCATCACGACAATCCCCTGCGCACCAGCACTCTTTAGCAAACTTATCTTTTCCCAGAAATCGCGCTCGGAAATTACTGTATGTACAGCCACCCAGCCCTTTTCGGCAAGAGGCACTACTGTCGGGCTTTTTACGCCGGGAAGCAGTTGAACGATTTTATCTAGATTCTTATCTTCAACATTCAGCACTACATATTTTGTTTCTTTTGCACGTAATACAGATTGGATTCGCTGGATCAATTCAATGATCAGGGGATTTGACTCTTCTCCTTTTCTCCCAATCAGAACTGCTTCCGATGAAAGAACATCAGCAAATGGCTTTAATCCGTTGCTTTTTAATGTACCCCCGGTAGATACAATGTCGAATATGGCATCGCTTAAGCCCAAACCCGGAGAAATTTCTACCGACCCGGAAATAGTGCGGATGTCTGCTGTGATATTATTTTTCTCGAGAAATTTCCTGAGAATCACGGGGTAGGAAGTAGCAATTGCTTTACCGTTGAGATCCTGAATGTTTTGAATTTCGCTGTTATTTTGAACTGCTAGTTTTAGCGTACATTTGCCGAAACCAAGTTTTTGAAGGTAGCTTACATCAACTTCTGTTTCGCTGATAACGTTTTCGCCAACGATCCCAAGATCAGCAATGCCGTCCTGAACATATTCCGGAATGTCGTCGTCGCGCAGAAAAAGTATTTCTAAAGGGAAGTTAGAAACAGTGGAAATTAAAGAGCTTTTATAGTTTTCGAAACTTAATCCGCAATTTTTTAAAAGTTCTACCGATTTTTCGTTTAATCTACCAGATTTCTGGATAGCTATTTTAAGAGTTTTCAAATTTTAAGTTTTAATCAGACCAAAGAAATTATTATGAATCAGTTTCACGTAGAAACGTATATTATCTTACCATCGCCGCATAGCGATGATGGAAATGTACGTGATGTGTGAAAATTTTATTCATAAAATTTGGCCCAATATGCTTGGGAGGCGAGCAAATATACGGATACCTCGGTTAAATGTGAAATATTTTTATCGAGTTGAAAATTGAAAGTTGAAGGTGGCTAGTCGTACAATTATCTCTTTAGCGATAACTTGGTTGAACTTACGATGCGGATAAGGAGATGAAGAATGTCCCTGCATTCGACTATAATTTGATCAAATTGTTCATTGTTGATGAAGTTACTGTCTTTTAGAAGCATTAACCAATATTCTGTTTCGTTCGCCTCCTTTAAAGCTATGTTCATTTTGTGAAGAAAGTCCGCAGAATATTGAGCGTGTTCTGCTTCTTTAATAAGTGCGCCAATGGCAGTTCCACTCCTAAGCAATTGTTTCGATAGCACGAACTCTCTTTTGTTGTCTAGAAGAAACTTGTATATTTTTATAACATTTAATGCAAATGAATATGATTTAGTCGAGACAATCCCCATATGATTCTGATAACGATACTTTTATCGTTCTCTATCAAATCGAAATTATAAATTCATTTTTTGAATTAGAACAGCGTTGGAAGGCCTTTAGTAAACGATCATTTTTTTTAATTAGCTATTGTAACGTTTTTCCGTCCAGCCACTTTCAACTTTCCACTTTCAACTCTCCCCTGACACAGAAATCTTACATATTAAAAAAGAATTATTCAACTTAATTAGTAATTTTGAAACTTAATGAGATTCCTGGCCCCCGGATTTTTATTTGCCCTT
>JAZKHM010000294.1:0-2235 GCA_040385405.1 Bacteroidota bacterium | reverse complement strand
TCTGGACAATACCAAAACCATATTACAATCCACTGACTTGAACCAAAGCCAATGGGTTATAAGAACCATTTTTCAATGGATACATTGTTCCATTTACCTCTTGATAAAACTCCACTCCTAAAGCTAGAAATAGGGGCTTAGTACTATTTGGAGTAATCATGTTGGTTTGACTGATAGCAACAGTTGGTGTAACATCCCATGGAAGAATAGCGGTTTCTGAATTAGAAGCTACAAAACTTTCCGCTTCAAAATCAACTTCAGCTCCAGCTGAAATAATTTTAAAATGAGTTGTCCCCGAGGTAGCAGCAATCATATTTGACGGAATAAAAGAAGCCAAATCAACTTTGATTTCTCCTGTTAAACGGTCAATGGTGGCTACAAAGGGCGCAAACAAGCTGGTGCCCAATTTCCCTCTGATATTGAACTCAAAACCTGTAAGCAGTTCAGCTTCACCATCAATGACATTGCGCAATCCTCTTACACTGGTAATATCAGCTTGAATGACTTTTACCATGGATTGAGTGAGTCGGCTGACCATTCTGCCATCGGCCGAATTCAAGAGTAACGCTCTTAATGCGGTTCTCAATACCTTTCCAGCTTTGCCGGCCCGGCCAAATTCAGAACCATTTTCACGGGTTCTCTGGAACGCAGGATCGCTCGCAATTCTACTGGCTTCGATTCCGCCTTTTTCGCGTGCCAGATGCCCATCCTGCGTTTTGTAAAAAGTAATATCTCCGATAGTACCTTTCAATTTAATTATACCTTTCTGTCTTGCCATAATTGCTAAAATTTAAGTTTAAAATAATTGAACTAATCTTTCATCCTGAATATTCGTTGCAACTAAATCTGGAATGATTGCTGCAAAGATTGAATCATTTAAACAACATTTCAAAAAGCAGATGTCAATAATGGTATTAAAAAGCCTACAATTACCTATTTTAGTCAATTCATAAGTGATTAAATTTCATAACTTTACAAAAAAACAATAGGACCCTGAAATGGGACAGATAAAAAGAAAAGTCTATTGACAGCAATAATGTATTAAAAAATAAAAATGTGATTGCAAGTAACATCAGGGTATGCATTTATCCAAAAGATGTACAACGTATTACTGGTAAAACATACCGCCAAGCAAGGTTGTATCTGCATAAGATCAAAACCAACTTGAATAAAGAACCACATCAACTACTTTCAATAGAGGAGTTTTGTGACTATTCAGGGCTTCAGATGGAACATGTTTTGCGTTGTATAATCGGATAGGATTCACAAGGCAATTAAAATAGCTGACCAATTTCTTTAAAATAACAACACATGTTCAATAGGCAGTTCAAATATTGACGTAAAGACGATAGATAACCCGCAAAAATTAAAATATGGCAAAAGTAACAGCACCCTTTCTCATAAAAGGAACTATAGATGACATAAACTTTGTAGTGACAGCAGATGGGGGAAATTATGCCCGTATGAGAGGAAAAACGGGAATAACAGCTGAAGAGTTCAAGAACAACCCTATCTTCGACAGAATACGCAATCAGGGAATGGAATTCGGACAATGCGTAAAAAAAGCTGCCGTATTTAGACAACTTGCCGAACGTTTTAATAGCTTAGCAAAAGACGGAAGTGTTGCAGGAAGGACTAATAAACTCCTGTTAGAAATACTTCAGGAAGACATGATCAATCCGCAAGGAAAAAGAACACTTACGGAAGGATTAAAAACTAGTGAGGGTAAGGAATGTTTATTGCTATTTGAAAGCAACAAACTAAGACCTTTGAGGAAAGTCCTTAAAATAAAAGAACTATATAATCCAGAAAATCAAACCCTGACATTGAATGATTTCTTGGCTGAGGAACATTTAGATTGGCCGGAAGAAGCAACTAATGTTATTTTAGCAACAGCGACCACCAATTGGGACTTTGAAAACGATACATTCCAAACCTCCTACAGCACTGAACTAATTTTGGATAAAGAATCTGAAAAACAGACTATAAAGATAACCACTGAAAAGCCTAAAGGAAGTCAACTCCATCTAACTTTCCTTTTCGTAGGGTTTCTGAAACAAGATCGTAAGAAACAAGTATTCTTGCATAGAAGACACAACACAAATACGGTAATTGCATATCATACTCCGAACTCTGAAACAATCAAAAATAGAGAAGCCCAATAGAGTATAATTGGATTCCATTTACTGTCAATAAAAAAGTACTGTCAAAGCCAATTGTAGAACACGATCGGCT
>JAZKHM010000293.1:0-1031 GCA_040385405.1 Bacteroidota bacterium | reverse complement strand
TCACCGCGGAACTCATGTCCTGCCATAATCATCCGGGCTACCCAGAAAAAAAGTATTTCAGGAGCAGTTACCAAATCGTTGGTTGGATAATAGTAATTAATATCTGCATTCTGCGGATCCTTAAATCCATCAAAAACCGATATTGGCCATAGCCATGAGGAAAACCAGGTATCCATTACATCTTCATCCTGACGCAGGCTGCCCTGGGGCGATCCGGGAAACTGAATTGCGAATTCTGCCTGTGCTTCACTTTCGGTTTTAGCTACAACCCACTCCCCTTTTTCATTGTACCAGGCCGGAATCCGCTGTCCCCACCATAACTGCCGGCTTATACACCAATCCTTTACATTCTCCATCCAATGACGGTAGGTATTGATAAACTTTTCCGGAATAAGTTTAATCTCCCCATTAAGCACATAGTCAAGAGCAGGTCCCGACATTTCCGACATCTTACAAAACCACTGCAGCGATAATTTAGGCTCGATTGCCGCATCAGTACGCTCCGAGAATCCCACTTGCGATTTATATTCCTCAACCTTTTCGATACAGCCTTGCTCCTCAAGCATTACAACAATTTTCTTCCTTGCCGCAAACCGGTCTTCACCAACAAGGATTACTGCCTTTTCGTTAAGGGTTCCATCATCATTTAAAATATCTATTACAGGAAGCCTGTGCTTCACCCCCAATTCGTAATCGTTCAGATCGTGAGCAGGAGTAACTTTCAGACATCCTGTACCAAATTCCATATCAACATACTCATCTTCGATCACCGGAATTTCCCGCCCAATCAAAGGAATAATGATCTTTTTTCCTTTGAGATGCGTATACCTGCTATCATTGGGGTTGATACAGATAGCCGTATCAGCCATAATGGTCTCCGGTCTCGTCGTAGCAATTACAATGTAATCTGAACCCACCTCTCCCATCCCCAGGTCTTGATTCTTGATACTTGATACTTGATACTTTTCCCCTGATACTTGATACTTAATATAATATAGTTTCTGATTTACCTCCTTACGTATAACTTCCTC
>JAZKHM010000292.1:0-2020 GCA_040385405.1 Bacteroidota bacterium | reverse complement strand
TTATGGCTCACACCAGAGTAGTAAAGAATCCGCTCAGTTGTTGTGGTTTTACCCGCATCAATATGGGCTGCAATTCCGATATTTCTTGTGTATCTTAAATCTCTTGACATTATTTTATTTCCTGTTAGAATCTGAAATGAGAGAATGCTTTGTTAGCTTCTGCCATTTTGTGAGTATCTTCTTTCTTCTTAACTGCAGCACCTTCACCCTTAGCGGCTGAAATGATTTCTCCGGCCAATTTCTCAGTCATGGTCTTCTCACCACGCTTACGTGAATAGTTAATCAGCCATTTCATTCCCAAAGCGATTTTACGCTCAGGACGAACCTCGGTAGGTACCTGGAAGTTTGCACCACCAACACGACGGGATTTAACCTCTACCGCTGGCATTACATTGTTCAAAGCTTTTTTCCAGGATTCTAATCCGTTCTCGCTTGTTTTTTTCTCTACTAATTCAACTGCATCGTAGAAAATAGAGTATGCGATAGATTTTTTACCGTCATACATCATATTATTTACAAACCTGGTTACCATTACGTCGTTAAACTTTGGATCAGGCAGTAAGATTCTCTTTTTTGGTTTTGACTTTCTCATGTTGCTTTCCTCCGTTTAATTATTTCTTTTTACCCTTAGCTGGTGCGGCTGCTGCCTGTCCAGGTTTTGGTTTCTTAGTTCCATATTTGGAACGACGTTGGTTACGACCGGCTACACCAGACGTATCTAAAGCACCACGGATAATGTGGTAACGTACTCCAGGTAAATCTTTAACACGACCACCACGGATTAACACGATCGAGTGCTCCTGTAAATTGTGACCTTCTCCAGGGATATAAGCATTCACTTCTTTTCCATTGGTTAAGCGCACACGGGCAACTTTACGCATTGCTGAGTTTGGTTTTTTAGGGGTAGTGGTATACACACGTGTGCACACTCCTCTTCGCTGTGGACAGCTGTCCAACGCTGGCGACTTACTCTTGTCGACCAGAGCTACTCTACCTTTTCTAACTAATTGTTGGATAGTAGGCATTTTTTCCTTTTAGTGTTTATATAATTTAATCCCTGCACCTCAGCTTATTACAGCTTTCATTTAGGGACTGCAAAAGTAGGAAGTTTATTTTGATTTTCAATGGGTTGTGTGAGAATTTATTTAGGGTTGAAGATGAGGTCGAAGGTATGAGGTCGGATAATTGATAACTGTTACTGATACTTAAAGGAGGGCCTGTTTATTATATTATTGTCAGTCCGGCTTGGAGCTTATCCTGACTGCAGGAAGGACAATAGTTTTGGATTTTGAAATTTAAACTCATTTTGGATTTTTATTAGCCAAAAGCTACCGCTCCAATCCCGTTTAGATCGGCGGGGGCAAGGCAAAAAATAAAGGAACAAAGTTAATCCTGAAATAAGACAAATATTTACCGTTTACACAATCTCTGCTACCGCTGAGAGTCGGCTATGTAATAAATCTTATAATTTCATTCAGGCTTTATAATTATTGATTCTTAAAATTTAAACCATGTACCATGAAAAAGATATCTGAGAACAATCTGCCATTGAGTTATGATCCGGATGAAAATAAACGGATGGAAAATGAACTATTACAATTAAAACTAAAGGCTGAACTAGGTGTTGAGGCTCATATTTCAGCAAATACCCCGGCATCTATTGAAAATATATTCCTTAAGAATATGCTTGCCTTCGAGAAAGGATTAGCTGAAGCAGAAGAGATCAATATATTCGGACTAATTGGGAAGCCCGATTTTATTCCTGCAACCAAACTTGATGCTTTTTCTATTGACGCAGCCTTAAATAAAATAATGGATCTGCTAAACGAGAAACAGATCGCTCTGGACTTTTTAGGAACTTATGATAACAGGACTAAATATAAGTTTATTACTGAGGAACTATTTGAAGAGAAAGTAATGAATGTACAATTACCCGGGATGATCATGCATTTTATATATGAAGAATTCCACCCCAATCATAAACTGGATATTGAGCTTAAAGCAGTAAAATTTATGAACT
>JAZKHM010000291.1:0-1014 GCA_040385405.1 Bacteroidota bacterium | reverse complement strand
TTATGGAAGAACGGCGAAGCCCTCCTTCCAACCTTAAAAAACAAATTATCATGGAAGAATTAACTGGTACTGTAGTTCTGGTTCACCCAGAGCTTATGAATGATCCTGTGAACCGTCAGGGTCATGTTGGAATTGTTGCCACAGCAGATCTTGGACAAGATGAAGTATTTGTGGGTTTTGGCAAAGGGCCTTTAGGTCTGTATTCGGTCGATGCACTGCTTGTATTAAAACCACACAATGAAATCTATAAAGATCTGCTAAACCACGTTCAGGAACTGGATGCCCAGGATTTTAAGGCCATGCTACGGATCAGTATGCTCCTGGAAGCGGGTTCACCCAAACAGATTAAAGATGCAATGGAACTGGCTATGACCAGTTATCAGACTTTATCTCACAGCACAATACCCTTACAGGATAAGCTCAACCCAATCAGGGAACAAATCCAGGCTGAAGAGCGGGACTTTGTTCACGCTCGTTAGGTTGTTTTAATTATTAAAACTTATGAACTGCTATAAAGAATAAATTGTTATGGATGAATTGGTAGATAAAGTGGTTATGGTACATCCCAACCTGACCCAGGATCCTGCTAACAGGCAGGGACAAACGGGAACGATAACAAATGTCGTGCATGAGAATGATGAGGTATTTGTGCGTTTTGATGATAATAGTATAGGCTTATACAGCTCTGATGCTTTATTCTTATTAAAGCCAGCATCTTTAATACTGGAAAGCCTTCGTTCCGCTATTTATGGAATAGATTATCTGGACAGTAAGGATATTGTGGGAATTCTTGACGTCTATGCACTGCAAGCTTCAGGTCAGATAAAAGAAGCATTGGAACTTGCTATCAGTAATGAAACTGCGCGTATCGCTTCCATAGTATTCGTAGATGACTGGATCGACCGTGGCTATTCTGATCAACAAGACCGTGGTCAAAGTCCAAATATAAGCCGATGAATTGGAACGCTGGGGGTAAAGGCGTTATCAACTGCATTACTTTTCTGCTTCTTTTGT
>JAZKHM010000290.1:0-4159 GCA_040385405.1 Bacteroidota bacterium | reverse complement strand
ATGGGACTTACAAGAACAGAAATATTTACAGAGAAGCAAAACGAATTTGCTAGACTGCTGAAGGCAATTGCACATCCGGCACGAATCGCGATTTTGCAGCAGATCATTTCTACTCAAGCCTGCATCTGCGGCGATCTGGTCGAAGAGCTTGGCCTCGCTCAGGCAACTATCTCACAACACTTAAAAGAACTGAAAAATGCCGGCCTTATACAAGGTACTATTGAAGGTGTTAGCGTTTGCTATTGTATAAATCCGGCAGTATGGAAGCAATTGGAAAGTGAATTAGGAACATTCTTTTCAACCTATAAGGCACCGGCAGACTGCTGTTAAAAAAATTTTGAATATCACAATCGTAATATTACAATAGAACCAAATAAACAACAAGGAAATGAAAACCGACGAAGAATTAAAAGAATTAGTAAGACAGAAATATGGTGAAATTGCTTTACAGGATAAAGAATCCAACCAGGCGTCTTGTTGTGGCGCCGGCGGCTGCTCCACGGAGGTTTATAATATCATGACCGACGATTATACAAATATAGCTGGCTATAATGCTGAAGCTGACCTTGGGCTCGGATGCGGCTTACCTACGCAGTTTGCAGGTATTAAAGCCGGTGATACGGTAATCGATCTGGGAAGCGGTGCTGGCAATGACTGTTTTGTAGCCAGATCCGAAACAGGGGAATCAGGAAAAGTGATAGGAATAGATTTCACTCCAGCAATGGTTGAGAAAGCGAGGGCGAATGCAGAAACTCTTGGTTTTAATAATGTAGAGTTTAGACAGGGAGATATCGAGAATATGCCCGTCACCTCCAATGTTGCTGATGTTATTGTGAGTAACTGTGTTTTAAACCTGGTGCCAAATAAAGATGGTGTTTTTAAAGAGATCTATCGTGTTCTAAAACCCGGCGGGCATTGCAGTATTTCCGACGTAGTATTGATCGGCGATTTGCCAGAAGCTCTGCGTTCTGCTGCTGAAATGTACGCCGGATGTGTTTCCGGAGCCGTTGCAAAAGATGTGTATCTGGAACTGATTAAAAGTAATGGTTTTGATAATATCGAGTTACAAAAAGAAAAGCAGATCCATATACCATCCGACATATTGAAGAACTATCTTGACGATGCAGCCATCGAACGATTCAATTCCGGGCACTCAGGCATATTCAGCATTACCGTCTCGGCTGAAAAGCCCGCAGATAAGAAAGAAGCCTGCTCCGGACCAAATTGCTGTTAATCATAAGAAAATATGAAGAACATACTGATACTTTGTACCGGCAATAGCTGCCGCAGCCAGATTGCCGAAGGTTACTTCCGTTTTTTTGCGAAAGGAAAGGCAAACATTTATAGCGCAGGAATTGAAACGCACGGAGTTAATCCAAGGGCAATTCAAGTGATGGCTGAAGATGATATCGATATCTCGGCGCATACCTCTAACCATGTAGATGAGTATCTTGATATTCCTTTTGACTTTGTTATAACGGTCTGCGATAATGCAAAAGAAGCTTGTCCTTACTTTCCCGGGAATGTTAAACGCTTTCATTACAACTTCCCGGATCCCGCGAAAGCCACGGGCAGTGAAGAAGACATTATTAAAGAGTTCCGTAGGGTTCGGGATATGATAAAAACTTATTCGGCTGACTTCGTAAAACAACATCTAAGCTAATACGTAAGAGTGCAGCAAAATAAACCATTGGGGCGCTGGCATTAACTCGTGGCATGACTTCCGGGCGAACCGGAGCCCCGGTGGAAATGTGCCTTGTTGGCAATGAAATTACTTTTCCTAATAAAATTACAGATTGCAGTTGAAGATTCCCTTTCTTTAAGCTGCTGCCGACAATTTCCATGGGTGTTCGCCAATCCCTGTTCACGTTGGTTAATCATTTCAATTTCATAATTATTTATATTGTGTAATATTGTACTACAATTATATTTATTAGTATAATTTTGTATTAATAATTGCTGCTACTCTGAAGTTTTTAAATAAAATGACTGATTAATTCCGTAATATCTGATGACTAAAAAAAATATAATGAACGCGCAGGTCGACACAGAGGATTTGTTAGACTTTGAAGATGAACACTACAACGCATCCTTAGAAACGCCTTTAAGGCCCGATGCATTTGAGTTAGATGATGATACCAAGATTGACTTGATTGAGAAGCACTTTAAGGACATCATGCAGGTTTTGGGAATGGATATGGAAGACGACAGTCTGAAGGATACTCCCAAAAGAGTAGCGAAAATGTATGTAAAGGAAATCTTTAGCGGCCTGAATCCAGCGAATAAACCAAAAACTACGCTTTTCAAAAATTCATATCGTTTCAAGGAGATGCTTGTTGAGAGGGATATAGCTGTTTATAGTAACTGCGAGCATCATTTTGTTCCTATTGTAGGGAAGGCTCATATTGGATACATCAGTAACGGACAAGTCATAGGATTATCAAAACTGAATAGAATAGTTCAATATTGTTCGCAGCGTCCGCAGGTCCAGGAAAGGCTGACTATACAGATATCCGGATTTTTGAAAGAAGCACTGGGTACCGAAGATGTTGCGGTTATAGTAGATGCAAACCACCATTGCGTGTCGAGCAGAGGAATCAGAGATACGGGAAGCAGCACCGTGACTGCAGAGTATAGCGGCAAATTTCTTAATTCTGATACCCGGAATGAGTTTCTTAAATACATATACAAATGAATTTCGCCGGCAAAAATATCCTGGTAGTAGGTGGAACTTCCGGTATTGGATTAGCACTTGTTCGTACGTTGATAGAAAAACGGGCGAAGGTCTATGTGATTTCCCGGGCCAGGCCCGCCAATTTCCCGAACGAAGCGGTGCATTTAAGTCTGGATATTACGGGAAGTCTGGATTCAATACCACAGTTTTTGCCCGAAAGTTTACACGGCCTGGTTTACGCTGTTGGGAGTATTAATTTGAAACCATTCAGCAGACTAACCGCGGATGATTTTTTGAATGACTACCGTCTCAATGTTTTAGGTGCAGCTCAAATTATTCAACAGGCTGCAAAACAATTGAAGTCATCCGCAGGAGCATCAATAGTTTTAATTAGTACGGTCGCCGCCAAAATAGGCATGGCATATCACGCAAGTATATCGGCTGCAAAAGGAGCAGTTGAAGGCCTGGCATTGGCATTGGCTGCAGAGTTTGCTTCTCAGCATATCCGTGTGAATGTTGTTGCGCCGTCTTTAACAGATACACCAATGGCGCAGAACCTGCTGAATTCAACCGAGAAACGTGAGGCATCAGCTAAAAGGCATCCTTTATCGCGCATTGGCCAGCCGGAAGATATCAGCAATTTGATTACTTTCCTGATTTCCGATGAAAGTAGCTGGATAACAGGACAAGTAATAGGAATTGATGGAGGTTTAGGCAATTTGAAAACAAATTGAGATGATGAAAATAAACAGTGTGCAAATTGCTTCGATGGAGAAGTTTTACCGCATAAACCTTATAAATAGTATTGCAGGCTTTAAATCTCTTAATCTTTTAGGAACTATCAGTTCCGACGGAATAACAAATCTCTCAATCATCAGTTCCGCTTTCCATTTGGGATCAAGCCCGCCTCTTTTAGGAATTGTTATGCGTCCGGAAAGGGAACATAACGACACGCTTAATAATATCAGGGACACGGGTCATTATACCCTGAACAATGTCCAGCCCGATTGGCTGAAGCGGGCTCATCAAACAAGTGCAAGTTATCCGTCAGGGGTATCTGAATTCGACCAATGCGGATTTTCGAAAGAATATATGCCTGCATTTAAGGTTCCCTTTGTCCGTCAGTCTTCCATCCGTATTGGACTGGAAGTTAGAGATATGATAGAGATGGAAATTAACGGAACAACTATTGTAATAGGGGAGGTTATCCATATTTTAACAGACAATGAACTTATCGGCAAGGATGGGCTAGTGGATCACGAAAAGGCTGAAACAATGGTCGTGGCAGGCCTTGATGCTTACTATGTTCCAAAATTTTCAGAGCGGCTGGCGTATGCGAAGCCGGGGATAAATCTGAGTTTGGAAAATGAGGGAATTGGGGCTTAGCGTATATTTTTTAACGCAGAGGCCGCACAGGTTTGCGCAGAAGGCGCAGAGTATTTTTAATAGCCCTATTATATGTGGATATCAGTCCTTTGCGCTCTC
>JAZKHM010000289.1:0-1527 GCA_040385405.1 Bacteroidota bacterium | reverse complement strand
TCGCAAAGCATTCGTTATGGACGGACACACCCATGTGATGAGCCGCGAATTGCTCTTGGGAACGGATATTGGTCAACGTTATACAGATGGCAACGTCGATTTACCAAGAGCCAGAGAGGGCGGTATTGACGCGATGTTCTTCTCAGTTTATACCCCTGAGCACTATTATCCGGGAAGGTTTGAAGTAAAGAACACTTTCCGGGTAGTAAACCTGGCTTTAGATCAGATCAAAAAGAATCACGCAAATATTGAACTCGCACTTAATGCTTCTGACATACAGCGCATCAATAAGAAGGGAAAAATGGCGGCTTTCCTGGATCTGGAAGGGCCGTGGGACATGGATGGAGATGTTAATCTTCTACGGGCACTCTATCGTTTAGGCCTGAGATCAATACAACTGCCGGCTCATAATACTACCAACGCTTTTATAGATACCTGCAACGACGTAAGTCGCTGGAATGGCATTAACGATCTCGGAAGAAAGATCATCGGCGAAATGAATGATTTGGGAATGGTTATCAATATAGCCCATGCTTCAAATGCTGCTATCTTACAATCTGTTGAGGCAAGCCGGCATCCGCTGATCTATAGTCATGGAGGATTCTATGGAATTGTACCTCATCCGCGCTGCATTACTGACGAAGCGGCAAAAGCTATGGCAGCAAAAGGCGGAGTTATCGGCATCCATTTTGGAAGCCTTTTTAACAATCCCAAATACTGGGCATGGCAGCAAGGACAGAAAACATCCAATGAGACTAAACCGACTACAGTACAGGCCGCACCTCTGAAAACTATTGAAGAAGTCGATCGGGCTGTTGCGAAAGATGTACCGCTAAGTTTCAAAGGAACTATCCCTGATGAATATTGGATGCATGTTGACCAGCTGGCAAAAGTGATCGACTATGGGGTAAAATTAGTTGGCGAGGACCATGTTGCATTGGGTTCAGATTTCGACGGTGGCCCTGAACTGCCGCGCGAAATTAAAGACATCAGCGATTATCCGCAGATGACCATGGCATTGCAAAGACTGGGTTATAGTGATCGGCGAATCAAAAAAATTCTTGGTTTAAACTGGCTCCGTGTAATCAGGGAGGTGACTGAAGGTAAATAATAGAATAAGACTGCAATAAGGAAAGTAAAGCAAATGTAAAGTTTACTATACTTCCAATGTATTTTACATTTCGGGAATACCAAATGGTTCTTTATATTTCAAAAAAAACACAAATAGAATCTTAAGGCCGTCTATAATAAATGAATCAGCAAGTAACTTAATAGACAATAAGGCGTACAATGAAACTTTTGTCTATATAGATAGTTAATTAGTAAAAGGAAGCTAGAATCTGCTTTTCGGGTAATTTAAAAGGACCTTTTCATGAACATTAGAAGTCTGAAAGCCATATTCGATGCTTCCCCCAGCCCCCTTCTTGTACTTTTACCCGATTCTCCACGATTCACTATCATAAATGTTAACAGAGCATATTGCAAGGTTACTAACACGCGGGATTGCGATCTGATTAATAAAGGATT
>JAZKHM010000288.1:0-1071 GCA_040385405.1 Bacteroidota bacterium | reverse complement strand
GGTTTTTGCATACTTTTTGACCTAAAGCAAAAAGTATGTGCACTTTCCGCCGGCATGAGGCGGGGTAATTCCAAAAACTAATCCCTAATTTTATAACAATCAAATTCCTTACTATTACACATGTCTTTCATCGATTATTACCAGGCACTCGGAATTACCAAATCTGCTACAGATAAAGATATTAAAGCGGCGTACAGAAAAATGGCCCGCAAGTATCATCCTGATGTGAACCCCAACGACAAGGATGCGCAAAAGAAATTTCAGGAAATTAATGAAGCTAATGAAGTTCTAAGCGATCCGGAAAAGAGAAAAAAATATGATCAGTACGGGAAGGACTGGAAACATGCCGATCAGTTCCAGGAAGCTCGTCAATCACATCAGCGGCAGCAGCAACAACAGCCCTGGGGACAACAGGATTTTGGGGGAGATGATTATTCAGATTTTTTCAGTTCTATGTTCGGAAGAGGTAAACAACGACAGGCGAATTTTAAGGGACAGGATTTCAACGCCGAATTGCGGCTGAACCTCAGGGATGTATATACCTCGCAAAAGCAAACGCTTACGGTCAATGGCAAAAACATCCGTCTGACCATCCCCGCAGGCATTGAAAACGGTCAGACAATAAAAATTACGGGGCACGGCGGACCGGGAATGCAGGGTGGGCCTGCCGGTGATCTTTACATCAAATTTGCAATAGCCAATGACCCCGAATTCAAACGTGTTGGAAACGATCTCTATAAAACCGTGGAGATCGAACTGCAAACGGCAGTCCTAGGCGGCGAAATCACCGTCAATACACTTAGCGGTAAGGTAAAACTTAAGGTAAATCCTGAAACTCAAAATGGAACAAAGGTGAAGCTAAAAGGGAAAGGATTTCCGGTTTATAAGAAAGAAAGCCACTTTGGTGATCTATATATAAGCTATTTAGTAAAAATCCCTACCGGATTAACCGATAAACAGAAAGAATTATTCAAACAGATTTTTGAACCTGGCAAATGAAATTATGGTAAGAAAAAACCTGATATCAACAGACGAATTCTGTATTCATCATAATATCGAATTCTCATTTAT
>JAZKHM010000287.1:20729-23341 GCA_040385405.1 Bacteroidota bacterium | reverse complement strand
CCTGCAGAAAAAAGTTGGTGCCCTCCCGCGGCACGAGCGGGGGAAATTTTAAAATTATCGAAGAATTGACCTAAAGCAAAAGAACTAGGCCTCCCGCGGCTATAAGCGGGGAAAAATATTATTCTAACTTAGCGTTTGACCTAAGGCAAAAAAGTATGTAGCCCTCCGCCGGCACGAGGCGGGAATAAATATTATTTAATCACCCCCCTCTCTTCAACCAAAACCTTCTCAATCCTCCTATCCGGTACCAACCAAATAATTGCAACCACAGTATAAAGTGCAATCCCAATCCATGCATTGACGAAACTCAAGGCTATCGCAGTAACGTAAATTATAATTGATAATTTCCCCTTCCAGTCCTTACCAAGCGCTATCGCCAATAGTGATTCCTTACCGTGGTGCCCAACGAGGGTGATGGCCAGGATGGAATGGACGATAGCAGTGACGAACGGTATTATGGATAGCCAGAATAGTAAAAACATATTGGCCCAGAGTATCTTGCCATTTACAGACTTAGCAGTGTGCAGCATGTGATGATGGTTGTTCCAGTAAATGCCGATGTAGATGAAGCTAAGCACGTAACTTATAAAGACAGGGATCAAAGGTATTAATGCTTCCAGACTGGCTTCATGCGGAACCTTAAGCTCCAGAACCATGATAGTAATAATGATGGCAATTACACCATCACTGAATGCTTCTAATCGTCCTTTGGTGATCATAATGTTGGATTTAGGGTAAAGCAAAATAAAGAATATTATGCAAAAAAGTCGAGCAGGCTTTGGGAATCGGTATTTTGAAGAGCAGCAGCTGACAAATCTTAATGAAATTTCTCTTTATCTTAGTTGAGTTATTTCCACTACAGTCTGCCCCGAAAATGCTAAAGAATCCCCCAACCGTCAACTTTCAACAGTCAACCCGATAGCTATCGGGTGTCAACTTCAAAAATATGTTCCGAGTAATCCTCCTTCTCCTTCTATTTACGTCTTCAGTTATTAAAGCCCAAAAAAAGGTTTCCATCACTTTTGACGACCTCCCCTTCGCCTGCATGTGCGACACACAGGCTGAGAAAAATGCATTGACGGATAAACTCGTTGCGACTTTTAAAAAATACAATATTCCTGCGGTGGGTTTTGTGAATGAGCAGAAGCTTTACACTAACGGGCTTGTAGATCCGGCGAAGACCGCTTTATTGCAAAAATGGCTTGATGCTGGTTTGGAACTGGCCAATCATGGATATAATCATGTTAATATTACCGACATCACTCTGGATCAATACAAACAGGAAATTCTTAAAGGAGAACTGGTTACAAAGGAGCTTTCCCGAAAGGCAAAAATGCCCTACCGGTTTTTCAGGCACCCTTATTTATCGCCGGGAAATACTCTTGCCGATAGAAAGGAGCTGGATACATTCCTGAAGCAGAATAAATATAAGATTGCACCGAATACCATTACTTACCAGGATTATACCTTTTCGGATGCCTATGAAGTTGCTCTCAGGATGGGCGACGTTGACGGAGCTATGAAGATCCGTAAAGCGTATATTCCTTATACAATCAGCCAGTTCGAAGCGGCTGCCAAACAATCTGCAGATCTGTTCAACAGGCAAGTCAGCCAGATTTTAATGGTGCATGCTAATATGCTCAACGCGGACGCTTTCAGTGAGGTGGCTGCGGCCCTGAAAGATCTGGGCTATTCATTTGTAGGTATAGATGAGGCATTAAAAGATCAGGCATATAGCAGGCCCGATACTACACAGGGCCGGACGGGCATAACCTGGCTGGCTCGCTGGGCGTCTGAAATGGGCAAGACTAACCGCTATGAAAAAATGCCGGTGCCGCAGTTTGTCATTGATTACGCACGACAAACTACTTTCAATCACGAGAAAGCTTATGCGGGTTCAACCAAAGCTATACCACCTTTTGTTGTGGTCGACAAAATGAAAAGCATTAAGATCTTATCGGACAGTGCCCTGGTATTGACTGCCGCAGAAAAAACGGATCTGCATAATCCTGCAAGCGGTACGTCTTTCTTCAACAATGCTCCCAAACTGCTTTTTACTCCGGCAAAGGATTTTGATTTCTCTGCAAAAGTTAAACCCGATTTTGACGGTCGTTATGATGGCGGCGCAGTCCTTATCTACAGCGACCGGGACAACTGGGCAAAGATCTTATTTCAAAATACCGGCGATAAACTCCTTCTGGGTAATTCAGTAGTGAGAAACAAGATCACCGACGACAGCTATTTCAACATCCCGCAAAACAGGGAAATTTATTTGCGGGTACGCAAGGTTGGAAAAGTCTTTACTTTCCTGACTTCACAGGATGGCAAGCAATGGGATGTAGTGAGGGATTTCGTCTATCATAAGACGGAAAATATGATGATTGGGTTTTATTCGCAGTCACCTGTTGGGGAGGATTGTGAGGTTGAGTATTCGGAGATACGTTATACGGGGAGGGACTGAAGTCGGAGGTCTGAAGTCGGAGGTCTGAAGTCTGATGTCGGAGGTCTGATGGATTTCCGACAACCACCCAGGCGTTTAGTTTCAGACTTCCGACCTCAGACTTCCGACCTCATGTATGCGCCTAGCTTCAGACCTCCGACTTCAGACCTCC
>JAZKHM010000287.1:0-20629 GCA_040385405.1 Bacteroidota bacterium | reverse complement strand
GTCCACCGTCAATATGAAATGTTCACTCAATAAAGAAGATACCCCTTCCTCATCTCCTTATACCGTCCCAGCGCCGGTTCCCAGCTTTTCCGGATTTCGTCTTCTGATTTCCCTTCTATAATCTGGTTTCTCAGTTTAGTGGTTCCGGCAAGGCGGTCAAAATTTGCAGCTCTAAAAAATGCGGCTTTGTTGGGATATGCTGCGTAAAATTCCTTCAGCCAGGTAAGGTTTATGCGGCCGGTTTTTGTGAAGATGCTGGTATCATATTTACGAAGGTCAATGCCATAACAATCTTTATCCATATGAGGAGGTTTTTCGCTCATACCGGGAATAGAAACGGGCTTGAATGAAAATTCATATTTTCCTTTAAGCTCAGGGTTTCCTAATACGGTGAACGGAAAGTATGTTCCCCTTCCCTGACTGATTACCGTTCCTTCAAACAAGCACAGGGAAGGATAAAGCAAAACAGACTGTTGAGTATTCAGATTTGGTGATGGCGCAACGGGTAATGTGTATGGCATACCGTGCTTGTAGTTTTCCATTTTTATCACCGTAAGCTTGCATTTCGCCTTGCCGGGAAGCCAGCCTTCGCCGTTGATCATACCGGCGTATTCGCCGAAGGTAAGACCATGCAAAATTGGAATGGCATGTTTCCCTACGAATGACTCCTGGTCGGCTTCGCGCACCGGTCCGTCAACATAACCATCATTTGGATTCGGGCGGTCGAGGATTATCAATCCCACATTATTCTCAGCGCAGGCTTCCATGATATAATGCAATGTGGAGAGGTAGGTATAGAATCGCACACCTACATCCTGCATATCGAAAACCATCACATCAATCCCTTTCATATCCTCTTTAGTGGGTTTGTACTTGGAGCCGTAAAGTGAGATCAAAGGCACACCTGTTTTCTCATCCGTTTCATCGCCGATCTTCGCTCCTGCACTCGCCTTTCCGCGGAAACCGTGTTCCGGTCCGAAGCCTTTTACCACATTAACACCCAGTTTGATCAGGGTATCCATACTTAGTTTACCGTCAATGATGGAAGTGTTGTTTATAGACAATCCCACTCTTTTTCCTTTCAGCAAAGGGAGGTATTTATCGATTTGCTGCGCGCCTGTGCGGATGGTTGCTACGGCAGGTTTTTCCGAAGTCACTATTACAGAATCATCAGATGCTGTGTTGTTTCCTGGATTTGCGCAGGCAAGGAGGATAGAGATAGGAAGAAAGGAAAGGAGTTTCATTTGTATTGTTTTATATGTTTTATTAAGTGTAAACGGTAATAAAGATGGGAATTTATTTTGAATAGGGTGTTTTTAGGATTATTAACGGAGGGAGAGGGTTGTATGGTATGTTAAGGTAATAGTTGTATTTATTCCCGCCTCGTGCCGGCGGACTGGCACTTACTTTTCCCTTCAGCTGGAAAAGTAAGCAAAAGAGCCGCCGCTGCGCCTGATGCTTTTGAAGTCACTGCTGGGGCTTTGCTTGTGCACACCGCATCAGCCAATGCGGAATGACGGTGAACGGAGATTCAGTGCTAGGGCCTTAGAAACGTACCAAACGGCTAGCTGGTGTAGTTGGGCACGCCTGCGGCGTGCGGGCAGACGTACCCTTCAGGCAGACCTGCAGTACCTGTTTCGCCTGTGCGGTGTGTAAGAATGCCGCTCCCCTTTTTCCAAGGGGAGCTGTCCGCCTTGGGCGGACGGAGGGGTCTAGAAGCTACTTCAATAAACTTTCCGCCACCTCAGGTACGATGGGTAGCTGACTTTAATTATTCAACTCTCCCGAGTACGAAATCTCATATTTCTAAATTCCTCCCCGATCTTCCATCCCACAAAAAGCCCGGTCAAAAGTGCTATCGAATAATATACGGTATTATAGGTATCACCTCTTGACAGGTCAGCGTCTATTCCTACGGATATTTCTGAAATTAATCCAAAAAGTGAGAAGATAGCTAAGTACTTAAGTGATTCCGTGGTTTGATTATATCGTGCAATCAGATAGGATGCGCCGAGATATATAATTCCGAAAATAATTGAACTGTATAGCACATGAGAGGTGGGAATCGTCCGGCTGGACGCCGAAAGCATTTCTACAAGTATCCCAAAGCACACCAAGAAAGTATGGATGGCTTTTCAAATAAATATCTTAAGGTTACCAACTCGGGCTTCCTGAAACTGAAAATTAAGGCCAGAACACCTCCGATAATACTAAGTATCGCGAGATAGAAGGTAAATTCCACAAGAGTTCCATTAAATTCACGCAGGGGATAAAATATAAAAGTAGCCGGCATAAAATGGAACTTGGAAACGAAAACCGGCCTGAGCAGGAATATAACTATGTGCGGAAGAAATGTTAATAGAACAATTCTGAAAGGATTCTTTTGCACCTGACTTTCAAAAAATCCGGAAATCGAAACCTTCTTTCTTACAAGAAAAATAATGAGGCCGCTCAAGAGCAGATGAGATGCAGTAATAACCACAATGCTGATCAAACCCCTTTCGAAATTCACATGCATAAACGTATATAAACCTGCTAACATCATTACAACAATAGACGGAAGAATATAAAATAGATTAAAACCTATAAACAGGTATGACCATACTTTATTCGTGCTTAGCGAAGGGTTTACCTTTGCATATTCCTGAGTAAGAGTCTCCTCGTTGCCGAGCCGTTTCGTTGCGATGATAAATGCCTCTTCTTCCGAAAGCCCACCTTTGCATAATTCATCCGTCGCGTCAAGCAAATGATTTGTCAGCTCTTTCGCATCTGAGCCTGTTAGCGCACCCTGATTTTGGATCAGAAGGATGTAATCGTCGACTGAAGCCTTGAGATCGAAGTGGGGTGATTCCATAATTTTTCAATTAGTTCGTTGATAAAGTTCCATTGTGAATATTGCTCCTCCAGCTCTTTTTTACCTTCTGAAGTAAGCTTGTAATATTTCCTCTCCCTGCCGGTATCCGCTGTTTTCCAGCTGCTCTCTATCCATTTTTTGGCCTCCATTTTCTTAAGTACAGGATACAATGTTCCTTCAGCCACATTCAACTGCTCCCCGCTTTTATCTCTAAGCTTCTGGATTATTTCATAACCATAACTCTCCCCGCCCCGAAGAATCATCAATACTATCGGAGCTAAAGAACTTGCCATTAAGTCTTTGTTAAGGTCTTTCATGAATCAAGTATACATAGAAGTTCTAAGTATAGCAAGTTTTATGTTATATTTTTGATTCATGGGTTACTTCACCCCTCAGTCAGCCGAAGAGGCTGACAGCTCCCCTTGGCAGACGTACACATCGCACAATCGCCGCAATGGTTTGTATGCCGCGAATCACAGCCCCGCTTCTCTACACCAGCTAGCCCGCCAGGTACGCTTCTAAGGCCAAACCACTGAATCCCCGTTCACCTTTTTATTCGCATCGGCTGGTGCGGGTTGCACAGGCAAAGCCAAAGCACTAACTTCCCAAGCAGCAGGCGCAGCGACGGCTCTTTTGCTTACTTTTCCAGCTGCTGGGAAAAGTAAGTGCCCTCCGCCGGCACGAGGCGGGAATAATTCGTTAACAATCTCCTAACCCAAACTAAACCCAAACACAACCTTCATTCCGTATCTTGCATTATGAAAACCATTAAATATTTGAACCCTCTGAACTGGTTTCCGGAGATTTTAAACCTTATTTTCCGGATTCGAATGAACTCCTTTTATTCTCCTTTCAGGCAGGGATGCTATAGAAAAGGCAAACTGCACACCGGGATTTCATGAGGATTTTATATGCTATTCAGGGAACGGGCAACGGGCATTTAAGCCGGGCAGTGGATGTTGTTCCCTGCCTTCAAAAGCACGGGGATGTAGATATTCTTATCAGCGGCAGCCAGGCCGACCTGACACTTCCTTTCCCGGTAAAATATAAGCTCGCGGGCTTAAGCTTTATTTTTGGAAAGTCCGGGGGAGTTAGCTTGTGGAAGACTCTGGCCCGGACTAATTTCCGGAAGCTTATAAAATCAATTAAACATCTGCCGGTAGAGCAATATGATCTGGTGATCACAGATTTTGAACCGGTGTCGGCATGGGCATGCTATTTTAAGAACAAGGCCTGTATTGCCTTAAGTCATCAGTCGGCCGTGCTGAGTCCGGGCCTGCCCCAGCCTGACCATACAGATATGATGGGACGGCTGATCCTCAAAAATTATGCGCCTTCGAGTGCTCAATATGGATTTCATTTTTCAGCGTTCCGGGAAAACATCTTTACCCCTGTAATCCGTCGTGCCGTGCGTGAACAAAAAATCACAGATGCAGGCCATTATACTGTATATCTCCCATCGTATGACGATAAGAGATTAATCAGTTTTCTGTCTGAATTCAAAGATATAAAGTGGGATGTTTTCTCTAAACATAACACCAAGCCAGCGAGGATTAAAAACATTACTGTTCAGCCTATAAACGGCGAAAAGTTTACCGCCAGTATGGCTTCATCGTCGGGAGTATTATGCGGTGCGGGTTTTGAGACTCCAGCCGAGGCCCTTTTCCTGGGAAAGAAACTGATGGTTATCCCGATGAAAAACCAGTATGAGCAGCATCTGAATGCTGCTGCACTTCGGGCCATAAAGGTTCCGGTAATACCGGCTCTAAAACCTAAGTATAAACCTTTAATTTCACACTGGCTGAACAATGGGCAGTCTATTCCTGTTGATTATCCTGACAGGACACAGGAAATTATTGACATGATTGTTAAAAAACACAAAGCAGACACTACTTTTGATAGTAATGAAGCTATGTTTATTTAAATAGGTTTAATGGATAATGAGGTGGGAGGCGAGCTAAGCCGGGATCTGTTCGGAAAAGATTTCAAATGGGGTGTTTCTACTGCGGCTTACCAGATAGAGGGTGGACATGACGCAGATGGAAAGGGCCTCTCAATCTGGGACGCTTACACCGATCGGAAAAACAAGGTTCTCAACGGTCATCACGGTAAAATTGCCTGCGATTTCTATAACCGTTACCAGGACGATCTGAGTCTCGTAAAGAAACTTAATATTCCCAATTTCAGATTCTCAACATCCTGGTCGCGGATAATGCCTGAGGGTATCGGTTCTGTAAACCAGAAGGGTATCGACTTTTACAACAAAATTATCGATACCTGTCTGGAAAATGGAACCGATCCATGGCTTACACTTTATCACTGGGACCTTCCGCATGCGCTCGAGAAAAAGGGCGGCTGGACTAACCGGGATGTGATTTCCTGGTTTGCTGACTACACGGAGATTTGTGCAAAAAATTTTGGCGACCGGGTGAAACATTGGATTGTTATGAACGAGCCAATGGCCTTTACCGGCGCGGGATATTTCCTGGGAGTGCATGCCCCGGGAAGAACAGGCGCGAACAACTTCATTCCTGCAGTCCATCACACTGTACTGAGCACATGTGAAGGCGGACGCATTCTGAAAGATCTGCTCCCAGCCGCAGAAGTGGGCACCACTTTTTCATGTTCTTTTATTGAGCCTTACACCAGCCGTCCGAAAGATATAAACGCCGCTAATCGAATTGACGCCCTGCTCAACCGTATGTTCATCGAACCTATTCTCGGCATGGGTTACCCGGAGAAGGATCTTCCTTTTTTAAAGAAGACCCGTAAATACATGCATTCTGGTGACGAGGATAAAATGGCTTTTGATTTCGATTTTATAGGAATACAGAATTATACGAGAGAAATTGTCAGAAATTCATACCTGACACCGTATGTTCAGGCTTCCCTGGTAAAAGCCCGGGACAGGAATGTTCCGTATACATCTATGGGCTGGGAGGTGTATCCTGAATCTATTTATGAGATGATCAGGAAATTCAACGCCTATAAAAACATAAAGAAAATCTACATCACCGAAAATGGAGCTGCTTTTACTGATCACTTAACAGATGGTAAAGTTGATGATATTGAACGCACGAATTACATCAAAGAAAATCTGAAGCAGGTATTGAGAGCGCGGCACGAAGGCTTAAGTGCAGAAGGCTATTTCGTCTGGACGCTCACTGATAATTTTGAGTGGTCTGAAGGTTATCATCCCCGATTTGGATTAGTTCATGTCGATTTTGAGACCCAGCAGCGGACTATTAAATCATCCGGACATTGGTATGCCGGATTTTTAGGAGGTGCAAACGATCAGACGGCACCTGATTTGAATTGCGAGAAAAGTGACTTAATATCCAGCATCGCCTCCAAATCCTGACTGTCCAGCATATCTTCCATTTCCGGCGGCAGATCTAAAAAGCTCGAGGGCTGATATTTATAAATACTCCACGCACCCTGGTGATATTCAAGTGCTGTCAGACTTTCTACCCAATCGCCTGAATTGAGATATAAAACCTTTCCTTTCGGAGATGAAATCTCCCGCATCTCAGGCTGATGAATATGTCCGCAGACGACGTATTTATAGCCCTTATCAATAGCCAGATCTGAAGCTGTATTTTCAAAGTCGTTGATAAATTTAACCGCATCCTTAAACCTGGCTTTTATTCGTTTGGAGAAACTCATTTTCTCCTTACCCAGGGAGGTCAGACACCAGTTCGCGAAACTATTTAACAGAATAAGCGAATCATACCCAACTGCCCCAAGCTTGGCAAGCCATTTCGAATTCTGCATGGTGATATCAAACACATCTCCATGAAAAATCCAGGCTTTATTTCCATCAAGGTTTAAAACCAATTTATTCTGCAGCCGGAAGGTCCCGATCTTCAGATCAGCGAATTTGCGCAGCATCTCGTCATGATTTCCAGTAAGATAGTAAACAGGCACACCCTCTGAAACAAACTTCATTAATCGCCTCAACACTTTCATGTGCGATTCAGGCCAGTAGGATTTACTGAACTGCCAGATATCAATGATATCGCCGTTAAGTACGATCTTTTTGGGTTTGATGCTTTTGAGGTAGCTGAGGAGCTCTTTTGCATGGCAGCCATAGGTGCCAAGGTGGATGTCGGATATTACTACAAGGTCAACTTCGCGTTTCGGCATTTATGTTGGGTTTACCAAAGGAAGGAAACTGCTTTTAAGAAATTGTTAGGAAGGGGTTAAGTCTGTGTACTTTAGGATTTTCTAATTTGTCAATTTGTCGATTTGTCGATGACCTAGACGCCTTACCTACACGACAAGCAAATTGACAATCGATTTGTTGATGACCTAGACGCTTTACCTACCGACATGCAAATTGACAATCGATTTGTCGATGACCTAGACGCCTTACCTGGCCGACATACAAATTGATAATCGATTTGTCGATGACCTAGACGCCTTACCTGGCCGACATACAAATTGACAATCGATTTGTCGATGACCTAGACGCCTTACCTAGCCGACAAGCAAATTGACAATCGATTTGTCGATGACCTAGACGCTTTACCTACCGACATGCAAATTGAATATCGATTGTCAGTGACCTACACGGCCAACCTAACCGATATGCACATTGACAAATTGACAAATCGACAAATCGACAAATTCCTGCCAAAAAAAAGGCCACTAACCTCCTCAGTTAGCAACCTTTTTCTAAGGTAGGTCCCCCTTCTTATTTCGTCGTCGCCTTCCTCATCGCCGCAACCTCTTCTTTGGTTACCGCGCTGCTTGTATTGCCCCAGTTCGAGCGGATATATGTCAGCACTTCCGCAATCTGATCATCATTCAGGAAACTTCCGTGTGCCGGCATTGCGTCGCTGTAATCCTGTCCTTTTACTTTGATCGGTCCTGATAAGCCGTTAAGAACAACACTAATCAGGCGATTTTTATCCCCATTAACCCATTCCGATTCGTTGAGCGGCGGGAAACGACTTCCATCGCCTTTTCCATCTCTTTGGTGACATGCAGCGCAGTACATTGAATACACTGCTGATGCTACTACAGGTTTCCCTCTGTCCAGATCATCCTTTATAGGATCCGGATCTTTAATATTAGCGGCAGTCTTTTTTTCCGCCACCATCTTTGCTAATTGTGCCGGGCCGAATTTAGTTTTATCGCCTTTGAACATTACCCGCCATATTTTGCCTTTTTCGGTCTCGCTGATATAAAGCGAGCCATCGGGTCCTTCAGTAATTCCCATTGGACGATAACCTGCGGTATTTGCGGTCAGTACAGGATTCTTTACAAACCCATTTGCAAAGACTTCCCATGGGCCGGTAACTTTGCCGCCTTCCATTGGAACGAAGGCTACAAAATATCCCCCCTGAGGGTATGGCTGACGAATAGTGGAACCATGAAGAACTACAAATGCGCCCTTTTTGTACCGTGCAGGTAGCTGATTGCCTTTATAGAATAAAATATCATTAGGTGCAAAATGCCCCGGAAAGCCCATTACAGGCTTGGTAAGTTTTGCTCCGTTACCTTCTTTCATTTTATCGCCACCATACTCAGGGTTCAGGTATTTCTTCCCTCTGATGTGATCATAGTAATAATATGGCCAGCCGCCATCGATACCGTCATGTATTTTAAACAGTTCTTCAGAAGGAAGTACAGCACTTTCCCAGGGTGAGTACATACCCGGCCATAACATCCTGAAGTTATCACGACCATGGACGACAGCATACAGTGCGTTGGTAGTCTTATCCCAATCCATCCCTACAATACTTCTCATACCGGTAGCAACCCGTTTGCCCTGTTCCTGCTTTTGATTCGGAGTGCTTTCGCTAAACTTCCAGATCCCGCCGTGGTCGATCAAACCCGGACATCCTTCACCAGGAATCTCCGCATCTACTTTTCCGGCACCCATCGACCCCGGGCGGCCATTGGTACAAACATCAGATCCTGATCCCCAGCCTACATACATATAACCCCGGCCATCAAATGCAAGCGGCTTTGTTATGTGAGAGTGGCTTGGCGGCATATCCCAGACAATGGTGTCGATTTTTCCCTCAGGAACCAGCTTTCCAGGCTCTAACTTCTGACGATAAACCATCAGGTTTGAGCTATAGTACAGGTATCCCTTATGGATTTTCATAGCCGTCCCATACTGGTTACTTTCATATTTATTAAAAGGAGTGATGATATCGGCTTTGCCGTCATTATCAGTATCTCGCATCGCGATGTTACCGTATCCATTATTTAGCGCATGAAGACGGGTTTTCACATAAATATCTCCGTTTGAATTCACGGCGAGGTGACGCGCATGTCCGGGAAGGCTGTCTACAACTGCCAGCGCCTCGAAACCATCGGGCAATACCAGCCCTGCGTTGTTCGGATCTCCTTTTGGAAGTCCGCCTTGCTGGTAATGCGTGAAGCCGTAAATGGTGAAGAAAATAACAAATGCCGCTAAGAAAATCTTTAGCATGCGGCGCGTGCGAAAAGACTGTAGAATTTTATTCATTTTGCAATGTCAGCTTGAATTAGATTATGATTTTTCTATGACAATCTAAATTTAGAAATTAATGGCGGGAAATAGTGGCGGGGGGATGTGTAACATTATAGAAGAGATATCAAGAATCAAGATTTGGGGGCGGGAAGATGGAGCGAGCGCAGCGAAGGATCACATTGGCCCAGGTTTGATCTATAAGAAAGCCTCCGCATTTTGTTGCGGCGTCGATATAAAGACTTCGGGGACGGTATATGAAAGTTTCGGCTCCGTGAAAATGATTTCGGGGAAGTGTGTCCGGAATACGGCTTCCGACAAAGTTATCTGGTGGATTGTATATGGAGGTTCCGGCCTGCGCCAAAGTTATCTCGTGGATTGTATAATGGAGGTTCCGGCCTGCGCCGGAATGACAAGGCCTTTTAGGGGGAAAAAGGAGATTCCGGCTTGCGCCGGAATCTGGATATAATAGTGTATATATATTTTAAACTTCCTAAGTATTAAGACCCTCGCCTCGATCTTGATACTTGATACTTGATACTAGGCTCTTTTCTATACCCCCTGCAAATAATTCGCCGAGCTAAACCCCTCTACTCCATCTTCGGTACGCACATAGTACCAGTCGTTGTACATTCTTTTTATAAGTTGCACATGCGAATCGTGCGCTGCTTTACCAACAATTTCAAAATCTGTTCCGGGGCCTTTTCTGATATTCAGATTGGAAGATTTCGTGATCACTTTCATTTTGATGTTTTTGCTCGTCAGGTCTTCCATTTCAAGAAGATTAAAGACGTTGACTACTCCTGGCTGTGCTTTTAAAGCTGCAACTGCTTTTTCAGCGGTTTGCATATCGGGCACAGTGCCTGCAATAGTCAGCGTACCGTTCACATCCTGCACCCATAGGTTTGGAATGTTAATGCCTGAAGCTTTCAAAATATCACCGTAATTTTTCTGCTGCTGCTGATTAACAACAGCCTTATTCACTTCGTCAAATAGTCCCATTATGTATTATTTTACAGCAATGCACGTAACGGTATTGCCTTTATTTATTAAAATTAAATTGTCTTTGTCGAGTTTCTTGATCGTGTAAACCTCACTGCTCTTTCCTGCTGTAGAAACGGTGGACAGATTTTTTACATCTTCATCAATCGTGTATGTTCCCTGATCAGCGCCAATGCCCCCTGTTGTAGTGTAAGCGCCGTCCTTTGTGAAAGCCATTTTTGAATTTGCGATCATGGCATTTCTTAGTGAGTCGGGAAGATCGTTTTCGGTTTCAATTGAGGTGACCTGCCAGGTGCGGGCTAAGTCGTCGCCTTTTTTACCTCCGCAGGAGATAAGAAATAAACCAACCAGGAAAGTCAGTCCTAATAATTTAAAATATTTCATTGTATCAGTTTTAGGTTATTAATTTAACAATCGGTCGTAGTTTTTCTAACGTTTAGGTATTGAAAGGATATTAACAGGAAGTCTGATCTCAATAACATTAAACTTTACACAATGTTTCCATCCAGGAAGATTTTAGACCAAAATCCCTTCACATGTTAATTATGGTCGCACCCCGTTGCGATATTTCTATATTTGGGAAAAATTCAATCTTATGATCGCCCATCACGTACTATTCTGGCTTAAAGCCGACATCACCACTGAGCAGAAAGCTGCCTTTCGAAAAAGCCTGGAAACACTGGAAAAAATAGAAGTCGTTAAATTCTTTCACGTTGGTACACCCGCACCTATAGAGCGTGCAGTAGTTGATACCAGCTACACATTTAGTTTACTGCTTACCTTCGACCATCTGGATGCCCATAATGAGTACCAGTCTCATACCTTACACCAGGCCTTTCTGGATGAATTCAGGGTGTTCTTTGAGAAAGTTGTTATATATGATGCCGGGTAAATTGAACATCGGGAGTGAAAGCTGAAAGTGAAGAACTAAGCCGGAGAGCCAACCATCAGACAAAGCACATTCGGGTCAGCCCATTGGCTGTTTTGAAATTTAACTGTGACTAAATGATTATCAGGATTTTAGGATAATAAAAATTGGATACTTCGAACCAGTTTATTGTATATTTGATTTAACGCTAAAACCCTTCAGATCATGAAACGAATAGAAATTTTCGCTCTAGTCCTGTTATTTCTGTCTGCCTGTCAGAAACAGCAGGAATCTTTCAGTCCGGCTGAATCGGATCTTAAACTCAAACAATATTCAGAAATTAGCAACAAAGCACTTCTCTTAAAAACTGCGGAGGGCTTAGACCTGCAAATGAGCAGTTCCGGAAACAATAATGGGAAACAGGTTACACGACCTTTAACAAGCTCAGGCTCGGGAAATATTTCATACATCCCAAATGGCTGCGGCGACGGTACATTGCAGTTTCAATCCGTTGGGACCGGCAATTCATCACATCTTGGACGACAGGAACAAACCACCAGTTTCTGTATTGATGCAGCTACTGGTAGCGTTATTTCCCCAATTGTAGGCGTCGGTAAGTCTGCAAACGGCGACATCCTGAATTATACTTTTGCTGGTATGGGTATTGATCCTGGAAATGGCCTGACGTACCAGGATTACATTTTCACTGGCGGGACAGGCAGGTTTGCGGACGCGACGGGAAGTGTCAGGTTATTGTATTCAGTGAACGATCCTACTTACTACGAATATACCGGATCCGGAACTATTACATATTAATTCCAGGCAGTCTGATTAATACGTCGTCTATTTTAATCTTTTCAAAAATTTTACAAGCCATCTGCTCTAATAGAACAGATGGCTATTTTTTAGACTTTATCAAGCAGTTCGAGTGTTTTCGGATCTTTTATTCCATCAAAAAACACGTCAAGAACTTCCTGAAAAACAGGGTCGGCACCGGGTACCAGACTGAACAGCGTCATACTGGACTCTAGTTTCCTGTCATCCGGCGAGCCGAAGATTTCATGAGCAGTTTTATCTTTGTGTGAAAGTAATTGTTTCGAGATGCTGGTTAATCTTTCACCGAGAACTTTATCTGCAAGATAAGCACTTGCTTCTGCAAGATCGTGTAAAGCATATTTCTTAGTCACCTCACTGAAACCTAAACCAGCTAGCTGGGGAAAGACAAACCACATCCAGTGGCTGTTTTTTCTGCCATCTTTGATTTCGCTAAAAGCGCGTGCGAAATTGTGTTTCTGGGCAGAATGGAAGTGTTCAAATATTTGAGTTGTCATTACGGGCATAATAGGATAACAAGAACGGGCGGAAAAGGATTTTGATATTTGTCGGGAAGAGGATTCGCAGGAGCAAATCGGAGAATTGTCTTGAATAGGATTCATGGAATGATAGGATCCATATGATGCTGGGTGGTGATGCAGAGTGTCATTGCGGAGCGCGGCAAACTTTTTTCCCTCATACAAAACATTTTAGCCGAAAAAACTCTCTTATAGATAGTAAACTAATTCTACCTGTTATGACTTTCGAAAACCACACAAGAGGCGAGTTCCACGAACAGAACAGAAGCGCAAACGACGCCCGTGCATTAGATAAAGAAGTAGAAAAAGCTGATAAAGATATTTCAAGTGATAACGCTGAGCTCTTACAGCCTAAAAAAACAGGACATCCCAATGAAACCGTAGGCTACGTTGGCGGCCAGGCGGCAGATGATCCGCGCGGATTGGATATAAGCCAGTACACCGGACCTTCGGCGAAACCAAGCAGTGAGTTCGATGATCCTAAGGCCCCCTACCACACCGGGCCAGGAAGCGGGCTTAGCCAGGAGGAAAAAGCACAGGAAGCTGATTGGGAAAACCCTGACCCGGGGAACGACTCGTTTTAGGAACCAGGAGTCAGGAACCAAAACAGGAGAAGGGGAAGGATTAAGGAGCAGGGCACAAGGACAATGCGAATCTTACCATCAACTGCCCTCTTTCTTAAGCATGTTAGCTGCCCAGCCTAACAACGAACCTGCCTGCCGGCAACCAACAATTAACAACTAATCTTCTTTACCAACAAGGTGTTTATTTGCCCAGCCAGGTAACGGTCAACTGGTAACGGGTAACTAAGATCATTTACATCGTTAATCTCCCCAATGTTAATAAAAAGGAAATTGTTGAAAAAATTCCCTCCTGCTTACGCTGCCCAATCCTGATACAGAGACAGTTGCATCAATTGCTGTGCGATTTGCTGGTCGTTCATCGCCTTGGCTTTAGGACAGCGGAAACTGAGTGTGCAGTCATTATCCCAGGCGTAACGGTGCAGGGAATCGAGAAGTTCATACGAAACAGGCCTTTGATTAATGCCGGGTTCAACGTCGAGTAGAATTACAGTTAGGCTGTGAGGGCCGCTGTAGCGGAAAGAAAGGCTTCCTGCGCTTGCAAGTTGTGTTTTAGCTGTAAACAAGCCACTGTGGCCAGTTTCTGAGAGGTATATATCGAACATGGCTGCATTTTTTTTGATAGATCATTTGCTCTTTATGAATACTTAATTATTATTTAAGTATTGCAAAGGCTATACCATGCCGAAAGATGATTTGAAAATTTTTTACTGCACTTGCAAAACCGCTACTACAGGCAGATGATCTGAGGCGTAACGTTCCGGAATAACAGTCGTTGATTGCGCGATAAATTTAGCTTTCGGAGTAAATGCAATAAAATCAATGGTTTTGTTTGGCTTGAGCACCGGAATTGTAAATTCACATTGCTGGCAGCTACGGGTAAAACCCTGGTCCAGAAGATCAATAACAGTTGAACCAGGGCGCGCGTTAAAATCCCCTGCAATAATGAAAGGAAGTTTCTCACCGGCTGCGATGCGATTGATCTCTTTAATTTGAAGTTCGCGGTTAGTGTCGGCTTTCTGAGCATCCATATGAGTACTGCCAAAACGAATGAATTTCCCATTTGGTAAAGTTATTTTGGCAGTAGCTAAAACCCGGGGCTCTCCTTTTGTGCTGGCTTCGGTTGGCAGCCTGTTTATTCGGGTTTCACTCATGGGAAATTTAGAAAGTATGGCTACTCCATAATCCCCGCCCTCATGGTCAATTGCCTTGGCAAAAAAGAAGGACATTCCCAGCCGCTTAGCGATTTCTTCAGCCTGGTTAAATTTGCCTGAGCGGACTGTATTCACATCAACTTCCTGCAATGCAACCAGGTCGGGATCCTGATCTTTGATTGCTTTTGCAATGGCATCAATATCTATCAAGCCAGGTTTCGACGGAGGATTTGCGTGATGAATATTATAAGCCATCACCCGGATGAGCCGGGGTGAGTTATTCGACGATGTCGTGCTTTTGAGCTGGCCCGAGCATGCGGCCAGCGTAACTACAAAAAGTAATAAAGAGGTTGTTCTAAGTAAGTTCATTTAACAATAAGTTCAGTTATAACGGTTAAATATGCGGTTAAGCTGGCAGTACTATGGCAGCACTCCCGCAGTTTGTTCGGCCGTGGTTACTCCCGGAGCAAGCTCAATCAATTTAAAATTTCGGAATTCGATTTCAGCGCCTTCCGCTTCCAGGCAGATGTATCCTTTCTTTTGTGTCGATTTACTTATTCCGTTCACAAACTTGCCATTTACAGCAAGTTTGATAACACCATCCACACAAACTACATCATATGTGTTCCACTCGCCTTTCCCCTTTACACGGTTTTCAATAGACTTGCTTCTTGTTCCTCTTGGATTATCTGTGGCGGTTGTTACATTACCGACCCCAAACAGCTCGCCATGGACATAGGCGATGGGAGGTTTTATCCCATCACGTAAATTAAGGTTTACCCACTCTAAGTCAAGCATCTGGACTTCTACCCCATTTGGAAGCCGGTTCTCATTGGGAACTGCAGAACTCCAAACAAATACGCCTGAATTTCCGCCGGGCTCATTATGCTTCCATTCCACATGCAGAATAAAATTTTCGTATTGTTTCTCTGATCGCACTACGCCAATCGGATTACCGGAGCATATCAGCGAACCGTCTTTTTGAACACTCCATGTCTCTTTCGAGGTATTGACATCAATCCACTTTAAGGAGGTTCCCCGGTCCTTTCTTCCTTCAGCAATGTTATTGAAGCTGCTTAGCTTGCCGAATTCAAACATTGGGGTTTGGGCCTGGGCAAAACTGGTGATTGTCGTGAAGACTATGCACGTAAGTAAAGTTCTGGTCATGGATAATTCTATATTTCGAAAGATACCGAATTTACAGTTTGCAAATGAAAGGAAGAAACGGCGAAGTATCTGAAAAGAAAACGTTCAGCGCAGCTCTTGAAGTTATTAAGGATTTTATCCAGACCAATTACTGGAGATCACAATAACCAGAGAGCGTATCATTACGAACTAGTTCCCGAAAGAAACGGGAATCTAAGGGGTACAGCCCTGTCCGCCATTATTTAGGCCTGCGAAAGATACTTCTCCACTTTCTTCATTCTCGAGATTACAATGCGTCGCTGGAGTTTAACAACGGCCGATTTTAGCTCAGCAATTTCTTTATAATGATTTACATACTCAGGCGAGTCCGCCTGCATTGTACTTAACTCGACATACAGGCTGTCAATGCGGTGAAAAACTTTTGATCTTTCTGCTGTTAACTTATCTAAATGTGCCATACTTTATATACGTAAATCATGCCTATCAGGTTCGCTGCAATATATAATCCGTCTGTCAAACTTGAAAAATATTTTTTTTGCACATTCCGAAGCCAGGCTACCGCAGGCAGGCAATTCTGGTGTTAGTTCCAATTGAAATTGGTTGATCGTACCTCGCTGTCGGCGGGCGGGCCAATCAGCTACGCTAAAACGCGAAACACGCGGCGGCGATGGCTGGGTTATCGCGATTGATGATTTCTTCCGCCCAGCATAATCGTTGGAATATACCTAATTTCAGGTATTGCACGATCTTAACGTCACCGTTAATTTTGTTAGAAGATTATTTAATCCTATACAAAAATGGAACGTTTGAAATCAATTCTGATATTAGTCACCCTAGCCTTTGCGATGCTGAGTTGCGGGAAAGACCCAATTGCTACGACAGGTCCTGCTCCAGCTCCTGCTCCAGCTCCGAGTACAGTTGGATCTCTTGCAAGTTATAATAAGATCCCTCTGCCTTTAGTCGCAGGAACCTTGATCATCCCTAACTTAGCCTTTTTTCATGTAACTAATCGGGGTCCATATATTCAGATTGTAAACACGGTCAAAAAGCTTTGGAGTGTCCACAAATATCATGGGTCCGGATCACCAGCCTGGTCATCCTTTACCCCCGATTATGCTGTTTTTGATTACATCCCATCCAAATTTACAACAGAAAATGATAGGGAGTTCAGCATTTTTTGGGGCAATACCAATCTATCGGACGATAAATATGGGATGTATAATTTAAACAATGGATCTCCTTCTTTTGAATACGTTGTACCGGATGATCCTAAAGGTCCGGGGGCTTTTCGAAAAGTTATACCGGCCAGGAAAGGGTTTCAACATTTATGGGGCATTGGAGCAGGGAATGAAATATGGTCCGAGACTGCTATAGCGGTACCAAAGACGTTCGCGAAAATTGTTCCGGAAGGGAAAATTCCAATAGATAACTCCAGCCTGCAATCGATTGGCCAAGGGGCTCTCAAGCATTTTTTAGCAGATCCTGATGAGGAAACTGTGCTTTGGTGTGCAAATGCGAGGGGATTGTTTAAAGTGGGAACAGTAGGTTCGACTGCAGGCTCTACCCCAGGAATATTGTTAAAATGGGACTTTAGTTCAATCAGCTCGACGGATGTAATTGGTGCGATTATTAAAACAGATAAAAATCTCATAGTTCAGTTTGGATCCAGGGTTTACAAACTGGAAGGAACTTCCTTTAAGCCGTTAGGATCCCTCAACCTTCCTAATAATGCAGGAGTTTTCGCAAACATCGCAACAAACGGATCAACAATATTTGCTTCAGATGGAACCTATTATGATGAAAACACCAATTCATGGAAATCCTTTATCGGAACAGGCAAAAACCTGTCGGGTGTTGATGCTACTAAATATGCTGAACTTAAGGGTTATTGTTCAACTGGTTCAGCTATAGGTGTGCTTCAGGGTTCAGCAAGCGGACCAGTCTATTTATTAACACCAACAGAACTAGTGGCGATTTCACCTATTTTATAAATCAGCATTATTTTCCGGGTTTAAAATATCTATGCTAACTGGCAAGATATTTTTAAAACCCTTATTTAACATGTTTCAGAACCTTGGCTTCAATATAAAATATGATCTCTTCCGCAATGTTTTTGCTCTGATCACCGACACGTTCCAATCGGCGGATAATTGACAGGACATTTAATGCTTGCTCAGTTTTTTCGATGTTGTTCGCGATAAACGTTGCAATATGCTGGTTGGCTTCTGCATTAACTTCATCAAGCATCTCATCCTGTTTAAATATACTTCGGGCTAGAGCTGTATCTTCCGTCTCAAAGGCCTTTAGTACGTCTTCCACGGTTTTTATTGCACCCTCAAACATTTCATTGAATCGGGTATTCTTCAACAAGGATTTATCAAAGGTTTCCTTTTCGCTTAGGATAAAAAGACTAATGCCTTCGGCGATATCACCAATGCGCTCCAGATTATTGACAATCTTTAGAGTTGCAAGAACCAGCCTCAAATCAACAGCCACTGGATTGTAAAGCGCGAAAATATTTTCGCAATCTCTGTCAATATTCAATTCCATTGAATTCACGCGCTTTTCATTAGCCACAACCTCATGCGCGAAATCCTTGTCAAAAGTTTGAAGAGAATGTGATGCTTTTTGCATCTGGCTCAGAACCAGTGTCCACATTTCAACTGTGTCTCTTTTTAGTGCTTTTAGTTCTTTTTCGAGGTGTGTCATGCCGAATTCGTTGTTAGGTGGTTAGTTGTTAGATGGTTAGAGGTTAGTTGTTAGTTGTTAGTTGTTAGACTGGGTGGACTATACGTTTAGCCTGACCAACTAACCTCTAACCAACTAACCTCTAACCGAATCTTCCCGTTATATAATTCTGAGTAGCATCTTTTGCAGGATTAGTAAAGATCTTATCCGTTTTATCGTACTCAATTAATTCTCCTAAATAAAAAAACGCGGTTTTGTCGCTGATCCGCGCGGCCTGCTGCATGTTATGGGTCACAATGACAATAGTAAAGTCGTTCTTCAACTCATAAATCAGCTCCTCGATCTTCGCAGTCGAGATCGGATCGAGTGCAGAGGCCGGCTCATCCATTAACAAAACTGAAGGCTTTACGGCAATAGCCCTTGCAATACATAAACGCTGCTGTTGTCCGCCAGAGAGGGCCAGCGCAGATTTATGTAAATTATCCTTAACCTCATCCCACAATGCCGAGTGACGCAATGCTGTTTCAACAGCTTCTTCAAGAACCACTTTCGATTTCTCGCCATTGATGCGTAAACCAAATGCTACATTTTCAAATATAGTTTTGGGAAAAGGATTTGGCTTCTGAAATACCATTCCGATTGTTTTACGGTATTCATAAACATCTATCGAATCGTTATAAATATCGACATCATCGATGAAAACTTCACCGGTTATTTTTACATCCGCGATCAGGTCGTTCATACGATTGAAGCACCGCAGAAAGGTTGACTTTCCGCATCCTGAAGGACCAATAAAGGCCGTGACAGTGTTAGGCAGAATCTTAATTGAGACTTCTTTTAGCGCCTGCTTCGTGCCGTAAAACAAACTTAATTCATTTGTTCTTAACTTATATTTTTCTGACTCGGCTTCCATTATAAACTTGTTTTTTTATACCACTTGTTTCTTAAGTAAATGGCTATACCATTTAATAAAAATGTAAACAACAGCAAGACAATTATTCCTGCAGCTGCATTTACCACAAAGCCTTGCTGAGGACGAGATGTCCAATTGTAAATTTGAATTGGTAATGATGTAAACTGATCCATGGGGCCTTCAGGTATAAACGGTACATACGCTAAAGCTCCAACAACAATCAAAGGCGCGGTTTCACCAATAGCCCTTGAAATCGATAAAATTATTCCCGTTAAAATACCTCCCAAAGATGCAGGGACAACGACTCTTGAAACTGTCTGCCATCTTGTAGCTCCCATCCCATACGAAGCTTCCCTCAGTGAATCTGGTACGGCCTTGATTGCCTCCCGTGTCGCCACAATTATTACCGGCATGATCAGCAGGGCCAGGGTTAGAGCAGCCGCCAGAATACTGTTTCCCAAACTAAAAGCTCTTACAAAAATGGTTAGGCCAAGTATCCCATATATTATAGAAGGGACACCAGCAAGGTTTGAAATATTGATCTCAACGATTTTAGCAAACCTGTTCTTCGTTCCATATTCCTGCAGATAAATTGCAGACATGATTCCAATTGGAAGTGCTATAATAATTGTAAAGAATAATAAACTAAACATACCGGCAAGTGCAGTATAAATTCCTGACTGATCAGAATGACGGGATGGAAAATTTACAAGAAATGACCAGTTAATTCTTCCCAGACCTTCTATTAGTATATCAGCAAAGAGCAAAACCAGAATTAAAAGTGCAAAGAATGTACAAAACATTCCGAAAACATTGAATATTTTATCCTTTGCACTTGCAGAAAATAATCGCTTATTACTCATATCGCTGACTATATTTTTTCCTCATCCAATAACTTATATTGTTCAAAAGAAATGTGAAAATGAAAAGCGTAATACCGGCAGCAAAAATGGTGCGGTATTCCATTGAATCCTGGGGCACATCGCCCATACTTACCTGTACTATGTAAGTTGTTATTGTTTCAACAGATTCCAGTGGATTAAACGTTAATTTTGGCTCCTGGCCTGCGGCAATTGCCACGATCATGGTTTCTCCTAATGCACGGGAAATTGCAAGGATAACAGATACAATAATCCCGGAATTAGCTGCTGGTACAATTACTTTAAATGCGGTTTGAAACCTATTTGCCCCCAGTCCGTAGGAAGCCTCTCTCAGCGATTTTGGGACAGCCCGTAAGGCATCTTCACTTAGAGATGTTATGTATGGGATGATCATCACTCCCATTACCAGACCGGGCGATAATGCATTAAAGCCCGACAATCCCGGAATCACTTTTTGCAGCAGTGGCGTTACGAACTGTAATGCAAAAAAACCATAAACTACTGTGGGAATTGCGGCAAGAACTTCCAGGATCGGCTTTACTATACTTGTAAATTTCTTGGAAGCGTATTCATTAAGATAAACGGCAATGGTAATACCTACCGGCACAGCAAGAAGGATAGCAATAAAAGTTGTTAAGAGTGTTCCTGACAAAAGGGGTAAAATTCCAAAATGCTTGTCTTCAAAAAGCGGGGTCCATTGTGTGTCAGTAAGAAAAGCAATGAT
>JAZKHM010000286.1:0-1463 GCA_040385405.1 Bacteroidota bacterium | reverse complement strand
GCTAATCTGAACCTTGGATATGATGTATCCCGCGGAACAGGTACTATTCAGGTAACTGAAAATGCAGCAGGATCATTCCAGCGTTTTATTGATGCAACAGGTGCTCCAAGAAGCGGCCAGGACACAGAATACAAACAAGAAAAAACAAATCTGGTATCTGATTTTTATCTGAACTATAATAAAGCACTTACTTCGATTAAGAGTACCCTCGACGTTACAGCAGGAACTTCCTACCAGATGTTCAGATCTAACGAATTCTTTTTCGCAGACTTTAGCCGTGATGGAGTAAAACGCCCCAACTCCGATCCGAACTTCCTTACAGACAAACCTGAAAACAGGCTGATGTCATACTATGGAAGAGCTATCTACAATCTTAATGAGAAATACATTCTGACTGGTACTGTTCGTGCCGATGGTTCATCCAGGCTGGCTGAAGATAACCGCTGGGGTGTATTTCCTTCAGCAGCTTTCGCATGGCGTATCAGCGAAGAAGGCTTCATGAAAAGCGGAAAAACCTTTTCAGACCTGAAGCTTAGACTGGGTTATGGAATTACAGGCCAGCAGGAAGGAATAAGTAATTATTCTTATCTCGGCAATTATGCTTTAAGTAATAATACTGCTCAATATGAGCTTGGCGGGGTGTTCTATAATCTTTACCGTCCCTCAGCATACAACCCTAACTTGAAATGGGAAGAAACAGCTACTATTAATGCCGGACTTGATTTCGGTTTCGCAGCTAACAGGGTCACCGGTAGCTTGGACTTCTACAAAAAGAAAACCACAGATCTTCTTAACGTGATTACCCAACCTGCCGGAACGAACTTTATCAATGAGTTTATCGATAACGTAGGTAATATGGAAAATGAAGGGGTTGAATTTGTTCTGAATACAGCAGCAGTCGACAAACCTGACTTCACTCTTGATTTCGGTTTTAACGCTACATATAACAAAAACCGCATCACGAAGCTTACTACAGTAACAGATCCAAACTTTATCGGAAACCGGATCGGTGGTATCAGCGGCGGTACGGGGAATAATATCCAGGTCAACTCCACCGGATTCAACAGGGCATCGTTCTATGTGTACCAGCAGGTGTACGACCAGAATGGCAAACCTCTTGACGACGTATTTGTAGATCGCAATGGTGACGGACAAATTTCTGATAAGGATCTTTACCGTTATAAAGATGCCGATGCTGACGTTTACCTCGGCTTTACAAGTAATTTCACATTCAAAAAATGGAATGGCGGTTTTGTATTACGCAGCAATGTCAATAACTACGTATATAATAACGTGGCTTCCAGTACCGGAACTTACCGGAATATATTTAATCCCCTGAACTACCTGAACAATGGATCACGAGATATTCTGAACACGAATTTCTCCGGTTCCGGCGACAGGTATTTCCTATCCGATTACTATGTACAGAATGCTTCATTCCTTCGCATGGATAATGTCAACCT
>JAZKHM010000285.1:0-14421 GCA_040385405.1 Bacteroidota bacterium | reverse complement strand
TACGGAAGTTCATTCACAACCTCCTTCAATCTTTCCAAAGCTCTGATAACAGCTCGTTTGCGATAATCAGGTGGGTTTTTTACATCGCAAAACTTGCAAATCTTTCTAGTGGGGAGATCCTGGTCTTGTACATCTTTCGGATCGGTTAACCCTAATTTACCTTTACAACGGGTAAGTTTTTCAAGAATTACCACCATCGTTTCCTCTTTCGAACAATCACAACAAACCCAACAATCACACATGGCACACTCATCACCTTCTTCTGCATATTCATCACATACGCGACACATGAGATCTTCAAAATGATGTTTTCCCATCTTATTGAATTGTTTGTGTTACTTTGAGAAAAATAAAAATCATCAATCGACTTCAGATGCTTTTTGATTTTTTTTTGCACCTTTAGGTCTCGGAGGTGCCCTTTTTCGTGTTGCTTTAGGCTTCACTTCGGCTTTCTCTTTTTCGACAGGTTCCTCAACAGGTTCCTCAACAGGCTTTTCAACCGGCTCTTCAACAGGCTTTTCAACAGGTGATTCAACGGAAGGCGGTTGAGTTTCTACTGGGTTTTCAATTGGGTCAACCTCAACAGACTCACTCTTTACCTCTTCCACGGGGACAACCTCACTTTTCACTTCTTCAATCGGGGTAGCATCTACAGGAGCAGGTTCATTTTGGAGTTCCTTCTCGCGTTCCTCCCTTTCTTTCTTCATTCGTGTGAATGATTCGGCAGCATCGTTTTGAACCGGAATCTCAGCACTCGAAGTTTTATCGTTTACTATAGAAAGCACGTTATTGAGTTCTTTCTGAACTTGTTCGAGTTCAGTTTCGTCGGACGTGATCTGACTAACTAAATTGAAAACAGTCGATAGAAGATTGCTAGTTTGTTGCCTTAGAATGAGTAAGTCTGTCATTTACCTTTATACTCGGTTACTAATTTAAATAGAAATGTACGATAACCTAACGTACAGACTATCACCGGCCACGATGACTATATTACTGCCCCCATCTGTCAAGGTTGCGTAAACACTAGTTGAGGCACAATTGAGTTCAGCATTACTATATTTGACCCCGTTTTTTATAACCGTCACGTCTAAATATTTGTGGTTTACCGCGCAGTGAGCTTGCGGAAGATAAATTTCTAATGCACCTCCGCCACCTGTCATTGATGTAAGAACAATTTTGCCCATCACGGTCACGACCTTGCCCACTCGATGCCAACTCGTCATCGTGTTATCCTGTGTTGCGGCTGAAGCACCCGAGAGTTTCAATCCACTGCCCCATTGCGAACCTGGTGCGTTTACATTTGCACATTGAAGAGTGACAGCGTTCATGGTTAAAGCTGTACTCGAAAGAGTAGCCGATGGGTTGTTTCCATGATACCATCTGAAAACTGCACCACTGTTTGCTACGCTATTCCAGAGTTCGCCTCCATTAATTCCTAAAGCATAGTCGCTTTCAGTTGCATTTACATTTGGATACAAAACTATTCTGGTACCGGGGGTTCGAGTAACTAAAGTTGGCGACCCTGTGTTACCGTTAGGATACAGAAGCGTACCAGAACCAATTATACTGGTCGTTCCATCGAGTGCAATCGAGTGAACCATATTGTCTGTTCCAGAACCAGCGGCTCTACCGAAAAATTGAAACGCTTGCGTAGGTGCGCTAGGGCATACTCGAAGCATTGCTCCGGCGTGAGTGGTATTTATTGGTTTTTGCGTTGTGCCTCTGCCGTTGACACCTAGATTCAAGAAAGGGGTCGTTCCACCTACCTCCATATCGATGCCGCTTGGGAGTTGAGCATTATTGAAACAAAAAGCGCTTCCCGCTGCATAAACATTTTGCCCGACGAACAAATTTTTTGCAATTCCTGCTCCACCATTAACCACAAGAGCACCATTAGTAGACCCAGTAGACTCCGTACCAGAGTGAACGGTAACTACTCCCGAATGCTGGAAAGATGCTATCGTACCTATCGTACCAGAACCGATGACGACACCGGGTGAACCCCAACCAAACCTCGACAAAAAGAAAGCATTTGAAGGATTATACGTGTTGTCATTGTATAATCCAATCGCCGTTTCTCCCCCTGCAACGCTTGGGGCGATTTGAAAAGAACCACTTGTACCATCCGAGGCGGTAAGCCTCAATTTTGAACCGCCAATCGAAACAGATTTTGCCACCCCAAGTCCACCAGCAATCGTTGCAGCACCGGTCGTTGAAGATGATGAATCCGTTGTGTTTTGGAAACTGTAAATGCCCGAATTATTAACAATCAAAGTATTGATGAAACTTCCTGCAATGTACGATTTGAAAAACATGTCCTTCGCACTGCCGATAACAAGGTTGCCTTGTCCCCCATGCAATTTTCCGTACAGTTCCAACCATGCTCCTCCGGTGCCTATTGTTGTTCCGCCTGACACTGTCACCACCCCCAGATCGTCCCCTTTTCGTATCCCGTTAACTAATAGATCTGAATTTACACCAACCGCGCTGCCTATCTCTAGCTTCAAGGTGGAACCGTTATAAAATTTCAGCAACCCGGAGTTACCGTAGTGAAAATAGGTGTCGAGACTTTGTGGATAATTTACCCCATGAATACCAGCACCGATGTGTAAATTGCGTCCCGCACCCGCAGATAGGTAAGCATCTGCCGAACCTTTTATAAAACACCCGCCGAGTGAAGTAATATGTGGTAGAACTGGTGAAACCGAAAGAAGTGTGCCGATCTGAGTAATTCCTTCGCCACCTATTGTGAGCTTCGAATCGACATATCCTCTCCCCACTGCATCGTTCGAAAAAACTGGTGGGTTACCCAAAGATATTTTGCTAAAAGACGGTGACGATGTTGAAGACAAATTTTGGTTGATCCCCGAAAGAAAGTTTTGGTTGGGGAAAACGGGAATTAAACTTGCGTTTACATTCATTTGGTTTTCGAGTTCCGTTAATGAGTCTGTAAGATCGTTCCCCTTAAGTACTATTTTTTCTGTTTGAAGCGAGTCTGCGGCAACAGCACCAATGTATTTAGTCATGTGTGAGTCCTTTACTATCACCTCTAATTTATTTTGCATGTACGAAATACGTTCACGTAAAATAAAATCGGACCCAATCGAATTAATCATATACTTTTACCCGCCCAATTAGTATATCACTTCAATACCACGCTTGCGAGAAATCGTCAATTCTGACTCGAATAGAGTGAAAACGGTGTACTCGAGATCGCTATCATCCGTTGCTCCACGATGGATGTCAATTGTGATATCTCCACGTGAAGTATTACCAGAAAGTACAGATTCGTCAGACTTCACAACGCTGAACGATTTTGCAAACACGAAGTTGCTGTCATTCGAATCGTAGAAAAATTCAGGCTCTCCAGCACTAGTTAATTTACCATAAGGAGCCCATGGTTGATGATAAACGTGAGGGTTAGTTTGGGGGACTAGAATAGTTTCACCATCGTTTGCTCGACCAAAGTACGTATGATGGTTAATTACCTCAGAATTCGAATTATTGCTCATATCGAAAAAATCTTGAAGATTTATGAACATTTCAGCTGGAGTTGTCATATCCTCATATGCTTCAGTTCCCAATCGAATTGAAATACGATTTACAAGGTTTGGCGAACGATAAGGATTACGATCACCAGCGTTAATATCCGATACGTACCTGGGTACAACAAGAACTCCAAGAAGAGAGTTTGCTTGATTTTTGATTTGGAGACGATCGATTGTACCAGAATTAGTACCTCTCATAGGAATGACTACAGACTCGTATTGATGCATGTGATACTTCAAACCTTCGTTTTCATATTCGTTGAGGAATTGAAGCTCGGCTTCGGGAGACAACGTGCAACACTCAAGGAAAAATTTGACGTCTTTGATGACCGGATTTCCAAAACCAGTACGATTCGAGATAGTACATTTCGAAGTCGATTGTAAAGTCAATGTAAGGTTTATTCCACCAGTCAGGTGCATCGGCACTAGTTGTTCAATTTTGAGAAATGCTAACGGCAACTGAATACAAGCGTATTTGTCTGCTTCTAGAGTGAATCCGACTCGATGAGCCAAAGACGTAATGTTAAAAGCACTGTTAGTCTCGTTATCACTCAAAGTGTAATTCTGAAGAACGGCTGAAAGGAGATCAGCGTTTTCTAGCTCACCTAGCAATTTACCTGTTGAAGTACGAGCTGCGAGTTTTCGAAATATAGAGTGTGCTGATTTGGCGATGGCAACACCCTTTAAACCATCTCCTCCCGCAAAAGTGATAGAGAGGTAAGAACGTTGGAAATCTGCCCAGCTATTTACGCTGATTGGGATCTCAATAACTTGATTGCCAGAGTACTCAGTTCCACTTGGTGAGAAAGCACGCTGGTTCCGACTAGTTACAGCGGAAGCAAACTTGTCTCGAAGAAGAGAACTATAGGGAAGGCTGGTTTTCTTTCCGAAATGGAGGAGCGATTCGGTCATGTATGTTGGTTTACTCTACTCTTTACAAAATAATAAATTACGACGATGTCACAAATGTAATCAAAAACTGAGGATCTTTTATAACCGTTTCACTGTCTTCAGTGTGAAATTGCAAATCCAAAGAGTAATGTAATTCTCCTACATCATCGAACAACGTATGCAAATGTGATTCATTGTTTTCCCAAATGGTTGAACTGGATAGTTGATCTTTGTTTGGTATGATCGCTAAAATGTTACTCCCGTTTTCGTTCTCTGTATACCCAAATCCGGAAAGATCGGACGAACGAAGAGTGTAATAACGTGGATGAAATATAGGTGCTGTATGCGTCCTGATATGGTATTTGTTAGTTCTGTTTCCGTTTATATTGTAAAAACCATTATCGGCTTGAGGATCACCAGTCAGTCCCAAAAAATCACTTGAAGCTTTATTGAAATATAAAGCAATCGCATAAGGTGATCCATTTGTTATTGCGATATCAAATGAGTTGTTTCTCGATTCATAAACGCATTCGATTCTAACTTCTCCTGGTGCTAATGTTTCAATAGATACTTCTGGGTCAACCATAGTAATAATACCATTGGTACCCAATTCATCTCTAAAATCCGCTTGAAGCATTGATGCGTAACCTTCCGGGCTGTAACTGCCGTCCTTTATTCTAACCACTCTTCCATCTACTCCACCTTCAGATTCTGGTCTATATATATAGTATTCATATTCATGACCGACAACATTTGGTGGGTTTTTAATGATCACCTGCTTGACGGATATACCACGAAACTTGAATTGACTCGGGCAACGATAATTGTTCGAACCTTGGACTTTCGATTTGCTTGTTATAAGGAGGCTTCTGTTATATGGTAGATCCATGTATCCAATTTACCTTTACATAGGTACGACAATTTTTTCTAAGTCTTTTACAAGCACGACACATGTTTAAAAAGATCTTCAACTCCGCAGTCAGTTTTGCCCAACGAGGGTACCACAAAGCAAAACAATACGCTCCCATCGTTAATGGAACGATCAATTCGGCAAAAACGTTCGTGACAAAGTACGGAGGACATGCACGTAATGTATTGAATCGTATTCGTCAAGGTGCCTCCGCTTTCAGTGTCACTCCAGGCGTTGGAGGAGCAATCGCTCGAGGGGTTGCTTTAGGTGCCGATGCTCTTCACAGAGGGGTTAGTAAAGCAGAAAGTATCATCCCCGATGTCACGAGATGGCAAGAGCAATTGGGGCTCCATACAGGAGGTTTCTCGTCTAATCGCAGTCGTCCTTCTTACGCTTCCGCACCAGTTTCACGTGAAGTGAGCATACGTAGAGGTAACGTACCTCCCCCTCCTTCGTATCGAGCAGTCCCCATCCGTGTGTAAACGTACTTGTTCACTTTTCTTTCCTTCTTTTTACTTCGCGTTAACGAATATTTAACGTGAAATAGAAGCGTGCCCTATTCGCTGCGCGTAGGATGCCTTACAAATCACTTACGAAATACCTTTCTGATCCATGAGCTCATCGAAATATTGGAAATAAGCGTCATGTTTCTCAGGACACAACCAAGAACCAAACAAAGTCATCCCCACGTGATATACGAAAGCTTCACACTTCTGGACAAATTTGTACTTACCTTCATTTTCTTCCAGTTCTGCGCGAACGGAATCTCGAATGATTTTTTCAGATGGGCTCCTCACCCTTGGGTATACGGTTGCCCTTTGTATAGGGGTAGTCTCGTCCATATATCTGTTTCTTAGTAGTAAACAATTTTTTAATTTCTTCATTTGCACGAGCTGCAGATTGTAATCGTTCGCGATACGAATCAAATCGTTTAGTGACTTCATCCACAACCACTCCCACGTGAACTTGAGAGTAAATTTGTCTTTTATCGTAATCGGTTAAGTAACCTCCGGGCATTCCTATTGTGCTCGGTTGTGTCAAATATGGAGGAATTACAATGTACCCACTTCGTTCTTTTTTATCGATCGGGACAGAATTGTACATCCTGTTATTGACCGAGTTACGGAGATGGTTAGCCACGTTCGTTTCGCTTGTACCTTCCATGAAAACAGCTGGGGAAGTATACGTACTTGGGTGTCCTAGGACGATTCCCGGTACTTGTCTAGGTGCGTTTAAGATTCGTTCGGTATAGTCTTTCAGGTTCAATCCACCACGTTTAGCCCTTTCGGAATCTTCTTTGCTTATTCTAAAGGGTTCGGTCATCGTCGCTTTACTTTACGTAATGAATATATTTCGTAACCCCCTTCCAGTCACTTCTGTAAAAATCAACAACCAACGTGTTGGAGCTTACGGCGAACTGATTCCAATAATTCATACCTCAACTTCAGAAGGAATCAACAAACAAGAGGTTAAACGGAATGAGGGTACGAAGAAGAGAAAGGTCAAAATGAACGGCGAAGACAATTCAGCGAAATTAAGGATTCTTGAAAAAATAAAATCTCGGAACTTAGTAAGAAACACTTAGTTCTCTTAAATCGTCTCAATGGTGGATAAGCGTAAGATCATGACACCTGAACGTACCATGAGAATGGTTAAGATGAGAGAGGCTAAAGCTCAGAAAGCTCAAGAGCGTAAAGACCAATTGACTTCGAATCTTAAGATGTCTTCACAGCCTCAATCGGATTCCGAAGTTGAAAATGATACGCCTGAAAATGGTGCGGATATGTATGAAGAGGTCAAGGCCCCGACTAAGAAGAAGTCCGTGAAAAGCAATACAAGCCAACCTAATCAATTTCAAGTGCCGAAAAAGAAGAAGAAGCAAATTCGGATCGAAGAAAGCGACGACGACGACGACGAAGAATACGAAATTCCAAAGAGTCGAAAGGGTTTGGTACGTGAACTTAGTGAAGTAAAACGTATGGTAAAAAGCCTTTCTTCGGAACACAATGAGAAACGTAAGGAACAGAAATGGAGACTACGTAAGGAAGGTTTGATAAGTGAAATCTCAAGTCGTCTTGCTATGCCGGCACCTGACCCTGTTCCGCCAATGAATTACGATGGGTACGAAACCGTACGTTCAAAAAGCAAAGTGGGTGATACGTCTGATAGCGCAGGATTCCGAATTTGGTTGTAGACTTTTTATCGAAGACATGATGTAAATAAGAAATGCCAATTGAAGAAGACAACCAGGCTGTATCATCACGTACTCTACTAGTGCCAGAAGCAGAGAGCACATTCACTTTGGCAGCCTCCGGTGGTATTGGAAAGGGGAAAAGTCGCCTTCTAAGAAAGCTGGCTTTCAAAATCTACAAAGAGAAATTCAATCGCTGTATTACGGTTAATCCTTCGGGTAAACTCGATAAGGACTTCAAAAAGTTCCTTTCGGAACGCTTTCTCACGTTTAACGTCGATCTCGATTACGTGGTTCGTTGTGAAATAGCTGCCAACGAAAATGAGCGACGCCTCGAGACTTATGGTCCTGATGTAGAACTACTTCGGGTAAAGAGAATCAAACCCCATATTACAACAATGGACCCAGAAGATTTTCATACAAAATATTCGATCGGCATCATAGAGGAACTTGTCGAAGAGCAGACTGAAATCATTGAGAAGTACGGTAAATCACTTGCCTCAAATATCCTTCTCGTGTTTGATGATTCCATTGCGAGTGCTTGTTTCAGTCGTAGTCATACTGACTTGCTGTCCATTCTCATCTCAAATTGCAGGCACTTGAAAATTAGCGTAATCTTTGCTGTACAAAAATTCAGGTGTATACCAAGTCTGATACGTGAGAATTTGACGGCAGTTATGTTTTTCGAATCGTCACCGAAGGAACTTGAAACAATCCACGATACTTTCGATCTCGAAATGCCTTTCTCAGACTGGCTGCTAATTATGCAAAGTCTTTTCAAGAAAGAGTACGATTACATACAAATCAATCTCCGTAACAACAAGAAGCACCGTCTCATTTATAAAATCTACAAATTCGTTATACTCAATTCTCAAGGTGCCTAATTAAAAAGGAAGCGCAGTCGTGTCTATTTACATACGTACAAAAATCTAACGCAGTTACGCGTATGTTTTTGCATGTATCTAATAAAATCAATTGGGTGGAATGTTATTACACTAGGTATGTTCTCGCGGGTCCTACACCCAATCTCCTCGAAAGGGCTGCCTTAATACCGCCTCTGACATGTGCGTCGTGTACGGCACGTCTCTTTTTAGCCACAGTTGTAGCAGTCTTCGTTCTTTTAAGGAATGGTAGGAATTGCTTAGGAATGACCCCTTTCTTAGGTCGTGCGTGTACCGATTTTGCTACTCTGGCCATTTGTTCGTTCCTACACTATGATATACAAAAGAAACCAAACGCAGTAAATTCTTTTAAAAATTTGAAATTTTTTTTTGTAAATCTACAAGTAAAGCAAGTAAGGAACAAAAATGACGTCATTCATTCCAAAAGAGAAGTTCGCGTTCCGAAAGGGTAATTTTCGTCTCAATTACAACCCAGAAACCAATCAGTTTGAAAACAAGGCAGGGAAGGTTTCTCCCGTCGCATTGCTGGACGCTGAAGGATATAACAGGTCGGCTAAAGTGAAATACATTTACAACCCTGTCAGTGATGGCTTTGAAATCGCTACTCCAATTCTAAAGGGAAGATTGACATTATTCAAAAAGGGTGATCGCGTTGTCAATCTCAAAGGTGGCCTAACGAAAACAAATACTAAGACCTTTGAAAAATTGGTCAAGAGGGTTCGTAGGAAGAAGATCGATACACCTGTCGCCAAACGAATTATTAAAAAGGCACCGGCTTCACTCCTTGTAGATAAACCTCCGCGTGTTAGGAAACCCCGCGTTAAAAAGCCAGTTGAAGAGAGAATGTATATGTATTCTTACACCGTCTATTTCATTGAATATTTTCGCAAATTGGACACTGATCCTAACCACCCACCTCCCTACAAAGGTATTACAGAAGGTACTGCAAGTGAAGAAGACGCCATTTTTGCAGAAAGACGTACTAAGAAGAAGCAACGCGAGATCGTAAAGGCACATGCTGAATTTGAAAGTAAATATTCACACGAACCCATAAGAGATAGTCAGGGTGTGTTACATTACCACGTTTTTAGCGAAAGTCGTTCAACAGTTAGAACTGGTAATGTTGAATTGTCGTCGAAAGCTCCCAAACGAAAACGACAACTAAAGGAAATTACGGATAATCTTTTCCGTGATGAATTTTATGATAACGAAGGAAGCGATGGTGTGGCTTGGTGTTTACTCGAAACACGTGTCACGTCCCTTATCAATACGGAAACTAAAAAAGAACTACTCAGTGAAACTTTGCTGTACAACGATGGAAAAATGTTCCAAGCGCGTGAAAAGTACATTCCACATGGGACATGTGTGCCCACTACCCTCCGAAACGGGTGGGGTAAGGTTCACAGGGGTCTTGAATTCAAAGCCATCCACAATGATAAATGGTTGTGTGAAGCTCTTGGAGTACGTTCTTTAGACGCTGGATGTCGGTACACCTATATCGAACGTGTGTCTAAGAAGATCCTAGAAGAAACGGGGCGTTTGGCTCCATATTACATTCTCGATAGCATGAAGAACATAGTCGACGTTTGCCCATACATCGAAAAGGTGAAGGATGTCGAATTCATAAAGTTTATGGAAACTACGCACACTATCACCAAAAAAAGTGGTAAGGTAGTCCCATGGACACTTCAAATTAATTCTCTACCGTCCATTATTCTATTCATCCACAACAACCATATCAGCGAAGTCGTTGACGAAGATTTGAAAGAATCGGTTCGGAAACGTGTGGGTGCTACAAAGGTAACTGGTGATGGTATTACGCACACTGAAGATAAAAAGAAAAACAAGCAGGTTATGAAAAAGGAAACTGAGAAGGCTAATGAAAAGAATGTCATATACATTCAGTACGAGAAGGATCTTGTCAATAAGGTACTTGAGTTGAACGGAGAACACACGAACACGATGTTTGTTATTTGCGATGTCAAGGAAACGGGAATTTTTCAAAGCGAACCAGCAAACTTTTGTATGGCGAACATCTTCAAAGACATTATTTTGTTTTCCGATGGAGTTATTCCCTACTGTCGCATAATCCATACTTCCAAAGACACCACTAATTTCATATCGATTGCTTTGGACGATGGTAACGAAGTGGTTGTAAATGCTAACGTATTAGCTGTTCAAAGGATATGTAAGGCACATGAGATTCCATTTAAAAATCAAAGTGTTCCCCAATTGTCTAAAGTCATCCTTGATAAGATTTACGATGGAGTGCTCCCCATGTCTACTTTTGATAAGTTTACATATGATCTCCTTGAGTCTAACAAGCCGTGTATTTCAAAAGGAAAGTTCATTGATATTCCTGTTCACGATCAGGTGTGTTACGACAAACGGAAGAATTACACGGAGGCACTTTACAATATGTCTGGAGATTTTGCGGTGTTCGATATATTCAATCAATGGGAAGAATACGATGCCGAGAAATCAAACAATGGAAATTCACCTGGAGCATACTTCATAGAGAATGAAAACGTGTTTCCATGCAAAGGTAATGGTGTTTTCTCTCACGTAACAGTCCAATTCCTTCAAAAACAGAAGATACCCCACGTAATTACTCACATGTTGATTGCGGGAAAACGTTTCGATAAGGCGTACTTCCAAAAGTTCATTGACGAAGTGAGAAAGACGAACTCTCCCAAAGACGCAAAAAGCATTGTCAATATGATGATCGGCACTTTGAAAAAGAAGAGTCGTCGTCAAATACTAGAAAGCATTCATGCGTCCACGTATTCTGCCGCACTCGATTTTTATCAAAAGATGAAGACTAGTGGATACGAGTCGACGATTAGTCAGGTGTATTCCAAAGACATCCATGGATTCGACTTGTTCAGGGTCATTAAGTATTCTCAAAGTATTGATTTGAATACCTTGTCGTACATCCGAAGGCAAGTCATGGAGCAGGCTAACATTGCAGTATATGATCTTGCCGTGATAATGACAGGCGGTGACTTCTCGAAAATCGTTTCTATGAACACTGACTGTGTGGCCATTCGAAAATCTGAATTCACAAGCGAAATGCAGAAGGTACTCGATTCTTCTGACAAGTACTCCGCAAGTGCCCCACCAACGAATTTCTCTAAAGTCGTCAACATGAAGGATTTCCTTGCAACACATAACATGTCAGACTACTCCACTTGGAAAAAACAAGTCGACAATTTTGAAGGTTTGGGCTGTGAAGAGTTGGATAAATTTCACTCAGCACGTATTCAGGGCGGCCCCGGGGACGGAAAGAGTTACATACTTCGTAACTTTTACGATTATCTCACGGCACAAGGGTTGAATGTTAAAAAGATAGCCTTTCAAAATCGGGCTGCAGATAACGTCGATGGGCGCACGATTCATAAGACACTTGGTCTCTGGGGGAAAAATGGTGATATGCGCGTTTCCGAAACAGGAGCAAACATCCCAGACGTACTCCTCGTAGACGAGATTTCTCAAGTAACAGGCGAGCTGTGGAAACGTCTTTACGTATACTCTCTTTTGGGTTCACGAATCTTCCTTTTTGGAGACGTCAACCAGATTCCCCCTGTTGAAGGAAAAGAGACTGGACACGCGTCCTTTTATCTCGAAAGTCAGGTTGTAAAGGAAATTGCAAAGGGGAATTTGATCATTCTTCACAAAAATTATCGAGCGGCTTCTGATCCAATGATGAAAACATACTTGGGTGAGATATTGGAAAACGGCAGTGCACGTAAGGAATTCTTTAGACAAACCGAGACCGACTTGAACATTTGTGCTACAAACAGGCGTTGTCGGCAAGTCAATAAGGTTTGCATGGAACGTTACTCAAAATCTGGAAAAGACATTTGGGAAGTGAAGAAAATGGAAAACGAAAAGAACGATTACGACATAGTGGAAGACTTTTCACAAGACTTGGTTATTTCCAGGGGTGTCCCATTCGTCGCACGTAAAAACTTCACTCGCGAAGAAGTGAGCGTTATTAAGGGTAGTTGTTGGATTGCTAAGGGGATCTTTAATGGAAAGTACGTCTTTGAAAATCCCAAAAAAGGAGATGTATTAGAATTCGATATCGACAATGTCACGAAGACTGATACCAAGGGAAGACAGGTCGAATGCAATCTCCAAGAGTTCCTTCTATGTGGGTTTGCTATGACAGTTCATAAAGCACAGGGGCAAACGTTTGATAAACCCTTTACGATACACGAGTGGGGTCATCGAATGTTTGTTAATATAAATCTGAGGTACACTGCTTTCTCAAGAGCAACCCATAGCAACCTGGTAAGCATTTGTATGAATTAATTATAAGCGAATTCCTTTTCTTTCAACCAACAGAAGGTGCACACTTTCTTCCATTTCTCAGTCAATCTTCCAGAGCATCCTTGAGAGGGACATGCGGAGAAAGAAGACCAACAATTAGAACAATATGATCTATTAAAAGGTATCTGTTTATTGCATTTTTTGCAAGATTTCATTTTTCCTTGTTGTAGTAAGAAATACAAAAAAGTTTTCAAATGCGTTCAATTGATAAACATCGTCCGTAATACGTGTTCCCTTTCTGAGTCAACATGTTTGAGAGCGTTGACAAATTGATTCCCGTGTCATCGCGGATCAAACGCAAATTGGGGTAATCTCCTAAAACCACGACACTTGATTTCAATTTAAAAGACAAGCGGTACCTATCTTTAGTACTTTTGAAAACATAAGGAGATTTCTCTTCTCCCTCACCTTTTCGAGGCCTGCCACGCACCTTACTTGCTTCCGATTCCATTTACTTTTTGTGTTTACGAAGGGAAATTAAAAAATAACATAACGTTTACTTTTTTGTTTTACGCTGTCGTTTTTCTTTGCGAGGACCCTTTTCAGGTTGCTTATTGTATTTGTCATGAACCACCTGCAAAGCTCCTTTCAAATCATTACCTTTGTATTCACGCGTAACCTGTTGAAGTTCTTGAAAATAGTTATTCATTTACCTATTGTGTTTCCTTTTTATTTATGGTTTAGAAAATTGGGGAGGTAAACTCAATAAAAATTTCCTTTTTCACGAGGTTCCTCGGATATATCTTTGTATTTGACATGTGGCCCCTGATGAGTTTTTCCCTTATCGTCTGTGAACGAAAAACAAAAAGAAGAACTGTTTATGTCAAACCAAGAGGGGACCTTTCCATCACTTTCCAATCGCTTTATCGTTTCTAAAACTTGTTGATATTGCTCAGGAGTAATTTCTTCACCTTTCATCTTTTCCTTTTACCTATGATTTAGAAAACTTTTTCTTGTTGTTGAGGATAAATGGGAAAATTGAGAAAACTTAATTTCGATGTCCTAGCTTGTATTTTCCAGTATGTCGATTTTCGCAAACGCTGCATTATTTCTGAAATGTATAAGGTCGACCCTATCGATTTCAAACCGATTCCTTTTCTAGAGTCTACTGAATTGGTTATTGAACGACCTGTGGGTTGGAACAATTGGTCCCATTCACATTTAGAATTAGATCTAACGAGGGTTCATATCGAATTTGACATACGTAACACCAAACGAAAATGTAGAAGGACAAAGCGATGTAAAGGAACTTGTGCTTCCACTGTAAGTACTTTTTTCACATACAAAAGGCTTGACTGTTCGTGTCCATATCAAAATACCATTTTTCAGATTGGGCGACACACAAATGAAATGAAGGTGTGCAATCTCTTTTGTCCAAATGTCGAACTTACGTTGCCTGATGAATTTTGCGTTTGAGATTTCTTTTTCTGTGTTTTCTAGGTAAACGAGAAATGAACGAAGTAAAGAAAATTGTGAACACTAGAAAAATATCTCGAAATAAAGGAAATAGGTGCACCAGATGTAATAATTATTCGAGATACGAAAATTTGTGTTGGAGATGTTATAATGACATCGTGCCTGGTATACCAAAAATAATCGCGACCCGTATTAAACATAAAGGGTTAGTTGTATCTTTCGATTAAG
>JAZKHM010000284.1:14417-23534 GCA_040385405.1 Bacteroidota bacterium | reverse complement strand
CCCTAGATCTGCACAGCCTAGATCACCCCCAAACTCCGACACGCGTTCGGACATTACGTAAGCATATATAGTGTAACGGTAACACGTCCGGCTTCCACCCGGGAAATCGAGGTTCAATTCCTGGTTTATGCATTTTTATTAAAACCCATAAAGAGTTTTGCCTTGTCTTCTTACTGCTCGTACCACATCTTCAACAGTAACAGTTTTTCTCTTTGCATGATCAACCAAAATGACAGCATCTTTTAAAACAGCTTGTAGATATTCTTTCAACTTGTTCCTAATAACCGGAATACAAGAATCAGACATCCTCTTCACCCCGCCACGGCGTGCCATTCGTTTCAAGGAACCTTTTGAAATCCGATCGATATTACGTAATCCGACTCTATGCAATCTTCTGGGAATAGAATCACGAGTTTGAAGAGCATGATTCTGTTGGTAGCGGTCAATTATATCTCCATTGAGATGTTGAAGAATCAAAGTTGCATCTTTTCCACGACCAGCCATATTTGTTTTTAAATTTTCAAAAAGAGGGAAATCTCTCTTTATTTAAGGAAATACGCTTCAAAAGCAACCTTCCTAATTCGTAAGCCCCGATTCATGAGCCTGGTTTCACAAGCCTAATTCGTAAGCCTCGATTCATGAGCCTGGTTTCACAAGCCTAATTCGTCAGCCCCGATCCATGAGCCCACAGCGTATAAAAAGCAAACCTTATCTTAAAATTTAAAAACAATGGAAGTAGAACATAAAATTACTATGTTAAAAGTAAATCAACTTGAAATTAACAGAAACTTAATTTTATATTTTCTGTTAATTTCAAGTTGCTTGTAAAAAAATGGGGAATATTTCTACTGAAGATGCAAAAAGTATGGAAAGTGATAATATCACTCGAGATGAATCAGGTGCAGCTTGTATTAAATGTATAAAATGTAATAATGAAGCCAATTCTTTCATTCAATGTATTATTTGTAAAAAGATATTTATTTGTAAAAATTGTTTTTTTACATTTAAACCTTTTTTCTCTGACGCCGAGATACGAATTTGTATTACATGTAAATCATATGCCCACGGGTTCTTTTATGAAAATTTTTGTAAATAATATCTTCTTTTACTAAAAAATAATGAAACCTCTTTCTAAAAGCAAAAATAAAAAACATTCTAAATTACCACCTACACCTGAAACTAAAAAGACATCCATTGACCCTTTCAAGTATGGAGGTATGTGTGGAAATTACGATGCAGATGGTTTGGTCACCATCGACCTCGGTGCTTCACAAATAAAAAATGATTTGTAAAAATTGCGGTTTCGATTGTCTTCACCATGTCAAGTGTTCACTATGTGAGTTTAATATCTGTTTAAAATGCTGCGCTCCAGTACGTATTACAAGACACAAAGTTAGGTACGTATGTCTAGGCTGTACAAATCATCTTTCCACATTTGAAGTATTAGACATGTTAAAATAAAAATGAATGTGTATAAAGATATGAAGAATATGAGTAATACATTCACTATTCAAGGACCAGTTGGTCCTCAAGGATTAACTGGAGCAACAGGTCCACAAGGAGCAACAGGTCCTCAAGGATTGACTGGTCCTCAAGGATTGACTGGCTATCCAGGCTCTCAAGGTGTCCAAGGATTCACAGGTTCACAAGGTTTACAAGGAATCCAAGGAATACAAGGAGCTCAAGGAACAGCAGCATTACAAGGCTACACAAGTACAAATTTCATGCATATCCAGTCAATATGGTTATCAGGTGTAGCAACAACAATGATTATCAGTAATTCAGGCTATGGTTTAATGGGGATGTTCAATGGTCCAGGAGTTCCAGCACTTAATGATTCATTCCGTACAATTGATTTCCAAATCTTACCGGGTACATATACATTACGATTTATTGTTTCAAGAACTAGCAATAGAGGTTTAGTAACATGGTACTTGGATGGGAATGTAATAGGAACTACAGATTTATACTTGAACGGAACAGATTCTACAATCCTAACTATCCCAAGTATCGCTTTTACAACAACTACCAATAATAGTCATTACTTGACCGGCCTAGTTTCTAAAAATGCTTCATCGACAGGGTACTATGTTTCAATATCTCATATATTAATTCAATAAAACCCATTTTCAGTTAAACCTACATCCTCGACTCCTTTTAAAATATCAATTACAGTAATAGTATTTCTATTTTCGGTTTCGACATGAGCAATACTCTTTTTCAATACTCGTTTCAAATAACGAACTAATTTAATCTTCACCAAAACATGATCCACATCAAGCCCCGATTCAGCAGCCAATTTCTTCAAACAAATACTACCCAAAATTTTTTCTATTTTATTGTGTCGATGAATTCTTCTTGGAGATTTACCACACCCAATCATTTTTCTTTTTAACGTAAACTCGCGTTTCACCCCAAAAAAATGCAAAACATTGGTTGTTATTACGAGTCATGGAAACCAGCACCTGAATATCAATTACTTAATATTCAACAAGAAATCAATATGATTTACCTCTCATTCGCACTTCCTGATCTTTTATACACCAAAGGACAAAATACATTTGTAGGAACAGGTCTTGATTTCACGTGTACTTTTGAAACACTTAAATACTGTATCAAAAGATTACAAAATCGTAATGTCAGGGTTCTATTAGCAGTTGGCGGTGGTTCATATTGGTCAATGAAGAAATCTGTAAACACTGTCGCGATTATCGACTTGATGAACGATCTCGGATGTGACGGTATTGATCTCGATTGGGAAGTCGGTGTCGATGATAATACTACACCTGTTTACGCAATCGATAATCTCCGTAAACTTATGCCTGGGAAAATTTTATCATACACTTGTTTTTGTACCGGTGTATATCCACAAAAACCAAACGATCATTACTCTGGTATGAACCTTTTAGCTCTACAACAATGTCACAAACTCATTGATCAAGTAAACGTCATGGCCTATGACGCAGGAGCAGATTTCGATACTGTAAAATCAATCAGAGCGTTCCAAGAAGTTTACAAAGGTTTGATCAATGTCGGGTTCATGATCGGTGAACACTCTTGGCCAAAAGATGGAGATTTAATTAAAGCTGGATTATTATTCAAGGAAGAATTGGTCAAAGTGTGCACCACTTTGAAGAATCCATTTATAGGTTGTTTCTTTTGGGCTTATCACTCTGAACCATATCTATTCTCAATTACTCGCTACAATGCAGTAATCACTGCTTCATCAATTCTCAATCCGCCAAAGAAACCTACATTCACCACTCCATCTTCAGTATATATTCAATGCCCATCATGTAAAACAAAGATCAAGAACTCATGGAGTGTCGATAATGTATGAGTACATATATAAATGGAGAATAAAGATTTAGTACAATACGGCATTCAAATAATCACATTAATTCTTTTGATATTCAGTGAGTACTTGGGAGTAACACCAAAACACAAGTCCAACGCAATCATAGATTTAATAATTTGCGCATTAAAGAAAGAAGAACAGCCCGCCACCCCGCCAGTAATCACCATGGATGAACATGTTGCCAATACTCTTGGCAGATCTTGAAATAAACTTTTTTAATCTCGGCTAAATACGTTAGATCACTTTTTATAGATCATGAAAAATGTCCTACACGCGCTAGTTCCCTTTAAAAAATGAATCGTCAACCAATGAATCATCGAGTACTTCCATTACCACCAGCTAGAGGCCGAAGACTTCAAGTCGTGATTGAACAGGAAATGCAAGGATTGTTCCCAGTACTAGTCACAGTTATTCCAACTGTTCGTGCTGGTGCACGTTACGATGATCTACAAAGTATCGAAGTTATCGCAGATGCATTACGATTAGCAACAAGACGACTTGTCGATATATACAAGGAGTGGCATCCTCAAACTACACTAGCCCGAACTCGAGGTGTACTATTCATGGAGAATTGGAACAATGACGGACATCGAGCTGTCCGTCAAAATGTGCGTTTACGTGAAGTTCGAGCTGGATTATTATGGGAAATGTTTGAGAATGTATATTAAAATTTAAAACCTAGGCTTTAGCTAATGGTTCAAGACCTGACCTTCAATTAACAGACGTTGATTTCAAGTTCATGGTCAACCGAGCAAGTATTGACGACGGTGGTGCTTCAAAGTTTAAAAACGCGCAAAACATCAAAGGAATACATTTATGGGAGACCGAACTTCCAGACCAAATTGGATGTGCAGCGGTAGCTTTAATGAGAGGCTATTACCGACACGAAAAGAAAATAGAAGGATTAAAACAACGGAACTTTTACGATACATGTCTCAACCTCCAACTCGACTGCGCGTTTGAAGACCCATTAAAAGTCACAATTTTGGAACTCGATCAATTCGTTAATCTCTATCCGGAATACCGAGTCGTTATATTCTCAAACAAATTTGGAATCCCTCACTTCATTGTCGGTCAAACATTTCAGGACAAATCTATTTATATTTATCACGATATTGAAACCAGCCATTACTGCTACATTACAGGTATTAGAGAATTCGGCAAGTACTTGAAAAATTCAAACAGTTATAGATTTTGTGTTACATGTTGTGATTTCTATACAGGTCACCGTTCAACCTCTTGTAGATGTGGTGAAGAAACAGCCAACAATAATTTACGAACGTTTAAAGAATGTGAAGATTGCGGGGCCAAGTACCGTCAAGACAAACGACATGTATGCCATCTAACTTCTTGTCATTTCTGTACTGGCTTATACAAGGATGTAAAGGACCACCGCTGCCCATTGTACGCACCACCAAACAAAAAAGTATTCCACGAATCAACGACCACTCAAAAAAAACTAAAACCCGACTATAAATTATGGTTTTACGATATCGAATCACATTTCATTAATACTGAAGAAACAGTCAAAGAATTCCAAGTTGACGATCAAGGTCACTTTACAATTGAAAATGGAGAATTCAAATTCATTGTCAAACAACGGTGCGATCAACTCCCCAACTACCTTTATGCGATCAACGGATTCACAAACGAAAGAGTAGAGTACGAAGACCCAAACGCTTTTCTTGATTTCTTTATGGCTCATAACCAAGGTTACAATATCCTTATAGCTCACAACGGTTCAGGATACGATACACGATTATTGTTCTCGTACCTCAAGAATCGACCAGACCAACTTAAACCAGTCTTGAAAGGAACGAAATTCATGCGTTTAGTAGTAGCAGACCGATTAATCTTCCAAGACTCTTTGTTCCATCTAACAATGTCTTTGGCCTCTCTAGCTAAATCTTTTGAAATCCCAATGCGTAAAGGATACTTTCCACATATGTTTTCAAAACTAGAAAATCTGGAATACTCTGGTCCTCTACCAGACAAATCGTATTTCGATATGCGGTACTCGAAATCCAAAAACGATATTGAAGATTTCCATAAATGGCACGATGAATTCACTGCTACAGGTCAAGAATGGAACTACCGAGAACAACGTAAACTGTACTGTATAAACGATGTGGAAATTCTTAAAGAAGTAGCAATGCAGTACCATTATGGGTTCCTTGAAAATCTCGAATCACATCCTCATTGTCAAGTCTCACCATGGTTCTTTCCAACAATGGCGGGGCATATCCATAAAGTACTATTACTAGATTTTTGTAAAGACATCACCCCAAAAACAATGACTCTGGAACAAGTAGAAGAGTTCACTCAATCAAACGCAGCAGTCTTGGAACCAATGGAACATTACTTTGCTAAACTCGCAATGAGGGGTGGTATCACGAATATTTTCAGTTATATCAACAACACTAATATGCACTACCAAGACATTCAATCATCCTATCCTTCGGTCCAACTAGACAAGGAAAATATGTACCCGGTAGGAACTCCAATAATCGAAGTACATGATCCTTGTTACTATCCATGCTGCTTTCACTACGAAGATCCGCTATTCTATGAAACAGCATTTCAAATCAGATGTAAACATACTATTGAACAAAAGAAACAAGCTTTGGAGCATAAATCCCGAAAATCAAAAATCATTCAAGTCACATCTCAAGACTTGCATGACTATTGCGATAATTTCTTTGGTTTGTTAGTAGTGGACATTATCCCTAATTCTGAAAGGTATCATCAATCTATCCAGGTCCATGACGGCTCAAGAGTTATGCCTACATGTCACAAAGTATTCAAGTACCCAGTATTCAGTGAAATGTTAAAGTACGAAATCAGTAAAGGAGCAGTGGTGACTAAAATCTATCGAGCAGATCGGTACAAATCAACTACAGCACCATGGAATGGTGGTCCTCTCTCGTTGCTTTACAAATGCAAAATGCAGCATAGTAAAACAATCAATCCTCTAGACTACAATCGGATCACAGAAACAATGTCTAAATTCGGAGTACCGTGTGATGATATTACAACCTGGAAGAAGAACGCGGTGAAGAAACAAGTCGCAAAAGGCCCTATTACAGCAGCATGGGGCAAACACGCAGAATCAGTCGACCATCCATCAACTGAACTTGTCGGACACGCAACAAAAGAATCTTGGGATTTTTATACTAATTTATTAGAGAACAAGAACCATCTAAGTAAAGTATCAGTACTAGGTGGTCATATAATGTTTGACTACAAGCAAAATCGTCAAGTAACCAAACCTGTTCTCGACAAAGGATATTTACCATGGGCCGTCGCAGTAACGTCATATGGTAGAATGAAACTAGACAAGGAAATGCAGAGAATCGATCCTCCTGGTCAATCTCCAAGAATGGTCATGTGTGATACTGATTCAGTTCTTTATTCATTCACTGAAGATCAATACACTACTCCTGAAGGTGATTGCTTGGGTGATTGGGAAACTGAAGACTTTGAATCTAAACACGAAGGAATCAAACAATTCGTTTCTTGTGGACCGAAATCATATATAATGACTGCCGGCGATGGAACTATTGTCAAGAAACTTAAAGGCATTTCTTTAAACCATGCTGCAGAAAATATCTATACCGCAGCATCAGTTCGTGATAACATTATTAATAATTCCAGTCCGAGCAAACAACGTAAACGTCTAGCAATACCTCAACGACACTTTAAATCTTTATCAGGCTTCAAGACACTAGACGGCTTATCTAAAGGAGGAGTAGGTGGAGCAATGACAACATTTGAAGCTTTAAAATACATTTCTTTCCACCCTGAAGACGCAAAAGGAGAATTCAGAGAAGACGGTCAGGCATACCGAGTCTACCCTCACGGTTATACAGGGGTTCTTTAATGTATGTGTATAATATAAAATGAAACATACATCAAACACTTCGCCATATCCTAGTCCATATAATCTTGTTATCGGAAATCAGCTCCAAGTTCCTGTAATTAATACTGTTGATATAACAGCGACGTCTGTATCTACAAATACAGTTGATGCGGTAGATATAGAATCTACAAATGTATCTACTAACACAGTAGTTGCTACAACATCGACTGCTGTAACTGTAAATGCAACAACTGTAAATGCTACTACGGTCAACACAACTAATTTAGCGGTTCCTACAATCAACACTACAACCCTAAACACTACTACCAACAATTCAACAACTGTAAACACAAATAATCTAGTCATCGATGGTGCTAATTTAGATTACCAATTCGGTACATGGACTCCGCTAGTTCAATCTCTAAAACCCGGCGGTGGTGATATTCTTCATATGGAGAATTGGAAAGATCAATACAATAATTTAGGAGAAGGCTACTATGTGAAAATTGGTAAAGTAGTAACTGTCTGGTTCGAAGCATCGGCTCAATTTGGAGGCTTTCAAAATGATTTTGTATATTTCCCGAGATATCCTGTAGTCACCGGTCTACCGTTCAAATGTTATGTAGCAGGAACATCTATAGACTTGGATTTCGTAGGAGCCATGTCAGCAGCAAGTTTCCCAAACGGCTATGTAGGTCCAATCCCTTTTCCTGCAGCAATAACTATGAATGGCGGTTATAAACCTATATTGTATGAAGAAGGGTATACATTCACTCCGCAAATTGCTCCTTTATTCATCCCTCCTTCAGCTTTATGGACTGCAGACGGGTATACAATAGTATTCAGTTGCATGCAAGGTCAAAGTATACCACTAGTAGCTGAATGGTCACTGGAAGGAACACCTTATAATTTTAATGTAGTGGTTAGTGGATCGTATACAGCTTCATTTAAAGGCAATATCACTTATTTCACAGATGAATAATGTATGGAACTAATATAAATGAAATCACTAGATAATGGGACTCGATCAGAGACATTCCGAACAATCACACTTACTAATGGAACAAGTCTAGTAACTATTGCACCTCCTTCTACCGGAGCGTATATTCTTACTCTTCCTCCAAACGTCGGTATAACTGGTCAAGTACTAACAACAAATGGGGCTGGCTCGACTTTCTGGACAGCCGGCACGTCACTCCCTGGCGTGGGAACCGTAACTTCGGTTGGAGCATCAACCCCGTCATTCCTATCTGTTACTGGCCCTATAATTTCTTCTGGAACACTAGCATTCACATATTCAGGCACAGCTCTCCCTACAGCAAATGGAGGAACTGGTCTAACAACAGTCGGTACAAACACTCAAGTCCTAACTTCAAACGGTACTACCCTCTCTTGGCAAACTCCAGCAGCTCCAGGTACAGGTACAGTAACTTCAGTCGGAGCATCAGTCCCTGCATTCCTTTCTGTTGCAAACTCACCAGTAACTAATTCAGGCACTCTAGCCATCACATATTCAGGCACTGCGATCCCTACAGCTAATGGAGGAACTGGTCTAACAACAGTCGGTACAAACACTCAAGTCCTCACTTCAAACGGTACTACCCTCTCTTGGCAAACTCCATCAGCTCCAGGCACAGGCACAGTAACTTCAGTTGCAGCAACAGTCCCAGCATTCCTCTCAATCACCGGCTCACCAGTAACGACTTCTGGAACACTCGCAATCACTTATTCAGGCACTGCGATCCCTACAGCTAATGGAGGAACAGGTCTTACAACAGTCGGATCGAATGGGGATTTGCTTACAATTGTAGCAGGAGTTCCGGCATGGACAACCCCAGCGACAAATGGTACAGTAACTTCAGTTGCAGCAACAGTCCCAGCATTCCTCTCAATCACCGGC
>JAZKHM010000284.1:0-14317 GCA_040385405.1 Bacteroidota bacterium | reverse complement strand
TGGTACAGTAACTTCAGTTGCAGCAACAGTCCCAGCATTCCTCTCAATCACCGGCTCACCAGTAACGACTTCTGGAACACTCGCAATCACATATTCAGGCACTGCGATCCCTACAGCTAATGGAGGAACCGGTCTAACAACAGTCGGTACAAACACTCAAGTCCTCACTTCAAACGGTACTACCCTCTCTTGGCAAACTCCATCAGCTCCAGGCACAGGCACAGTAACTTCAGTCGCAGCAACAGTCCCAGCATTCCTATCAATCACTGGTTCACCAGTAACAACTTCTGGAACACTCGCATTCACATATTCAGGAACAGCTCTCCCTATAGCAAATGGAGGGACGGGTTCAACAACAGCTACAGGTTCAGGAGTTACTGTATTAGCAACATCACCAGCACTCGTAACTCCGACAATCACGACTCCTGCAATCACAGGGCAAACTAGTATAACACTTTCTCCATCAGGATCATATAGCGGTCTAACAATATTTGCTGCAGCGGCTACTACTGTATACAACTTGTTTGGACAATCAAATACAACAAACAATTCTGCTCAGCTTACATATAGTTATACTAGTTCAGGCAGCGTGTCTAATAATTTCTACCTCGGTCATACTGGCGGTAATATCTCACTTCGGGCATATGCAGACTCTACGACAGGAGTATATGTTACAGAGGGAGCTAATGCCCCTAATCGTAAACTAGTATTTTACGAAGGATCACTACACAATGCTCACGAATACATTGGGTTCGGAACAGCTGCTGGAGTTTTAAAATATCAAGTACATACAACCGGTGCAAACCATGTATTCTACGCTGCGACTTCATCTTCAGCTTCAAATACTTTATTCACAGTTCTCGGTACTGGTGGATTCACATCTAATGGAAACTCTTCAGTGACTGGAACATTCGGAGTTTCAGGAGCAGTAACGCTAACTACAGCACTACCTGTAGCTTCAGGAGGAACGGGAGTAACAGCTTCAACAGGTACAGCCGCAGTTGTTTTGTCTACCTCTCCAACACTAGTCACCCCGATCCTAGGTGTTGCAACAGCAACAAGTATTACTCTACCTGCGACTCTAACAAGTGCTAAAATCAGCATGTACGGAGCTGCTCCAAATGCTTTTCAGTTTGATGGACTCGGTACTGCGGTAAATACTTTTAAATATCAACTCGCAGCAACAACTAATAGCCATGTATTCTATGCAGGTCTTTCTTCAACAACTGAGCAAGAACTATTCAGGATTTTAGGAACCGGAGGCTGTGTAATAACTACAAATTTATCAGGAACGACATACCCTCTAGAAATACTTAATTCAAACACGACCGTTGGTAACGTAGAGGCATATACATTCGGTCAGGCTAGAGGTAGTGCCAACGCAGCACAAATTTCATATTTGTACCAAGGAAGTAATAATACTTCGAGTGCTGCATATTTCGGATTAAGCGGTGCTTCAAAACCTAATTTACGATTTCAAAATAATGGAGTGGCTACATTTCAGGATTGCGGGGTCGTTGTAGACACCCTTGTTACAAACACAGTTAATATGACCACGTATACCATGTCTGGTGATGACGGCTGGGCAAACGTAAACGACGAGATTTGTGGTAATTGGGGAGTTTACGAGACTGCTGGGGAAGCTCTCGATCTAGGTTCTGGAGATATATGGCACAACTACTTGGGTCGAACTATTTGGGTGACAATAATATGGACTGGATGTCGAGCTTCGAACGCATTAGGAAGTAACTATATCTGGATAGAACACAACGCAGCTGTACGGTACGGTTCGCAAAACAATTCAGGGATTGATTTCTGGACTACATGCGCGTCATTCAAAATGCTAAACAACGACAATCTTAGATTTTACGGATATCAAGATAGTGGTTCAGGGAATAACTTTAAAGCTGCCAACGCTAGAATTCATGTGACAATTCACTAAATACTAGCCAATTTATTAAATTTCATAAACACATGAACTAAAACTTCCATCAATTCATGTTGAGATTTCAAGTACCGTTCAGCAAAATCCTCCAATTTCATTTCTTTAACTTCATTTGCAATATTTTCTTTTACTTCAGCAATTATATCAACTTTTTCTTCAGACATTTTTTTTGGACAAACTACATGTTCAGATTCATATTGATATTTTTAAAACTAATCAGTCCTCTCATACTCGATCCGAAATCTGTCTGATGAAAACACAATAGACTTTTCATATGTTTCTCCACATCCAATTTAAGCACCTCTTCTTCTTCCCATTTAACAATCATATTTTCAAAAACAGTTTCCAATCCTTTTAGTTTACTTTTTGTTTTCAAAAGAGGGACATGGTAATCGAAATCAGCGCCATGTCTAATCAGCATCTTTAATGCAACAAACCGCAAGTTTGGGAAATACTTTCTTTTCCCCATTTTTTTGAATTGCATGCATTGAAAATCCCTAACCAAATCCTGCAAGAACAAATAAGAATCTCCGAAATTAATTTTCCAACCAGTCAATCTCCAAATGATTTGCCCGATCCGGTTATAATAAACCCTCAACTTATTTCTCTGTAAAATCTTTTGAATGCTTGCCCAGATATACCCTCTTCTCTTGTCATACTTTTTCCTAACCAAATCCACAATCTCTGGCGGGACATCACCGCGGTACCCAAGAATCTGGTACAGCACCCATTCAAATCGTTTAACTCTATTGTATCGATGTATCGGTCTCAGTTTCCCACGATCTCTCTCAAACTTGAAATCAGTTGCTGGTGGTCGTTCGTAATCTAAACTGCTTATAACAATATACTCTTCGAACCCATACTCCCACGGTTCACCAAATAAATTCACTTGTTCAACAGTGAAAACAGCGCAATTACCGTCATACCTAATAGGAAACATTATTTATGTCAAACAACGAAGACGTTTATAAACAAATAAAAATGTCTGAAGATATCGCCAGGAAATTAGCAAGATCTTTTTATCACTATAAAATCGGTAAATATGGAAACATATTAGAAATCCCGCCATTCGTGTTAATAAGAAATACCTTTTCACGCTACGACATTAGTTTGTCGTCTGTTACTTGGACCGATGGAAAAACTGAAATAAAGGCTATTTGGGATTCACACACTAGACTCGTCTATTCATTTATACGACCATCAAGAGTTTCACAAATAAATTTATGAATCCCGCAGTGAAAAAAATGTCTTCTGAATTACGTAAACAAATATACCACGAGCACGGTAATATATTAGCGAAATTTGAGCAATCTTTATACGATGGCTACCCCCGGGGAATATCACCATTTATAAAAATTACATCGGCTAAACACTCTGCAATATGGTCAGATGGAAGAACTGAAATATACGGGTTTCACGATAAAAACGCTATAGTAAAATTTGAAATAAAAAAACTTTTTTAACTATAAAAATGAATCCTGCCCAACTTCAATTCATTGCACCACAAGACAGGATCCCTCTTTTACTCGCACTCTCGCTATACGATGAACATCCTCGAGAAATTTCACCATTCCTATTACTAAAAAACAATAAACGAGCAGCTTCATGGACAGACGGGAAAACACAAATCATTGGGATCAGAGGTTCATATATCGGAGGTCTCTATTCTAACCTCGACGAGCAAGACGATATCCAACTAGCGACATCGGCACACTGCGATTTATCAATCATCCCATTCGCTGAACAACTCACAACTTCACTCCCTACAATATACGTCGGTCACTCTCTAGGTGGATCAGCAGCACATTGTCTAACCCAAAAGTATCCGCATAGCAGAGGTACTGGGCCGCCGCCAGTTATGAATCTAACACCTACTAGGTACTGGGCCGCCGCCCGTCACTCACAAATAGGAATCGGGTACAATTCGGGGGCGCCCCCTACGAATCCTGTTTTGGTAAAGAGTACTAGGTTTGTGAATTACCATATTGTCGGCGATTTGATTAGTTGTCATATGATTGGCAGTACCAGGATCCTGATTGATGGGGTTGGGTTTGGCGGGAGTAAAGCTCATGAAGTAGAGAGGTTGAAAGATACCGGGGTAGTGGTTACTGCAACAGAAGAAGATGAAATGTATAGAGACTGGAGTCGACGAGCAGTTTCAGTGCCTGATAATATCTTGTTTGTCCCAAAACTAGAAGAACAAGTCTGGATCCGGAAATTGGGGGAAACTGCACCTATTCCAGGCAGTGATAGAGCGATAATGTACGGGATATAGAGTGAATAATGTATGGGTTTAATATAAAAGAATGGCAGCACATTTCCGTTGGACACCTGAAGCACCTGAAGTTATCCCGTTTCATGCGAATTTTTCGTACCCTGAAGCAGCAAATCATTCAGTAAAAACAACTCCTAGAATTCAACCAAAAGGAGGTCAAGTATATTACCCTGGTAATACAATTAAAGTGGAATACCCAGCTCAAGGGTATGTTAATTTCGCGAATACTGTTCTTGAAATGGATGTTACTTTATTGGTGCCTGGAAACGCGCTAGTATCTACTGGAACTAGCGCAGTTACTCGAGGGATCGTTGTTAGATTCCAGAATAATATCCAGAGTATTTTTCAAAAAGTCAGTGTTAAATATGGTGGTCAACCGTTTGAAGAGATTGAAGATTATAATGTGCTTATTAGATGCTTGACCGAATGGACATCCGGTAATCCTAGTTTATGTGTCGATCAAGGCACAATTACTGACGGGATCGGGAATACTACAATTGATATTGATCATAGCGGGTTACACCAGTACTTGCCAACTCGTGTAAAACATATTCAAGGGTACTCTGCTTTTTATCAAGCTACTCCTGCTGCAATGTCTGCCCCGATCGGGTGTGGACATACCGGGATTGAAGGGAATATTATCCCAGGGTATTCCATTCCAGCAGGTACTACTGACGGAGTCGCATGGACAACTGTCACTAGACGGTACACTATTCAATTGATGACCGGGTTGACTACTCAATCCAAACTCGGTCCTGTAAAGTATATGGCTTCACAACTATGTTTTGAAATCGTATTGGCAAGCCCTCAATCATGTATTATCGCTCAATTCCCGACTGGGGTTACTACAACCTTGTATGATTCATACATGGTCGCGTTAAGTGGATCAAACGCATACGCTGTTGGTAATATCAGTTTGATCCCTGAAGTCTTGGAATTTGATGCTAGTTACGATGCAGAATTTTTGGCTGGATTGCAAGGACCGGGTATCCCGCTCAAACTTTCATGCTGGAGAACATATACTAGTACTTCTGGCCGATCAAGTATTGTCAATGCTGTTATCCACGATAATTCAAGATCAGTTAAAAGTATTTTTGGAGTTCAAAGACGTGCTCAAGCTAGTTTACTAGTTGATTCAGGAGCGTGCTTTTTTGATACTTCAGTTGATGGATTGTCTAGTTTGAGAGGGTACCAGTACCAGATCGGAACAAAGTACCATCCTGCATGTCCTGTTGAATGCGCGTTCCCTAATGGAAGTGTAAGTAATGGCGGTGCTGAAGCATACATTGAATTACAAAAAGCATTGAATATTGTCGGGGTATGTTTTTGTTTGATTATAGGATTACCGATTATCAACTGCATGTAATATTAGTAGATGGGCTATTCAACCGTCATCAAGCGGTGTTTTACCTGAATACGACTATTACACTTCTATTAAAAACATTGACAAGACTACTGGTCAAGCAGTGTATAATACGACTGCAGGGATTGGAGTTTCTGGCAGTGGTTGTTTTGCTACGGCTATCGGTTTAGAAACTAGTAACGGGATGGAAGTATCTGGTTTGAATGCTGCGCAAATGTCTGAAATCCAGTTCCGGGCAGTATACACGAAATCTCAAGTATGCGGAGCGTCTAATGAAGCAACACTTTTTACATTCTTTGTTCATTACGATTCCATGATAACTTTGAAAGCTAATAATGTCGTAACTCAAATTAGTTGATTAATGTATGCACGTAATAATAAATGAACAACTATGGGTTGAACAATACGTACGATTATTACGAATTCGCATTGGATTCCTTGGACAATATGGGATCGCTGATCGCGGGTGTATCTGCTCTAAATTGGCCGGTCTTTTTTGTTGGTGGGAAAGAAACATTGAACAATGTTGTCGCTGTGAAAATCTTGAGCGCAAATATCCCTTTTTCGTATTACGTATTCACTAGTAATAATAATGTGTTTGAAGTATCAACTGATAATTCTACTTGGGTGACTGTTACAATACCTGTAGGAAATTATACTGCCGATACGATGCAAGCAACTCTACAGAGTATTATCACGACTGCGATTGGAGCAGTTACTGTCACGTATAGTCAATCTACAATGAAGTATACTTTTGTTGCTGCTGGGATTTATTTCAAATTTCCTTTAGGTGAAGGATTCGATAATCCGAGATTATGGATCGGGTTTAATTCTGGAACTCAAGGAGGTACTGTTTCGTATACTGCACCTAATGCTGCGCTGTTGTCTGGTCCTAATTACTTGTACATTAATTCTACTACGCATGGTCAAACGACAAATAATTACCGACCTAGAGGAGTAGTGGAATCTGGGAATACTGGTCCTCAAATGGCGTGTGTGCCTGTGAATACCGATTCTGGGAATATTATTTTTTATACTGATCCAGGTACTTTTTTTTTAATGGTAGATCCTCAAAAGTATTTTAGTTTTGAATTAAGCAGTCCTCTTCAAAAAATCGATTTTTATTTGAGTCTTGGAAACAATGAAACTATGTTGGATTTGAATGGATTATCGTTTTCTTTGAAACTAGGTATATTGCTTCGAAAAATGAACCACGATGAAACTTTTTCTGGGTTTGATACTGAAGGCGGGGTGCTGAAAAAGTTTAGACCGTATTAATGTATGAGTTGTAGTGTATGGAAGATATCGTTGAATATAACTACAGGAATAATATTGAAATTTTCAGACCTGGTGTTGTTGGACCTGTTGGTGCAGTGTTTATGTCTACTCAAATGAAGAGATCAACTCCAGATTCAAATTTAAGATGGGATCCAAGTACTTCTGGGTATAACGCACCGTATTTCGGTTCTAATGTTCAAGACGGAAGTGTTGCTTCATTTACTACCGGCGGTGGTGGAGCGAGAATCATTGAACGACCAAAAGATAATACTATTGTTGTAGGGAGAATATTTCAAGACTTGCGCGCTCCTGATAAATTGATTATTCCTATACAACAAGAAATCCATAATCTCGAATGGAATGAAAAATTAGCTTTTAATTACAATGCTCAAAGGACTGGTAACAAGTTTCAAGGTGTGGCTGCGTACCAAATAAGACCTGGTGGAATACCTGTTGGACCATCAATTAAACCACGCCGGCTTTAATAATGTATGAGTTTAATATAAATGATCAGGTACCCTCCTAACCAACCAACCCGACCAAGACTCGAGGTCTTTAGACCTCATCAATTGAGTTGCTCAAATCCGACCGAGAATATGACTAGCCCTGAAACTTTGTTTATCCCGAATGTTTCTAGACCTAATACATACTCTGAATACAATGTCGCTCCTAACCCTGTAGAAAGTATTCTTGGTAAAATTTACGATTTATTGGAGATGGGTAAAAGAAAGAAAACCGGGAAAGAAAAAGCACCAGGGTTCAGTACTGGTCCTAGTGGTGAAGGACCGAGTATTGCTGTTGATCGTATGAATGACGGATCTAACCGTACAAAACCAAGTACTGTTGATTCTGCTACCGATCCCGATATTTCACATACTAATGCTGATGTCGGTGATGAAATACGTAATTTAAAAGATACATTTTCAAGAGAGTTGGCTGGGATTAGACAGCAGCAAGAACAATCCATGCGTGATTTTATTGCTCATCAAACCGAACAAAACGAGCATTTCTGGGCAGTGAACGATAGGTTAGTGCAGGAAAATAATGCGGTGTTTCAAGAGAATACTCTAATTAAAAGCGATGGAGTGAGAATGATGGATGATTTTAATTTATCAAAACAAGTCAACAAGGACCTTATCAAGGAGCAAGGACAAATGGCTTTGGCGACAAATAACGCGTACACTAAATTGCAGGCAGCTCACAATGAAAATATTCTTCTTTATAATGAACGAGCGAGATTATTAGCTGAAGGAGGTGAATTGTACAGCCAGTATAATTCTCTTGTAGAGAATTATAATAAGCTCTTGGTTAAAGATCGAGTTTCTGAAGAACATATTAATAATACTCGTGATTCTACGTATGGCGCTCAACAAATGGTGGATGGCGTGCTAGGGTTTTTTAACGCGACTGGTATTGATTCTACTCCTGTTTTGAATGCATTAGCAGAAGCAAAAAAGACTGGTAATTATAACGATTTTGGGGCTACGTTTAGCACAATGTACGATGCTGCGATATTAAAGCAGGAAAAGAAACATGTAGCTGAACAAGAGTATGCTGTTACGTCGAATTCTTTAGCAGCACCTAATATTAGACCTTCAAAGAGAAGATTGGAAATCGAAGCTAGTAAACAGTTGCGAACTAGAGAAGAGAGAAGAGAAGCTGAAGATGCTAAACATGTTGTTAAAAAGAAAAGAAAATAAAATCCATTTAGTTTATTCTGGATTTCAAGAACTTCAAATAATGTGCTTCTCCATACTTTTGGAGGGACATCGAATTTCGTGCCTTGTAAAAGTTTTTCAAGATTGAATTCACCAGGCATATCTAAAAACACCCAGCATTGTCTAAGGAACTTTATATCTTCAGCACAAATCCCCCATGATTTACATACGAACAAATTAGTAAAGAATTTAAGGTGACCTGATTCTTTGAAATTGTGTACCACTGTGACGTATGGTACTTGGACGTACCGCTGAACGACTTCGTAAAACATCATATTGTTTAATGGTTGGGTTCGTAGTTCATAGTCGTTTACCGGGTTGACGTATGGAGCTGGTTGTTTAAGGATAATACGTTCAGATTTCGGGAGATTTATATCTACTGTTGTAGAGAGTAAAGTGGTGAACCATTCTTCAAAACTCTCGTAGTCGTACCATTTCGGTTCTTCGAGAAATATTTCAAGCATAATGTCAGGTTCAGTATGTGCTATAACTACTGTTTCTTTGATTTGAAATAGTACCATGTGGCAGAGATCGGTGCTATTTAGTGCATCGTATTTTCTGTTGATCCATCGCTCGTCGTATTTATGTTCGGAATCAATGAATACTGGGTAATCCATTGATTCGAGTTTATTAATTAATAGAGATTTTAATGGTGTGAATGGTGGGAAAATTGTTATTGAAGTCATTATTTATTTTCCGACAAGTACTTGTTCGCGCGATAATATATGTATATGGTCCCTTTACTATCATATAAAGCTTGTGAACGGTTTACGATAATCGTCTAGATTCATTATTTTCCGATAAACAAGTATTCCTCGAAATTTTTCATCATACGAAGTCGTTTTTCTTGCTGGAAATTGATATATAAAAAAGCATAGTCTGTTGCAATAGCGTAATTGTACAGTTCCATCCAGTCGTCTTTTTTTAAGCCCATTGGGAATTCTTCGTAGATGACTTCTAATTCTTTTTCGTTCCCGATCTCGAATACTATTAGACATGTGAAATTCGTACGGATAGTTTTTGGGATTTCTTTATATCCTTGACTAACCATGATAAATGAAGAGCTGTAATGACGGTGTCGAGTATTGACACCTTTAAAGTAACTACCTCTTGTCCCACTGAATAAAGCGCTGCCAACTAAATCGTCAAAGATTATCAGGATGCGGTTCGCTAGATATTTAGGAGCCCCATTTCTTTTCAATAAGTTGATCATTGCTTTCTGTTCTTGCATTATCGACTGGAATGTTACATCGTCGTAATCGTCATAGAAATGTTCTTCCGGGATATACGGTGAGAATGGAGGGTCGTCGTCTTCTACTACCCTGGTTTCTCTTGGTGGATCTAGTACGGCGTTTTTGCTTTTTTTCCTTTTCAGTTCTTTTAGGAATTTTTTTAATGGTTTGTTTTCTACTAATAGTTTCGAGTCTTTTATAACATCCCATTTCTCGTCGCTCTCTATCGTCGGTGAAAAAACAAGGATCGTATGAAAGTATCCTGAATAAAATTGTAGCAGGTTGCATATTACCGTAGTTTTACCCGCTCCTTTTGGCGCGATAAGACCCATCGTGAATTCATGACGCGGCAGTGCAATATTGGGTGGTTCGGGGTGCTTGTATCCTTTCGGGACCTTGATAGGTAATACTTTAAGACGTTTCATTTATTTTCGGGTAAAGATCATACCATAGAGTCGGTTCATGTGTTGGTCGACTTCCCGAGTTACCCGGTCGCGAGTATGTCCGTCATCCCAATGTTCCTGTGCCGTTGTTTTGGCTTCTTCCTTGACTTGTTTCATTGGTTTCTTTTCGTCTGTGACTTTACCTTTTTCAATAATTGCCGATTCAATGAATTTATGAACCCATGCTGGTGGTTCATTAGGGTTCTTTTCAACTTTCTTCTTAAGTGGTTTTTCTTCGGTAGGTTCTGCTTTTCTCTTGCTTGGCTTTTTTGGTTTTTCTACTTTTTCTTCCAAGGCTTCATCTACTGCTGTATTGATACTTTCAGCTGCTTTCTTTGCTTTACGTTTCTCTGCTGCTGCGAGTTTCTTTGCTGCTAAAGCTTCTTCCTTGGCCTTGGCTTCTTGTTCTAGAGCAGCTTTTGCAGCTAGATCGTCGTCCCGCTTTCTTTTACGATTCTCGGCGAATTTAGCACGGTTGGCTAATTGTTTTTCAGTAGGTGGTTTCTTTTCCTTGACTACTGGTGATGGGGGTGGAGTCGGTGTGGTCTTTACTTTAATTTTAGTCGGTGTAATTCTTTTAATTGGTTTAGATAAACTTTCAACGTCGGTAGCGTATAAACTAGGCATTATTTTTTTATTAGGGCAACTATTCCTTCTTCTTCTTCTTGTCGTCATCCTTGCGTTTCTTTGGTTCGTCCTCTTCGATATCAATTCTTGATACATCCTTGCGCTTCTTTGGGGTGGGTTCATCCTCTTCAAAATCAATTCTTGATACATCCATATAGACCCCTGCTGTCTCCTTGGTGTAGTTGTACCAAGCCCCCAAGCTACACTGAACCTTAACCTCCTGACCTCTATACAATTCAAGCTCGTCAATTTTCTTTGGAATGAGCTTTAAATTACATTTCACAGTAAACTTGTCCTTGTCCTTGTTGTACGGGATCTTGACGTACATCAAACCATCTTCTTTAGCAAGATCTGCGACTTCCCAGCTATAACTTTGTTTTTCGAGCCCAGAATCAATTTCAGTAGTAAGCTTTCTCAATGCTTCAATGTCTTCTTCATCAGAGAGACGCATGCCAAAAGAGTAGCTTGGGCCATTATCAAAAGTTTTGACGCTGATATTGTTGCAAGTGAGAACACCGCTGAGTAGTACCCGTAAAGGTTTCTTGCCTTGCTTGAATGAAGAAACGTAATAAGTTTTTTCTTCAGAGTGTTTTTCAAAATCTACATCGTTGATTAAAGAGTCAAAAGAAATTTCAGATGGAGCAATCATTTTTTGTGGTGAAACACGTAAATTAAAAAATTTGAAAAACACGAGTTGTACTTAAAAAATGGATATTGATATTGCTAATCTTAAAAAAGCATATATTGATTGTAATGGTAGTATTATTGTTAATACTGCGGTGTTCAAGATAAAACTATTTGATCCTACTTTTATGATACCTCATTTATTCAAGGATCAATGGTGTGTTTATACCCCATATGGGTTTAGAAAGAAACTACGTCATGGTTCTAAAACTAGTATTAAACTCGGTGCTTCTTTTTATTGCCCTCCTGGGTTTGTGATTTATTTTTATACATCGGCTATTTACACCAATAATCTTCTAGTAGAAAGTAAGATTGTATTGACTGGTGATACAAGTGAAATTCAATTGGTTGTAGCTAATATTGGGATCTCTGATTGTTTAATTAATGGGTACATGAATATAGCCATGTTTGTGATTTTGCCTATTATTAACACTAATTAATGTGTGAGCAATATATAAATGAAATACGCCGCTAAAGGACCTGCTAAAAATGCTGTTGTAAGGTATGTACCCCCAAGTACTGTCGCTAAATCAAATCCCGTTCTCACTCCTAATCCTGCTGCTGCTCCTAGTCCTGGAGCACAAAGTAAAGGATGGCGAACTGGGAAAGGATGGTGGAAACCAATGTTGTCTGGCCTCACTGCTGGTGCAGCAGCCGGGGTAGCACAAATGCCTTTAGTGGCTGCTGGAGGTTTGCCTAGTATCGCCCCGATATTTTCCGCGATGAAGTATGGGTACAACAAGCATGAAGAAATCAAAGAAAAGTATAATGTACCGTGGATGGGTAGAAAGAAGAGAGCAAAGAAAAAAGTGGGTAAGAAAGCGTCGAAAAAAGTTTCACGAAAAAGAAAGTAATAAACATGAATCGACTTTCTGAAAATATAATACTGTGTGATATGAATATTGAATGTCTTACCGAAGCTATAAAACTTAAAACTATTTGTGTTTTAAAAAAATGTCTTTCTAAAGGTAATGCAGAATGGGTAGCTTGTAAGGTGAACTATAATGGTAGTATTTTTATGGCCCAAATTTGCGACGAGTGTAAGACTAATTGCTGTGATAATTTTCAGTTTTTCAAAAAATAAAAAATATGAATGAACAACTTACAAAAGCTATAAGTACAAAACGTAATTGCTGTATATGTAAAGAAAATGCTGTATGGGCGGTTCATCAGATATATACTAGCGGTGTTTATATACGTCATTTTTGTGACAAATGTAGAAATAGTCTTTTTGCAGATCGACTTTGCGATGAGTGTAAAATTGAGAGTGTGAATGGTTGTTGTGATACTTATGAGTTTTTCAAAAAATAAATAAAATGGAGCAAATATACAAAAAAGAACTAAAAATAAAAAGAAATTGTGAATCGTGCGAAATAAATGGTGCTGGCTGGCTTTTAGAAATTAGGGATAATCGGAATATCGGGTTGTTTCATGTTTGTGAAGTGTGCAAAGAATTGATGACTTTTGATCACCACGATTACGTGTTTATCAAAAAATAATGCGAAGTGTAACTCCTGAACCGCGGCCTATTCCTGTTGTCCAGGATATTAAAATCACTAGAAAAGAAAGAATTAAACAAATGCAGTTATCAATATCAAAAATAATTGCAAAGTTGGAGAAATAAATTTTTTATTCTATTTCAAGTTCTGTTTCACTATCTGTTTCTGAAACGTCTCTAATATCTTTTTCCATTCTAGCAAAAATTTTTTCACATACTTGGATATGGTGTTGTGTTGGGATGTTTGTAAATACCATCGAGTACCGTGGTTCGTACATGAGAGTGAATGAAAAAATCATGGCACTTGAAACTATGCGATACTCGCAAGTGCCGATTGGTAATGTTTCATATACTTTGTCCATTAGTAGCGCAAGAGTTGGAGTGCCAAACGCGCTTAGTTTTTTGCCATTTTGGATCGTGACAAAATACATTTTTTTACGTGAACGCGTCGAGAAAAGCCGATTTTGTTTATTTTTAAAATTATCGGGTTCTTTTATCTTTAATTAGGTATTGTGACAATAAGAATTGGATTACCAAGATTAATTCGTACGGGAAGATATGTGAAAATAAATTGTGGATATGTTCGGGATACATTTTTTATGTGATTTCAATTCTTTTGTATAATTTAATTACGCATACTATGCATACCACATCTTCGTCATTACGTTCTAATTCAAAACAGCATTCGGGGCAAATGATTTCTGTCAAACATATAACACATGTTGTGTAGCTAAAGGATTCTGCTTTACATATATAGCAAACATAGCGTTCACATTCTTTGCAGCAGCCGTACCTGTCACGAATACATTTTGTGCATTTTGTGCATTCTAGGTCCTCTTGAATACTGGACGACGGGCTGCTCATTTTTTTTGGGTAGAGTTAATCGAAAAAAAATGTTAACAAAGGTGGATTGTCCTAAATGTAAAGAAGTAAGTTGTGACAGCTGTGAAATAGTCTTAAAGTCGGGATATTATTATAATTGCAGTATTTGTTATCGGGGTCCCTTTTGTATAGAATGTCGTGTTGTATTTGAAAATAGTATCAGTCCTGATTTTAATAATATGCTAATTAATATTGATTTTAAAATAACCATATGTAAGAGATGTTTGATACGTAAAAGTAAAAGATGTACTTATGGGAGTTCTGAAGATGATAGTGAAGGTAGTGAGACATAAATAAAAAAGCTTACGTAATGTCCGAATGTCCGAACGCGTGTCGGAGTTTGGGGGTGATCTAGGCTGTGCAGATCTAGGG
>JAZKHM010000283.1:0-1540 GCA_040385405.1 Bacteroidota bacterium | reverse complement strand
ATTCTTCAAGTTTTGATTCGCTTATACCTAGTTTCTTAAAGTCATGAAATTGATATTCAATTTGATTATCTCCCAACCAGTCGAGAGCTTTTTTGACTGTATTGCAATTTTTAATTCCGTAAACTTTCATGAAACAAATATAGAAATTACTGAGTCCGACGAATTTTTCTATTTATTAAATTTGGTCATAGTGAGTTCTGGACCTATGGTAATAAAGCTTTTTATCATTTCAATAGATCTGTCAATCAAGGCTGGCAACTCAGGCTGTTCATCATCGTCGAAGCCACTTAGAACGTAATCTACCTGCCTGCCTTTTTGAAAATTATCGCCAACCCCGAAACGAAGGCGGGCATAATTAGAATGACCGAGCGCCATTTCTATACTTTTCAAACCATTATGTCCTCCCGCACTGCCTTTTGGCTTAAGACGCAGGGTTCCTAAGGGAAGCGCAATCTCATCAACCAGGATCAAAACATTTTCAACCGGAATTTTTAAGTCCTGCATCCAATAGTTAAGTGCCTTTCCGCTTAAGTTCATATAGGTGGTTGGTTTGATCAGATGAACCATCCTTCCTTTAAGGCTGAATTCCGTATAGTAGGCTAGCCTCATATTAAAGAATGAAGAGTGCTCTTTTTTTGCCAGCTCATCAGCGATCATAAATCCGATATTATGACGAGTATCTGAATACTCAGGTCCAATATTCCCTAATCCTACAATGAGGTATTTCATATAATTTCAAATATGAATAAATTTTATGCTTTTTATGTGTCAAAAAAAAACCCCGGATATAAAATCCGGGGTTTTTAATTCTCTAAACCAACTTACTTTTTAGCCTCTGTTTCTGCTTGTTTCAACGCACGTGACATCGTTACCGAAACAATAGTATCTTCAGCATTATTGGTCACTTTGAATTTATCAAACTTCAATTCTCCCACTCCTACTGATTTACCTACGTCAAGTTTTTCGATACTTACTTCGACATACTGAGGCATGTCTTTTGGTAAAGCCTTAACCCGCAGTTTACGAAGTTTCTGCACTAATTTACCACCGATCTTCACACCTGGTGATGTTCCGGTAAGCTTTACAGGAATCTGCATAACGACCGGTTTCTTTTCATCAAGTTCCAAAAAGTCTACATGAAGTGGCTGATCCGTTAATGGATGAAAATGTACATCCTGAATAATAGCTTGTGCTTTAACACCATCTACTTCCAGCGCAACGAATGAAACTTCTGGTGTATACACCAAACTTCTCAAATCAGATGCAGACACAGAAAAGTGGATTTGATTTTTTCCACCATAAAGAACTGCAGGCACTTTGCCTTCGTAACGCAGCTCTTTAGCGTCTCTTTTCCCTACGTTCTCTCTTGGAGAACCGCTAATAGCAATTGATTTCATTATTTTTGTTGTTAGTTGTTTGTTATTAGTTGTTAGTACTTCTAACAATCTAATTTTTTTACCTTTTGTCTTCGTTTTTGGTTCCTGACTCCGGGTTCTTTTGTCTTTACTCCTTGTTCTTTGCTCTTTAATCTATATTAAAT
>JAZKHM010000282.1:0-4580 GCA_040385405.1 Bacteroidota bacterium | reverse complement strand
AAAATTTATGAAAAAAAACTTACTATTAATTTGTGTGTTGTTTTTAACTTTTTCTTCGGCAATAGCTCAGAACAGATCTATTTCTGGAAAAGTAACAGCAACAGGTGACGGTTTACCCTTACCAGGCGTAAGCGTAACCGTGAAAGGTACTAACATAGGCACCCAGACCGATGTAAATGGAAATTTCCAGCTTTCTGTACCGGCAAGTGCTACTACTATGGTCTTCCGATATATTGGTTTCGAATCCCTTGAGGCTCCTGTCACGGCTAATATGGCTATAGGATTAAAAGAGAGTGCCAGCCAGCTATCCGAAGTGATTGTAACCGGTTATAGCTCTATAGATCGCGCCAAGTTTTCTGGTTCAACAGTAAACGTAAGCGGCGGCAGCGTTGCCAAACAGCCTTTTGGATCATTCGATAACGGCTTACAGGGTGCATCTTCGGGTGTGAATGTAACTGCAAATGGTGGTCAGCCGGGACAACAGGCCGTAGTAAGAATCCGTGGTAATGGTTCAATCAATGGAAGTAATGTGCCTTTGTACGTTGTGGACGGGATTGAGATCAGTGCTGGAGATTTCCAAACGATGAATGCCGGAGATTTCGAAAAAGTAGAAATCTTAAAGGATGCTATCTCAACGGGTATTTATGGTTCAAGGGGTTCCAACGGGGTTATCGTGGTAACTACCAAAAAAGGAAAATCCGGACAGATTCAATTTAACTATGATGCACAGGTGGGTCAGAGCGAAATGCCGGAAGACAGGCTAATTGTAATGAACAGCGAGCAAAAAATTGACTATGAAGTTGCCAGAGGAAATCCTTATGGATGGACAGCAGCTGAACAGGCTGAACTAAAAGCAGTTAATTTTAGCTGGAAAGATGCTTTATTTCAAACGGGCAATTCCCAGCAGCACCAGATCAGTGCCAATGGTGGTACAGATGCAACTAAATTTTACGCCTCCCTGTCATTCTTAGATCAGGATGGTATTGTTAAAACTACTGGTTTAAAAAGATACACTGCCCGCGCTAATGTAGACAACCGTGTTAAAAACTTCAGGTTTGGATTAGGTGTTCAGGGTGGTTTTTCAAACAGAAATAATACCAGCGAATCCAACACCTTCCTGAGCTCTCCGTTAAATGCAATTCGCTGGAGTAATCCTTACGAAAGGGATATTGATCCGAAAACTGGAGATTATAATGAATCAGGTGGCGCAGGCACAGGACAGTTAACCTCAGGCCAGCCAAATGGTGCTATGGAGTTATTCTTAAACAGGCTTGATGGCAAGCAGCTTAAAGGTTTAGTAACCACCTATCTGGAATATCATCTTCCTGCTGTAAAGGGATTGTATGCGAGAACAAATTGGGGTGGAGATTATACTCAGAATGAGACCGATGATTTTAGAAACCCTCGTACTTCTGGCGCTCAAGCAAGACAAGGTGCCCTGACAAGGGCATTCGACAGGAATTTCCGCTATACCGGTACTACTTCTATCAACTATGGAACAACCATAAATAAGCATGACATCAGTGGTGGTTTGTTCACTGAGGTTGTAAAGAGCGATTATAGGTCATTTGGTGTCACAGGATATGGTTTTACCAATGGATTTGAAAATGAAGCAGGTATCACTCCCGGAACGGCTACGACACCAAATCTTATCTCGCAAGTTACCGGTTCCGCAACCCGGAATGGTATATTCGGTACACAGAATGGTCTATTATCATTCTTTGGTTTAGCGAATTATGGATATAGCGGCAAATATTTCCTGAATTTAGTGGCTAGAAGAGATGGATCTTCACGATTCGGATCTGGAAAGAGATGGGCTAATTTTGGTTCTGTCGGAGCTTCATGGTTGATTTCAGAGGAAGGATTTATTAAGAACATAAATGCAATTAGTGAACTGAGATTACGTGCCAGTTATGGTTCGACTGGTAATCAGGGTACGGATGATTATCCTACTGCGATCTTCGGCAGAACTACTTATGCCGGTGTTGGTGGGTTCACTCCTGCTTCGCCGGGTAACCCTCAATTAACATGGGAAACAAGTACAACTGCTAATATCGGCCTGGATTTCGGAATTCTGACCAACCGTATTTCAGGTACTGTTGAGTTCTACAATAGAGAAGCCACTGATCAGTTATATAATGTGCCTATCGATCCCTCTGCTGGAGGATTTACTTCAATCACCAGTAACTTTGGTTCTTTGAGAAACAGAGGCGTTGAATTTGCACTCCGTGGTGATGTGATCAGATCCACTTCTTTAACATGGAATATCGGAGGTAATATTTCCTATAATAAAAATGAGATTCTTGATATCCCTACCGATAACGTGATTTCAGGTGTTACCGTGTTGAAAGAAGGTAAACCAGTTAATAGTTTATTCCTTGTTCCTTATGTTGGTGTTGATCCTGCTACTGGAAATGCTTTATATCGCAAACTGGATGGCTCAACTACACCAACCTTCAGCGTAGCAGATAAAGTTGTTTATGGAACATCTGATGCCCCATTATTTGGAGCTATTACTACTGATGTAAGATTTAAAGGTTTCGATCTGAGTGGTCAGTTAACTTTCTTCCTTGACAGACAGATGTACAATAATGATCTGAACAACATTACCAATCCTGCCTATTTCTTTGATAACATGCATATCGATGTATTGAACGAATGGAGAACTCCGGGACAGATTACCAATGTTCCAAGACCAAGTGCTTCGGGTGGAAATACGTACCAGTCTCAGACAACCCGCTTTTTGGAAGATGCCGATTTCTGGAGATTGCGGAATGTTACATTAGGTTACACTGTTCCTTCTTCTGCACTGGATGCTGTAAAGATCAGAGCAGCAAGGATTTTTGTTCAGGGACAAAATTTATGGACCTCAACAGAATTCAGAGGCTTTGACCCTGAGGCTACAGGAACATCATTAACTGGTGCTCAGTATCCTTCATTAAAACAAGTAACTCTTGGTTTATCAATTGGCTTTTAATTTTAAATAGAAAATATTATGATCAAAATATTCAAACGTACTTCAGTCTTATTGCTCATAGGTGTGCTCACCATGCAAGCTTGTAAGGAAGAAGACATAATCGAACTTCAACCCGAGTTTTCATTAGATGCGGTTAAAAACCCTTCTACCATCGCTCAGGTTGAGCAAGTATTAGACGGGGCTTATGCCAATTTCCGTGCAGCCGATTATTATGGATCAGGCTCCGGCACAGGAGGCGGCGCAGCAATGATGCCCGATGTAATGAGTGACAATCTTTATGAAACTACTCAGACATTAGCAAATTCGAGGGCTATGGCCGACTGGACCTATCAGCAAAATACAGCTCAGATAAATAACATATACAATGCAATGTATAAAGTAATATCTGCGGCAAATATTGTGCTGAGAGATGTCGATAAATTCGCTACTCCGGCAAATCAGAAAAGGATCAACCGTATTAAAGGTCAGGCATTAACCATCAGGGCACTAGCACACTTTGATTTATTCAAATATTTCGCGAATAACTATGACCGGAACAGCACAACTACACTGGCTTTATATTACAATAAAACCTTTACGGTATCCGCAGATGAAAAACCATCAAGGATTTCCAATAAGCTTTATTATGATGAATTGTTTGCAGATATGACTGCTGCTGAACCGCTTTTATCTGATGTGGATATGCCGGTTAACAATGCAAGTCTGGTAACTCGTCCCCGCCTTAGTATAACTGCCCTTCATGTTCTTAGAGCTCGGGTTTCTTTATATGCTGGATTATGGGCGGAAGCTATTACAGCAGCTAACAAAGGTATCGCAACTGCACCTGCTCTTGTAAGCAATCAGACTACCTTCAGCGGAATGTACAATGGTGGAGCCGCAGGTGAGACAATTTGGAACGTTCAGTTTGATGCTGGACAAGGCGGACCTACATTCCTGGTATTTTTTGCCACGAATAGCCGTAGCTATTTCAGACCGGCACTGGAAGTAGCTACCGTAGCGGGTACAACTGGATTAATTCGAAGCAATGATATTAGGTACTCTGCATACTTTACTGCTATACCAGCTACGGCTCTGGCTTTGACAAAATATAGAGGAAAAGGTACTGTTTCTGATGGTAATGCAAACTTTCTCGCGATGAAAACAGGTGAATTATACCTGATCAGAGCGGAGGCTTATGGCAGAAATAACCAGGATGCTTTAGGAATGAACGATCTTAATACCCTTAGAACGGCAAGAATTGCAAATTATGTTCCGGAAGTATTAACAGGAGCAGCATTACAAACTGCTATCGCAGACGAAAGAAGACGCGAACTTATTGGTGAAGGCCATCGCTTCTTCGATCTGAAACGTACAACCAGAACAATTACCAGAGGAAGTACTTGCGGTAACATCGCACTTTCCCCTGCTGGTAAATGTACTTTGGCTCCTACTGCAAGAGAATGGGTTTTCCCAATTCCTGAAGCAGTTACCAACGCCAATGCCAACATGGTTCAAAATCCGGGCTGGAACTAAGACTAGCTAGAATGATAATTGAAGGGCGCCTCAAAAGGAGACCACTGAAAAAGTCCTATAATTAAAGGAGTAGAAGGATCATCTTTCTGCT
>JAZKHM010000281.1:0-1272 GCA_040385405.1 Bacteroidota bacterium | reverse complement strand
GAGTAAGTCTCATAGCTTTAACAAAATTAATAAAGTTCTGTTTATTTCCGAAGTTTTATGATAGGATATTTATCGAATTGTGCTGACGCTAAAATAATGGATTCCCCAGTGCGGAGTTAATTGAAGTGATGCAAGGAGCGAATAATTTATTTAAAGGATCAATTTTTCATGGGACTAACTTAAAATTTTACATTCATCCCGCAGCGAAGCAAGGGACCTCATTTCGACCACAGGGAGAAACTTTATCATTGCTGTATCGTCCCAATAAATTTTGCGGTTCCGACGTGTGGCTGCCCCGCTTTTCGCGAAAGAGTTAATGTTACAACAAATAAATGAGGTTCCTCCTCGCCAAACGCAGAGCGAACTAACCGATAAACGACCTTGCTCGGCTCGTTCGGAATGACGGCATGTTTTGGTGGGAACTAGAGATTTCTCCTCGCGGTAATTTTGCGTCAACATCAAAAGGGTCTTCGCTCGTCGAAATATGGTAACCTTTACGTGTTAACGTTGTAAAAAAGGAGCATGACAAATGTTGACGTCCTCGAAATGGCGATAATATTTCGACGAGCGCCGGATATCGTCATCATTTACAATCATTGTGACGCGAGGAGAAATCTCCATTTTTTTAAAAATACGTTCGTCATCCCGCAGCGAAGCAAGGGACCTCATTTCGACCACAGGGAGAAACCTCATCACGCATCAGGAATGAACCTCATTTCGACAGTTGGGGAGTGCAAACAAAAACCTTTTACTCTATGTACAGATACGTTCACTAAATGATCTTAGTTTACATCTCATTTATATTACCTTCTTATTATCATTATCAAAAACAATCTATTAAAATAACAAAAGTTCACAATATGTGAACTTTTGTTATACTTTTGTGTTGCTAATGAAAGTTCATTTAATAAAAAGGAAGTCAATCGAAGATTTCGTTAGTAAACATGGAAGCAGTAAAAGCCCTTTTGTTATGTGGCTTACTGCATTAAAGTTTGCAGATTGGGAATCACCAGACGACATACTGCAAACATTTGGATCGGCTGATATCTTAGGCAATGGAACAAGCAGGGTAGTATTTAATATCGGAGGGAATAATTACCGGATGATATGCAAATACAAATTTGGAGATAATCAGGTTCATCTATTTGTGTGCTGGATCGGCAGTCACAGGGATTATGACACCCTTTGCAAGAATAAAGCTCAATATTTAATAAACAATTACTAGCATGGGAACCATAAAATATAAAATCATAAAATCGGCCGGGCAATACA
>JAZKHM010000280.1:0-2605 GCA_040385405.1 Bacteroidota bacterium | reverse complement strand
GATTTGTCAATGGATTCCCCCACTAATTTATTTGCGTTTTCTGAAGTTAAATCTTCCATTTCTGTTTATATTTTAATTCGGGTCGATTGCATTGACAAATCGACAAATTGACAAATCGACTAATTATTCTCCGCCCAGTTGAAACGGTCGGCCGGCGAGTATTTCCATGGCGCTCCATTATTTTCGACATTTCCGAACATATTATTAATTGCGCCGGGAGCCTGCGACTCTTCCATAACGACATACCTCCTAAGCTCCATAATTATAGCAAGCGGATCTATATTAACCGGGCAGGCTTCTGTGCATGCGTTGCAGCTTGTACACGCCCAGATCTCTTCCCTGCTGATATAAGTGTCTAGCAGGGCTTTACCATCATTGTGGTCTTCGCCATGCCTGTCAATGTTGATCCCCACCTCCGCCGCACGGTCGCGTGTATCCATCATTATTTTTCGCGGGGATAATAGCTTGCCCGTTATGTTTGCAGGGCATACTGAGGTACACCTTCCGCACTCAGTACATGTATATGCTTCCAGGAGGTTTTTCCATGAGAGGTCAGAAATATCTTTCGCCCCAAATCTGCCGCCTTCCGGAACTGGTTCAGGAACGAACGATGGATCGAGCATAGCTTTCACTTCGTTGGTAACGACAGACATATTACTGAGTTCGCCTTTTGGTTCCAGTTTGGAGTAATAGGTGTTCGGGAAAGCAAGTATGATGTGGAGGTGTTTTGAGTATGGCAGGTAATTCAAAAAAGCGAAAATTCCAATAATGTGAAACCACCAGCAAGCGCGTTCAATAGCAATTAATGCCGGCTGAGAATCTGGCAAAAGGGGCGCCAGCAAGCTGCTCACCGGAAAAGAACCGCCAGGGGTATAGTGTGCAGCCCCAAGTAGTTGAAGTTTATAATCTGCGGCATTCATGGTCAAGAATGCGCTCATTAACAGGACCTCAGCAATAAGGATAATATTAGCGTCTGAAGTTGGCCATTTAGTCATTTCGACTCCACTAAAGCGCTTGATTTTGAGAAAATTTCTTCGCGCAAAGAAAACTATAACTCCAATCAGAACCAGAGCGGCGAGTATTTCAAAAGAAGCAATTAAAACATTATATAATCCGCCCAAAGGAGAAGCGAATATCCGGTGGGTACCAAAGATTCCGTCGATAACGATCTCCAGAACTTCGAGATTTATGATCACAAAACCAACATATACAAACAGGTGAAGAATAAAAGCAACAGGCCTTTTCGCCATTTTGGTCTGACCAAATGCAACCTTAAGCATCACCATTATCCGTTCAGCGGGTCGGTCTGAGCGGTCAATAGGCCGGCCGAGATTTATATTCCTTGCAATTTTACGGGCATTGAGAGCAAAAAATCCCACGGCGCTTATTGCAATAAGTAGAAATAGAATTTGTAGAAGCATATTGGTTTAGCTTGATAAATGCTAAAGTAGAAAATATCCTTCAAAGGAGTATCAAGTATCAGGTATCAAGTATCAAGACTTGGGGGGTGTTCGGGAGTATGGGAAAGGCTAAACGCAGTTTTAATCAAAACGCCTTCCCTCCGCCTTCTGCGAGGAGCTCTGCGCACTCAGCGTCAAAAAATTCGGAAATTCATTCAGACCTCAGGCCTCCAACTTCTGACTCAGCCCTCATTTTAACGTCACCATTCCCAAATACACACTATTGGAGCATTTATCCCTCTCCTGGCTCACGAATCCCAGATATACATGCATTTTCTCGCCTGCCAATCCCGGATAATTCTGGATGTGTACTCCAGCCGATCGTTTTGCTCCGCTGAGGTCACCAAAGTGTTTATCGCTATTCGGCGCGTGTGCTACTACAATTGCATGATCATTGTCATGAACAACAGGTTCCCAGGTAAATTCCAAAACACCTGGTTCAGGATTGTGTACCGCAGGGGACATAGGCTCTGCGAGTTCACCACAGGAGATTAACACTTTTGCCGGATCTACCGTGAAGTCTTCATTAATAGCATTTAGTTTCAGATAGGAGAGAGCACTTCCAAAGCCGTGCTGCTTTTGCGAGTAATTTTTGAAACCGACCCGCACATAGGTTACCAGAAACTTAAGCCAGGCCTGCGCCACCTTCATCTTTTTCCGGTTGTCGAGTTGTTCCTGACTTGGTGCTTTGCTGCTTTTTTTTGGCAGACTTCGCATGATCCCTACGCCATTTCTGGTATATCCTACAACAGTGCCAACCTTTCCCCGGAACGCACCATTAATTCCTTCAATTACACGTGCCATTAATTCAAATATTTTTTGACAAAATAGAATTACAGAAAGATAGCCATAGTGGAATATATTTCAAAATTTAATCAGAAATAATTGTAAGATTGATCACAGAATGTCCGAACAGCTTACTATTACCTCCGAAGGATATCCGAAGAATCTCCGAAGGAATATTTAATTTGGGTTTCTATCCTTGCCGCTTCGTCCCGCCCCTTAAGCAGTTGTCTTAACAGTGATGCAAATCACAACTTTCCACTCTCAACTTTACATTCTTAAAATATACTGTCGAAAATTTCACAAATTATTTTCTTAAACCAAAAAAGACACTACATTTGCAGTCCCGAACAAAACGGGTA
>JAZKHM010000279.1:0-5277 GCA_040385405.1 Bacteroidota bacterium | reverse complement strand
TTTGTATCCGAATAGTTATGTTGTTTATTTATAATAATTCCTACATTGTCATTTGAAATAAGATCTTAAATCTTACAATTCCTGGTGACACTAAATGATGATAAAAAGCGGGAAATTTATTAAAACAAAGGGTAAAAACATACTAACTAAACGAAATGAAGGAAAAAAAAGAAAAGAAGGTTTCTGATAATTCAAGAAGAACATTTATAAAAGGCGGCGTTGCTGCAGTTGCAGGATTTACCATTGTTCCGCGTCACGTGCTCGGAAGAGGTTTTCTTGCACCAAGTGATACACTCTATATCGCAGCAGTGGGCTCAGGCGGTAAGGGAGAAAGTGACATATCCGGATTTATGGGTAGTGGTAAGGCGAAAATGGCATTTTTATGCGATGTGGATGAAAAACGGGCTGCAAAAACATTCTCAACATATCCCGATGCTAAACGATATGTTGACTGGAGAGAGATGTTTGATAAAGAGCATAAGAAATTTGATGCGGTTTCTGTATCAACTCCGGATCATACCCATGCAGTTGTAGGTTCTGCGGCTATGGTATTAGGCAAACATTGCTGGATCCAAAAGCCACTTGCGCATGACGTTTATGAAGTACGTGTGCTGGCAGATCTTGCTAAAAAGCATAAAGTAGTAACCCAGATGGGTAATCAGGGATCATCAAACGACGGTGTCAGGCAAATGCGTGAGTGGTTTGAAGCTGGTATTATCGGAGATGTAAGCGAAGTTCAGATCTGGACGAACCGGCCGGTATGGCCACAAGGTAATTTGAATTGGCCTACAAAAACGGCCACACCTCCATCTACGTTAAACTGGGATCTGTGGCAAGGTACTGCTCCTGCAAGACCTTTCCCTGCTCCGGCTTCTCAGGGTGGTATTGATCTGGCTCCTTTTAACTGGAGAGGATGGTGGGAATATGGAACGGGCGTTCTTGGCGACATGGGTGCTCACTTTATCGAAGCACCGATGAGCGTTTTAGGTCTTCAGCACGTATCTGAAGTACAAACCAGTTCCAGCGGTTCGGGTTATTTCCCTGAAACGGGACCTGCTTCAAATTACAGCATCATGACCTTCCCGAAAACTCCAAAAACACAGGGTCCGGTGAAAATACACTGGATGGATGGCGGAATACAGCCACAGCGTCCGGAGGAATTAGATCCGTCAGAGCGTTTCGGTGGTGGTGATGGCGGTATGCTCTTTATCGGTACCAAAGGCAAAATGATGGCAAATTGCTATGCAGCTAATGCAAGGCTTTTACCGGTTTCCCGCATGGACGAAGTAACTGTGCCTCAAAAATATGCAAGAGTTAAGAACCAGGCCAACGGGCATTACGCTCAATGGGTTGAAGCTTGTCTGGCAGGTTACGGAAACATGGAAACGAGTTCTCCTTTTGATAAAGCAGCCTTGTTATCAGAGGCCATGTTAATGTGTAACCTGGCTATCAGAGGTCATGACCTGTTTACAGAAATGCCGGGAGTGAATGGCAGGCCACCGCGCAAAGTATATCCAACCCGTGGCATCAATTTGTTATGGGATGCAGAAAATATGGAGGTTACTAATGTTAAGGAGGTCAACCAATTCGTTAAACGCGAGTACAGAGCTCCATGGAAACTTAGCGGGGTATGATATGAGTTATGAGGGATGAGTTATGAGGGATGAGTTATGAGGGATGAGTTATGAGGGATGAGTTATGAGGGATGAGTATGATTTCGGAATCCGGTCACCTCATCCCTCATAATTTGTCCCTCATTCCTTTTAACTCATCCCTCATCTCTTCTAACTAATCCTTTACCTCTTCACCGTATTCAGCTCTGTAAAGCCAAGCAGTTCATCCCATCTCGAACCTGGCCTGCGGTAATAAAAGTAAATCTGATAATCGTTTTCTGTCTGAAAGTGAGATCCGTCGAAGACTACGTCGTCACGCGTTTTCCCGTCATTGCTTACCCAGATGTAATGATAATCGAACACCCCCTGTTTGACGAATACTGATCCGCGGAAGCGATTGCTGGTATTATCAAAAGTCATCTTATTGCTAAGCTGATAATTGTTGAACTGGCCTACCACGTAGGCGTTCCCTTCATTCGAAGGCCTTTTGCTTGCAAGGGATAATTGTACAGTGGAATAATCTGCATCGGTGCGGTTATCGCGCCCGTCAGTGTTACGGATAAAGAAGTCGCCGTTCTCATCATACAGGAAAGTATAACCCTGGCGGTTTTCCGAGACATCGGGAAGCAAAGTAATACTGTTTACAGAATCCTGGGAAATCTGGTCAACCCGCTCCGTACGGAAACGAAGACTGCGGATATCGAAGCGCCTGAATTCCGAACCGCCCATGAAATCCGTTCCCCGGAGGTCGTTATAAACTAATTGCCCCGGCCGGACGAATGTCGGGCGAATGGCTGTTTGAATATTATCCGGCCTGTTGTTTTGGGTGATAAACAATTTAACATCCAGGTAAGGATTACTGATATTTATCTGACCGTGATTGACAATAAAATTGAGCTTCTGGCGCTGATCACGTTCGTTTACAATATATGAGGCTGTGACTTCAGCGCCGATGGCAACTTGCGGATTTAAAACGTACATACGACGAGTAAGCAGAAGCTTGCGCTGGTCGTTGTCTTCATACACTTTTAGCAAATAGTTCCCGGAGATCTTGGGCCTGACATTCAGGTTGGGGATCATAAGCTCATAATGGGTGTACTTTTGAAGCGTATTGAAGGAAGAGCGGTAGTCGATGATACGGTCTTCGGTAAAGGTTTCAATAAAGTCGATGGGGGACAGACGGCTGCTTTTCCATTCGGCATCACAATGTTCCAGAGAGTAAATTATATTGCGGGTGCCGCCCCTGAGGTCGTCGAAACCCAGCAGCAATGTTTCCTGACCGCCGAGGGTAATTAAAGGTACCGATTGTTCTTTTGACCTGTTATAAAACTCAACAGTGCGGATCTCGGGTATGTATATAAAATTTTCATACCTGAGAATGCTCTGAGGAGTTTCGGCAGGTTTGACGCGGGGTTTCTTCTGAGCAAAACCCGAAGTAAAGCAAATCAGCAGTACAGGAAGTAAGAATAATCTCCGCATATTTATCAGTACTCGTGAGGCGAAGAAAAAATTTACTTTCCTTCGAGCTCCATTATCTCATCTGCCATACGTTCCCATTCGGCCTGGGCTTTTAATAAACGAGGGCTTAACTGCTGATAACGGCGGTTTGCTTCAGATAGTTTCTCGCTGTCGGAATATATTTCTTCTTTAGCCAGCTCTGCCTCTGCATTCTTTACTGAACTTTCCAGCTCAGCAATTTCTTCTTCCAGTTTCTGAAGGGCCTGGTTGAGTTTCTTCAGATCGTTATGCTTATTCTCGGTTTGAACCTGCGGCTTTTCTTCTTTTTTGGCGTCTTTTTTAGGAGCATCAGGTAGGATAACCTTTGGTACGTAAACCCGTTTTGAATTCCACTCTTCATATTCGGCATAAGTTCCCGGATATTCCTTGATTTCCTGGTCTTCGATAAACCAGATCTTGTTGGCCACATTGTCCAGCAGATACCTGTCGTGGGATACCACTATGAATGTGCCTTCAAATTGGTCGAGTGCCTGTATCAGAATATTCACCGAAGCAATGTCCAGGTGATTGGTAGGCTCATCCAGGATAAGGAAATTAGCATCAGCGGTTAGTGCTTTTGCAAGGGCAACACGCGATTTTTCTCCTCCCGACAAGACCTTGATCTTTTTAAACGCGTCATCTCCTGTGAAAAGGAAACATCCTAAAATGGAGCGCAGTTCTGTTTCGGTATGTTTTGGAGCAAAGGCCTGAAGTTCGCGGATGATCTCATTTTCAAGGTGCAAAGCTTCCAGCTGGTGCTGAGCAAAGAATGTTTGGGTTACGTTATGGCCCGTCTCGCACATTCCCGAATAATTTTTGTCGGCTCCGGCAATGATCCTTAACACAGTAGACTTTCCGCGACCGTTGGCACCGATAAGAGCGATTTTATCTCCTTTTTCGATAGTAGCCGTCGCATTTTTCAGGATCGGTACACCCGGATATGCCTTCGTCAGGTTTTCAATACGAATGACATGACGACCGGATTGCTTGCTGAATTTGAAACTGAAGTTGACGGAAGGATTATCATCATCCACATCATCAACGCGCTCCATTTTCTCAAGGGCTTTAATCCGCGACTGTGCCATTTTTGCCTTACTGGCCTTGGCACGGAAGCGTTCAATAAGTCTCTCTTCCTGTTTTATTTTAGCCTGCTGATTTTTAAACTGACCACTCTGGATCTCTTCCCGAAGTCCTTTTTCTTCTACATAGAAACTATAATTTCCTGCATAAGGTATCAGTTTTCCTTTGCGGGATTCAACTATTTTCTTTACTACACGGTCCAGGAAATACCTGTCGTGTGATACGATAACGATTGCACCTTCAAATGCCTGCAGGTACGTCTCAAGCCATTTAATGGATGGAAGATCCAGGTGATTGGTAGGCTCATCCAGAAGCAGTATATCAGGAGCCTGCAGTAATATCCGCGCAAGCATAACCCTCATCCGCCATCCTCCTGAGAATTCGGCCAGGGTGCGGTGTGTATCAGCTTCACTGAATCCCAGTCCCGCCATGATCTCATGAGCACGGTATTCAATATTATAGCCGTCAAGTGCTTCGAACTCCTGCTGTTTATCGCTCAGCTTATTGATCAGTTCATCCGTGTACTCAGTTTCTATTTTTTTGAGTAGATCTTCAATTTCGGCATGCAACTGATTCTGGCGCCCGAAAGCTTCCATCGCTACATGTAAAATGCTTTTATCAGATTGATAAGAAAGGAGATCCTGGTTGAGATATCCGATCTTAATATCCTTGGCCATGGAAATGGTACCGCTGGTAGGAGCGTAATCGCCAACAATTATCTTTAAGAGGGTAGTTTTCCCGGTTCCGTTGGCTCCGATTAATCCAATTTTTTCACCGGGTTTAATATGCCAGTTTGCTTCGTCGTATAATGCCCTTGCACCGATCTCGAACGTCAGGTTATTTATCGCAATCATTTGGCGCAAAAGTACGGAATTTATGTGTTTATTTTTTACCCTTTAAGCCCTTTATCCCAGCTTCTCATCTTTTCATTCTGCAGGTGAATTCTCAGATTCTTTGCAGCACGATACGGACGATTCAACGGGTCATTTTATTAAAAACAAAAGCCATTTCATAATTAATTTTCCATGCTTATACATTTTTGGAAAATTACTCGTTCTTCTGCTATGTAATTGTTACAAATACCTAA
>JAZKHM010000278.1:0-7153 GCA_040385405.1 Bacteroidota bacterium | reverse complement strand
GCCAAAGATGCTATTTTTTCAAATTACTAAACATATCAACCGTCATTTTCGCAAGGTCAAACTCCGGCTTCCATGCCCAATCCGTTCTTGCGTGCCCATCATCAATTGATCTCGGCCAGCTTGATGCTATAGCCTGGCGCTGATCATAATCGGTATAGCCCAGTTTAAAATCGGGGATATGTTTGCGTATTTCTTCTGCAAGGATCTCTGGAGTAAAGCTCATACCGGTCAGATTGTATGAAGAGCGGATATTTATTTTCTCTGCCGGAGCATCCATCAGTTCTATAGTACCGCGGATAGCATCATCCATATACATCATGGGTAATTCGGTATCTGCCGATAGAAATGACTGGTAGCTTCCTTTCTTTAGCGCATCATGAAAAATATGAATCGCATAATCCGTGGTTCCGCCCCCAGGAGCGGCTTTCCAGCTAATCAGACCCGGATAACGGATGCTTCTAACATCAAGGCCATATTTCTGCACATAATATTCACACCAGCGTTCCCCTGCCAGCTTGCTGATCCCATAAACAGTATTAGGATCCATCACGCAATATTGCGGGGTATAATCTTTTGGGGAATTTGGCCCGAAAACAGCAATCGAGCTTGGCCAGTAGACCTTTGGGGTTTCAAAATCCCGTGCAAGTTCCAGCACATTTAATAAGCCGTTCATGTTAAGGTCCCATGCCAGCTGAGGGTTTTGCTCACCCGTAGCCGAAAGCAGCGCAGCCAGCAGATAAACCTGTGTGGGCTTATATTTCTGGAAAATATTCTTCAGAATGTCCTTCTCCAGTACATTCACAAACTCAAACGGCCCGGCATTCTTAATATCATAATCCGGTCGCCGGATATCACAAGCTATGACCTGCCCATCGCCATAGATCTTCCTTAGTTCGTTTACTAATTCCGTACCGATCTGCCCATTCGATCCGATAACAACTACTGTATCCTGCATTATAATTGGTTTTGAGGCAAAGGTAGGGATTTTATGAGTTCCCGGGTGGTGGGAATAGCAATCAAATAGCTTTTTAAAGTTTATACGCCAGCACAAATGGTCTCCGGAATCGTCTCACTTTCCCCTGGATATCAAATATTTCAGCAAAAATAAAATAGATTCCGATTTCAGCGGCAGAACCATGTTCATTCAACCCGTCCCAAACAAAAAGGCCATACAGGTTTAATGTTGAATTCTTAAGAAGATGTTTAATAAATACACCTTGATCGTTGAATATCTTAACGTTAGCTACCATTCCCGGAGCAGGCATTCGATAGCTAACCTGGAGTAAATCTTCAAATCCATCATTGTCTGGAGAAAATGTTCTGGATATGAGCCTAAATTCCTCATTATTAATTTGCCCGTCGCTGTATTGTGAGTTTCTGTAACCCGGCGTGGCGAATCCTGATGCAGCTGTCGCTGATCTAAAATTTCCGCTCTCGTTGGTTTTTAAAACTACACTGCTTCTTTCCAGAGAAATCCCATCAAATTTTTTTAGTAGCTGAAAATGCATTTTTTCGTCGAAATGTAGTTCATCTATTCTGGTACCATTGCTAATCAGCGCAACCGTTCCTCTTTGATCCTTAAAAAGGGGCAATTCTGCCTTTAAAATCCGGTCGGGATTTTCAATTATGTATTCCTTTTTTAGGATTTCAGGAGCGCTTGTTAATGCAATATATTGCCCTGGTTCGAACAAGAATTGCTTTCTGCTTATCGGTATAGAGACTTCAATCGTATCTTTTCCAATAGTAGCAATTGATAAATCTTGTAAATCCAGTACGTGTTTAGTGTTATTAAATAACTCTATAAAATCTACGCCATTCGGCCGGGGATTAAATAAGATTTCGTTAACCAAAATCGAATTTTTTTGTATTCGTTCCGTAAGCAAGAATTCACCATAATTATAATCCTTATCAAGCAGGGAGCCCGAGCAATCACTTATTTGTTTCAGTTCAATCCTATTTATGAGACCCCGGGTTGGAGGATTTTTCAGTTTTAGCTCTACATGATCGAAAACAGGCGATATGGGTAATGCCTGATCGGGTGTTCCTATCCCATTATTGATATAATAGCTACCGGAAGCGGATGCTGACAAACTATCAAGACTTTTATTAAATGTTAGCAATAAAGTAACACTATCCTTTAGCACCACTTCCAATAATTTCAATGGGTCTCCTGGTGAATTATTGAAGATGGAATTTTGCTTTCCAGGAGTGCCACCCTTCGGATCCTTACTCGCTGACCAGTTCTGCGATCCGGTACAGCTTGAGATCGGGCTGATCATTTCCAGTGAATATCCCCCCGCTTTTTTTTCCTTTTCTCTGTACCAGCTGTTATTATAGGCAACTCGTTGAAGTTCCCTTCCTTTATTGTTCTTTAAAAGCAAAATATCTCTTTCATTTCCGAGGGAGGGCCAAACTGGCAGTCCTAACACTTTGCCATAAGTAGAGAAGTTTGAGATTTCTTTCTCCTGGCATAAAATAAGATAGGATTGTGCCGCGATCTCTCCCGAAGTGAATTTAAATTGAAAGCTTTCGTCGGCGAAAAGCATACCTTTTAGATTTACCGGTCTCTCCGAAGAATTATAGAGTTCAACAAACTCTGCCTCCGGAAGTCCGATCTGTGGCAAGGGGTCTGCAAAAATCTCATTGATTAGGATGGGGTAGTCAAGTTCTGGCTCTTTCTTTATGATGAACGGCACTTGATTGTGAGAATTTTTCGTGCTTTCACTTAGACAGTTATATAATGAATCTGCACTAAGTATATAGTGAATACCTTCCAGAAATTTTGTATGGAATTCGAGTCTGATCTTCTTATAACTTTCGTCAACCGATAGAGTAAGGGCTTTACCGATATTATTGTCAATTTTAAAGTGGGCTGGTTTCAAAAACATGGTATCCGGAATAGAATTAAGATGCAAGGTTACCGTGCTGTCTGAAGTGTAACTTAAAGAATCGATCCTTATCGGCTGTATGTTACTCTCCAATCTCGTTATGCTGTTCGCGCGTCCGGGTGTGCCGCCATTGGAGTCAATTGATGAGTGCCAGTTGTAAAAGCCATTACAAGATTTGTTGGTTATGTCGGCTTTTTCTAAAGACCAGCCACCATTTTTTTTCCTGCTACTTTTATACCATTTGTCGGTGAACGCTACAGAGTCAACAATTCTTTTTTTAAAGCTTTTTAAAGTTATGATATCGCCGGCATTCCCTAATGATGGCCATGGCGAGATACCTTTCGTTTTACCGAATTGCACAAACAACACAGTGTCTTCTCTTGGAACAAGAATTAAATATTCTCCGGGTTTAATAAAGAGGTCCGTTATAACAGTTCTTGTGCTCGCATCGCCTAATACCCAATTGCTTAGGTCTGCTGGTTCCAAGCCAGGATTGTACAGTTCAATGTACTCTACAAGGGGTAAGCCAACTTCTGGTGAAGGATCTGCAAAGATTTCTGTGATAATAATTCTTGCAGTGTCGATTCGTTCCGGGAGGGGTGGTGGAGCCTGCTTGGTTTTAAATTCAAGCAGTTGTGAACTGATAATCGGTTTTTCGTTGCAATCTTTTATTCCCGATATAAGCAATTTATAATCGGTTCCTTCCTTAACTTTTTTTTCAAAAATTAAGATTACTTCTCTTAGCAGCAAATTTGAAGTTATTTTCTTTACGGTATTTGCAGGAGTTAGGTTAAAATTGTCGGAAGCCAGATTTGCGTTATACAAATGTTTATTGAAGTAAATTCTAACTGAGGAATCTGATTCCAATTTGAGACTATCGGCCTTTAGCTGTACAAGATTATTATGGAGCATATGAACCGAATTAGTTTTCCCAGGCGTCCCCCCATTCGTGTCTATTGATGCAGTCCAGTTAAACAAAGGCTCACATAACGATGATAATTCGATTTTCTCTAAACTCCATCCTCCCGGTTTTTTTACATTGCTGTGATACCACGTGTCAGAATATCCCACAGAATCCACTACTCTGTTTTTGAAGCTTCTAATAACAATCTGATCTGAGGAATTATTTAGCGCCGGCCATGGATTAATCCCGATTGTTTTTCCGAAGGCTTTGTATGAAATAGTATCGGCTACAGGACAAAGGATTATAAATTCCCGGGGTAATATTTTCTGGTTGCTAATAGTAGCTTTTGTCGTAGGGTCGTTCACTGTCCATTTATTAAGGTCAATAGTGTCATTCGAAGGATTATAGATCTCAATAAATTCGGCCAGCGGAAGGTGAACTTCTGGTGATGGATCTGCAAAGATCTCTGTGATAATAATTCTTGCAGTGTCGATTCGTTCCGGGAGGGGTGGTGGAGACTGCTTGGTTTTAAATTGGAACTGCTGAGAGGCTGCCAGCGGTTTTCCACTGCAGTCATTTATGTTTGACACGATCAGGCTATAAGCAGTACCTGGCTGAAATTTATTTTCATAAGTTATAGTCACATCCCGGAATCCTACACCGATGTTTATTTTCTTAGCAGTATTTACCGGGTTTAACTCAAAATTTTCAGCTTTAAGTGTCGCGCTGTTTAAATGTTTGTTGAAATATATTTTAATGGTTGAATCTGACAGGAGCTTCAAACTGTCGCCCTTAAGTCCGACAAGGTCATAACCAGAAATATGAACCGAGTTCGCTTTTCCAGGTGTCCCTCCATTTGTGTCTATAGAGGCAGTCCAGTTAAATGATGGTTCGCATACAGATGATAAATCGATTCTCTCCAGACTCCATCCTCCCGGTTTTTTTGCATTACTGCGATACCACGTATCAGAATACGCCACTGAATCGACAAGCCTGTTTTTAAAACTCTTGAGAACAATCTGATCTGAGGAATTATTTAAGGACGGCCAGGGGGTTATTCCGATTGTTTTTCCGAACGATTTATAAGAATTCGTATCTGCAGCAGCGCAGAGAATTATTAATTCCTGTGGTAATATGCTCCGGGACTGAATAATGCCTTTCGTTGTCGGGTCATTTATGGACCACCCGCTAAGGTTAACAGAATCCTTGGAAGGATTATAGACTTCAATAAATTCGACCAGCGGCAGGTGAACTTCGGGTGAGGGATCCGCAAAGATCTCAGTAATTATCAAGTGTGCAGTATCCACCCTGTTTACGACGGATGGCGGTTTACTTGTTTTGAAACTCAATTCTTCCGGGCCGTTCGTGATAATAACGCCTTGACAATCTTTCACATTTTCAACCAATAATAGATATTTAGTATCGGTTAGAAATTTTCGATCAAAAGTTAATTCTAGTTCTTTTACATCATAATCAGCAAGAATTTTCTTTATTGTTGATGTACGCGGATTCAGAAGGAAATTCTGAGCAAGGATTGTTGAGCTGTCGAGATGTTTATTAAAATAGATTTTTATCGTTGTATCGGACAGATGTTTTATGCTATCCGCAGTTAACTTTGCAATGTCGTTCCCAGGGACGTAAATAGAATTTTCTTTCCCCGGCGTTCCACCAGTAATGTCCCGGGAGGCAAACCAATTTAGGTGACCCAGACACTTGGGGCCCGGATCTTTACGCTCTAATGACCACCCACCCTGTTTTTTAGTTGTGCTTCGATACCAGAGGTCCGAATAACGGATCGAATCAACAGCTAAGCCTTCCGCGTTTACGAGCCTGATAAGCTCCCCGGAATTATTTAAAGTCGGCCAGGGTGACAAGCCCAGAACTTTGCCAAAAATCCGGAATTCCGTGGTGTCTGCTTTTGCGCAAATAATTAAGAAAGATTGGGGGGATATTATTATTTCCCCAAAAGTCGCAGAGCTCCCGGAATCGCTGAATTTCCAGTTTTTTAATGAAATTGGATAAACCGTATTATTGCGCAGTTCTACAAATTCTACTGACGGAAGGTCGATCTGAGGAGTGGGATCGGCAAAAATCTCGTTGATTATTACATCGCCGAATTTCGGTTTATAGGGTTTGACATAATTAAACGCGCGGGTATTGTTGGTGCGTATTATATTTCCGTGTTTGTCTTTGACGTTGGAAACGGTAACCATAAAGGTTCCGCTGTTTAGGGAATTGACAAGGCGAAGGTGAATTTTTGCAGGATCGTTCGTTGTAAATGCTCTGAAAATGGGTCCAGCGTTAGTACTCACTGAATAATTTGAAGCAGTTCTTGTACTTAAACTATCCATTTCTTTATTAAAGGTAATTACAATAGTATTAGAATCGAGAATTGAAACATCTTCCACAACTGGTGGGATCGTGTCGGTGACTATCGAGCCAATTTTAAAATCATCAAAGAAATGTTTAAAAAAGAACGAGGCTGTGGATTGCTGAATTGATATCCCGAAATGGGTGGAAGTGGTATGAGCGAGATCATTGACTGTACCCTCCAGAAAGTATGATGTATTGTTGGTTGCCACTTCGCGTTCAAGTGTAAAATTTCCAAGAATGTCCCGCTTCAATCTCAGTTTTACTATGGTATTAGTTGAGCCTACTGAACCGTTGATGCCATCTATTATCTTCACACTGCTACTTGTGGATCCAGATCTCCGATAAAGGCTAATCTCATCTTCTGTATTTCCTATTCGTATAAAATAGCCATTAATGAGCGTGCTCTTAAGATCGGATTTGTCAGATATAACATATATGTCTGCATAGTTTGATCCTGAAGTATTCATTTGGAGGTTTACCCAAAATTCCCATTGTACATTGAGGCACATAGTGTTTTCTGTGCTCAGGTAGAAACCACTATTCGGCACATTCGAGTTCGAGCGCAATTTATTGTCAACTACTAAAAAATCATTTCCATTGTTACTGCCTCTCCAAATAGGAGTTGCGGTATAATTGCCATCGCTGAAGTCTTCAATAACCTGCGATCGAAGTAAGTTGCCCGAACAAAGCAGCAAAACGGTGAAAATATATTTCATAAATGTATTTTGAGACCTAAATATCACTGACAGCTGCAGGATGTCAGACAAGTAATGAGTTTATGGTAGGGATTTTTGTTTTTTAGGTAATCCCCAGATAGATAAACCAGGTAACGCGCCACATTAATGTATTATCTCTCCCCAACCCACAAAAACCCCCAGATTTTTCCCATATTTGCCTCAATTAAACAGTGTTAACATTTTAGAAAGATTAAAGCAATGAAAGTCGCAGTAGTAGGCGCTACCGGCCTTGTAGGTTCGGTGATGTTAAA
>JAZKHM010000277.1:0-1206 GCA_040385405.1 Bacteroidota bacterium | reverse complement strand
AACCTCTAACAACTAACCTCTAACAACTAACAACTTAAAAATATGGCACACCTACACTCAGGCATCATGGGACCCGTTTCCGGTAAGATCGGAAACCTGGTCTACTATACATATCGCGGGAAATGTTTCGTCCGCCGGGCACCGGTAAAGACAAAGAAGCGCCCGACATTAAAGCAAAAGATCCAGCGCGCAAAATTCGCCCTGGCAATGAATTTCGTCTCGCCAGTGGCAGAGCTGGTTAATCTAAGTTACCGCCTTGTGAACAGGAAAAAAGCGGGCACAAGCATCCTACTGCGGAATATCCTTAATGAGGGTATTGTTGGGAAGTACCCAAATTTAGGGATAGACTATTCTAAACTCAAGCTTGTACGAGGTAGTTTGCCCTGGTCGCAGGCAATATTACATCAGGAACAAGGCTCGTCAAGAATACATATCAGCTGGGAGATGTGGGCAGGCGGCACATACCTCGAAGACGAACTTATTGTTATGATGTATTGCTGCACGACAGGTAAATGGCTGTTCTCCATTGGGGATGCTACACGCCTGGATGGGGCTTGTAAACTGGGCATTGACACCCGAATAGATGGGGAGACCGTTCAGATCTGGATCGCTTTTCGGTCAAGGGACCATAAGACATTTTCCGACAGCGAATTTCTTGGTGAAGTTAAAATATATGATACCGAATCTTATGAGAACTAATAATTCAACCAACGGAGGCTTAAAGTTTTATGTCTCCGTTATACCGGCCCTCTTCCCGGCGATAATTTTTTTGTCGATCTCAACACTTCCTTCTGGCATTCGGATGCAATCAGGGCACAGCCAGATGAACACAATTGCTGAGAGGGTAAAAGGCATCTACACCTCACAGATTGGCGTCCGGGAAAAGCGAACTAACTCCGGGCCCGAAGTCGAGCAGTATCTGAAATACGTGAACCTCCCGAAAGGAAACCCCTGGTGCGCTGCATTTGTGTGCTGGGTTTACGGCCGTGCGGGGGTGGGGAATCCGCGAAGTGGATGGAGTCCTGCATTGTTTGGGGAAGGGCGAGTGATATGGAGGAGAGGTGAGCAAGGAACAAAGAGCAAGGAGCAAAGATTCGGGGTAAGGAAATTTTATAATCCTGTTCAAAATACTGCAGATGGAATTAACCTTTATGGTCGATTTGCATATCCGCCTAGTCTGACTTCCGGCTTCCGGCTTCTGACCTC
>JAZKHM010000276.1:0-29205 GCA_040385405.1 Bacteroidota bacterium | reverse complement strand
GCAGGTCGATGAAGACAATAACTCAAATTTAGAGAAAGGAATCTCCAATCGGACTTTTCTTAAATCCATGGATCCTATAGCAGCGAAACCGGCTAGCAAGGCCGGTGAAGAGAATTCCGCAAGCCTCTTGGAATCAACAATTCAGGACAGAATGCCTTCTTTCCCGGGTGGTATGAAAGCATGGGAGGAATATCTTTTGAACACAGTGAAATATCCAACCTTGGCCAAAAGCAATAATGTAAAGGGAATCGTCTCTGTCAGCTTTACAGTGGAAAAAGATGGCAGCCTGGGGGATATTAAAGTGGTAAGAGGCATTGGGAGCGGTGCTGACGAAGAGGCTATTCGCGTTATCGCTCAAAGTCCAAAGTGGAATCCAGCTACCGTAGATGGCAAGCCTGTAAGGGTTTCCTATAATGTCAATATCAATTTCGGCTTTACCAGTCCTGCAGAGATGTCCGCCGGCCGGGCAATCCCGGAAGACGTGTTTGTTTTCAACACTGTGGAAGTCCTTCCGGAATTCGAGGGGGGAATGGCAGGCTGGGGGAAATATATAAGTGCCAATTTGAAATATCCTGAAGTAGCTAAAAAAAACAATTTAACCGGACGCGTTATCATGGGTTTCATTGTTGAGAAAGATGGCACTTTATCAGATATCAAAGTTCTTAGAGGAATCGGGGGCGGCGCAGATGAAGAAGCTGTACGTGTGTTAAAAAATAGCCCGACCTGGAAACCCGGTCGCACACTAGACGGCAGCATTGTCAGGGTAGCTTATACCATGCCTATATTTTTTCAGCTTGCAAGCAATAAAAATGGAACTAGTGATGATGTAAGGCCCGCGGCACCAAGCCCACCCCGCCCCTAAAAGGTGTTGTACAATTGAGGTACATGCCCATTTTTTTCAAGCTTGCCTATAAATAGGTTGGTAAAGATTATTGATTGGAAGCCAGAGGGGATGTCTGAAAGGATGTTTTCTCTGGTTTATTTTTTTAGATAGACCTCTTAAAATCAGCCTTAACTTAACCCTAGTTCGACACTAGAAAAAGATGTACTCAAATTGAGATCCTTCGCTGCGCTCAGGATAACGGCCAACCCTATTTGAAACGGGGGATTTCTCCTCGCGGCACGTTCACGGTTAATGATAACATTTCTGTTCGCTCGTCGAAATACACCTCCAAACAAATCCGACCTCATTATATCAAACCACCCACTCTCAACTCCCCCTAAATAAGCCGATCCTTAATCACCAAAGTCCCCGCAATCTTATCATGTATCGCCTGCTGCTTCTTGTCAAAAAATCCGTAGGCATATCCCAGACCCAGAGTAGCCACGCAGATCAGTTTAGATAAGTTTCTGATCACCGAGATACCCAGTGTAATGGGCAGTCCCGATTCATCGCACACTTTTAATCCCATCAGCACTTTTCCGTAAGTCCCCTGTTTAGGCGAAGCCTCGGCGAAAATGCTGTAGATCATTTTTACAAGAGGAATGATTGCCAGTCCTGCAAGTGCTACCATGATCTTTGTTTCCCTCTCTGCAATAAAAAGTACAGCAACCGTGGCCAGTATACAATAGATAGCAAAGACAAGAAAATAATCTATGATAATGGCCAGCAGACGAACGTCGAGCGAAGCAAAATACTGGGGCTTTCTGACATGCGCTTTAATACCAAGCAACTCGCATAACTCAGGTATTTCATGAGCTTCTTTGTAGTCGTCCATTTCGGGCGTTCTTACAAAGGTTCCGGGTCTTATTTTCAGCTCTTTTAACTGCTCAAATGAGAATGGGCCTTCTGGTTTCCCCTTAATGACTACAGTATATTCTTTCATTGATTATATAAGCAAAGCGGAAGCTCCCTGATGAGAAGCTTCCGCCGGCGCTTAACAAATATATTTAATACTTTCTTACTTCGAAGGATGATAATCCACCCTTTAAGCTGATGTTGATCTTATTCGCTGCCGAATCGTAATTGCTTGTTTTATACGTGCCATCAGCCTGCTTTGCGAATCCGTTGAAATCTTTCGATGAAAGGCCGCTGTCGACCACTATCCGGCATCCGGATGTGGCCGGTACTTCGATCTCTACACTGGCTACGCCGGTCTCAACTGACACATCGGCAAGGGGAATTTTTGAACCCATTTTGGCCTTGAACGATGCTGCACCACCCTCAAACTTCAGGTTCCGGACTTTAAATTGTTCGAGATTGAAGTCAGTTTCCCCAGCTCCCATTTCCACTTTGATATCCCATACAGGATTGACATTCAGACTGAGACGGGTTTCATTGGAATCCATGTCATCCATTTTGAAACCGCGGCCATTTTTGTCCCTTTTACGGAAATTAAGCACATCAACCGAGTCGCTGGTGGTCTTCTCAAGAGAATATCCACCGCCGTACTCTTTCACATCTGCCTGGAAAAGCATAGAGGTGCTGTCGGCCAGTTCGTATACCGTCGCGCTGCCCTGTATGTTTAGAGTCGCGGCCTTTGAGCCTGTGTAGGCTTCTGAGAACACATTTGCATCGCTCCAGCTGGTTTCTTTATTGTGGCGCTTGTCGTTGAACTTAAAATGCACCCAGCCGCTGTCCTCCCTGCGGATGGTTCCCTGGTAACCAACAAATGCGAGTACCAGCAGAGTGATCGAAGCAGCTATAATTTGCGCATTAGTTCTATTTACTAATCTGCTCAATAGCATATTTAAGCCTGTGAGGATGAATATCAGCGGCCAAAAGCGCCATACTGATCCCCAGTAGAAGTTGATCACATTAAAGTTGTCGAGCATGAACACTGTTCCAACGAAGATGAAGATCAGGCCCCAGATTATTTTTTCGGTTTTCATATTTTTTTAGTTTATTCTTAGGATAAGATCAGCCGGGCTGGTCCGATTCTATGCTTCTCTTTGGGAATTATCGTCTGTAATTATAGGTGTTTGTTCTGAACTTGACGCATTTTGCTGCTGGGCAGTTTCCTGTGCATCCTTTTCGGCTTGCTGTTGCTCTTTCCACTCATCTTTCCACGACTTCTTATTCGCATTAGTGATCATCATAATCCCGGGAATAATAAATATCAGTGGCCATAGTTTGTGAAATTCGAACCAGTATGGCACAAAGTCGAATTCATCGAGTAAAAAGAACGCTCCAAATATGACAAAAATAAGTCCTACTACTACGCCCCCGCTCCCGGATTTCTTTTTCGCAGGGTAAGGAATTCCGGAATATGCCGGATCATTTATTGGCCCGTTTGGGTTGGCAGCATTATCGTAAACTTTATAATCTGCATTATAGGGGCTATAGTTCGGTACATATGGCTTCACAGGCACAGCTATCCAAAGCACGATATATGCAAGGACACCGGACAGGCCGGCTAATACAGCAAGCACGAATGCAATGCGGATCCAGGTTACATCTACGTCAAAGTATTCAGCAAGTCCGGCGCATACTCCTGCTACCGTTTTTTCCTGCTCATTCCGGGTTAGTTTCTTTTCCATGTTGTTGTTGGTTAGTTGGTTAGTTGTTAGTAGTTAGTTGTTAGTTGCCTGCCTGCCGTCCAGGCGGGTTGGTTTTTAGAGATATTATCCCTTATTGACTGATCAAAACTAACACAACATCTTCTACTCTAAAACAGCTAATAGGCAGGGTATCAAAAGTTCTCGGTGAATGGCAGTAAATTGTCGGTGAAAAATAGAGCCAGGAACCAGGAACCAGGAACCAAGAGCCAGGAACAAAGAACAAAGAATAAAGACTTTTGCACAACGTTTATTTAGTAATCAGTGATCAGTAATCAGTTTCCACCCTTTGTACCCTTCGGTTTAGTTTTCCACTTTCAACTTTCAACTACCTAATAACGGTCGAATTATAATCTCATCCACATTAGCCCCTTCACTCATTGAAATGGCATTGAATACAGCTTTAGCTACGTCTTCAGGGAGCACGAACCTGTCGGCGGGAATTGTGGTGCCAGCCCAGGAATCAGTTAGTGTTGCACCGGGAAGTACAGCTGTAACCCGAATGCCGGAAGGTATCAGCTCCTCTCTTAACAACCTGGTTAAGCTTAAAAGAGCGGCTTTACTGATGCTATATGATGCAGAACCGGTCAGCAAGTTTAAACTTGCCGTAGAACAAATATTTACAATATGTCCCCTCTTCCGGCTAACCATTTCCTTTGCAAAAAATTTACATAGATAATGGGGAGTGTGAACATTAACCTGCATCTGCCTTTCCAGAGCATCGGGTGCTTCATCCATTAGTCCAGAGGGTAAAAATAACCCGGCATTGTTGATTAGGAGGTCGACTGTAATCAATTTTCCGAGCGCGGATTCCGCAAAAGCTTCTACCTCAGATCTTTTCTCCAGATCAGTTGCCTCTCCAAAAAATCTCTGTTCAGGGTATAGCGTTTTTAACTCTGCAATCAAGTTTTCTATATCATCAGCATTTCTTGCACACAAAGCAAGGTTATAATTGTTAGCAGCAAGATGCATCACCAATGCTTTGCCTATTCCTTTAGTTGCACCCGTTATAATAGCGTTCATGGTTTAAAAATAGTAAAGAATAAAGAGCAAAGAATAAAGAGCAAAGAATAAAGAGCAAAGAATAAAGAGCAAAGAGCAAAGAATAAAGACTGTTCGTTCTACATTGGCAGTCTGTTTTAATAGCTAAAGGTCGAGGCAAGTATACATCACCGGGCCTTCTCCGTAAGGCTTTCCGATTGGTGTCCTTGCTCTTTGTTCTTTGCTCTTTGCTCGACTAAAGGAAATTTATGGGTGAAGTGCGATTTTAGCAACCTGCTCCTGAAGGGATGATATTTTTGTATTATTATTGTATATTCTTTTAAATAAACCCGATTCAAATGATATTTCACCCTTTAGGTAAATATATATTATTATTAAAAGCAGTATTTCGCCGGCCAGAAAAATGGAATATTTACAGAAGGGAAATCTTCCACGAGATGAATGCCATCGGTGTCGGCTCTTTAGGAATTATCGCGATCATTTCCGTGTTCCTGGGAGCTGTAACTACCGTTCAGACAGCTTTTCAACTGGTGAGTGACCTGATACCTAAATCCGTTATAGGGGGTATTGTACGCGATTCATCGATCCTGGAATTAAGCCCGACAATTTCAGCCATTGTGCTTGCGGGTAAAGTCGGATCAAGCGTTGCATCCCAAATTGGAACCATGCGTGTAACCGAGCAAATTGATGCGCTGGAAATCATGGGTATTAACTCCCCCGGATATCTCATCCTGCCAAAGATCATTGCCAGCATCGTAACTATTCCTATGCTGGTGATAATTTCCATCGGGCTGAGCATTTTTGGCGGCTACCTGGCTGGAACCGCTTCCGGTGCTGTAACGGCTCAGGATTTCATCACAGGTATTACTACGGATTTCAATCCTTTCACCTTCACGGTATCGATGGTAAAAGCGGTGATTTTCGCTTTTATAATTACATCGGTTTCGGCCTATCAGGGCTTTTACACCAGCGGGGGGGCTTTGGAAGTTGGTCAGTCAAGTACTAAAGCAGTAGTTATTAGCTGTATCGCCATTCTCTTTTCTGATTACGTTATTGCCCAATTGATGCTATGATAGAGGTTAAGAATATAAATAAGACCTTTGGCGACAACCATGTGCTACGGGGAATATCTGCCGAATTTAAGGAAGGAATGTGTAACCTGATCATTGGGGGATCGGGATCAGGTAAAACCACGTTGTTGAAATGCATGGTCGGATTACATGAACCGGATGAAGGTTCAGTGATCTACGATGGTCGTGATTTTACACGAATGAATTTTGAAACCAGGATTGAGATCCGCACAGAAATAGGGATGCTCTTCCAGGGATCAGCACTTTTTGATTCAATGACCGTCGAGGAAAATATCATGTTCCCTCTTAATATGTTCACCGAACAACACCGCAAGGAAAAACTGGAAAGAGTAAATTTTTGCCTTGAGCGTGTAAACCTTGCAGATAAGAATCCATTGTATCCTGCAGAACTCTCGGGAGGAATGAAAAAACGTGTCGGAATTGCCCGTGCTATTGCGATGAACCCGAAATACCTTTTTGTAGATGAGCCGAATTCAGGACTTGATCCGAAAACATCAATTGTGATAGATGACCTGATCCTTGAATTAACCGAGGAATATAAAACAACTACTATTGTTGTAACTCACGATATGAACTCGGTGATGGGAATTGGCGAAAATATCATATTTCTGCATGAAGGCCAGAAGTGGTGGGAAGGATCTAATAAAGAAATTTCCAACACCGATAATCAGGAACTAAATGATTTCGTATTTGCCAGCAAGTTCATGAGGGCATTGCAGAAAAATAAAAGTATAAAAAGCTGACCGGAGAATCCTCATCGGTAAGCAAGAATTGAATTTAATGATCCAACTTTTAACTCCCCCGAATTTCGCAGATTACGAACTTATTGATTGCGGTGATTTTGAGAAACTGGAACGCTTCGGAAACATTGTGCTTATCCGTCCGGAGCCACAGGCTGTGTGGGCAAAGGGGCTTCCTGAAGCAGAGTGGACCAAACAGCATCATATCCGGTTTAAAGGCCGGTCTGCCACATCCGGGGAGTGGGTAAAAAAAGATCAGAAAACACCTGACCGATGGCATATTCAATATCAGCACGGTGATGTGGTACTTAAATTCAGACTGGCCCTTACCTCATTTAAACATCTGGGGATTTTTCCTGAACAGGCGGTAAACTGGGACTATATTATGAAATGCATCAGGGCATTCAAAACCAAACAGCCTAAGGTTTTAAATCTGTTTGCTTATACCGGCGGTGCCTCACTGGCGGCCAGGGCTGCCGGAGCGGAGACAACACACGTTGATTCGATAAAACAAGTTGTTAGCTGGGCAAACGAAAATCAAACCTTATCAGGTCTGGATAATATCCGCTGGACGGTTGAAGACGCATTGAAATTTGTTAAACGGGAAGTTAAACGGGGTAGAAAATATAATGGCATCATCCTCGACCCTCCTGCATACGGTCACGGGCCGAATGGGGAGAAATGGAAACTTGAAGATAATATTCAGGAAATGATGAAGGATGTGGTATCCCTGCTGGATGAAGAAGAGCATTTCCTGATCCTGAATACCTATTCTCTAGGATTTTCATCAGTAATTGTAGACAACCTTATACGTTCCTCTTTTCCCGGGGTGAAAAACCTTGAGTCGGGAGAGCTTTATTTGCAGGCAACGTCGGGATGCAAACTGCCATTGGGGGTATTTGGAAAATTCTACAAGGCATCTTCAGATAATTAACATTTAAGTTGTTATTCAGTATAATGTAAGCTAATTTGGCAATATTAAATCCCTGACGAACTTTTCGGCCTTTTTTGTCAAATGTTAAAACATCTGGCGGGCCTTTCTGCTTTATTGGAGAAAAAGAAACATTTCATAAACGTGCGGTATGGGCCGGGAAACAAGAAAAACTATAAAATGAATATAAAACAGATTACTCTAACAATTGGCCTTGCAATTAGCGTAGCCTTTACGGGATGTTCAGAAAACGGAACAAAAGCTTCAGAAACGGCGGCAACAAAAGATACAACTAAAACAGAGGAAGAGGAAAGCGAGATAAAAGCCACATCAAGTGAATACCCTCCTATTGATACTGCCGAATACAACAAGAAATTGAAACAGCTGGCCAATGGTGATACCACGGGGAAATGGCCAGTTAAAAATCAACCCTATCCTCTGCCGGGAGCTATCCTGCCATTTAAACGGGTGGTAACATACTACGGCAACCTTTATTCGAAAAAAATGGGAGCGCTGGGCGAATATGCACCTAAGGAAATGCTCCGTATGCTTTACGCAGAGGTGGCAAAATGGGAGAAGATAGATCCTACAACGCCGGTTCAGCCTGCACTTCATTATATAGCTGTTGTAGCAGCCGGAGATCCCGGGAAAGATGGCAAATACCGTAACCGTATGCCTGAAAAGCAAATTGATTCGGTATTCACCATTGCTGCTATGAAGAAAGATATGATCGTATTCCTTGATATACAGGTAGCCCTGAGTACTATTAAGGACGAGTTGCCGCGGTTAGAAAAATATCTTAAACGGCCGAATGTTCACCTGGGAATCGATCCTGAGTTTTCGATGAAAGGCGGCGTGTTACCGGGCAGAAAAATCGGAACATATGATGCTTCAGAAATAAACTGGGTATCAGATTACCTGGCGAAACTTGTGAAAGACAACAACCTGCCTCCCAAAATATTTGTCATCCACCGTTTTACAGGCAAAATGGTAACCAACTCAAAAAATATCAAGTTGAGACCTGAAGTTCAGGTGGTAATGCATATGGACGGATGGGGAGAACCCGAACTGAAACAGGGAACGCATCGCTATTTTATTTATAATGAGCCGGTTCAATTTACAGGATTTAAGATATTCTACAAGAACGACCTTAAGAAAGCACCAAATCGCTTAATGACTCCAGCTGAACTAATGAAACTGAAACCGCAGCCGAGTTATATACAGTACCAGTAATAAACAGAAAGTTATAGGTTGTAGGTTATAAGTTGTAAGTTTTTGCACAGCGTCCTAAAAACTTGAAAACTATTACTTATGGCTTAAAACACCTAACTTATAACCTATAACTTATAACTCAAAATGGAGCAAGCAACATTCGGCGGCGGCTGTTTCTGGTGTACAGAGGCCGTTTTTCAAAACCTAAGGGGAGTCACAAAAGTGGTTTCGGGTTATATGGGCGGTCAAACTGAGAATCCCACATACAAAGAAATCTGCAATGGCGATACGGGCCATGCAGAAATCATCCAGATAGAATATAATGAGCAGGAGATCAGCTTTGAGGACCTGCTGCTTGTATTCTTTAAGACTCATGACCCAACTACCCTGAACCGCCAGGGGAATGATGCCGGCACGCAATACCGTTCGGTCATTTTTTATGAAACCGCAGAGCAAAAAGCAGCGGCAGAGAATATGATCGATAAGCTGGAAAAAGAAATGGTTTTCAATCGCCCGATTGTAACCGAAGTGACACCCATTTCGAAATTTTATTCGGCCGAGGACTATCACCAGAATTACTACAACAACAACCCGGACCAGGGTTACTGCGCTTATGTTATTCAGCCGAAACTGGCGAAGTTTACGAAGGAATTCGGTAATAAGTTGAAAGTGGAAAGTTGACAGTGGAAAGTTGACAGTTGAAATTGGAAAGTTGAAAGTGGGCATGCGTCGTCAGCCACTTTCAACTTTCCACCCGATAGCTATCGGGTCTCAACTCTCCCCTTAAAAAAGTCCCAGCTGCCCCTTATCATCAATATCCAGATCCTCCGGATTAGTTATTTCAAAATCGATCTTTTTCGCCGGCTTTGGCTCTTCTATCGGTGGGACTAAAATTTTGCTTCCAGTGGCTTCTTCCTTTGCCGTAGTTTCTGTTTCAGCCTGAGTAAATGGTTCGGGCCCAATTTGCTCTTTGGCCGGCTGAAATTCTTCAATTTCATCAGTCTCAACTGATTTCAGATCTGCATCTTCCAAATCTATCGCCATTGATGATATCGGCGTAGCCGTATGTACACCAGGCAGATCCGTCTCATCACTTTCGGAATCAGGAGAATCCGGCGCGGGAATAATTACCTCCTCCTGTTCGAGTTCTGAAGGTGCGTTAAGAACTACAGATTTTACTTCATGGGCCGAAAGACGATTACCAAGGGCCTTCATGCCTTTCACTTCAATCGTCCCGGCCAGGTCGAGCTCTGCAGTCTCTAAAATTTTTGATTTGCCCTTTAAAACTTCCAGCGTAACTTTTGGCTTTTGAATCCCGGTTAGCAAGATCAATTTCGATCCAGGCTCATCACTGATAATGCTCGATTTTTTCCCTATGGAGGTGTTTTCAAAAACAAAACGTTTCAGGTAATGGCTTCCGGATTTGCCCTCCAGGTATACGGCTGTGAAGATCTTTTCAGGATTATATTTCTCCATCAAAAGTATATGATCATCAAAATGATTGCTTAATTCGAAGCTGCTTAATTCGTAAACGCCATTCTTATCGACCGTCAATATCCTGTCGTCACCATCGAACTCACCAAGGTATTTTCCCCTTGAATCAACATTCAATCGTTTGAGGATTTCATCGTACCATATCTTACGTCCAGACAGCGTAGATACACCCTTACTCTTTAGCACCACCTTTTTGACCGGGTATTTAGTAACTATATTCCCCATCGAGCTGCGTCCTTTGATCGCATGTTCGGCAAAGTCAATATCAAATTGTAGTTTTTTAAGCTTAGAATGAGGTTTCAGCTGAACATTTACAATTTCTGCCTCACCGTTTGGATTAGGCGTAAAATACAAGGTCTTCGAACCCTTTGTTCCTTTGGTAAGATCGTATTCCTTTTCGCGGGTTACTCCAAGTACAGAAAAACGTTTGATATAAGAGGTGCCGCTCTCACCATCACGGTAAATCATATTATAAACCGTTCGCTCGTCATTCTTTTTGAAAACCTGGGCATGCAATATCCCCTTCCCAACGAAAGTCTTTTCGGCCACTTTCGAAACATTGAACTTACCGTCTTCGCGGAAGACAATTATCTCATCCAGGTCCGAACAATCGCAAACAAACTCATCTTTACGCAGACCTGTACCCACAAATCCATCCTCCCGGTTCATATACAGTTTCACATTGGCAAGTGCGACTTTAGAAGCTTCTACCTTATCGAACTGCCTGATTTCAGTCTTACGTTCCCTGCCAGCCCCATACTTTTGCCTGAGCTTTTCAAACCAGGCTATCGCGTACTCAGTGAGATGCTTCAGGTATTTGTTTACTTCTTTAATATCATTTTCAAGGGATTTCAGTTGCTCATCTGACTTTTTCAAGTCAAATCGGGTGATGCTGCTCATTGGTTTATCAATGAGCTTTTTATAATCTTCCGGTAAGATGGTTCGATAGAATTGGGGGAAAAATGGCTCAAACAATTTGTCGAGTACTGCTACAACGGTTTCAAAATTACCCGAGCTTTCATAATCAGGATTTTTGTACATGCCTTCCTGAATGAAGATCTTAAGCAGTGAACTAAAAAATATCTTCTCCTTTAGTTCTGCCAGTTTAATCTCAAGTTCCTGCCGCAGCAAGCTCTTTGTGTGATGAGTGCTTTCGATCAAAATATCGTTCACACTCATGAAGTAGGGTTTATCGCCCTTGATTATACACGTGTTAGGTGAGATCGAGACTTCGCAATCGGTGAAAGCATACAGGGCATCAATGGTAACATCCGGAGATATCCCGGGAGCGAGGTGAATTATGATCTCCACGTTTTTCGCGGTATTATCTTCGATCTTTTTGATCTTGATCTTACCCTTATCATTTGCTGAAATCACACTGTCGATAAGGCCGCCTGTAGTAGTTGTGTAGGGTATTTCTGTGATCGCTAAGGTTTTCTTATCGCGTTCCACGATCTTAGCCCTCACACGAACCTTTCCGCCACGCATGCCCTCATTGTAATTACTGAAATCGGCCATTCCTCCCATCTGGAAGTCTGGAAGAAGATCGGGACGGTTACCCTTAAGGACCTCAATTGAGGCCTCAATAAGCTCCACAAAATTATGGGGCATGATCTTAGTCGCCAAACCAACGGCGATACCGTCAGCACCCTGAGCAAGAAGTAAGGGGAATTTAACGGGGAGCGTAACAGGTTCCTTATTACGGCCATCATAACTCGATTGCCATTCTGTGGTATCCGGGTTAAACACTACCTCCAATGCAAATTTAGAAAGGCGGGCTTCAATATATCGGGGAGCCGCTGCGGAGTCGCCGGTAATCGGATCACCCCAGTTTCCCTGGGTATCGATCAGCAGGTTTTTCTGTCCGATCTGTACCATCGCGTCGCCAATAGATGCATCGCCATGGGGATGATACTTCATCGTATTACCGATTACGTTCGCCGCTTTATTAAAGCGCCCATCATCCATTTCTTTTAACGAGTGGAGAATCCGGCGCTGCACCGGCTTTAAGCCATCATGGATATGTGGTACAGCACGGTCAAGAATAACGTACGATGCGTAATCTAAAAACCAGTTCTCATATAAACCCGAAAGGGAGATAACATTATGAACAGCTTCGTCACCTGCAGGTGCGTTATCGGCGCCTGTATTTTCTATTTCTTCACTCATATTTCTATAGGTTGGTAAATATAAGTGATACTTGGAAAATGTGAGTAGGAAGTTTTACACAGGGAAATAGATTTAGAAAATGTAATGCATATTGTCTTAAATAGGATTCATAGGATTATAGGATTCATAGGATGCCGGGCAGGCATGATCCTGTGAGTATGGACGCCGCTCCCCTGCCAAGGGAAGCTGTCAGCCTCTTGGGCTGAGCCGATAACTATCGGCTGATGAGTCCTGAACATTAAAAAAGACTATTTATTTTACTCCTAAAGCAACCAATTCTGTGTAAATTTCGTGTATACATCAAAGCTTTTAAAAATTGAACAACTCGCTGGAGTATTTGCCTGATAAACTTCGGGAAGACTGCATTCGCGGTGATGCTGGCGGTCAGAAAAAGTTATATTATCAATTCTATGGCTTTGCTATGGGGATATGCCTCAGGTATGCCCGGGACCGTGACGAGGCAAATGACATTTTAAATGAAGGCTTTTTTAAAGTACTGACGAACCTGGGCCGTTACGATCAACAAAAGCCTTTTTTGCCATGGTTAGCACGTATTATGACAAATACAGCAATCGACCATTACAGAAGTCAGGTGCGGCACCCAGCGATGGACGATATCGCAGAGATGGATATCCATGGGGAAAATCCGGTAATTGATAGCAAGTTAAATTATGATGACCTGATCAGACTGGTTCAGGCGCTGCCCCCGGGTTACCGTGCAGTTTTTAACCTTTATGCAATTGACGGATATTCACATGAAGAGATAGGGGTCAAGCTTGGCATTTCTGCCGGCACATCGAAATCCAACCTGTTTAAAGCGCGGCAGAAATTGGTAGCAATGATAGACGCTCAAAAAAAGATAACTGAAAGAGTCGTGAGACCCATTCAAAATAATGATAATGGACAATACGGATCACAATTATACCGACACTTTATTCAAGCAGGGACTTAGTTCACCACCAGAACTAAACCCGACTGATAAAAATTGGGAAGACATGGAGCGACTTCTTGCCACGAAAGCAAAAGTGCGTTCTATGGCCTGGATTTATGCCGTATCTGGAGTAGCTGCAGCAATTTTAATCTTTCTATTCTTATGGTTTGTCCCTGAGAAGACCGACACCGCAACACAGCAGGCGCAAAAAGCCAAACACACAGAAACCGACCCCGGTGCGGGAACGGCACGAAGTCCAAAGGCTGATATAACAGGCCCTTCCGGCAGTGATCCTATCCCTTATGGCAACCTGAGCGATAGCGATATTAAACTGCGAGCTGCCGCTCAAAAAGAAATCGCGAAACCTGGCATCAGGTCTGAGCATAATCAGGCTGCCGACGCAGCCCATGTTCAGGCAGGGCTGCAGGTAGTTGGCAACAGATCCGGACTGGGTTCAATAAATCCCGTTTCGTATTCTAATTTACGAACAAGCTTGTCTGGGAATTTTGCCAGTCAGCGCGAAGTTAAAATAGCAGATCTTCCTGGAGCCACTGCAAAGACTGCAGCGGTGGAGAAAGAAGAGCCCGCGTCCCGAACTCCGGTGCCTTTGAGAAGATGGGGTGTAAGTCTTGCCTTTTCGCCAGATGTAAACTCAGTTAAAAATATGCATAATGGGAACCTGGGTACAAGCATGGGAATGGGGGTAAGTTATAGGGTCGGAAAGTCATTAAGCGTTGGAACAGGGGTCTATTATTCTCAAAAGCTTTATTCGGCCGATAAAAAATCGTATCATGTTACGGAAAAGCCCTTTGCTACCTGGACAAGTTATTCAAAAAAAATTGACGCCGACTGCCGGGTATTAGATATCCCGGTGAATTTTAGTATGCGGATCAGCAATAAAACAAGTAACAAGCTTTACGCATCTGCGGGAATGTCGTCGTATATCATGCTCTCAGAAAAATACGAATTCGTATATAATGTTTCTGCGGCATATCCGACAGGACGGAGGGAATATTCGATCCGAAATGAAAATAAGCATATTCTCAATATCGTTAACCTGGCAATAGCTTTAGAAAAACCCCTGAGTGACCAGGTAAGCCTCACTATACAACCTTATGCTAAATTGCCTCTTACCGGCATCGGCAAGGGCCAGACTGATCTGAAATCTGTTGGGCTTGGGTTTGGGTTGAATTATTCGATGAAGAAGAAATGAGTTTAACGTTATACGTTTTACGCACACAAACTCTTAAAATTCATCAATATTCCGGGAATAACAGCGCATTAAGAACGTACAACGATAACTTACTGGCGTCGCGTAAAAATTATCTCCACCCTCCTGTTCGCCTGGCGGCCCCTGTCGGTACTGTTTTCTGCTGCCGGTTCTGTGAAAGATTTATGTTGTGCCGGAACATTACGAATGCCAAGAATTTGGTTAACAGCCCGGATCACCGTCTGGTTTCTTCTTTTCGATAACGCAACATTATAGCTCATGCTACCAATACTGTCGGTGTGCCCTGTGATCCTAAACGTGTAGAATTCTTTCAAGTCCTGGTATTTCGCCATGGCATCCCTGAGCTTTATCATTTCAGTGCTTGCGATATCCGACTTATCGAAATCGAAATAGATTACCACGTTCTCAAGAACGGGAACAGACCGGGGCGCTGCAGAAGGTTCGGCAATAACCGGTGCCCTTTGGACAGGTGCAGCAGTAACAGGCACGCTAACCGTTGGCGGGCGCGATTCAATAGTAGCTGGCACCGGATTTTTGTAAGCTTCGGGTATGATATCTTCGAGTTTTTTCCCCTGAAGTATGAGATTAGGATCTACTACTTTGCTCAGGTCTGGATAGTCTTTGAAAGCTGGCTGATTAACATCCTTTGTCGATGTAAGGCTTCTGTCTTCAATAAAAACCCCGGAGTCATAAATATTATCAGAAACATCAGCCAGAACGATCTTTAAATGATATTTTTTATAGGGAGTAACATACATCTGCGCAACCATTTTTTTTGTAATTCCATCATATCGAAGGTTGCGGTACAAATTCTGATTCATGGTTTTTAAAAGCTCGGGATCCGGGGCGATTACTACACGGTCGGCATTTCCGGCATAGTTTGGGGATCCAAATATAGAGGCAATCGCCCGAAGGATCCGGCCCGGCAAGGTGCCGCGGAAAGTTGACTTCACAGGATCCTGCCTTTTAATGATAACTTGCTTATAGAGATTATTATCAATGAAATAGTCCTGGTTTGTTTTGAAATTAACTGTGTTTATACTGACAGGAACATGAGTTGTCGGGACGAGGGCAATATTTTTTGAACTTGTTTCGTCTGAAACAATAAATGCGAATATGTCATTGTAAGGGGAATCAACATACTCAGGATATTCATCTGAACCAAACTGGTAGTTAAATTGTATACTGTTGTCCATAGGCACAAAATCAAATTCTATGCTGCAGATGTCGTATAACTTTTCCCTGATCATTGCCGACAAATCCTTATCAAGTTCCGGAACAGCAACATCACTAAATGTCGAACTTTGATTGTGAGAATTATTATACCCTGCGACATTGTAGGAATTACCGGAAGATAAAATCAGTCCCTTCGGAACCTGCAGAACATTTGGCGAGCTTGTAAATGATAAAATCGAAAGAGGGTATCCTTTGTGGCTTATGTTACCAATAACAACGCCCTGCCCGCTAAAATTTTTCTTAATCCATTCATCTACGTTAATTGACGATAATCTAATCTGGGCGTTTGATAACTGGCCGGAAATGAACATTACCAACATCAAAAGGAGAGCTTTCTTCATTTCAGTATCGGTTACATATATGAACTAAATTAGTATACAATTTACGATTATTTTTTAAGTCTGGTTTCTTCAAAAGCAAAGGGAAGTAAACTCTTAATTCCTCTAACCTTAATCACACTACCGTTCTGACAGTAAAATAAAACCTCAATCGGAGAAACTTGTTTTTTTTCATACTCTGCCATTACCTGCAGGCAGGCACCGCATGATGTGACCGGTTCTGTTATTTGGAAGTGCTTAGTATGAGCCGTGACAGCCATGCTTAGGATTCGTTCGCCGGGGTATGAGGATCCTATGGAAAATAATGCTACTCTTTCGGCACACAATCCGGATGGGTAAGCCACATTCTCCTGGTTGCTTCCGTAGACTATTCTACCACTTTCAAGTTTTATCGCGGTTCCAACCCTGAATTCAGAGTACGGAGAATGGGATGTAGCCATCGCTTTAACGGCTTCTTTGCAAAGATTCTGATCGGGGATCTCCAGGTCGTCAATTGACGAATATTCTTCATATGAAATAGTAATGTTTTGATCAGGCATATTGAAATACTTAGCCTTTCATTCTTTAAGGAAAGGGTTAACAAGATAGGAAATATTGAGATCTGTTTTACCCTTCTTCAAGAACTTCTTCAGGCAGGGCTTCAGGAGCGGGTTCTTCTCCAATAAAGTCGACCTCTACCCGTAAGTTCTGAATGATATGCTGCTGCCTGTCGGGCGTGTTTTTTCCCATATAATACTCCAGCAGATTTTTTATAGGCTGCTCTTTTGACAGGATTACGGGATCAAGACGGATATCCTCGCCAATGAAAAGCTCAAATTCTTCAGGGGAAATCTCTCCAAGACCTTTAAAACGTGTAATTTCCGGCTTGTTACCAAGCTTCTGAATTGCACGCTGGCGCTCCTCATCACTATAACAATAAATCGTTTCTTTCTTATTACGAACCCTGAATAAAGGAGTTTGCAGAATGGAAACGTGCCCGGCTTTGACCAGATCCGGGAAGAACTGAAGGAAGAATGTCATGAGCAACAAACGAATATGCATGCCATCCACATCAGCATCGGTAGCTATTACAATATTGTTATATCGGAGATTGTCCAGTCCGTCTTCGATATTTAAAGCATGCTGAAGCAGATTGAATTCCTCGTTTTCGTACACTACCTTTTTAGTTAGCCCGTAACAGTTAAGCGGCTTACCTTTCAGGCTAAATACTGCCTGTGTTTGAACATCACGTGACTTGGTTATCGATCCGCTTGCAGAATCACCCTCAGTAATGAACAGCGTAGTATCCTGTTTTCGTTCATGGGAATCCTCAAAATGAATCTTGCAGTCCCTCAGTTTTTTATTGTGGAGCGAGGCCTTTTTCGCACGTTCATTCGCAAGCTTTTTAATGCCGGCGATATCCTTCCTCTCCCGCTCTGACTGCATGATTCGCTTTAACAAGGCGTCTGCATCAGCAGGATGTTTGTGTAAATAATCGTCGAGAGCCTTCTTTATAAAATCGTTAATGAAGGTCCGCACGGTTGGTCCTTCAGGTGCAATATTTTGCGAACCCAGCTTGGTTTTAGTCTGTGATTCAAAAACGGGTTCCTGAACACGGATAGAAATAGCCGAAACAATAGAGGCCCTGACATCTGAAGCATCGAATTCCTTTTTATAGAATTCACGGATTGTCTTAACTACTGCTTCCCTGAATGCGGCCTGGTGCGTACCGCCCTGTGTGGTATGCTGGCCATTTACGAAGGAATAATATTCTTCCCCATACTGCTGGCCGTGAGTCATGGCCACTTCAATATCGTCACCTTTAAGGTGAATAATTGGATAGCGGATCGTTTCTACATCCGTATTCCTGGTTAACAGATCGTACAGACCACGTTCAGAGAAATACTTGGTTCCATTGAAATTTATCGTCAGACCTGAATTCAGGAACACATAGTTCCAGATCATGCTTTCTACAAATTCGGGGATATAGTGGTAGTGGCGAAAAATAGTGTCGTCCGGATAAAAAATTACCGCTGTGCCGTTACGCTGGGTAGTTTCCATCTCAGGATGGTCACTGATAAGCACGCCGTGTTCAAACTCTGCTTTCTTTGTTCGTCCATCCCTGTACGATTGCACAGAAAAATTAGATGACAGTGCATTAACTGCTTTAGTACCTACACCGTTTAAGCCTACAGATTTTTGAAATGCCTTGGAATCGTATTTACCCCCTGTATTGATCTTCGATACGCAATCGATCACCTTGCCAAGAGGGATTCCGCGTCCATAATCACGAATGGAAACTTTTTTGTCTGCCACCGTTACCTCAATGGTACGGCCTGCACCCATTACAAATTCATCTATCGAATTATCCAGGATCTCTTTTAAAAGTACATAGATGCCATCATCGTAAGCCGAACCGTCGCCAAGTTTACCTATGTACATTCCCGGACGCAGGCGGATATGCTCCTTCCAGTCGAGAGACCGGATACTGTCGTCACTATATTCTAATTCTGCCATTTACTAAAAGTTATAGGTTATATGTTATACGTTGTAAGTTTCTAAACACTGTGCTAACCGCCCAGACGTATTACGTAAAACGTACAACGTATAACTACCGATCTATCCCATACAAATCTAAAATTTTGATCGGTGTGTGAAGGCAGGAGATTTCCACATTTGAACAATAATTGAACGAATGACGGAAGACCTTTAACAGGAAGCAGGGACTGAAACCGGGAATCTCTATGAGTCCTTGGTTTCGGACGGATCTTGTCAAAATAAACTTCCATTTATTATCATAATTGTATACTCCACTATACAGCCTATACCTCTAAAAATACATGTATACTTCCGGATTTTCTCTCCTATCAGTATAAATACCTGTATAAAAATACATTTTCAACAATAAATACTTGGTCGGGGTACCGCCCGGCATTTTGGAATGAAAATCGTAATATAAATTTCAGAAACAACGAAGTTATGACAGATCCAGGTAAGCAAAAAGATAAGGAAAACGAAAAACAGCAGGACTTCCCGGAAAAGGAAAAAAACTGGGATAATCCTAAAAACCCTGAAGCCACGGAAGATGCACGTGATGAGGAACAGCTTGAAAGGCAAATTGAAGAGGCTAAAAGAAGAAAAGATAATTTAACCGAAGAAGATAATAATTAGAAAACATATCAATTTTAAACTTAACCCCTCAATCATGAAAAAAAATACTACAATGCCCGCAATGAAATTAGTAGAGAAATTCGATCAGCAATTACATGAAATTCTTATGTCCGATCTTAAAGCGATTCAGAATGCAAGGATCAACCTCATTAAACATATTACTTTTAACAACCGCCCTTCAGGGCTGATGACTGCCTGATAAAAAAGAACATCTATCTAAAAACAGAAAAGCTATTCCGTAAAAGGAATGGCTTTTTTTGTGGGGAACTGAAGTCGGAGGTCGGAGGTCGGAAGTCGGAAGTCGGAGGTCTGAGGACGGAGGTCGGAAGTCTGATGCAATGCATTTAAAGGAAAAATGGTAAATGAACGGTCAAACTCAGACCTCAGACCTCAGACCTTCCTCAACTTAATTATCCTCAAAAAATGCATCATCTTAATTATGGGATAAGAAGGGTCGAATTCAAACCATCTGTTGGCAAAATTAACGTTATTAGGACTTTTGTGATGGTTGTTCTGGAAAAGCTCACCCATCATCAGGAAATCTAACGGCAGACTATTTTTACTATGATCATCATTATCATGGTTCGAATAGCCGTATTTATGCCCGCACCAGTTCACGATTGCACCGTGGATCGGACCCATAAGAAAATGCACAGGCAACAGAAGGAACATCCACCAGTATTCGGCGAAAATAATATAAAACGTAATATACAGCAGTATAAAAACCGACCGGGTGATCCAAAGGTCACCAATCCTATCTATTAACGGCCAGGTTGGATACCTGTCACGAAAAGCAGGTTCCGGCTCGATCTTGAATTTTACATATTCCAGGTAAATGTTTTTCGTTTTTATCATCAGTCCCCAGACATCCTTGATAAAATGTGGAGAGTGCGGGTCTTTCTCCGTATCACTGTAGGCATGATGCATCCTGTGCATGATTGCATAAGCGCGCGGATTAAGGAATGAAGAGCCTTGTGATAGGAAGGTCATCATATAAAAAAGCTTTTCCCAAAAGGGTTCCATCTTAAACATCTTATGGGATGCATATCTGTGAAGGAAGAACGTCTGAAAAAATAAAGAAAGGAACCAGTGACAAAGGAAAAAAATGAGGATAACCATGCGTTAAATGAGGTGTGAAATAATAAGGGGCAAAAGTAGAAAAATTTAGACTCTTAATGTACAAACGCAAAAAATTGGGATTTAGCGCCCGAAGTCATCCTCTACTCTAACGATATCTGATTCGTCTGAAGGATTATCCTGATCTGTATGCTGCCAGATTTCCGCAATGATACCCCAATCGTGGAGTCCCACTGCCCTGTGCCGCTGCCCTTTGGTAAGTAAAATCCGGGCGCCGGGCGCAAACTCTTTTAATTCGCCTTCCTCATTAGTCGGACTTGTTATTATACCGACAGTGCCTTTTATAACTTGCCAGATTTCGGCCCGGCGGTCATGGTATTGCCAGGAGAGTCTTTTGCCCGGTTCGACAATCAGGACTTTCGGACTTAGCTTTCCAGAAATTTTCAGATCATCAACGGCTATCCCATTAAAATATGTGTCTGCAAATTTCTGTGCCTGATCTTCTGCTAGAACGAAAAATCCACCCCATGGCCTGGATTGATCTTCTGCTACAATCTTGAAGTTCTGGCTGTCAAGCACATTCCTAACCTCGTTAAAAATATCTGATTTCTGTTTTTCTGCTGCTGGCATATCTGATTACAATAATAAATAAACAACAGAGAATAACAAAAGGGGTTTTGAGGAATCTGGTTTAAAATGACCTTTAATTAATAAGTCCTACCGAGACTTTCCAGAATCCTGCTTCTTTAATCTCAAAATCCAGAAACTGATCTGTGATGGTTACGCGGACCCTTAATGGAAAAACAACATCAAGCAGCTGCATACTCATGCCGCGGCTTGTTTTTGAAATCTCCCGGGTCATGTTATAGCTTCCATTTATGATGTTCACACTGGTAATTTCCGCTGAGGCAAGTCCCATGCTCCTGCTCGCCATATTTGCTCCGCCCGAGGCATTAGTCGCATCAATCTGAATTATATTTTCCGCACCTTTCGTATCCTTACGAATATCAACCCTGCTGATCTTACTTGTTTTATCATGTACGATGAATGGCTTTTCTAGCCTGATTTTTTTCTCCTGGGCTGTAAGAGTCAGTGAACTGATAGCGAAGAGAATACCTGTACATATAGTTAATAGTTTCATGGATCCGGTTTGATGTTTCTATCAAAATAGTCTGGGAACTTATTCTGAAACCGCAATGCTGATCTTCCAGAAGCCTGGTTCGGTTATTTCAAATTCAAGGATTTGTTCTGATACGCTTATTCGTCCTCTATAAGGGTAGTTTACGTCTACGAGCTGCATTACCACTCCCCTTCCCGATTTCGAGATATCACGCGTCGACAGGTAATTGCCCCTGACAGAAATAATGTTCGTTATATTAGCCGGAGGCATAACCGCTCCTCCCCCGGAAGTATAATTCCCCAGCGAAACAGATCCGCCGCTTACATTTAAAGCTTCGATCTCAATGATGTTCCCGGCGGCCTTCTTATCCTGCCTGAAAACGGCCCTGGTAAGCAATGAGCCTTTTTCAACAATCGTATATCCCTTTTCAACTTTTACTATTTTGATCTTTTCTGCTTTGGCAGCCGTTATTTTCTCTTGAGCCTTAAGCCCAATTGTACTTAGTAAAACACAGGCGATCAGCAGATATATTAACCTTTTCATTATCAAGTTTTTGCTATCTAATATAAAGAAAAGATATGGTTCGGACTGTTTTTTCGGACACCCGCCTAACTTTAGCGCCGCGCTCATATACTACATAACTTTGCCCTTTAGCATGAAAAGAAACAAGAGTGCACCTTTCCACATAATCTATTGCTCAAGAGGGATCGTAAACCAAAATACGTTTCCCTCTCCAGGCACACTATCGACACCAATTTGGCCGCCATGGCGCTTTACGATTTCGGCGCAGATATACAGACCCAGGCCCAGGCCTGAGTATTGAACTCCTGAGTGATCTGCTCTCCAATAACGATCAAACAAGTGCGGCTGCTGATCCTGTGGTATCCCCGCACCAAAGTCTTTCACTGATATTTTTGCATGAGCATCTACTTTACTGATCGTCACTATGATCATTCCGGAGTTTGGACCATATTTAACGGCATTGTTCACGAAGTTGACCACCACCTGTTCTATCCGGTGCTCATCCGCAAAAATCTGGAGCGCCGTATCTCCCTGGATAATGAGTTCATGCTTTTTAGCTATTCTGACATGGTTGCAGCAGGAGTTAAGCAAGTCGTTAACGCAAAACATTGACTTTTTAAGTCGCAGCTGACCCTCCCTCATCCGGTCGACATTAAGCAGATCGTCAATGAGATCAGTCATCTTTCCTATACTGCGGTTCGACTGGTCGACCAGTTTAGGAAACAAAGGAGAACTTGAATCATTCTTGATCCTGTGCATCAATTGCATTGATGCCTTCAAGCTGGCAATGGGAGTTTTCAGTTCATGGCTTGCTATTGAGATAAAATCGTCTTTTTGCTGCGCCAGTTTCATTTCTTCGGTAATGTCGGTATTGGTACCTATCCAACGGACGATCCTGCCTTCTTCGTTTTTTAGGGGCACGGCCCTGGAAAGGAACCAACAGTATTCGCCATCAGCTCTTCGAAGCGGAAAAGTATCCTCCCATATCTCTCCACTGATAAGATCATTCTCAAATTTACGGGCAACCCTTTCAACCTCATCCGGGTGATGGACTTTCTTCCACCCAGATCCCTTCATTTCTTCGAATGAAGTGCCGGTATAATCATACCACCTCTTATTATACCAAAAGATATAGCCATTTTCATCGGTCATCCAGGCGAGTTGAGACATATTATCTGCCAGCAACTTTAAATTTGCTTCACTCTCGTGAAGCTGGAACTTTGCATTCACCTCATCGGTAATTACGGTTGCGACAAACATCAGGCTGTTGATTCTGCCGTCCTGGTCGCGGATTGGATGATAAACAAAATTCGAGTATACATCCTCAAACACTCCATTCCTTTCAAGCTGCGTCTTCACTTCACGTCCTTCAAAAGGGATCCCGCTTGTATAAACAAAATCCAGCTGCTTTAAAAATTGCTCTCCCTGGAGTTCAGGTAGAGCTATATGCAAAGGCTTTCCAATAATATCCGGCTTTTTACCCCAAATGTGCAGCGCTCTCTTATTTGCGGAGTCGACTACCAGCTCACGACCCTTCAAGATGGCAATTGCAACAGGTGCGTCGTTCAACAAGTATTTTAGCCGCCCCTCGCTTTCAGTGACCGTCGCCAAAGCAAGCTGAAGTTCACTTTGCATATCCGCGAGCTGATGATTGGAACTGATCAATTCCTCATTTGAAACTTGTGTAGCTTCGTTCATCGCCGCAAGTTTTTCATTCACCGTGTTGTGCTTATTCACTTCGTGAATTGACGATAAGCGAAGTTCAATCTCGTCCATAACGATTCTGGCGAGGCCCTCTAAAATTACCTTTTCCTTTGGCGAGAAAGCCCTCGGCTCTTTATCAATGACGCACACAGTTCCAATATGAAAACCATCGCGGGTGGTTAATGGAGCCCCGGCATAAAATTTTAAACCCAATGAACCCGCCACATTCGGATTAGCCATCAGGCAGGGCTCATCCGGAGCATTTTCGAAGACCGTCACTTCAGTATTCATCACTGCGAGGGAACAAAGACTATCCCCTCTGTCTACAACCCTTGAATTACCCATTCCGATATTAGCCTTAAAGAAAACCTTGTTGGCATCAACTAATGAAATGAGAGAGATGGGCACACCAAAAATTTCCGTAGCCAGCTTTGCTACGTTGTCAAATGCGTGTTCAGGCGGACTATCAAGTATCTGATATCTTCTCAACGCTTCGATCCGCCTGATATCGTTTTCGGGAATAATGTTCATCCCAAAAGAGTTCTCCATAGTTTGATGTTAGATCCACGAAATGGTAAAAGCAAAGCTATCATTTGTTTACTTAAAAGCTGGCTGAATGTATCGTTTCGTAGAGAAATCAGGAATAATTGCCTGGAAACTTAATTTGCAGGTTTATGTTTCTGGTTTGATAGCGTGGCAGATAAGATTACGCTCAGGAATGGTCTTTGATCTTTATTTCGTTGTCCCGCGCCAGTGTTAATTGTTATTCCATTTGCCGGTAATCCGGCAATCGATCAGTTTAGTACATAATGAGCCAGAAGCTTCTGAACCTCATACACATTTACCGATTTATTAAACTGTTTTTTAATACTAGGCTGCAACTCACTGGAAACCCAGATTTTTAATTCTGCGTCCAGTTCGAATGTTCCTGCAGTTTCAATACTGAAACGTGTAATACTCTTATAAGAAATTGACTTATATTCAGTTTTGCTGCCAGTAATGCCCTGTTTATCAACAAGAATCAACCGTTTCGTGGTGAAAATAAAAACATCCCGGATGAGTTTAAAGCCAAGTTCTATTTCCTCACCTTCTGTTAAAAGGATTCCGTAGTTTTTATTTAACTCGTCATTGCTGACAGCGCCGGCGTTGCCTAATATTGCAGAGAATAAGCCCATGATTTTATTGTTAGATGAATTACCTGATAATTTTCGTTTAATATTCAAACGAAATCACTTAAAGGTAGCGCTTTTTCGGTAGTAACAGCAATCCATAGGTTTGTTTTGGTTGTTGCTGCCTTAAATAAGAAACAAACTAATGTACTTATTTTGAAGGAACTTCTAACTGAAGAATTACTTCGCCGATATATTGAAATCCAGTTTTTTACGCAGAATTAAGCTCCAATTTGAACCTGATCGTCAAAAAAATCAGGATATCCCATTGCGAATTTCATAATACTCCTTGCTTGACGATTGCGAATCTCATAATGCTCGTTTTACTCGCTTTGCGAACTTCACAATGGCTGTAAAACGAGTATTATCAATCTCGCAAAAGTGCATTTCAGGTATCCTAAGAGACATTTTGAACGTATATTTAATAAAAACAAAAGCTTATGAAAACACCACGACTATTTATGTACGCCTCTGATCTGATGACGATGAGCGGCAAAAGCGAAAGGACATCCAGACGCCTTTTACAAAACATGAAAGATCATTTCGGGCTGGATAAACGACAGCAAATCACCTTCCATCAGGTTGCTGAATTTCTTTGCATTCCGGTCGACCAGATCCTTCCCTACATCAGGATGTTTCCTTTCGTTGTAATCGGTACTTCTTCCTAACCATGTGAGCGGCCTTAAGAAATTAAGGCCGTTTTTTTTTGACGTCCTCAGATTCCGGCCTTGAGCCTGTCATGGCGAACTTGATCCGCCACCTCCTCCCCATCCTGGCGTACTTATCCAATTGTTCGTTATTGCAAACTATCAAAAAGTCTGGTTGCCGCAAAGCGCGGGTAAAAAGCGTACTGAGCGGCGCTAAAGCGGCAGTAAACAATTACCAAACCGGTACCAAACCAGCAACACAGCGGACAATGAGCGGAGCCTGAGCGGACAAACAAGGGAAATGAGCGGACACAAGCGGTGTTTGAGCGGAGACTGAGCGGAGAATCAGTATACAATTGCTGATGCCCTGAGATAACTAAAAGGCAGTAGTGGTCCTTGTTAATTATCGATATTATACGTTTCGGCCATTTCCGGACAATATACGACAATACCTGCAAATGCAAGTCAAAACAGGCGCTAACACATTGATATTGAATCTATTACAACATACCTCCCGTATATTTGATCAAGCATTTATACCGGTAAAAAAATGTGAAACAGAGTATTCATCATTAAATTTTAAATTATGGAATTATTAGAAAACGACCTGGTATCAGGTTCAAGCGGGCGCTTCGGAAAGCGCTTAATTTACAGACGCCGCGGCGACAAAACGATCATAGCGGGAAGGCCTTTGAGAAGGAAGAACCCTAACTCGCTCCTTCAGCAGGCAGTGCGTGAGAAGTTCGCAGAAGGTATAATTTATGCGAACGGAGTTGTTGCTGAAGACGAAACGAAAGCGGTTTACCAGGCTAAGGTACAAGGCAACCAGACTGCTTATAACCTCGCGATCAGAGACTTTTGCAAGGCTCCGAAGATCACAAGGTGCACTATTGACAAGTATACCGGCCAGCCTGGCGATAAGATCACTATCCGTGCTGTCGATGATTTCAAAGTTGAATCGGTAATGCTCGTCATCAAAGATTGTGCGGACAGCATTATCGAAGAAGGCCCGGCTATCCTTTCAGTCAATAAAGCCGACTGGATCTATACGGCGACGGCTGTAAATCCGGCATTATCAGGTACGAAGCTCATTGTGAGTGCAGCGGATATCCCTGGTAATGTAACAACGCAGGAGGTGGTGCTTTAAGGGTATTACCTGTACTGCATTTGCTGGAGAGGCTGCCTGAAAAAGGGCAGCCTCATTATTAAACCCGGTGGAGCTGATTAAATAGCTGGTCCGGTCTTTCGATTTGAATGGTTCAAAGCATTGAAAACAACAAAGTAATTATTTCGGGCAATTGCAGGGGTTATTTGAATCCATTCAGCTCCTTGATCTTTGGCAACTGCTTAATATAGGCTTGAGGATCCCAAACTATTTTCCATTGCTTAACATAGTCTGCCAAAGGCTGTAAGCCAACTTCAGCGCGTCGTACATCGACTGTTTCAGGATCTTTCAGCGGTAAAATATAATACTCTTTACTCCCTAAGAACTGGCCAACCTGGCTACCGTAGATTTGCATTTTTCCTTCTCTCAATGCCACTCTATCTTCCAGCAAAGCTAGATGACTTTTTGAAGCATCACCGACCAGTGACGCTTTACGAATCATCGGCAAATACTTTTGCTGAATTTCCAAATCCGAATGCTGAACCACAAGAAAGAGTGTTTGGTTTGCATCTGGTCCAATTTTATCCTTTCCAAGCCATCCGTAATCGTCCAGGATTCTGCTTACGTGAATAATATTCACGCTGTCTTTTGTTTCCATAATCTTACCCAAACTGTCTATAGTTTTAGTTGAGTGTGTTGGATGGTTCAGCGCAGCAATCCATTCATGTCTGATATCCTGGTCTTCTTTATGAATGACCAGCAATTCTTGTTTTATCGATTCAAAGTTCTGAGAACAAGATGTGCTGGCTATCATTGTGAGGATCGCAATAAGGAACAGTTTGTTCATAATTAAACAGTTAATGATGCAATATGGGGATTTTTTGATTCGTCCGAAAATTCGTACGTAATGACGACATGTCCCTTCACTAACATTTGCCTTTTATTCCAATGTTGCTACGCCATTAGCATACCTTCAACTATGATATGCCGTTGGTATTTATTATAATGCATCAATGTCACTTATCTTTTGCACGATCTCACCAATGATATTATCGAGCGACTCAGCGGATATTTTTAACATAGAAAGTGTTTCAGCATTAATGGGGTCGGCTGGGTCATTAAAATTAAAGAAGTCGTATAAACCTAAAATATGGACAACGGGTACTCTCATCTGATGCGATTGTAAGAAAGCGATTTCCAATAGTTTTTCATTTTGTAGTTTCAACTTATCACCAGCAATTCGTTTTGCTTTTATCTCGTCAGCATCCTTCAGCGCCCGGGTAATTTTTGGAACCAGCGAAAATAATTTATCCTTGAGTGCATAATCGTTAATGCCATTTTTGATAAGCTCAACAGCATTTTCTTCACCAATAGTACCGGAAACAATTATAAAAGGAATTTCGGAATGTTTTCTTTGTTTGATGTGGAAAGCAGTAACTCCATCAAATGATGGGAGTGAATAGTCGGATAATATTATGTTTGGTTTAAAGTTATCAAGAGCGTACTCAAATTCTTGGCGTGTTTGAACATGTTCTGAAGAAAAAAACAATCCGGACTTTTTCAATTCGCGCTGAAGCAATGCCAGGTCACTTTTGTTGTCCTCAAGAATTAATATTTTTATTCTATTGCTCATAATTTTATGATATTTGAATACATTCTTCGAATTTGTTTACTTAATTTCTCCAAAACATCTTCATAGTTATCATTTAGAATCTAATCGTCAATTCATTCTTTCACAAATTCACTAACCACGCCGTGTTATTTTACATTCTTCAACAACCGAAATGCTGTCGGTCCGTTCAGCTACGGCTGCAATTGATGATCAATTCTTAAACCGATTTACCCTATTTTTTTTCATTTAAAAAGCATCTTTATTCCATATTCTTGAGAAGTTAAAATCAATGTTTTCATTTTTCAGAAACAGGTTAAGTTACTTAGGATCAGTTAACTCAACCGGAAATATTCTTAGGCTACAGTTCATTGCTGTGGCGGCTGATTTAAAATCATCCAATACAATCCAAGTTCTTTGAGAGCCAGAAAAAAGTTATCACTCTCCACTGGTTTTACAATATAGCTGTTTGCCCCCAGCGCATAACATTTCTTTATATCTGGGTCTTCTTTAGAAGACGTAAGAATTACAACAGGGATATGACTCATATTTGGATCTGATTTTATTTTTTCCAGTACCTGCATGCCGGATACTTTTGGCATTTTAAGATCAAGCAATATTAATTTAAGACGTTCCCTTTTTGGTGCTGAGGCATAAGCCCCTTTGCAATAAATAAAATCGAGTGCTGCTTCACCATCAATTACATGATGAAGTTTGTTCGTAAGACCACTTTTGGCCAGGGCACGAATGGTGAGCATTGCATCTGCAGGACTGTCCTCAATAAATAAAATTTCAATACTCTCGTAGACCATGTTTTTCTGTTTATGTGTAAATAAATGGATAAGTCTGTTTTTATTGCAGGCTGAAATAAAAACAACTTCCTTCGTTCAGTTTTGATTCGGCCCACACCCTGCCATTATGCCGGTTTATTATTTTTTCAACGATGGCTAAACCAACACCTGTTCCTTCAAACTCTTCCTGAGAATGTAATCGTTGAAAAACCCCAAAGAGCTTATCGTAATATTGCATATTAAAGCCAACCCCATTATCTTTTATAAAAAAAACAATTTCAGAACCTTTGATATAAGATCCAATTTCGACTTTTGATTTTGATTTATGTTGGGAATATTTAATGGCGTTGGAAATTAAATTAACCCATACCTGCCTGATCAGCGTGGAAAAAACGGAGTAAACTGACCAGATATTCCGGAGTAAACTGACCACCTTCC
>JAZKHM010000275.1:0-15189 GCA_040385405.1 Bacteroidota bacterium | reverse complement strand
CCTCTGATACCTTTCCGCTTGTTCCTGGTATTTTGCCAGCCATCTGTCGCGGTCCCTGACTAGTTCTTCGTAACTAAGCTGGGTATACGTATTCCGATCATCATTCAAAATATAATCAGCCATTTCCGGGAATTCATTCGTAAAGTCATGGTTCATGGCTTTACCATACCTGGCCAGGGTTTCATAAGGGAGGTCTGGTTTCTTGATGTGGACGTAAAATGTAGGGTATTTATAGCCGGCTTTTTTTATGATTTCTTTCAAACTTAAAGGACTGGATTTCGCTACCTGATGGAGCACTTCGCCTCTTGAAAGACTACGTTTAGGATTCTTCAATTATACTTCTTTAGATGGAAATACAATATAATTGATAACTATGTCTAATATTTATAACATTTTGGTTGTATAATTATATAATATTATATATTATTGTATAAATAGATTTAAAAGCGGCTCTCAATCCTGGACCTCATCTAATTTTTGCTGGAATCTATCTTTTGGATTTTTAAAAAATAATTCGCGATCAGGAGGCTATCTATGAAGACTAAAACAGGACATAAAATCAGAGAAGATCAGAATGATCTTTTTTCGGAGAGAATGTTAGACAAGCTTGCAAATTTTTGCACAGCGCACTCTCGCATGAAAAGCGACGAAGAGCTTCGCAATTCCTTTGATAATTTTCTTATCCCTGTACACACAACCGGAGACAACGCAGAAGAAGAGCGGCTTCAAATAGATTATAAAGGGTTTGAAGAATTGCTGCCAGTCCTCTATGAATTGGGGGAGGTGCTTAATGCGGAAATGGAGCCGCATAGAGCCACAGAGCTTCCCGAAACCGATTTTGGCAACCACCTGTACGCTTCCCTAAAGCGCCACCCCGAATAAGCTGCACCGTCTAAACGGCAGCCAATGTATTAGGTTAATTGCCTGCCTGACGGCAGAAAGGGTCAGTGCAATTCCAGGCTGCCGTTTCTTTGACTAGCTTTTCAGGACGGAAGGATTATGGGATTTATAAGCCTCATACAATCCTCCGAAAGACTAGTTCATTTTCTGAATCCATAAAAAAATATAAAAACAAGATGAAAAAAACGATAAAAATTATCGCTATGGCCATGCTTTGCCTTTTTTTAAGCGGTCTGGCTTACGCCCAAACGCAAGCACTCAATGTAGGTGACCAGGTACCCGATATCACAATAAATAATATCACGAATTATAAAACTACAAGCGCAAAAGTTTCAGATTTTAAGGGGAAGCTTCTAATCATCGATTTCTGGGCCACATGGTGCGGTCCCTGCGTGGCGATGGTTCCCAAAATGAATGCTCTGCAAAAGGATTTTGGTGACAAAATACAGTTCCTTTCGGTTACCTATCAGGCACAAAAAGATGTGGAAGCTTTTTTGAACAGGCTTGAAAAACAGAATTCAAGTCATTCGGAATTGCCCGTGGTTTTTGGCGACAAACAATTGAAAGCACTGTTTCCCCATCAGACTCTTCCTCATTATGTATGGATCGACAGCGAAGGAAGAGTTGCTACAATAACTGGGTTTGATGCCGTTACATCAGAGAATATAAAAAAGCAGCTGAGCCAGGGCAGTTTCGAAACTCGGATTAAAAAAGATGTCATATTAAACTACGACTATAGCACCCCGCTATTTTTAGACCCAAATAAAGCAAAACTGGTTCGTACGCAGTCAGTAATTACAGGGTATATCGAAGGGCATCGCGCTGCAGCTTCTTACAATGTCAACAGTACCAATCCCGATTTAAGGAAGAAGATAACAGCCACCAATCTGTCAATGGTCAGGCTATACCAGGTGGCTATGAGCAAGGGAACAGGCAAATACACCTGGGATAAGACAATTCTCGAAGTAAGCGACACTACTAAAGTGAGGAACAGATCCTCAGGATCAAAGTACAGGGAATGGCTTAGCGAGGGAAACGGGTACTGTTATGAACTGATACTTCCTGAGAAATTTTCAGATCCATTCGCAATTATGGAGCAGGATCTGAATAGATACTTTCAGAATTATTCCGCAACCATCGAAAAAAAGCCGGCGGAGGTGCTGGTGCTTCAAAAAACTTCTTCATCCGACCTGATCAAAACTAAAGGAGGGACTCCATCCAGGAGGATTGATGCGACTGGCTGTTGGCTTAGCAACGAAAAGCTCTCGATCTTGAATAGATGGGTAGATTCCTATCTCAAACCTGTAGTCGATGAAACCGGGTATCAAGGCAACGTAGATATCACACTCTCGGCAGATATGGATGACCTCAGCGCCATTAATAAAGAGCTTTCAAAATATCATCTGCAGTACGTCACAGCTACAAGGGAGATCGAATTCCTGGTGATCCGGGATAAAGTCCAGCCTTCTATTGAATAACCAACATTACTTAAAAATTCAAATATGAAAAAATTCGTTTTTATACTATATATCATACTGGCAAATACGCTCACACTATCAGCTCAGTTTAAAATATCTGGCCGAATAACGGACGAAGAGGGTAAACCTATTCAGGGGGCTACTATTTCATTGAAAAGAGAAGGAGTCGCAACATCGTCAAATGCAGACGGATTGTTCATCTTTCCCGGAAATTTTCAGAACGCTGAACTTATCATTTCCTCAGTGGGCTATGGCAAGAAAACCGTGGTAGTAGAGAACGCGCGGCAAATACCCCTATTAATAATACTTTCTAAAGAAATTGGGGAGTTAGCTGAAGTCGTAGTTTCAACGGGTTACGAGATCATTCCAAAAGAAAGGTCAACCGGATCATTTGCAATTGTCGACAATGAGCTTTTGAACAGAAGGGTAAGCACTGATCTTATCAGTAGAATTGAAGATGTTACCTCCGGACTTATTTTCAATCGGGCCGGATCGGCATCTGATCCAATAAGTATAAAAGGCAGGAGCACAATTTTCGCAAATGCAAGGCCTTTAATTATTATTGATAATTTTCCATATGAAGGAGACCTCCTAAATATCAATCCAAATGATGTTGAAAACATTACAGTTCTTAAAGATGCTGCAGCGGCATCAATTTGGGGTGCCAGGGCAGGGAATGGGGTAATTGTTATCACGACCAAAAAAGGAAAGTTCAATATGCCGCCTAAACTTTCTTTTAACTCAAACCTTTCAGTGGGCAATAAGCCCGATATGTTCTATCAATCAAGAATGTCGTCTGCCGATTTCATCGACGTAGAAAAGATGTTGTTTGCCCGGGGTTTCTATCAAAGTGCTGAGCTTTCGCCTAATCGCCTTCCCTTAACCCCGGTTGTGGAATTGCTAATCGCAAAGCGCGATGGAAAAATGAGCGCACAGGACGCTGACAGTCAAATAGAAAACTTGAAAAACATGGATGTCAGAAATGATTTTGACCGGTATTTCAATCGTAACAGTGTAAACCAGCAATATGCTTTGAGCCTGGCAGGTGGTTTTGAAAATAACAGATATAATATCTCTTTGGGATATGACAAAAACCTTACTAGCTCGGTTAAAAATGACTATTCCAGGTTAACTTTTAACGGCAGCAATACCTATTCGTTTCTGAAACAAAAACTTCAGCTAACAACTGCGCTTTACCTGACTTCCGGTATTTCAAACGAAAACAATCCGGGGATTAGCAGCATCCTTTTAAAAGGTGGTTCATTATATCCTTATGCCCGTTTAGCTGATGATAACGGAGAATCTCTCACTTTAGCCAGGGATTATCGTTCAAATTTTACACTTGATGCTGCCAATAAAGGATTGCTGAACTGGCAATATAATCCTTTGGATGAATTGGACATTGCAAACAACGTATTAAGAACAACAGATTACCGTGTGAACACCAGCCTGAATTACAGGATTTTACCCAGCCTTAGATTTGACGTACTCTACCAATATGGTTTTACCGGCGAAAAAGGGGAGAATCTGAGAAGCGAACAAAGCTACTTTACACGGGACTTAATTAATAATTTTTCACAAATAACGGCTAATGGTATTCTTAACATTTTGCCGTTTGGCGGAATCCGGGATCTTACGCATTCGGATGCAACTTCACACAACTATCGGGGGCAATTAAATTTTACAAAAAGCTGGGGGAGCAATCACGAGTTAAATGCAATCGGAGGTTTGGAATCACGAATGTTAACTACATTAAATAGCAGCGCTCGCCAATACGGATATGATAGTGAACATTTAATCAGTGTGCCAGTGGATTACACTAATTTATATCCCCAGTATTATAATGCGGCAGCAACGTCAAGAATTCCTTTTGCTGATGCAGGCAACGAATACAATGACAGATATAGGTCTTACTTTTTTAACGGATCCTATGGCTTCCGGCAACGCTATATCCTTTCTTTGAGCGCAAGAATAGACCAGAGTAACTTATTTGGAGTTAACACAAACCAGAAGAGTGTCCCGCTTTGGTCGGCCGGTACAGCATGGAATATAAGCGATGAAGATTTTTACACTTTTAGCTGGCTGCCCTATTTGAGATTAAGGGCTACCTATGGTTATAGCGGGAATATTGATAAGACGGTTTCGGCCTATAGTACGGCTAACTACCTCAATGGAGCTTTTAGTACCGGCCTGCCGTATGCGCGGATCAGAACTTCTGCAAATCCCGAACTGCGGTGGGAGCGTATCAAAACATTTAATTCCGGACTTGATTTTTCTTCAAAGAATGAAATCATCAGCGGGAGCATCGAATATTATGTAAAAAAAGGAGATGATCTTATAGGAAATACGGCATTTGCCCCTTCTACCGGGATCACATCTTTCAGGGGAAACTTTGCTAATACCATCGTTAATGGCCTGGATCTTACATTAAATACAAGACAGTTAAATGGTAATATTAAATGGCATTCTAATCTGCTTTTTAGTTACATAAACGAAAAAATAACGCATTATAGCCAGAATGCTTCTGGTCTTGCATATCTCAATACACTGGGTACGCCCTTACAGGGCAAGCCCTTATTCACTGTATTTAGCTACGAATGGGGAGGATTAGACCCGGCAAACGGGGATCCAATGGGATTTTTGAATGGGCAAACGAGTAAAAATTATGGTTCAATCAGTAATACTGCAACACCGGAAAATCTGGTCTATAACGGTCCCTTAAGGCCCACAGCTTTCGGCTCTGTACGAAATACCTTGTTTTGGAAAGGCCTTTCTGCTTCAGCCAATATTAGCTATAGGCTAAATTATTATTATAAACAGGCCTCGGTTAACTATGCTACAGTCTTGTCAGGAGGAGGAGGACATGGAGATTATTCCCTGAGATGGCAGAACGCTGGAGATGAAAATCGTACAAATGTGCCCTCGATGCCGGCGACAAGTAACAGCCAGCGGGATAATTTTTACTTAAACTCCGAAATCTTAGTTAAAAAAGGAGATCATGTCAGGTTGCAGGACATAAACTTATCATATACACTGGATCGAAAGGAGATTAGATTTCTCCCGTTTAAAAGCGCCCAGGTTTATGTATACGCTAATAATCTGGGGATTTTATGGAAGGCTGATAAGGGCAGGATGGATCCGGATTATCCAGCAATGGTACCAGTAAAGACAATCTCAATCGGTTTTAAATCAGATCTATAATTCCAATCATCATGAACAATTTTAAGAAAATAACTATTTGCTTGCTATTAAGCCTTCCAATGATAGTCTCCTGCGAAAAGAGCTTCCTGGAGGCCAAACCTGATAAGTCTTTGTTAATACCCAGAGAGCTTTCCGACTTTCAGGCATTGCTTAATAATTACCAGGTAATGAACTTCTCAGGATTCTTAACGGCCACAGCAGTTGATGATATCTATACAACAAATGCAGGTTATACTACGGCATTAGAGCTCATCAGAAATGCCTATATATGGAAAGAGGGAGATATGTATGGAACTTCCAATGTGGGCGATTGGAATACACCTTTCCAGGCTGTATATTATGCGAATGTTGTCCTGGACGGTCTTTCTGAAATTCAGGTTACAGCGGAGAACCAAAAAGAAGCCGATCGCTTAAAAGGGCAGGCGCTTTTCTACCGGGCGTTTTCATTTTATTCACTGGCTCAGCAGTTTGCAAAGCCTTACAGTTCAGCAAACCAAAATAGCCCGGGTATTCCAATTCGGCTTAAGGCCAATGTGCAGATTAAAAGTGTTAGGGGAACGCTCGAGCAAACCTATAAGCAAATTTTAGAGGATCTGCTTGCAGCGGAGGCATTGTTGCCTTTAACAGTAAGTTTTAAGTCTATGCCCCGGAAAGACGCTGGTTATGCTTTGTTAGCCAGGGTTTATTTAACGATGCATAATTATCCCAAAGCACTGGAATATGCAGATAAGTGCCTGCAAATTAATAATCAGCTTTTAAATTACAATAATCTTGTGCTGACTTCGGCCCGGCCTTTTCCTGTTTCATTCAAAGACCAAAATAATGAAGTCCTATTTTCCAACACGATGATCAGTGCTGGCTTTTTAACTAGTCCTACAACTACCTTAATTAGCACTGAATTATATAATTCATATAAGCCTGATGACTTGAGAAAGACCGCTTTTTTTACTTCAAATGCTAACGGAGTGATTTTTAAGGGGAATTATTCAGGATCAGGAGCGGTATTCTCTGGACTCGCCTTAGATGAGGTATTCTTGATAAGGGCCGAATGCCATGCGCGCTTAGGAAATACCCTTTTTGCAATGAACGATCTTAATACGCTAATGAGGAATCGCTGGAACAACAAAGTACCTTTTCCTGTTTTTACTGCGACTGACGCAAAAGATGCATTGCGGCAGATATTGACCGAGCGAAGGAAGGAATTGGTCTATCGAAATACCCGATGGACTGACCTGCGAAGGCTTAACCAGGAAAATGATTTTGCTGTCACCTTAACCAGAAATGTGAATAATGTCGTTTACACGCTTGCCCCTAATAGTAACAGATACGTTTTTTCAATTCCTGAATATGAAATAGCTGCCTCTGGGATTGAACAAAATGAAAGGTAAGAAAAAAGGCTGCAGACTTAACCGCTGCAGCCTTTGCTTAGAATTTAATTGATGGTATAAACCCCATCGTCTTCAATGATATTTTCAGGCGAAGGCGATGCACTATTTGCGGGCTGACTTTCAAATAAAGCTCTGCACGGGGTGTCGGACAATTCACAAGTATATTGACCAGATCCGCTGCCAGGCTGAGTAGAACCGACTGGCACCCAATCCCCGTCCGCTTCGCGACCATACTCTGTCAAAAGAGTATTAGCAGCTTTATTGGGGGCTTTAAAAGCCATTGCTGAAAAGGCAATTAACATGATTGCCAGTAATCCGAATTTGTTAGCGCTAGTTAGCGCTTTTAAGATGTTTTTTAACATGATGGTAGTCTTTATGGTCTTTTCCATTATTAGGGATAAACCGTTTTATGCCGTTCAGAATCCTTGAAGCCTAATTCTTTGGCCATTGAATTTGTTTACAATATCGCAGGGAGGCTTTCATCCTGCATGCTCGTCTCATCCAAATTTTTCATTTAACTCCTTTCTTTTAATTCAAACCATTTTTGATATATCCAGTAATTCCCGATTGCAATTCCCAGTAAGGAAATGCAAATGAAGAACAGATTGAATAGCAAGTGAGTCCCGTAACTCATGTGTTGCAAAATGCCGCCGCAACTGCATGGAATACGTCCAAAAATTCCGGTCATAATCAGTGCTATGTACGCCGTAAATACTATGAGCAATGCCAGTGATGCCCAAAGCGCTGTCTTTCGTGTCTGTGGAAATAGAAGCAGCAGAACCACTAAAATTTCGATAAGTGGAATAAGCCATGTCAACAGTTCTGCTATTGGTTGTGGGAATATTTGGTTTTTCATATCCCTTTCAGCTTTTTCATAATTTGAAAGCTTACTGAATGATGCGTAAAAGAACATGGCAGCCAGAAGTCCGGAAATGATTTCCAGCGCAGTTTTCTTATTTAGCAGTTTGTTATTTAGAAGAGCCATCATTCACTTCATAAGTTGATGATGTAAAGAAAAAACACCAACGTGAATATGGTCGTCCCTTTACTTTTTTTCTGAATTTCTTAGAATATATTTCTGCAAAGAGCGCGAATAATGAATATCGTGGCCGTTTTCCCGTAATTCTTTAATCAGGGAATTAACTGTTTTTTCCGAACAGCCAAATAATTTCGCAGCCTGTGCCCGGGAAATGAACCTTCCTTTTTCAAGCATACCCAGCAAGCTGGCGATGTCTTCGTTGTGGGAACGATGGGATCTCATCACAAATTTATTGCGTTTAGAAAGAGCAGGATAGATCGAAACAGAGTGATGATCTTCCGCCCGCTTTTCCAACCAAAATTGGCGGTTATTGGGATGTGTAAATAATTTTTTACACCAACACGGGGTTTTTGCTTGACGAACGCGGTATAATAGCACGACATCTTAAATAATCGTCCATAGCCTCTGGGTATTTTCGGATACCTATGTTGAACTACGATTTGCATCCTCAGATGATCCTTCGTGTGCCGCGTCTTCCTGTAAAAATGGAAGCCGCGTCCTTGGATGAATTGCTTTGTAATCCGGTTTTCAGGGATGCGCTCTTTCTGGCCAGCGATTCATTATATGAAGAATTATGCCGGAATGATTTTCAGTTAAACAGATGCGGTGAAAAAATGAGATTTTCTCTGGCAAAATATCAAAAACGAATGTGCTACCGGCCTACACCGTTTGGATCGTTTGCCGGGGTGGCGGTCTATTCTTTTGAGGAAATGAATAATGCTGGACTTGTGATAGATACCGATTCATTTCAGGTCGGAATAACAGAGAAGAAGAAGGAAGCGATTTTTGCTGAAGATCAGAACTACTTTATAAACCCATTAATATATTCTTATGGAACAGATTTCAGGGTTCTTGCTAAATCTGAAGAGGAAAACACAAGCACATTTGTTATTAGCGAGATTTATGGGTCAGAACTTATAAAGGAGCTAACATCCGGTGATCGGATTATCAACAGGGAAGTGCTCACATCATTAACCCGGGACCATGGAATTGAAGAAGGAACGGATTGTTTTATCGCGGATCTGGTTCAACTCCAAATAATTATACCTCATAAACCTATCAGCCCCAGGTTTCCTTTTCCCCTTACAGAAAAGCATAAAACGACTCCCGGTTCATCCTACGACTCATTTTGCAGCTTCTCAGCCTGTGGGTCCCTGCCGCAAAATACAAGCAGAAGAATTTATCAGGCGATTTCATGCCTCGGTAAGATTTCCAGGAGTTATGAGCCGGATGCGTTAAAAGAGTTTAAGAACCGCTTTGAAAAACTTTTCGACAGGCAAAAGATTTCTCTTTTGCAGGCACTCGACCCTGAATTGGGCATAGACTATGACGGTCTGAGTGATGGTTCCATCTCGTCAATGCCGGGAACGAAAATACCAGGTGGTACCCCCTGGTCGCCGCTTCATGAAACCTTGCTTCGCAAATGGACCCAAACAACAGGTACCGGAGTTCCGGAACTGGAGATCCTTGATGAAGACCTTGCAGAATTCAATTCTCCGCAAAGACAGTATCCCCCGGGCATTTCGCTAATGTTTTCTCTCTGCGACAATAAATTACTTTTGAAAGCCGCTGGCGGTGTAAGCGGTCTGAATATGATCGGCCGTTTTACCGTGCTTAATCAGGAGATCCGGGATCTTGCAAGAGAGCTCGCTCTTAAAGAAATCCATAGCAATCCCCAAGTGGTGTTTGCAGAGATCTCACACATTGACAGCCCGGCATTCGCAAGTGTGAAAAGGAAAGCAATTGTGTACGATTATCAGATCCCCTTTTTCGAACCACCCGAAGTTCCCGAAAAATTTCTTATCGGCCTCAACGATTTATACATCTCCCTGGCCAATAACAAACTCCGTCTATGGTCATGCAGACTTAACAAGCAAGTTATCCCGCGTTTTAGCAGCGCATACAATTATCATAAAAGCACACTCCCGGTATTTCGCTTTCTATGTGACCTCCAGCAGGAGGGAGTCCATGCAAATCTGAATTTTTCGTTGCTCAATCTCTTCCCGGGGATGCGAGCCTATCCAAGGGTCACTTATCAAGATATTATACTTGAATCAGCATCATGGCACCTTGAAGCACAAGAGTTGCTGCACCTCAAAAAGCTGGATCCTCAAAGTCAATTCGCAGCATTTCATTCACTGGCAGTTGATATAGGATTGCCTGAAGAGTTTTCTTATGAGGTTCACGATCACCTGCTGCATATTAATCGCTCATCCAAACAGGATATTAACCTTTTATTGAAAACAATTCCTGCATCCGGCAAAATCATTTTCAGGGAGTATTTCAAAAGCCAGGAATCCCTAGTTAAAGATGATAAGAGCGAAGGCTATACACATGAATGCATTGCCTTCCTGACAAACAAGGACGTATCCTATGAATCCGAAAGGGAAAGCGTGCGACAACAAAATCAAGTGCCCGAAAACCAGGAAAAGCTTTTCCCCTTCGACGATTGGCTTTACTTTAAAATATACCTTCACCCGGCTGGTTATACCGACTTACTCATTAACAATATCCGGCCTTTTATCGCCCAAAACCTACGTAAGGGGAATATTAACTCCTGGTACTTCATCAGTTATTACGACGAGGGTTTTCATTTGCGTCTACGCGTGAAACAAACACCAGGTAGGGAATGGCAGCTGTTGAAATCCTACAGGAAGCTTGAGAAAGAGTTCAGGCAAATGCCTAACGTCAAAAAGCTGGAGCTCTCTACATATTTTAAAGAACGCGAAAGATATGCCCCGATCGGCATCCAGTCCGCTGAAAAATTATTCAGATTGAGTAGTGAAATTGTATTATCAGAACTTAGCCAGCCTGATTTGGTAACTGATCCGGACAAAGACAGAGTGTTTTCAGGAGTAAGGCATCTTTTAATGGTTTGGCAGGCAATGTGGTTTGGCTTAACGGAGATAGAAGGACTTTCGAAAGGCTTTACTGCACAGCTTAGTAAAAGTGAGAAAATTGAGATGGATGTGGAGTTTAGGGAGCAGCGAAAGGGTTTAATGGATTTTCTGGTAAGCTTTCAGGAAAAGAGTTCATTAGAGAATGACTATTTGGAAGCACTTGTTGAAGCAACTGCAAGGCTATCACAGAATGGAAAGCTCGAGGTAATTGCGGACATTAATCATATGCATTTGAATAGGCTTTTTTTGAAGGACCAGCGGAGGTTGGAGAGGAAGAGTTACTGTTTTTTGGGGAAGGTTGTGAGGGGGGAAGGTTTTTTCAAAACGTCAAATATATTTAAATCTTTTGAACCGAACTTGGACGAATGAGGTCCCTCGCTACGGGATGACGGCGGTCAGTTTTGGTCAAGGGGGAGATTTCTCCTCGCATCACGTGCGCCAATAATTATCAAATCTCACGCGCTCGTCGAAATATTCTCTCCTTTACGTGCCCGTCAATATTACAATGCGCCTTTTCACACACAGGGCACGCAAAGGTGATCAAATTTCGACGAGCGTAGACTTTTATGCCATTGAAATTAAATTTACCGCGAGGAGAAATCTCTAGTTCTCACACCACGACCGTCATTCCGAACGAGCCAAACCGGTTTTAAACAAGTGTAAGATTTACATGTTGGCTCGGAGGAACCTTCAGCCAATTCGTAATTGTAATTTCCTTCCCTTCTCTCATCAAATACCGCTTTATTCCCCAACCCTCCTCCTCTCCGTCGAAAATATCCTATTCTTCAACCTGATCATTAACTCCGGCCTGAAGGAGGCACCAATAGGTATCGACTTATTATTTTCCATAGTAAGCTGATTATCGATATGCTTTACTATCCGGTCGATATTGACGATGTAGCTTTTATGGACCTGGATGAAATTACTCCGTTTTAATTTTATCTGGCACTCCTTCAAAGTAAGATAGGTAATATGGTCATTCGATATGGTGTAAATTCTGACATAATTCTGCAGGGATTCGATATAAAGTATCTCATTGATGCAAATTTTGATAAGCTCACCTTTATGGCTTCCACGGATAAAGAAAGAATTGTCCTCCGGCGGCGGGTTCAACGCATTGTTTTGAATGCGCCTCTGAACCTTGGTAACTGCCTGAAAGAACCGGGAGTAAGAAACAGGCTTTACAAGGTAATCATAAGCATCTTTTTCAAAAGCCTCGATAGCATGTTCAGTATGGGAGGTAATAAAAATGATTGCAGTATAAGAATTGATCAATCCCGCGAGTTCAAGGCCAGTGATTCCTGGCATTTCAATATCCAAAAAGGTAATTTTTGGATTTCCTTGTGCGGTGATTACCGTAAAAATATCCCTTGGATTCGTGGTAGAATAGCTAAGCCTGAGATTCGGCGTTTGGTTTACATAGTCCTGCAGTATTTCTATTGAATCGGTTTCATCGTCTACGATATAACAATTATAGTCTGACATATTATCTGAGCTTTATAAAAAGTTTCACATTAAATATTTTCCCTTCGGCAGCATAATCAAATTCAAAGCGGTCCTTATACTGATATTCCAAACGCTTACGAACATTGATAAGCCCGACACCATTCCCCGGACTATGATCGGGCCGGATATAATTTTTTGTTTCCAGGAGTAATTCTCCATTCGACACGATGATTCGAATAAAAGGCCGGCAATCAGCATTTTTTAAATCCCCATGTTTAAAAACATTCTCCACTATGTTGATTAACAGGAGGGCGGCAATTTTCAAATCCGGCTCATCTACTTTAATACTTATGTCTACCTCTGTTGAATACCGCATCGACTGAAGCTTCAGGTAATTGGAAATGTAGTCCAGCTCAGATTCCACGGGAACTTCATCCGATGTTGTCTCCTGAAGGGCGTAACGCATCAAATCTGCCAGGGCCATCACATACATGGCGCTATTTGGATCATTCTTGCGGATGCGATTGTATAGAGAATTCAAAGAGTTGAAGAGGAAATGCGGATTAACCTGGGAGCGGAGGAGGGAATTCTGCGCTGTGACTAGCTCTGTTCGAAGAGATTCATTTTCTCTTTCGCGAATGAGGGTTTCTGTGACAAAATCATGATTATTTTTTTGGCTTTCCAAGAAATTTATGGTTACACGAAATGCTGTACTTAAGCCAACAATGTAGATGAATCGATAGAAAGTACCGAGATGAAATAAAGGGGAAGAAGGATCAATGACTTCCACAGGCCATCCCGAAGACTTTAAATAATTATTTATGAGCACATTACAGCCATAATAGAATGCGAATTCAAGGGAAATGTAGATAAGAAGCTTACTATAATCGGCGATTCTTTTTAATGACAGGTTTCGTAAAACCAAGTAACAGTGTGTATAGAAAAGGATAATATAAACAGGGTAGTGGAAAAGATAATCCGAGAAATGGTTATAGGAGCCTCTGAAAGCTCCTGACAGAGTTATTTCATAAATAATAAATAGCGTCCAAATGATGATATGGTAATATACCCTGGAACGTGATTTCGCAAAAAGCTTTAATGTTATATCACGCATCGCAAGGCCTTCGTCAAGTAGGATTCCATGTTTGTGTAATAGATTAGGTAAAGACAAGCAGAGAGCGCTACTTTATAATAAATATAGAAAATTATGAAAAAATTAAAAGTACCAACAACACTAATTAAAAAGCGAGACCGCTTCACTTTCGGTAAATCCAAAATGCATCACGCACCAATTTCCGACTCAACAATTATCATCGCAACAACGGTGACTTTCATTTCCGCATCGAGATGAACTTTCACCATTTTGAAAGGCTTCCATACGGAAGCTTTTCATCATTTCAAGAGCTTTAAAAATCACTTATGAAAAAAATCACAGTATTAGCAGCATTGGTAGTCATAACTATTACTGCTTGCCGGAAAGAAGAAATTAAGCCCACAATACTAAATCCTAAAAGCAAAGTTTTAAATTGCAGAACCTGCGAGGGTCAGTGGGACTTAAAAGATTCAATTCCCTAATGAACGTTTAAAATCGCTCAAAATGAACGAAGTATTTACCGAACTTACCCCGGAAATTATCAAGGCATTAAAGGACAGGGGATATCATTCAGTGCAGATCAGTCCCATTGACGATAAAGATAGCAATCACAGTCTCATCGAGCTCATTCCTGTAAAAACATCGGAATTCCAGCTCGATATGATCCTGCTTGATTCAAGTGAGATATATAACTATACCGGTCAGAAATCACCTATGGTTAAATATGTTGTCAATAGAGCCTTTCTAACCTTCTCTCATTCGGTTTAGACCACCGTCAATTCAAACTCCATACCGACACTAACTCTCCACCCGATAGCTATCGGGTCTCAACTCAATAACATGGAAATCTTCAACTTCGGAGAAAATCTCCGTACAATACGCTTAAGCAAAGGAATCAGCCAGGAAGCAATGGCCAACAAAATGGATATTTCACAAACCAAATACTCCCGTATAGAACGGGGAAAGATTCTTCCCGACCAGGTGTTTATCTCTATAGCTGCCGGTTACCTCGAAGTTTCGCCTAAAGATCTGATGCCTCCGGGATGGGATCAACTAAAAGTGGTTAAGGTGGTAAATTCCTTAACCCGCACAGGTATAATCACCTACCGTGTACTCCTTGCCGTAACAGCTTTTGACATTGCCCGAGGTATTTGTGCTGGCAACGGAATAGTATCAGAGCCGGCACAAGTAGGGGTGATTGGTTTTTTTGGTGGGGTGGCGGTGTTGTTTCATTGTTTTACGGAGAAGCAGGTGACGGTTGAGTGAGTTGAGAGTGGAGAGTTGAGAGTTGAGATAGGGTGGAAGCGAAGAGTTTTGTCCTTTTAGGGCAAATTCAAACGGGGTGAAGTCGCTTTACATCCAATTTATAAGGCCGGTTAAATGCTTCCTGAGAGACCTTAAAGAAACTGGAAAGGGAGCGGATTATATCTTTTGATAATCCTTTTTTATAATTTATAATATCAGAAACAAGTCCTTTACTTACTCCTAAAATTTCGACTAAATCTTTAGCCTTTAAATTTTGTTCAGTCATCAAACCCTTAAGTAGCTGAATAGGATCAGAGTCTATAAAGGAGTTTTGTTCTGAGTCCCATTTTTCAATCAAATAGGTTATAAGTTCAATCTCGTCAGCTTTGTCCTGATCAGAACTGTTCTCGAAAATCAAATCCTCCAATTCTTTGCAATAATCATTGTATTGCCCGGCCGATTTTATGATTTTATATTTTATGGTTCCCATGCTAGTAAT
>JAZKHM010000274.1:0-1444 GCA_040385405.1 Bacteroidota bacterium | reverse complement strand
TGGTTAATCATACCCATGAAGGAAGTATCGGAAACTTGTGTAATGAAGAAATCTTTAAAGCTTTTAAGGCTAACCTCAAAAACTTTGGGTTTGAAAAAGTAGACAAAGCCATCGCTGATCTGATCGCTTAAATTTTATAAATAATTATTTGACGGTGAAGCCGCCAGTAAACACATATCATGAATATATCCAAAATAGCAAACACCTTAGAAGGTTCCGAAATCATAAAAATTGCAGGTGAAATTAATGAGCTTAAAAGACAAGGACATCAGATTGCCAACTTAACCATAGGCGATTTTGATTCTAATATTTTTCCAATACCGCTGAAGCTTACCGGGAACATCATGGAAGCTTACCGATCAAACCAAACCAACTATCCGCCGGCAGAGGGTGTCGCCTCACTTCGGGAAAGCATTTCCGCTTTCATAAAATCAAATTTTGGCCTTGAATACAGCCCGAAACAAATTCAGGTTTCCGGTGGCTCGCGGCCGCTTATCTACGGCTTGTTCATGACTCTGATCGATCCGGGCGACAAGGTTGTCTATCCTACTCCTTCCTGGAACAATAACCATTATTGCCGGTTTACTGGCGCAACAGATGTACCAGTGCTAACTTCTGCTGCTAATAATTTTATGCCCACCGCCGCTGACATAAAACCTCATCTGAAAGGTGCTACCCTGCTTGCGCTTTGCTCGCCGTTAAATCCTACAGGAACAATGTTTTCAAAGACAGATCTTGAAGAGATATGCGATCTGGTAATCGAGGAAAATAAAAGTAGATCTGCGGATGAAAAGCCTCTATATATCATGTATGACCAGATCTACTCCCAGCTGACTTTCGGGGGGCAGGTGCATTATGATCCAGTTTCGCTGAGACCTGAACTTAAAGAGCGTGTTGTTTACATCGATGGCATTTCAAAATGCCTTGCTGCGACAGGTGTTCGTGTGGGATGGGCTTTTGGGCCTGAGCATGTAATGAGTAAAATGAAAACCATAATTGGTCATGTTGGTGCCTGGTCGCCTAAGCCGGAACAAGTAGCTACCGGACAATTTCTCGATCAGAAAAATGACTGGAATGAGTTCTTAAGAAGTTTTAAGGAAAAGATACAAAAGAGCCTGGATGCATTATATCAGGGTTTTATGCAGCTCAAAACGGACGGTTTTGCAGTAAATGCGATCCAGCCGATGGGTGCCATCTACCTTACTATCCAGATTGATTACCTTGGAAAGTCTACCCCAGCAGGACAGCTTTTAAGAACCAGCTCTGATCTGGTATTTTATCTGATTAACGAAGCCGGAGTTGGCCTTGTTCCATTTTCCGCTTTTAGCGCCGATCCCGGGATGAACTGGTTCAGGGCTTCTGTCGGTGGATGCTCTTTGGAGGATATTCAGGAAATGATGCCGAGGCTCAGAGATGCTCTTGCTAAGTTGAAGTAAGTTGACAG
>JAZKHM010000273.1:0-40891 GCA_040385405.1 Bacteroidota bacterium | reverse complement strand
CGGTGTCTCCATACATCCGTTAAGCAATCAGATCGTTCTCCATTATTCATTATAGAGAATTGCTCTCGAGTAGGTAGCGTAAAACTACATAGGAAGCATGTCGTTAACATCAACAAAATGGTTCTCATCTAGCCCTCAGTCTTGTCAATGTTTCCGTCTTTATCTCTAAAGTTATAAAACGGACCTATTGGGTCAGTATCATCATGATAAGGAGCCGCTTCAGCAAAGAACCATTCTTTATCGATGTTGTCTGCATAAGATATAGATGTTAGGCACACAATCGAAAGTAGTATTATTTTTTTCATAAATTCCTCCTTTGGAATGGTGCCATCTTGCCATATCTCCATATTACGCGCAATCTTTGTCTTCAGGTGGCATTGCGAAGTTCATAATCTCCTTTTAGCATAACAGGCATCCACCGAAAAACGTATTGTTTTCCCACCCTTGGAAAGGGGATTTCTCCCGTAATCTATGAGGTTTTTAGCCCGTAAATGCTTATAACTCCGCTGAAATTCCCTGAAGCTGCTGAAAATTTCAGTGCATTTGTGCCTACATTTCCAGATGTGGATCCAAAAAAATCACCGAATTGTAAATTAGATCCATCATACCAATTTGAGGAGCCATCATAAGAAACACTTGCTGATCCGTTATTTAATCCTCTCATCCATAATTCGCCAGAATATACAGAATTTCCTAAAACAGTTATTCCTATAGGAGCTGTAGCAGTTGAATTTGTATTAGTAAAAGTATTTCCAGTATAAACGTGCGTGTTTATTCCACAAGCCAGTCCTGTATTAAAATATGTAGATCCTCCATCGGCTGAAAAATCCATATTCATGTTAGGACTTCCTGATGCTGTAAGCAATCCTGTTATTGTTATAAATATAACACTGTATGTTGTTAGACCTGTTGAAAAAACTAGAGAAGCTGAATTGCTAGCTGTTTGACTCTGGATAAGGACTAAAGAAGCTCCTCCTGATGCTGCTAGTGCAGACCAAGTAGGAGCACTACCAGACCCAGCGCTTGTAAATATGGTTCCAGCCACTCCGTTAGCTATCTTAGATTGGACCTCTGTTCCTGTGTCTGTCGCTACTGCTATTGTGCTATATACGTTTGCCATGATGTCCCTATGAGTTTTTGTAGTAGTAAAGGTTTATAAACTGACCTGATAGGTTCCCTGTTGAGGATGTGATCCTTATCGCATTAACGCTTGTAGCTGTACATAATCCACCAACAGTTCCAACAGCATAATTTGACAGTGTAGTGTCAAACCAAAATGATTCTCCTAATATCTGGAATACAAATCCTGAACCAGTATATAGATTTATCCTTGCCGAAATAGGAGTTCCACTTCCGTTTGCCGAAGGTCCTGATAAAAGGAATAGAGAACTTGAGCTTGTATTTGTAGCAGTAGTAGCGTTGTATGGATTATAGGTTATTCCTGATGCATATCCTGCAGAAACATAAGTGCTTCCATTGTCTTGGGACACTTCTAGTCTAAGAACTCCTGTACTATTTGTAGGAACAGTCTCAGTGATTATCAAAAGATAATTGGTCTGAGTGAGAGAAGTAAAGATTATTGATGCGCTGTTGTTAGGAACTTGAGATGACACAAGGACTAAAGAACCTCCTGATGCTGCAGCTCCAGCCGATGTCCACGCACTTCCGTTAGATACAAGTAAATTACCAGAAGTTCCCGGGGAAGTAAGACCGGTGCCTCCATTGCCTGCAACAAGAGTTCCTGATGTGGTTAATGTAGACCCTGATCCTGTATATATAAGTCCTGTTGTTCCAGGAGAAATAGTAACGTTATCACCTGATATTGGGGTGCCAGCACTACCAGCAATAGTCACAATGCCTTCCGATCCAAAGGAAATAAATGTGATAGGATCTGTTCCGATAGTAACTACAGTCGCCGTCTCCACCCAAAATGTAGAAGAGTTAACAGTACCGTTCTGTACAGGGATTAGATCTCCTGCTTGGATCTCGGCTGCTTGATCATAATCCGTTGCTCTTGTAAGTACCCAGTCAGAAGCTCCTGATCCTACAGTTGTTACTGTGTAGATACCATTCTGAAATGTGCTGACTTGATCCTTTATTAGGATTCTAGATCCGGATGGAGGAGATGTCCCATCAATAGAAAAAGCTGATTGTGTAGTTGCGTTAGTAAGAGTTGCTCCTACACCAGCGGTTCCATTGGAATATGTTACAGTAAGTGCTGTTGTAGATGCTGCGTAGCATAGAGTCTTAAACTCGAAGCCAGCTGCTATAAGGTCAACATAAGCCTTGTTAGCTCCGTCTGTTCCTGCTGATGGGGCATTGGCTATAGTTATTGAAGTAACAGATGGAGTAGCTGAGAATGTTGGGTCTGCGCCTGTATTGCCTATTAGAACAGTGCCTGTTGCTCCTACTGATGTTGTTGATACAGCATTAGATGCAGCTCCTATAACCACACCATGATTCGTTACTGCTGAACCAGATATTGCCGTACCGTTCCCCGTTAATACTCCTGTAATCGTTGTGCTAAGAGTTAGAGCGGGCGTTGCCCCTCCGCTAGAGCTTCCTGCAAATCCGTTAGCTGTAGCAACAGATATGGCAGTAACAGTACCTCCACTACCTGTAATGGTAACTGTAGATCCACTAGCAGATGTTGTGATACCACTTGCTCCCGTAAAGGTTATAGCATTAGAGGACACTGTAGCTGTTCCTGAGCTAGTGGGGGCTGTTAATAGAGCTGATGTAGATACAGTCATAGTCCCAGCCCCAAGTCCCACAACAATACCTGTTCCTGAAGTTGGCGCTGAGGAAACATACTTAGTTCCATCTCCTATAAGGATTTGACCGGATGTCCCTGTATTAGCATTACCTGTACCCCCGTTAGCTGGTATAAGGATTCCGGTAAGAGAAACAGTAGATCCAGAGGCTGTAGTAGTCAGTCCAGTAGTGCCTCCATTAATAGTTACAGCATTAGCAACCGGAGTAGCGCTTCCTGAATTAGCATTTATGGTTTCTACTGCAGATCCTCCTCCAGCTGTCCATATAGGATCAGCTCCTGTTACTGCCGTTAGAACTTGACCTGTAGTTCCGTTGGCTACTGAAGTAAGACTACCTGATGAATTCCCTATAAGTACAGAGTGGTTAGTAGTTCCTGTTACGCTAAATGTAATAATACCCGGAGTGCCCACAGTGGATATATTATTACCACCGGCTAGTGTGATATTATTGGCTACAGGTGTTATTATCCCTCCAGAATCTCCTGTCAAGGTAGCTAATGTTGAGGCTCCAAAGCTCAGTAATAGCCATGTAGCAGTAAGTATTCCATTGTTTAGAGGGGTAGCAATCAGCATGAGCTCATCACCTGATACTGTATTAATCCATCTCTTGTAAATAGGATAGTTCACATCTGCTGTAGTTGGGTTCTCGATAGAAAGAACAGGATATAAAACTGAATCGCTAGCGCTTCCGGCTCCGATAGCATAAAATTGATTCCCTACAAATGATGTCATGTGATTCCGCCTTTTTCTATGGTTGGTTTTATAGTATAGATATAGCGATTTTCATGTATAACCATTTTTTTGAAAAGGGGGATTTCTCCCCCTAATCTTATGGAAGTTCTTTTACAAGAACTATATCGATACCTGCATTTGCAATTGGGAATAAAGCCCCAAGTGTATGAGGATCCATTACAATGCTAAAAGAACAAGCATTTCTTAATGACAAGATTTGTCCTGCTTTGACTTCTACAATCACTTGCGCTGTTGCATGTGTTGTGTCGTCATTAGGGCTTTGGCTAAATCCAGAGGCTACAGATCCTCCAATAACAACACCATCTAGCCAGAAACCTAGAGACCATGATGGCACTGGTTCTGGAACTGGAGGAGTTATCCTTGCCTGAGCTGCCCAAGCAATAGAGTAAATTCCATGTTTAAGGAATTTAATCTCTCCTGTTATATTCTTCATGCTTATATCAAAATCAGCACTAACTTCATTTTGATGATCAAACATAACAGTGTCTGATCCTCCTCCAAACGCACTCTTTGTCTGAGTAGCTAGTGAATAGACGTTTGCATAAGCATCCGCACAATCACAATGGCACTGTTCAGGAGTACATACTCCGTCTTTACCAGGGATCCCTTGATCTCCTTTTGGACCTTGTGGACCTTCTGCGCCAGGAGCCCCTTGAACCCCAGGCACACCTTGAATCCCCTGAGGGCCTTGAAGTCCCATTGGCCCTCTTGGCCCAGCTTCACAGCAACACTCACACTTGTGCTTCCACTTGTATTCTTCCATTTCTTTTTCTCTGCACATATAAATACCTACAAAAAAATTAATACAATCATGAATATTTATTTTTTACATAAAAAAACATGAAAAAAATGTTAGTTTGATAGAGGCTACCGTATCAAACAGTAAACTAAAAAAGCTAGTAGCATGCTTAAAGCTATCATAGACCCTACAAACTGTAGAGTCCATTCTTTGTCTTCAGGTGGCATTGCGAAGTTCATGTAACCTTCCACTTTCCTATTGCTTCTGCAAACCAAACAGAGGCTTTACCTCCAATCATACAGGTTAGTGTAACAACATCATATTGTTCAGTCGATGTTATAAAACCTAACACCCCAACAGTAGTGAGAATCTTTGCACTTAGTATTATCTGCTGTCCCACATTTTGGACTATCTGCACTCCATTAAGTCCTTTGCAGATGATCTTTATAGTATCACCAATTAAGCTAGATACCGGCAAAATCATAATGCATACACCTAATGCATCAGCCATATATCCATTCTTCGAGTACATCTGCTTCTTTAAATATGTGCATTCTGTCCAAGGGAATGGGTTCCCGTAATATGGAACCCCTCCTGCACCACTAGATATTAAAGAATCTCCTGCATAAGCCATGATTTCCTACGGAATGGTTATGTTTTGCTGAGCACTCAAACAACTTATCTCATAAGTAATCTGATAAAATGAAGGAGTTATTCCTACGTTTGTAGATGTTATTTGTAATAATCCTCCGCTAGTAACAGCCCAAGTATTGGTTAGAGTTGTTCCTGGTGATAGGGTTTGAGCCTCTGTGCCTATAACGCTAGTATTCCCTGATTTCACAGTAGCTAAATTAATAGCCGAGAATTGCACGCTTCCTGAAGCCGATTGGAATAGTGTTCCATCATTACATTCTACAACATATGTAACCATTCCCCCGCTAGAGCTATTGGTTGCTAATGCGATCGTGGCCACCGTTGCGGCTGCTCCAGAAGTTAGAGCTACGCTTCCGTTTAATATAAAACGATTTACTGATGTATGTTGAGTAGATCCAGACGCAGTTCCTGATGCGTCAGCAAGAAAAGTTATTTTACCAACAGTTCCCGTTCCTGTTCCACGTCCATTTGTTATGGTGATATTAGAAGCTGCTTTGTCATTATCTGCAGAATTTCCACCTGTAATGTTTATGTTACCAGATACACCTAATATTGCATTCCCTGTAGTGATATTAATAGAACCTGAATTTCCAGAATCAGAACCACCTGGACCAGATAATAGGTTTACAGATCCTCCATTACCTGTTAAGGATGGAGTACCTCCAGTACATGTTACAGCTCCTCCGTTTTTAGCTGCACTTCCCTTACCGTTACCTCCAGTTAAGTTGATGGCTCCTCCGGCTCCTCCTGTTCCACTAACTAATCCTCCGCCAAATCCACCCTGAAGATTTATAGCTCCTCCAGCCCCAGTATTATCGCCCGCTCCATTTCCCCCCTGCATATTAATAGCAGATCCGGCGCTAGACACTCCAGCTGTATTGCCACCATTTATTGTTATTACTCCCCCAACTCCAGCCGCGCCAGCTGCTCCCTGAATAGTTACTCCACCACCAGCTCCGCTAGCCCCAGCTGTCCCCCCTATAACACTAGCTAATCCACCAGCTCCTGTAGTATTACCAGCTCCACCCCTAACTATTACAGTTCCTCCTATAGACCCGGCATTTGAAGTAGCTCCACCAGTCAAAGACACAGGGCCTCCAACTCCTCCAGAGTTATTAGCAGCTAGCAAAGAGAATCCGGCTAATGTAGAAGTCAGAGTTGTTCCGATAGTTCCGTTAAAAGCAACTGATCCCGTTGTTACATCGCCAACAGTAGTGATTCCTCCTCCTGCGGCTGCAGCAGAAGTCCAGTTAGTACCATCTGAAGTAAGAACGTTACCTGAAGTTCCAGCTGCAGCTGGATACGTTGGAGTCGATGCTATCCAGTTAGTTCCGTCAGAGATAATTATTTTACCTGTAGTTGCAGAAGCATTAGGGAATGTAGGTGTTGACCATGTAGGTGCTGCTGTAGATCCTGACATCAATACTTTATTGGCTGTGGCCGTTCCTGCTAATATGGCGCCTGCACCGGCTGTTGAATAAAAGATACCTCCGTTAGAGGCCACCAAGGCTGCTGAGGTCCCTCCATTGGCTAATGCAATAGTAGTTCCTGTCCATACTCCAGTAGTTATTGTACCAAGAGTTGTTATGGAAGATTGGCCTACATACGTTGCTGCTATGTCTATAACTGGAGTATTTCCACCTGTAGATGTGATTCTATCTGCTGTACCTGACACAGAAGTAACAGTTCCTCCAGATCCAGTAGCTGAAATAGATATAGTCCCATTCCCATTAGTAATGGTAACTCCAGATCCTTGTGTAAGTGTGGCGACTCTAATATGAGGAGAAGCAGTTGATCCTATAAACAACTGTCCATCTAAAGTCATTGCGCCACCACGAGGAGTGCCATCAAAACTCATGTTGTCGAAAAAACCAATAGTCTCTAATCCTGTAACCGAGCTTGATCCCATTATAGCACCCTTCTAAATGTTAATATTCCATCCCAGTTTATTGTAGTCGCCAAAACGCCTGTAACTGTAATAACAGCATTATTACCACTAGCGGCTATAGTTGTATCAGCAGCAGTAAGAGAGGCATCTTCAAAAAAAGTAGAACTCTCTGTTCCTATTTCTGTAGCAGCTGCTCCGTTAGTTCTAAATGAAGATTCAAAGAAATAAGAAGCTCCGTCTCCAGTTCCTGTAGCTCTTGCTGTTGTAAACCCTGAAAGTGTATATACTGCAGCAACAGCACCTAATGAAAATGTAATCACTGCTGTAGGAGTGGCATTCGTTGTTGTAACTTGACCTGATACTCTATTTGTCAAAGTAACTGTTAAGGTATTTGTAGTTCCTATAGTTGTAATCCCTGCTTCACTAAATGCAGACGAACTAGACGCTAGTATGTTTACATTACCACCAGCTGTAGGTACTACCAATATTCCCGAATTTGGAGTTATAGAAACTATATCTATGGTCCCAGGGGCGTTATCTGAAAAAACTCCTATTTGAGACATGGTTATACCTTGGTTAAGAGTACTTCAATATAAAAAGATCCACTTGTAGGAGCGCTTCCAGAATATTTAACTAATATAGGAGTGCCTTTAGATAAAAGATAATCGCAATCATTAGGAGCATTTGTCCTAATATCATACACTCCATAACTAAGAGCCGGATACACAAGTATGTCGTTTACCCCATCAAAAGAAACCAGAACGATACCGTTCGTGTTATTTTTAAAGGCAATAGCTACAGCAGGCGTTGGAAGAATAGCTCCTACGATGACGTAGGAGGTAGTTATGCTTCCGAAGGCTACTGATCTTAACGTGTCAAATGCTGCTGCATTCTTATACATGAGAGCCTCTTAGTTTATGATCATCCATCCAATGGAGCTTACGTCTGTAGTAGCAACAGCTGTTGCGTCTGCTTGACTTAATGCATTTATAATAAATGATACGCCTGCAGATATTGTTCCAATGCTAAGTTCTCCAAGAGCCGCGGCTCCAGTAGATCCGACTCCTTGTCTTGTTAAGATAACAATAGAACTAGCTGTGATCGCTGTCGTTGAAATTGTAGCTGTTCCAGATGCAAGAGTTACCTTACCAAAAGAGTTAGCTCCAGCTGTAGTTGTAGAAGCAACACTTGTGCTTATGATCTTATTACCAGATGTGCCAAACACTATGTTACCATTAGTAGCCGTAATAGCACCAAGAGTAGCTGTGATTGTAGTCCCTGCTGTAAGAGTTGTAGTAGTAGAAAGAGCTCCTGTTACAGCTGTATTCCCTGTAGCATTACCAATATTAACAGCACCTGTTCCGCCTGTTCCGATAGTAGTTACTGCAGAACCTGAAGCGTTTATATTTGCTGTTCCTACTGCTGTGAATGGTCCAACGACATTTACACCTCCAGAACCTGCATTAAGAGTAATGATAGACGATGTATTTGTTGATCCTAAGGTAAGAGTCTGAACAGCTGCTCCTGTACCAATCTTTATAATGTTAGCAGAAGTTGCAGCATCCCCAGCAATGTTGATAGTCTTAATGCCTGTATTATTGGCAATGTTTACTGTCTGAGCACCTGTACCTGGAGCAATTGCAATTATACCTACATGAAGACCTGTTCCTCCAAATGTCAACGTTCCAGTTGTCATCGAGGTGCCAATGTTAACAGCCCCAGCCACTTGCACTGCTGCTAGGTTAAGAGTTGTAGCTCCAGCTCCGTTAGCAATCGCAAGAGTATTTGATTGAGAAGAAGACCCAAGAACAATATTGCCTGATTGAGCTGTTCCGCCCAAAGTGATAGTCCCAGTCGTTAAAGCACTGAAAAGAGATACTGTACTTGTTGTAATCCCTTGTAGAGTAAATGCTCCAGTAGAAGTAATACTTACAGCTCCACCAGATATTGTAATACCTGCGAGTCCAGTTAGTAGTCCAGTTACAGTTAGAGCTCCAGGTGTTGTTGCTGGACTAGCTAGTGCAATAGTAACTGTTCCAGGTGCATTCCCGCCTGTAGTCACAAGCTGTCCGGACGCTCCTGCTACAATGATAGTTCCTCCTGTAGGGGAAACAACTGTAGCGTCATCTGTAGTTAAAGTGTCAAGCTCTGATGTAATACCTGTAGATACCCAGTTAGCTGAAACTGTGTTTCCTGATTGAGTAAGGCTTGTAAGAATATATGAAACGTTTCCTACCTTATCAATCCAAGACTTGCCTAATGGATAATCAGAATCTGCGGTTGTTGGAGATCTTGTTTGAATAGTTGGTACTTGCACGTTCTCTGGGGAAGTTCCAAAGCCTTGTGTATAATTAGCACTTCCAGGTTGAAATTGAGCCATGATGGCCTCCTTGTTGGTTAAATTAAAATTTAAACCACTAGTCATATCTTGTCGAGATAATTAAAAAAAAGACAACTAATTGCGGCGAACACGCATGTTATGGTAATATGTCCTTATGGTGATTGGAATTAATCCAGTCACATAACTTACCAAGGGGATCATGAATAAATACATAGCTATTATTTTAACTGGAGTTCTTCTTACTAGCTGCTACCAGGACTTTGGCAATAATGAGCAAGCAAATATTACAAGTCCTAACTCTTTAAAAGGAAGAGTCCACAGAATGAGTAAAGCATGTGAATATGTTATGGGAATGACAAAAAAACAATGCATAATGGAATTAGGATTTCCAACATCAATAAAAGAACTGGATGATATAACAATATTTGACTATTTTGACGATCACAATGGATATGGTCATGACCACTTTACTATAACTTTTGATAAAGATACCGCTATGAATTGGAAAGTAGATTCTAGAGGGTGGTGATTAAAATAAAGTCTCTGTCTTGTGATAATACAGGAGTTATGGTAATATGGTAATATGCGAGACGCGATCGGTCTCTGGAAACGATCTCTCTGGTGAAGGCCACGAGTGGGGTGCGAAGCCCACAAAACTTAAAGGAGAAGTTGTGAAGCAAGTAATCGATATGATAGAAGAGTTGAAGATGAAGTTAAAGCACAAGGAAGAAATCCTTGACGAGGTTTACAATTACTTACAATATGTAAGAGACTTGATGCCTCAGTCCTTTGAAAAGGATGAGTTAAAAAAAGCCATAGAAATGATGGAGGATTTATGAATGAATGGAAAGGACTTATAGAAATAGGAGTTTTATTCGCTGCTTTTCTAGGAGTTATCATACCTCTAGAAATTAGACAAGGGAACAGAACAGACAAGCTTTATGAGATGTTCATAGACTTGTTGAAAGACAAAAAAGGAGTAAAATAATGTGGGGATGGTTTTTAGTAGACATGGGATTTTTAGCCGCTAGTTGCATAGCTCGTAGTATAGACAAAAGCACCATAAGAAATTTAGAAAATGAGAATAGCTTCTTGAAAGGGTATCAATATAGAGAGCCGGAATATAAGCAGAGAATTCCTGAAGAGGAAGAAGAGTATACACACGAACCAAGGAAAGAATATTGGGAACATTACCAAACACAAAGGAAGCCTAATCAAAATCCAAAAAAATCTCCTATGAAATCTATTCCTTTTTGGACAGGCAAGAACGGAGAAGAATATAGATTCTAGTCCTTTTTAGGCTCTTTCTTCTTTTCCTTTCCTTTCTTCTTAGTAGCTTCCTTTATATATTCGAAATCCTTCAAAACTTGATAGTCTTTCTCATCTTCGGATTTATCCATTATTTTTTCCTCTTAGATTGAATTCTGAGTTTTTTATAGTAGTCGTATTTCGTATCCAGTTTTCTATAGAATGGATTAGGCTCTTCTCCTTTTCCTGATTTCTTGTACTTAGGATTCTTAAGAATATAAGCCCAAAGAGAAGCTCCTAAAGATTCCTTATCATCTGGAGACCATTCTCCATAAATATTTTTACCAGAAGTGATTGGAACTGCGTTCTTTTCTGCTATATTTCTTACAATTTCAGGATCCATGTCAAGATAAACGTAAGACTCTCCATTATGGAACTGAAAATAAGCTCTAGAATCTATAGGATCATAAGTAAACAGAGATACATTAGAAGACCTGTCCTCTTCCGGAATATCTAAAATCCTATGAACAGCCTCCCTTACTCCTTCGGAAGGTTCCTCTAGTTTCCCAAGTGGAACCTTTTTAAGTTTTCCGTCTTCTTCTATGTAGGCATCTTGCCCTTTAACAGTCTTTACCGTTCCTGCTCCAGTAGGAGTCATTACAGCTGAGCCTTTTTCTATAGATTTAGGAGATTTTTTCTCTTCATGGCTGAAAATAGGGGAACTTTCAGGCTGTTTTTGGTCAATAATAGCAGGTTGTTCAGGCATTACTTCAGGAAGTTTCTGTACTTCTACTGGGATAGTATTCTCTACTTGCGGAGGCTGTTCTTGAGTCTGGGATTGCTGGGGAATTTGTTCCTGTGATCCCTGCTCTTTCATTTGATGTTCTTTAAACTGATTGATGGTTTCAATGAATGGGACTCCTGTTTTTTGCTCAACTTCATTGACTATACCAGAATAAAACTTAGATCCTTTAACATGCTCATATATTTCCTCTGGAGATCTTCCAAATGAAAGACTTCTCTCTACAAGGTCTGTCAATTGAGGAAAAGATTTTACTTGAGTCGCCTTTATCTCATAAGGAGATGGCTTCTTTTCAGGCAGCTTATTCATTATGGATTGTCTTTCAGGAGATAACTTAGTAGGTCTTTTTTCATAACCGGCTTGGATCACAGATGGTCTATCATAAGATTTGTTAGGTTGTGGTCCTCCATGCTGAGGAAGTCCAGGCCTAGGAGATTGATAGGGGATACCTGTTCTTGGTTGATTTAATGTAGTTGGGCCACGTGTAGGAGCAGGAGGAAGTCCAGCTCCAGAAGGTCCAGGAGTTGCAGGGCCAAGAACTTGAGGATTCCTAGGACTTCCCGATGGGGCTCCTTTAAAAATTCCATATGCTGCAGCTCCTATTGCTGCTCCGGTTCCCAATGTCCCTACTACCTTCATAGCTCTTTTAGTTTCATTAGCCTTTATAGATTTCTTGTATCTTTCAAAAGCTGTCAGCTGCCCTTCATTAGGTATATTCTTATCACCAGTAATAGCTCTTAAAATAGAAGTCCCAGCATACCCTAAATGGATAGCATTGTTAATAGCATTCCCATATCTTGGAGATTGTCTAGCTAAGTGATTTAAGACCGTTCTTGAAGTGTACCCTTTAAATAAAGCCGCTGCTATTCCTGACATTATCTACCGCCTAATTTTACTGCATGAAGTAGCCTTCCTAAATAACCTAAAGGTGGTTCTTTTAGAGTGCTTCCCATTTGGTTTAATTGAGTGTCGTCTTCAGGATTGAATTGTCCTGTTAACTGGAGTTCTTCTACAGCTGTTTTGAATGTGTCCCAATCAACTCCCTTGTCCTCATACGCTTTTCTAAGAAGAACTAAATTGGTAGATGGATCTTTTTTTAAAACACTAGAAAGACTATCAACAAATTTATCTGTTTCTTGAGGATTTAATTTAAATGTTTCCCAAGGTGCTGACTCTACATCCCATGGAGACATTTCTTTTTCATTACTAGCTGTTTTAAATGAAGGAAAATTTATCAATTCTTTTTTTACGGGTTCTGAAAGTCCAGTTGATACAACCTCTTCTATCTCTTCTGGGTAGTAACCCTTATCTGCAAGTACAGCTCTTCCTTCATCATATAAACCTTTTTCAATGAAAGGTTTTACTTGACTTCTAAGCTCTGTAAGTCTTTTTTCGTTGGATTTTTTGTCTGCAGTCAAATAATTTGTCATCTTATTGGGCTTTATATGAGATTCCATGTTTGACAAATCGTTTTTGAATCTATTAACTGCTCTAGCTGTAGCCTTTCTTTGTTCAGAAGGTTCTAGATTTTTAAGTCCCAATTGTTCGGCTTCTCTTTCAAAGGCAGCGCCTATCTCTGGGGTATATTTAGAACCCAAAGAAGTAGCTAACTGATTGTTTACTTCTTGAGAAAAAGATTCTAGAATCTGCTTATCAGCTAGTTGTCCATGTTTAGTTCTTTGTAACTTACCCTTTTCTTCTTCAAAATCTGTCCCTTTTCTTTGAGCTGTATCGGCGGCTTCTTGATCAATCTCTTGCTCTGTCTTTATGCGATTACTGATAGGAGAATTCCCAACTAATTGATCTGCCATAGTAGGGGATGTATTTGAATTTCCTCTTCTAAGATGTTCAGGAATGCTATTCAAAGAAGCTTCGGCTGTCGATTTCTTTTTCAGTTGGGCAGCAAATAATTGAGCTCTAATATTTGGATCTCTTATCCCTTGTAGATCAACTCCCAATTCCTTAAGCTTCTTATCTTCCTTTTCTTGGGCCCTTCTTTCTTGTCCTTGCTGAATACCACCAGCAATTCCTTCGGCTGCTCCACGTCCTATACTCAATCCAAGTTGTGAACTAAAACTTTGCTTTGGTTGTGGTGTACCTATAACTTGTGCCATTTTAGTCTCCTATGCCATCATTGCTGCTGTTCCGGCTTGTGAAGCCATTTGTGATCCTCTTTCAGAAGCTCCTAATAAAAATTGTTGCCAGAAAGGCATAGGTTTCTGTTGTTTTGGTAACAAGAAGTTTTCTTGAGGTCTTTGATTCAATAATTGATTTGAATGATTCATAAGATCATCAATTGCCTGTCTAGTTAGAGACATTCTTTGTGATTTAAGAGTAGAGGCAAAATCACTTGCAGCACTTGTCTGTGCATTTTGAAATCCAGAAGAATGTCTTCCTCCTTGACCAGCTCCACTAAATTTATTAGCAATATTACCTTGTAACTGACCAAATTGTTTCATAGCTGGAGCTTCTAATTCATCAAACAGACTTTGATCTCCAGAAGCCAATCTAGCATTATAGCTGCCAGGACCTACTTGAGAGAATGCTTGCTTGAATAAATTCATTTGTTCTGGAGTGAATTCCTGTACGGATACAGGTTTATAACCTGTTCCCTTGGTTCCTGTTGTAGTCCCTGAGCTTTTGCCTATCAATGATGACATAGTACACCTATAGTTTAAATTCCAGAGTAACACTATCAAGATATTTCTTGTAGGAAATTAAAGAAAAGATTGGGACTCACTCAAATATTGCTTAGTCATGTACAGTTTGGGAAACAGGAGGAATCATGGTATACCAAATTAGAACGTACAATGCTCTTTGCTTATCAAAGAAATATATTTACAAGAAAGAAGAGCTTAAAGCTCATATAGCTACAGTAGTTGAAGCTACCAACAAGTTCAGAAAAAAGCAGACTTCGGAACTGCTAATAAAATTCAAATGGTGTCCTATTGTAGAAGATAGAGAGCTAGAAGGGTCGATTGAAGTGATACGAATAGATCCGTTAACCTGTCAAGAATGGAAAGTAGTTTTTGGAGAAGAGCAGCCTATATCTGATCCTGACACAGAGGATAAAGAAACTATGATTACAAAGAGAATAAACATAGAGAAACGGTCAACTAGAGTTTAGGGACTTGAGAGCCACTCCAAAATAACACGTCCGCTAGTCAATACAGGGGCTCCGGCTCCTGTTACAAACACAATGTTAGTTGCTGTAACGTAGAATGTTATCTGTCCTGCTATAGCCACTGAAGTTGCCCATGGAAGTGAAAATGAACTAGTCCCATCGGTATACGAACCCATACAGTTTATGAATTGATCAGGATCTACAACCTGTATATTGTGTGGAATGGATGCGGTTGTTGTAAATGCATATACGCGCCTAAGAGTTTGCTGGCGTCTGTTCTGCGCAATGAAAAAGTTATTACCTGTGATAGTCGCTTGATTCAAGGAATACAATCCTATAGTCCTTGAATTAACCGCATTGGCTATGTCTATATAGGCCTTATTCATCTCAACAGACATCTGATGATCTTCCTCAGGGAATTGTCTGGAAGTCCGTAGGTAAGCTACTTGATTCGAAATATTAAAACTCATAGGTACCTAGCACAAAAGTTGAGAAGGGGAACAATCCAAAATAATACTATGCAACTCAATCTCTGTAAACTGGTTAGAGAATGTTGTATCTCTCATCTGAGTATCATTCAAAGTAATTCCAAGCTGGACGGTATCTCCAATGAGAGATGTATTCATCCTGTGCCATGTCTGAGACTGTCTCAGCGCTGTAACAAGATTTAGGTTTACATTAGCAGGAGTAAGTCCAAGATTTGTACTCTCAGGACATGTATACATAATGGTAGAATAGATTAGAGATCCGTTATCTACGTTTTCAGCAGGAACAATAGGACCGTCATTGTATGGATTAGATCCGTTCTGTGACAAGAAGATCAGAATAGTAACCTGTCCATTAGAAGTTGTAGTAAACAAATATTGCTGCACTCCAAGTCTAGTCTTTCTAGATATCCCCCAAGCTGTTGGGAACTGTTTAGTCTGTATTAGAGGGACATACATCCTCTTGATGAGTCCTCCACCTAGATAAGTTCCTGATGGGATTGTAGGACTAGTAGTAAAGGTATTTTGTGTAGTTAATCCAACCTGATAGATATTGCCATTGATTGAAGATAGAGTCCCTATGATCCCGCTTATGATAATGTAATCTCCATCATTTAGGCAATGATCTGGAGCTGTCACGACGCCTGCAGATATTGATCTTATGTAAAGAGAATTGCTTTCATTGGTGCCGTTTTCTCGAATCATAACAAACCCCTGCTGATTCCCAGCTATTACCTGAGGGTTCAAAAGGTTCGATTGTCCAGCATTCCAAGGATCGTTCCATGATTCCCATGTTGGATATATAGTTCCAATGGTCGCCCAAGTAAATCCAGTGACCTTCCTAAATATTCCATAGGTAGTGTACGATTCATTAAATATGGCCCACGAATCATCTCTATAGTTGTACTGCAATGTTCTAGTTGGGAACTTATAAAGTGTGGAATTGCTTGGATAGGTAAAATATACCCATTCACTTATGAAGTCTCTCTGTGCGCATATCCTATCAGATCCATTATCAAGTAATCTAACTTCAAATACTTCATCAGGAATCTGAAGATCTATTCTCTGAGCTCCAGTCTGAGTAGTAATAACATACCCTCTAGAACCTCTACTTAGCACTCCCTTGTCTAGATTGATAGATGAGAATGTACTGCTAGATCCATATTCAGAGTTTATAACGAAAAGATTGAAGGGGAGAAGGTCATTTCCTGTGTATATAAGCCTTGTCTGTACTGTATCGAATCCTATTATCTGAACATCTTCGCTAGAGGAGCAAGTGTTGGCAGATTGATCTATTCCAGAATCTAAATATCCTCCAAATCCTGATTGATCTTCGAAATAAGCTGGAGCTGTTGCTGTCTGATTGGTTGGGACGAGTACAGGGCTGAACACATTCGTTGGAAATGCAGGAGTGTATACTGTTGCGGTAGGAGTGTTTGTATAGGAAGAAGTATAATAAGGAGTCCCGTTTTGGCTCCAAATGATGGTATCTTCTAGGTATTTTTGGCTGCTAGCTGCAGATGTTTGGACAACGGGACCAATAAATAATAGAAAATCCTTGAATGGGACTATCATTTTACATCCACAGAGATAGTAAATTGCAGCTGGGAGATCTGATATGGAAAATGCAGCTTGAGATAATGGAGGAGAGAAGTTAACCCATCCTTTAGTCCCGCTTAAAACAGGAGGATTAGCTCCATTTGTTGGATCCCCGTCATACCATCTTATTCCATCTTTAGTTGAATCCGCACTTCTTGTTAGATACTGCGCTATACCACCTGTTCCATTAGTCGCTATTGTAGCATTTGGAAACTCTACTATGACATTGTTAGCATCCGTAACTGTTATAACATAACCAGTTTGGAAGTTTATACCAGTGGTAGTCACAACTTCGTTTATGTATAGGAAATCCCCTACAGTAAGTCCATGAGCTGTAATCTGTAAGTTTGCCTTAGCAGGAGGTCCTCCTGAAGTGACAGTAACGGCTACGATGGCTTTATACTGCATGCCTATATTTGTTGTAACAAAAGGATTAGGGACTCCATTAGTAGCCCATAGAGCTCCTTGATAGTTTACAGTCCAGAACTGCTGATAGTCAGCACCATTCCACTTTACAGGAGTAGGAACTGTTTTTGCTATATAATCTACATAGGTTGCACTGGCAGGATTCTTATAGAAGCTAACGTCATATGAAGAATAAGGGGAATTGTTGCTTATCTTGTAAGCATAGGTAGTATCGAAACCTAGAGTAGAAGGGAACTCAAGTGAGGCATCTACAAAGTCCTCTAGTCCCATAACAGGCAGATCAGGATAGTAAGTAAAAATGGCTGTAATTGTCTCTGTGCCACCTGATGCTATGGTTATAGCTCCGGTAGCATAATTGATAGTGCCTCCGGTTCCTGTTCCTCCAGTAGCTAAAAGAACGCCATTCATAGCAGGATCTGTATAGGTAGTACCGTCAGTTCCTCCTACCAAAGTAACCGTTCCTGGAACAATGTTCCCGTTAGATTGCAGAGAGAATCCAGTAAGTATATTACCTGCCGCTGCGACAAGAGATATAGTTGCTGTAGGAGAATAAGACAAAGAATTTGAGTTAAAATAGCGAGTAAGTCTGCACAGAAAGGAAGTTCCTCTTTTCCTTTTGACACGTCCTCTCCATTGATAGGCATTAATCAACGTAGGGAAAGAATCGTCATCAATAACGAAAGCTGTTCTGTCTTCTCTAAGTCCCTTATTGATAGGTCCTATGACTATTTTATCACCCATTACACGCTCCTGCCTATGACAAGATAAGTAAATAATTTACTGACTAATGATCCGTTAGTGTTAGTGCAAGTAACTCCCATAGTCGTTGTCGTAGGACTTTGTGTATTGGCTATAATTCCACCACCTGTATTGTTAGCAGATGCGCTCCAATAAAATAAGGCTCCTAAAGCAATCGCATAAGTTACTGTAGTGGCCCCTCCTGAACTAGAACTGTGATTTCCAAAGTTAATGGTAAGTCCCCATGGCGTTACTATGCCATAGTCTGTTCCTGATGTGACAAGTGGAAGACCTGTTAGCTGAAATGTAGTAGTTGAGTTCTGAAAGAATAATTGAGAAATAGAGCTGGAAAGATTTGCAAAAAGATCAGATACTCCACTTCCAAATCCTGGAGCTGATTGGTTAGCTGTGAAGGTAACTTGCTTATGAAGTCCTCCATTGTCAGCATTATATCCTACATGGTCTTGAGCCCAAATAGAAGCATCTGACACGTTGTTTGCTAACATAATAGGCTGATCGGTAGATGGGTTGTGACCTGCCGCTGGTATTGTATTATCAAAAACATAATTTCCCATAATTCTCCTTAAGCAATCTATTGCTATGCTGTTGATCCGCCGTTCATTCCTATCCCTACGCCTGAATTACCACTTCCTTGGCTAAATATAGTTTGCGTGCGTGTGCTTGTAAATTGTCTCTGGCTTCTCTTCCAAACTAACATCTCTTGTTCTCTGAAAAGAGGCTCATAAAACATAAACTGCTCTTGATCTCCTGTGTCAGAAAGTATCTTTCTGGCAGCTCCTCTAGCTATGTATTCAGCCATATATCCAAATGGGAGAGCCGAAGAAGTATTTAAGAATGCTGCTGGGGATAGATAAGCCTCTAGTTCTACTAAATATTGCATAGCTGGAGGGGCTCTTAAAGTGATCACATTGTTATAGTATAGCACAGATCTAGGAAGTCCTGTCTCAAAAAATCCACATTGTAGATTTATGTTATTCCCGTCTGGAATTACTACTGGGAATGTTACTGTCGCTACTCCTGTAAGATAATTCACAGTGTTAGAAGTTGTACTATAAGTACCAAGAGAAGCGTTCCCAAAAGGAGCACTGCCCGGAACCATAAGAAGACCATAGTTCACATTCCCTGTAAGAAATTGCCCGCTATCAGCAACTACTACATTGGCACCGGTAGAATCGATGGATGTAATATAAACCGCAGGGAACGTACTCGTTACCGGGATTGTTGTGCTGAATGTGGAATTTACAGGAGGATCTACGTTTACGCCAGTAGACATTATACCAGCTATGTCAATATGTCCTCTAAGTATGCAATTGTATGGAGGATTCTGAGGTTGTGATTGAGCGCTCAAGAATGGGAAATTTAGAGTATAAGGACCAGAAGTTCCGTCCCCAACTGCTATGATATTGTATTCTTGTATTACGTTAGGATAGACATTGAAGAAAGAACTTCTCTCAGTAGAGAATTCAACTCCTATCCCATTGATTAAACAGGGGCCCGTGAACCCCTGATAAACTGGATACATTGCTATCGTTTGATTACCTGGTTCGGTCTGAACCGAGTAAAGAGGCATGTTATATTGGTCTACGCCTGGCGTTGTCTGAAATCTATAAGTTGTTTTCAAATCAAATAGCTGCATACGTGCATCCACATCCATTATCCAGAAACGATTGATGTAATCTATCAGGAGATTGTCTGTTATGTCAGCATCCGTTGGGCTCTTGATTATTCTTCTTATGTAAGTTATGACATCGCTAAGCAGATTCATTAAAATGTCCTCTTATTTCCCATGAATAGTGTTTTAGTTTCCGGAGCTTTTGTGCAATCTAGTCTAGCTACTGTAGTGTCGGCTGCCATCGTTCCGTAGTATGATCCGAATCCATCGCTACCTGCGCTATTGGTTTCTTTCATCACTAGTCTATGGTAATACTTTCTTTTAATTTGTTCAGCTAAATAACGAGGCATCCAAATAGGTTTGTTAGATGGAACGTCCCATTCCTCAGCCGGAACCCCTGCATAAGGCTTTGTCCAGATAGGGATTGATTCACCGATAAGCTCTTTGTGTTCAGCTATGACTCTCACATATTGTTTGTCATATTCGTAAGCTTGTCTGAACCTTTCGTTAAATTTTTCTCTAGAGGAGATTCTTCTTTTAGGTTTTAGATATAGGTCTTTTGAATTGGCAATTTCATTGGTAGACATCTTTGTTTGAGGCTCTGCTTCTACTTTTGGAGCTTCATTCATCCTATCCATAGTTAGGGCCTTAATGCCCTCATCAAATTCTTTAAACTGACTTTCAGCTTTGTCGAGCTCATTTTGAGCGAATCCACTCGACGATTTGGGTTTTTCTAGTGCCATACTGTATTTCCTAATGGTGAAATATTTATAAAACTACCTTGAATGTATGTGCCATTGTTCACTCTTCCCTGTGAGTTTATAGCCCCTGAGTTGTAATCTCCGACCGGTACTATTTGAGGCTCGGTGTTGCTAGCTGTAAGAGCAAATGGTGTCTCTAACAGAGAGTTAACATCTAAGATAACTTGCGTAGCAGAAGGGACACTGATAACAAGGAACTCCCTGTTGTTCAGTCCCCTACATCCATTATTTGCATTGAGCAAAACCTTCACAATTTGACCTACGACATAATTTTGATCATGGACAGTATTGACTGTAGTCGTTTGTCCTTGAACTATAGACGCTATGAAAGCGGCTCTAGGTATGTAATACCAAGGTGTTATCGGAGGGTTTCTTTGTGGTGCTATGGCCATTTGGAACTTTGAGTTAAGTTATCCTAACCCAAAGATATGGTATGAAAGATTTTATTACTAGATTAAAGACTATTCTTTAGAAACGGTGTACCCGTATTGTGTTAGAAATTCTACTGCCCATGTGATTTTATCTTCTACTCTTTGTCCTGGTGGTTGGGAAGTAGTCCAGATTTCTAGGTTCTCTATTCTATTATCTAACCTGTCGCCGTTTTTGTGGTGGACGGATTCTCCCTTTTGAATAACCTTTCCTAGATTTTCATATATTACAAGATGAGAAGCTTGGCATCTCCCATTTTTGTCTGCGCACGGATGTCCAGTTCTTTTAAAACTTTTATACCCATCTCTGCTTATATATCCTTCTCCTTTTTTTGCTATCAATCTTATAGAAGGATCTATTCCCATTTTTTCTCTTCTATTTATAAAATTTTTATCTCTCTGCTTTTCCCATTGAGTAGGATTTTCCTTTCTTCTTTTTCTTGTTTTAGAATTTATACACTCTCTGCAATGCCATGTAAGTCCTGTATGAGACTTCCTATTTATTCCAAACATTGATTCATCTTTTTGTGTATTGCAAGCACTACATCTTTTCATAAAAAACCCCCTTCATTTGATTGAAGAGGGAGTATAACTAAACATTCTACATTTATCAACAGCTAATTTATTTAAGCGCTGAGGTCGTGCAGAAACGCACGATAGTAAACTACCTGAGAAGCTACAGGAGCGATTACACTTCCAACTGTAAATCCTTGACGGGTATTATTCACGAATGCGCCACTAATAGCAGGGCCATTAATTGTGCTTACACCGTTAACAACAGGAGATGGATAAAGAACAGAACCGCTAGAAATAGCAACTCCGCCTGTATTTACATCGCCAACTGCAACAACCTGAGGAAAAGAAAGTCCGGCTTTAACAGCTGCAACAGTCTGGTTAGTATTGAACGCGGTATAACCCGTAGAGTTAATATTAACGACAAAAGTTGTAGAGTTAGTCACGGAGATTACATATCCATAGACCGGAGAACCAGGTATAATGAGATTGGAATTCTCATTAAGCTGAGTTGTTCCCCATGATGTTGGGATATGGAATCCTACTTGCTGTCCAACAACGAAGTTATTAGGAGCAGTAGTTACAACTGTAGTTGTAGTTCCTGTCGTGATAGCTTCGATGAAAGAAACTCCTGGAGAATATAGGAAAGGATAAAGAACTTTCTTAACATATGCTCCTGTTGGAGATCCAGATAGTGCAGTATAGTTACCACCAGCACCTGGCCATACAACAGAGAAGTGGTCAGCATCGCCAACTGCACTAATCACAAATGGCATACCAGAAATCTGAGGCATACCAGTCGTTGCAGACTGATAGAGACCTTCAAACATAACTATATCGCCAACTACATAACCGTGAGCAGTTACGTTGAAAACGATAGGGTTAGCTGCTGTAGCTCCTATAATTTGCTTCTGAGCTCCATATTGGAACAATAGACCTGCTCCAAATGTAGAGATACCACCTGACGCACTATATGCCGGAACAAGAGCTAATGTAGTAACTGTTACAGTTTCATACAAAGCTGCTCCCTGTCCCATCTGTACATCCCAATATGCCTTAGCAACTTGAGTTGCTGTAGGTGTTGTGTAGACAGTTAGGTTCAAAAATTCAACATAATCTGGTTGGAATGGTAAGTTAACTACGTTCAATCCACCATTTGTTGTGAAGTGACCTTTTGCTAATCTTGAATATTCAGCCATGATAACCTCCCTTAAATGATGTTGCCGGCGTACAATGAAGTACACAGTAGGTTTCTGATAGCTGTATCTTGGGTGATTGCTTGCGCTTGTGCAAACTTAACCGCTAGAGTAGCGTTTTGTGCTAACATGCCGGAGTAGTAAGGATCACGATAGATCAGATTCATGGAATATCCATCCTGATTGATGTGAGTTACAGCTTGCTTTCCAACCACTGCGTTGTAATAAACGTCGTTGTTGTTAGCTGAGCTATTTCTTGCTACTGGAGCTTCTGAGCTTGTAAGGATACGTACGTTAAATACGGAACCCCACTCGGATGGAAGAGCAGATGTGTTGTTAGGATAGTTGGCTTGGTTGATTACTCCTTGTCCAACTAAGCTATCAAAGTCTGTCTGCAATTCTGTGCTAGAAAGCATGAAATAGGAATTTCTTATAGGGCCTGTTCCAAAACGATCTTCGCCAGCAATTCCACTCATGAATTTGTAAGCGTTGTTTGTATCTAGAGTTGTAGTTACTAGGGAGAAGTCAGATAGTCCAAGGTTAGTTGGGTTATCATTGTTGCTTCCACCACCAGCATTGATCTCAGACGCAGCAGAAACGATGTAGTCACGGAGGATTAAATCTTCCGCTTGTCTCATCGCAACAGCTAGACGCTCAGAAACCCAAGCTAGAACTCCTTCTTGGTCTTGAAGAATAACCTGCTCGTTGATAACACAGCCTGTACCAAAGAAAGCCATCTGGGCATCGATGATATCTCTTTGTGGAACTTGAGCTGGAGGATCAATTCCAGAATTTCCTAATTGGATGGTAGGTGGTACAAGAGCTCTTGGGCGCATAAATCGGCAAGTAGTTCCACCGTTAGTTGGCATGCTTACCTTGTCACAGATAAGGATGTTGTTCATTGTAGGAGTCGGAACATAGAGCATCGCAGGCGCAAGCGACTGGAGGATCATAGGGCCGAGATTCCCTGTATTTGTAATTTGGCTCATAATAAAATCCGTATTAGGATTTCATGTTATTGTATCGATCGGTGGACGGTACCTTCTACGTCCGTTCTCAAATACATAGATCTGGATGCGACTTCCAGTACGCGAATCCCATTTAACGATTGGGGATCGAAACTTCACTTTAGTAAATTAAAAGTTTATTTGTCAACAAGAACATGAAACGCTCAATTTTCCTGTAGTATGTATAGGGTATCCACAATTCTTACATTTAGGATTGTCTTTTTTTACCCCATATATTTCTTTATCCCTACAATCGCTACATTTTTCTCTATCCAAAGTAAAATTTCCACAACGGCATTTGTAAGTTTCCAAATATTTCATGCGCACATCCAAGCTTGGATACCCGGGTATCCAAAATAATTTATACATATTTGTGTCAACAAAAACATGACACAGATTTATTACTAAAAGCTACGGGACGGGCTGGTAGTCCACCCCTTATCAGACGTTTTAAGCCTGCCGTAGCTTGGAATACTTTCCTACTAATTCAGTATGTTTTAGTAGATATTAGTTTAACCTTAACCCTTGTTTAAGAGCCTGAATCCTGTCATAAGCAGATTTCATCTCGCCTTGGCTGTAATCCTTTCCTCCAGCCCCTTGATTCTGTCCATAAGGAGCTGATCCAACACCTGATGGCTGATAAAATGGAGATCTTCGGTTAGCATTTACTTTATCTTGTATGGTAGATTGTGGCTGTACAGGTTGATCTAAACCAAGAGCTTTGATGTTCTCATAGACCAGTTTCTGACGCTCAAAACCTTCAGGCATTCTAAGGATAGATTTAGCAAGTCCAGGGGACTTCTCAGCAAACTTTTCAGCGAAAGCCATTACCTTTTCAAAGTCAGGATTAGATTCTACCCAACGTTCTTGACGTTCATTCTCTAGGGCTTGAGCTACTGCAGCTTGAATCTCCGCAGATGTTTGTTTCTTAGTTTGCTCTGAGAATTTAGATAGCTCTTTTCCAAGTTTTTTCTTGTCAACATAAGGCTCATCATCATCTTCTTCCACATGATTTGATCGTTGCGATGCCTGCTTCATTTCTTCTATTCTTGCATCTTTTTCAGCGATCATACGCTCATACATTTGCTGTTGCTTTCTGAAGTTAAGCTCTTTGTTATCCTGAGCAACCTGTTGCTGAGGAACTTGTCCTTGAGTATCTGGAACGGTCATTTTGAATATCCTATCTTGACGCCGATTAGCGAGATTATGTACAGTAAAACGAAATTTTAAATATATGGCAATATGGAAATTCAAAAAGTAACTAGATCAGATGCTCACGACAGACTCCTTAAGTTCAAAGAACAGACGGATTATATAGGCAAAGGATGCCAAGACTGCATTGACAATAGACCTCCAGAGATTACAATGCCTTTCTATATATTTGCTCATACCAGAACAGTTGAAGCAGATGAAAGAATTGCCATCTACCAAGATGATGTAGCTGCAAGTCTATACAATGCACAACCTAGAAAGTACAGAAGTATAGAAGAGGTTCCTTCCTCTCGTCTAATATGGGCTCCACGACTAACAAAGCCTAAGGCGCAGACAAACTCCATGTTATTCAAGGCTTACCCTGGGACAGACAACGTAAGGCCTATATGGATAATTCCCGCTAAAGAACTTTGGGGACAATACGAGAAAGACAAACTATCTGAGCACAACTTCGTAGCACAGTGCATCTTTCATTTTGTTAACAACAGAGCACTTTTAGAGAAGATAGAAGATGACGATCTTACAGAAGAAGAAGCCAATCGCGTTCGAGTTCGTATTGGGAGAGGAGCTATGGATCTAAAACATCAAAGAGAAAGGCAACAACACTTTCAAGAGTTCAAAATGATATGACGTGGGTTACATTCAAAGATAACCCCGCTCCGGAATTTGGTTATCTCATCACACGATCTCCTGGATATCTACCTAATTCAGATAATATAGAGGTTTGGGATTGTTGGATTGATGATTTCTTGAAATTAGACAGGGCTCCTACCCACTGGTGGGACGGAAAAGCAGATTTTAAAATAGCAATGGAAAATTGGTATTTTAAGAAACCTAGGATTACGCCAATTTCTTCGGGGGGATCTTCAGACCCTTCTTAGAAACAGGTTTAATGCCAAAGTCTCTAAGCTTCCCAACAGGGTTCCTAACACCAGTTCCATAGTAGTCACCAGCGCCGGGTTGAGGCCCAGACCGTGTGTTGGCATCGCCGGGTTTGAAGTCCCATGGATTTCTAGCTGTTTTAATACTTTTGATCTTTGCCAAATCCGTACATCCCCATTTTAGCTTCTGACATCCCATCATCCTGCATAGTCTTAACTCTCCCTTGAGGAAGAACAGCTACTTTCTGCTTAGGGAATCCTGAATGACCTACTGGCTGATTGAATCCAACACCATAGTTGTCACCCGCACTGATCATATTTCTTTGATCATAGCATGGAGCCTGGAAATTGAATGGGTTCTTCGCTTCTTTTTCCTTTACCCTTGGGGCAATTGGATTCTTGAACATGATTATACCTATTTATTCTGGGTTATACCTTAAATCACGGATAACTTATAGCTATGGATGGGACTTGAACCCACGCAAACATCTAAATGCTCTAACCAACTGAGCTACCATAGCATTGTTGCGGACCGAGACAATCGAAGTCCCCGGCTCTAGAAACCATCGAAGTCCTACAAGGCACAAGTCCTTGCCTTACTTATCCACATAAAATCCCTAGAGGGGGCCTGCTTAAGCACTCATAAACATTAAGCCTTCCTCTAGCGAAAACTAGTTTGTGTAACCAGGCTTTACAGGATGAGATTTAATCTTCCCTTGTCCTGCCATTTGCTTAGACTTGATAGCCTCAGTTGTATCTTGATACATACCAAGCTCACCAGCTCCACCAGCAGATGACTCAGACTTAAGCTTTACACCTTCTGGAAACACGGAACCTTTAGAAGCTCCACCTATCCAGCTTGAATGATCATTAATTTTTCTACCGGACATGATGTCCTCCATTGTTAAACTTTAATTTGATTTTGTCATTTAAACGAATTATCGTCTAGTACTACCTTTTTCTTACTTCATATCCATATGAATACAAGAATTTTTTATAAAAATCTATCTTGTCTTCTACTCTCTGACCCTCTCCATGATCGGAATTCCATAGTTCTAAGTTTTCTAAACGATTGTCGTCTCGTATTCCGTTCTTGTGATGCACTGTTTCTTTAGGAAATAATGGTCTTCCTATGTGATTAGACATGAAAAATACATGCTCAGCTATATAACCACTTTTGGCTGCATTAGGATGTCCTTTCTTAAGTATATACCTATAACCTTCCTTAATCTTATATCCACGGCCAGATAGAGTTAAACAAGGAGAATCAAGGGGCAATCCAAGTCTTTCTCTAACCATTTCTCGTCTTCTCTTATTCTGCTGATCCAATCGTATCTTATAGGCCTCTGGTCTCTGTTCTTTGAAAGACTTCCTATAAACTATATAATAACACTTTGGCTCACAGTATACTGCATCCTTCACAGGAACAAATTCTTTACCACAATTCTTACAGATAATCATAAAACTCCTATTTATGGAGTATTATATCATCTGTTCCTCTTGTTGTCCAGGATTCATCCCTTGCTGTTGCGACATTGGATTCATCTTCTGAGATGCATCTTGTCTCATAGACATTCCCATAATCTCTCTAGCAAAATTATTTCCTTCTGAGGTTCTTTGAGCATCCATCTTTTCTTGCTCTTCTCCCTCTTTTTGCTGCCAATCCAATGTGTCTATTTCTTGTGATTTCAAATGAGTTTCTATTTCCCCATAGCGAGCAATCACATCCATAAGCTTTTCTAATGCTTCCATCTCTTCTTTCTTGGCGCTTGCTCGGTTCTTTGTGATCATGGAAAGTCTCTCTTCGTATAGACCAACATTACTTTGATTTCTTCCATGTCTCTCAACAGCCGTTGCCATATTGCTTACAGACTCAGATTCCATCTTCCTTAATTTAGCTTCTTCAAGTGCATGGGCAATATGTCCTGCTTGTGCTTGTATTTCAGATTGTTGCTGTTGCTGTTGATCTAGAACCTTCATTAGCTCTTGTTTGCCTTGGATAGGAGCCTTAGAAGCAATGTAGGAAGCTGGGATTATTCCGCCTATCTGCTGGTTAAGCTCAAGTAGTCCTTGGTACTCTTGATATCTCTGAGTAGCCGTAAGAATGCCTTCTTCAACCACAACGTTATACTTAGCGAACATCTTAGAATAGAAGAAAGGACTTGGATCTTCCCCAATCATTAGTTTAATTTTCTCGGCTGACCAGTTGCTTTGAACGATCTGCATGAAACGCGTTCCGATAAGCTTAAGAGAATAGTCCCACTGATCGAAGTATTTCTGCAACACCATTAGATTAGCTGCCTGCTTTAGCATTACAGTAAGACTAGAGGCATTCGCCTGATCCTGAGCACTCCAGCTTTCTAGATTAACACCAGAAACAGAGAATATAAGAGACTGTAGTTGATCTGCAAGAGCCATATCAGATTGAGGAACGGCTGTTGGAAGGATCTTCTCGCAATCCATGAGCTCGTAGCCTTCGTTGATGATGATATCCCAGCCTTGTCCGACTTTCTTGAGGTTATCTTCATTAGCAACAGCTCCCTGCTTACGTTTCCATCCATTGTTGATTGTTGCTTCACTGATATCATGGTTCAAAATTATTCTACGATTCAAAAGATAATTTGAGTCGCGCATGGTGCGGACTAGGCCTCGGCATCTTAAGTCGAAGTAGTTAATATGAGGCTCATAGTTCCAAAACACAGGGATAAAGGGACAGTCATCGAATCCTAAAGGGTTTTCTCCCTGAAACATCAACTGATCATTCAGAACTACAGCTAGTTTCCATGTTGGAGTTTCAACTTCCACTTCTTCCATGTCATCAATGCCGTAAAGAATAGCATCGAGCTGTTCTTGTCCTCCTGTGAAATCGAAGAACTGATTCTTGGATTTGCTATAGAGCTTCTTGCGCTTAGTTTTCCACTTGTACCACACATATGAAAGAACCATCAAGTCGTTACGGGCCATGTTATAGTTTTCGGGGAGAAAGTAAAATGACCCATAGCGTTGAGGTGTACCACTCATAGGAGCGACTGTTGAATATTTATCAGGGAAACGGAACTCTGCTTCTTTCTTAGAAATGTATTCTTGAGTCCAGAAGAATTGGGCATCGCTGCCATCGGGGGATCTAAAGTAAGGATCCATTAGGAAAGAATTGTATTCCCATAGTTTTAATTTGAATTGCCCTTGAGCTGGGTCGTCACCCGTGTAATCCAAATAAGGCTGCAATAACACCATGCCAGTAATGCATGCTTGCTCGCAGGCTCTTGAGTATTGCTCATGAATTCCCTCTTTGTTACAAACTTGTGTAGATAGTTTAGTAAACTGGTCAGTTGTCTGTGTATCCGCCCCTTCACAAGGAACAAAAGATATTCCTTTTCTGTGCTGACGCTGATATCCAGTGATCATGTTTACAGGCTGTTGAAGCAAGTTGAAGTAGAATTTATTATTAGCGGTACGAGAGAGTCCGAAGTATTGATTGACGTATTCTTGAGCTCCAGCGTAGAACAGAGAGTCTATATTGCTCTGATTCCATCTGCTTTGCTCTATGGGTTGGAACTTACTATAAAGATTATCGAGCCAGCCACGGACGTTGCCTTCAGATGGCTCTAAACTCTGCTGGAATGGGGGATAGTAAAAAGACAAAGCCACCTCAAATAAATGATTTACTCCAAGATAGAGTAAACTAATTATTTAGGCAAGAGATCACTAATGCTATCTTGATACAAAGGACTTCCCGGCTCGCACATTTGCTCACAAAATCTTTTAAATCTATCTTTCCTTTCTGTAAGAGGGAATTGTGCACAGAACACTTGCATCATCATGCTACTAAATGCCGTGAAGGCTTCTCTATTATCCAGATATCCTTCCTTGTCCACGAAATCATCTACTGTTTTGTATAGCAGGTCCAATAGTCTACTGCATTTTTCGTGGCTTTCTTTTGATTGTTTATCTAAATCCATATCCCCCCGGATGCATCTTTTGACGCAGTTGTTCTTCTTGTTTCTTATAGTGCTCACGATCATTGAAAGTCTGTATCTTGTGGGTAGCCATTATATAGCGCATCGCGTCGACCGCGTGATCATCACGCTTGAGTGGAGCATCTATTCCCTTCTCAGATTGTTTAGGATCCCATACATAGGTCTGTATCTCTCTGATCAAGTTCTTGCACTCTGAGCACACTGTAAGGTTCCCCACAGCCATCTCGTTGGTCATCACATCAATTCCATATGTCACGTCGTTATTCGCATCAACAACTCTAATCTGCCTGCGCTGTAGTTCTAGTTTGAATGCTGCTGCGCTAGGATCACAATAGATGGCCTTTGGCCCGTATGGCTCGATGAATCTTTCGACGTCATCGGCATACTCTGAGTTAGTCTTTTGTCTTCCCATGACATGGGAATCCCAGTAGTATTCCTTTTCGATCCACATTCTTTTTCCTGTTCCGTCGTACTTTCCTGTCGACACACCCATAAGTAAGCAAGCGAAAGAATTAGAAGTACCATAGTCAATACCCGCAACCCAATATTCTGCCGCTCTGGGAGGACGGTCAACAACGTGAAGTTTATCGTCAAAGAAATCAAATATAGCGCCTTCAGCGAGTACCCACAATCCAAGGTAGTTACGCTTATAAAATAGACCAGACAAAGAATGCTTAATGCGGAGTTTATAATCGTCATCAACATAAGGGTTATCATCCAATGTATAGTGTTGTGAGTAATAGTTCTTGTCCCCTGCAAGTCCTTGATCAATCCATTGCTTGATCTTGTGCTTGGGATGACTCGGGTTCATAGCTCCGAAGCCCATGGACCACTTGTTAGACAGACGAGTGTCGATCATGTCTAGAGAAGATTCAGGGAATAGCGTCATTTCGTCACAATACACAAGGGAAAAGGTTTGTCCTTGGATTTTACCAACGCTCCCGCTGTTCTCCATCCCGCATGTCTTTATCACCTTGTTCTTAAACTTAAGGACGCGATCCCCTGGAAACCATGCACAGAATGGACGATAGAGAGATAGCTGATCTGATTCCATTATAAGACGTATAGCATTCTGATAGATCGTATCGCTAGTATATCCTATCATCCATATGTTTGAGTCTCTGCAGTCGTTTACAGCTTGCATGAATCGGAATAGAGTTCCTACGGTCTTCCCTGTACGGACAGCTCCATGAGCTAAGTTCCACTTGGCTGTGCTGCGCTGTATGAACTCCATCTGTTTCTTGCTAAACGGTTCCATCTGATACCTATATCTTTATAGGTACCATATTGCCATATATTTGCATTTCATGTCATTTTCTTTTGCATAAAATTATGATAAATGGTGTAATGGTCATGATTGGAGGCATTGTGGAGAAAAAGAAGTACAGAAGAAAACCAAAAAAAACTACAAAATCAAAGCATATAAGATTTAACATACAGGATAAATTCTTTGGAGATTGTCAAGTCATCTCTTTTTCTCATGTAAAAGAAAGAAGAAGTCATTGGGTTTGTAAATGTTTTTGTGGCAACACTTTTATAGAAAGCAGAAAAAAATTATGTGAGTATAAGAAATACTCCATTAACTGCGGATGCATTCTTAAAAAAAGCCATGGGTCTTTTGGAAATGCAAGATCCGATGAAGAAAAAATAATGAAGAAGTTAAATGACATAATAAATCTATCTCACATGGAAGGAGAATGCAGGGTTTGGGATGGATATCATAAGGGTACTGTACCAAAAGCATCTTTTTTAAATAAAAGCTATACAGTTAGAAGATTGCTGTTAATGTTAAACAATAAAGAGCCTAATTTCAAATACGAAGCTTTTTCTTCTTGCGGAAATCGTTCGTGCATAGAAATAAACCATATAAGTATAAGGGAACTAAATGGAAAAAACAATAAAGTCAACTAAAGATTATTCAATATTTAAGAAATTAGAAGGTAATAGATCATTGATCTCTACACACATTTCTTGTCTAATTCAGTCAATAAAAAAAGAAAACTTATTGCACATTAGACCAATTCTAGTTAATGAAGACATGGAGGTTATCGACGGACAGCACAGACTTGAGGCAGCGACTTCATTAGACACAGAGATATACTATGTTCAGATGAAAGATTTGGGGCCCACTCAGGTTGCAACGTTGAATAGTAATCAAAAGAATTGGAAATTATTAGACTATCTAAACTTGTATACAATTTCTTTTAAAAACAAAAATTACTTAAAAATTAAAGATTTAATGGCAACATATAGCCTAGATATCCAATCTGCTTTTTTATTTATTGGATTCAATATCAGGAAAAAAGATGCAAAAGATGCATTTGAGAATGGAAACTTTTTTTATCCTGATGACGATTCTTTTGCCATTGATACAATAAATAAATTACAAAAACTTATTGACATAGTTACGTTGCATGAAATAAAGCCAGATAGCGCATTTAAAACCATAGCTTTTATAAGTCCTTTTATTAGGTTTATAGAATCTAAAAAAATAAATTGGGATCAATTTTACGATAGGCTAGAAAAAAACTGGTCTAAGCTGGGGAAAAGATATAATACAGATCAGTATATGGATATGTTACTAGAGATATATAACATTAATTGTCCATACAAAGTTCTTGTTAACGAAATATAGATTTAAAATTATAATGGAGCTGTTTCTTGATAAACGGTTCCATTATTCCTCAATTCCGTGTTTCTTCAAGATGATCAACTGACGATTGTGTTGACATTCTTCTGTATGTGTTTTTTGCATAGAAAGATCTCTTGGATTTTCGTAAGGACAAAAACAATCACTTGAACAAGAGCACAGGAATAAAAGTACAAGTAAATATCTCAAGGAATCACCGATGCTGGTATTGATATATCAGGACTCACCGTCGCATCTGTCTTAGGAGACTGCTCAGAGTCTACGACATCTGTAGCCTGTCCTTCAGTGTGAACACATGTTATAGATATGTTCGTGCATCCAGTTAAAGTTATTAACACAAAAATTAATTTATTCATAAATCCTCCAGAGAGATACAAGACCAATGAGTGACATTCTCGTCATTAATAAATGACTGAGTTTTATGATCCTGCCATCTTGATGGTTCCACTCCATAAAAACGAAGCCAATTAGCAGAATCTGCATGGTAATAACACTTCATAACATCTGAATCTAAAGTTTTTGCAAATACCACACAAGATGTTTTAGGAAGTTTGTCTATGCATTTTATCCATTCCATTACGAAATCACACACCAGGTCTGTTGTTGATTCTCTTCAATTTTCTTCTGAGCCAACTCATTGACTTTACGAATTTCTTCTAGATTGTTCTCGTAAATCTTTGGCTCTTTCCCTCTGTATAGTTCGAGTGAATCTCGTGTTGTGTATGGGTTATCTGTGATGGTCATTATGCCCTGTGGTTGAACTTTCAGCGAGTTTAGACAAAAGGACTTCAGTCTTTTCTTTGTTCAAAAAAGGAGTGATTACTTGTCCTCGATCGCACCAAAAAAGCATCCTTTTGCATGAGTTTTTTATGAAATATATTTCTTCATCAGTCAGGTCTACTATCACGATTCCTCTTGCTCTTTACTCTATGCCATATTACCATATAGTGCATATCCACACAAGGACATTCTTATGAGAAATAGAGCTAAGTGCAAGCTATGCAACACGACAATCGAAAGCTTCCACGATACTGACCTACAGTTCTGTGAGTGCAAGGCTATAGGAATTGATGGAGGAAATAGTTCGTATAAAGTATACGCAAACGACTTTGCTCATGTAGTACGAATAGATGATAACGACAAAGAAGTCACCGTGAAAGAGAAACTCGTGATAGCTGAAGAGGTAAAGCCTCTTTCTCGTGATGATATGCTAAAAGAACTGGACATGATGTGCGATGAAATAGACAATCTGCCTCAGCATGCAATGCAACAGCCTGTAAATCAGTATGATTTCTATCGTCTGTGCTTGCTTGTAAGGTCAATACTGAGGGCAAAATAATGAATGATTTAGAAGATGTTATATGGAATTTGGACAGCATAAAAAGAAATGGAGGAGGCCCATTAAGCGTGCCAAAATCATTACTAATTCTTGCAGAGCACATAAGAGCTCAGGATAGGCAAATAAAGATCCTAATGGAGCTTGTCAATGAGCAAAGAGATACGATTCAGCTAATCAAATATGATTTTGAGGATTGATGGAAGATTTTGAATTACAAAAAGCAGTAGAGGAAATATCAAAAAATCACAGGAAAATTATTGATGATTGGTGCAAAGCATATTTGGCTCAATTATATGAAGAGAACGGAAACATTAAACCCGGTGATTTTGTTTTATGTGAGCAAATTCCTACTTTTCACTTAGGAAAAGATTGCATGGTTAAAAAATACTGGTTCGAGTTAAAAGATCAAAAATATCATTTTGAGGATTTATGAAAGAAATTAAAGAACTAGACGATCAAGATAAGGTTAATGCAGCTATTGAAATTATAGATAATGTTGTAAAAATACATAATGATTAAGAACCTACGCATTGGATGCCTTTACCTAACCGGCCTGAGAATTAGACAGATTCTTCCGATTTCTTATAAGACTCTTGCAATTCTCTCATCTGAGCCATTGCCGTTGAGAAATGATCAAGCGTGTCTTTTGATACGGTAATTTCATTAGGAGTTTCTTTCTGTTTTAGGCGGTTCTTACCAAGCCAAACGAGCATTGTATTATCACCCTGCTTAGCCTTAGTATGTTGCACCGCGCGAAGGACAGAATCTCCTTTAGCAAACATAATGTCGGAGTAATGGGAATAAAGCATTCCATGCTTATCAGCTACTCTATCATAGAGAGTTTCTGGATGAATATTAAAATGAGGAGCTATTTCAGGACCTGAACAGCCAGCTTCTAGCAGTTCATCAACAAGATCCCAATCGATTTCTTTTGGTGGTCTTCCCTTTGTAACTACTGTCATTATACTTCCATTTTTGTCTTAACTATCACTTCGTCTACAGGCTGATTAAAAGCCTTGATGACCTTTTCGATCATGCTCTTTAACTGAGCGTCGTCACTTGATAAAGTAATAAATTCTGTCTCAAAATGCTCTGTCATACTCATGTGATCATTAGAGACTTTTACAGTTATTCTAATCACTTCTTACCTTTCTTAGGAATCTTAGCCCCTGACTTACGAGCTTCATTAAGAGCTGCTGCAATAGACTGAGATTTCTTATGTCCACTTTCTTCCATTTCTTTAATGTTGTGACCGATAACTTTCTTAGACTTACCTTTTTCTAGTGGCATAGTGATATAGGGGTTAAAGTTTTTGTTAACCGTAGCATATATTTTAAATGGAATAGGGGCAAGAAAAAGATTGAAAATTATTGAATGTTATGGTTTGATGGTGTTGTGTTAGTTAGAAATGCGTATGGTATGTTTAGATAAGGGTTTTTTGAGAAGACTTCCCTTAGTCTCCCGTATCAATCGTGATACGGGGGTTTTTTTAACCTATGATGGCGATGATATCATCTTCATTGATGATAAGAAAATCACCTTCAGATTCCATCTCTATCTTGTTGCCTGTGTAAGGCGCAAACATGATTTCATCGTCAATCTCTACCTGAGTTACGTTAGATCCTTTGGCTATTACTATTCCCTCGTTCTTCTTTTCTTTAGAGTCAACTGATATGATAAGAGATGCTTTACTTACGATCTCTAGACGTTTGATTAATACTCTTTTGTTTAATGGAATAACTGTTTTCATAAAAATCCTGTTTAGGTATTATTGTGTCAATGATCGCAATCATGGCCGTCTCATCGTGAGGCGGTTTTTTTTACCACTTGAGAGTCTTCCTGTCTTGCTTTCGCATCCCTTGCTTCCGACCTAAAGACTTAGCTCCATGAGATGTGCATTTCATACAAGTATTGCCAACTCCCATTTTTGGCCAATCAATCGCTATTAACTTCTTCTCTCCGCATTTAATGCATAGTTTCGTCCTCTGGCAAAATGGGATTTCTTCTTCTGGAAATGGAAATGAGTTCAGGGCATTTATCATCATGAAATGGTGGCTCCATAAAGTAAGATTGAAACGCGTTTGGTCTACATACGTATCTATAGCAATCATCACGTAAGGGGCAGTTAGCCCCGGAACAAAGTGTTATGTCTGGCATTACTTGCCTATTCCATTTAAGCCTTTAAGGAATTTGTTAATCTCTTCGTTGACATCAAACTCTTTTTTAGTTGATTCCTTTCTAGGATGATCGTATTCATGAACACCTTGTCTAACGAAATCCCATTCTTTGAAATGAGCGATCGTTTCGTCTTGATGTATGATATCTAAAATCCCATCGTAAATATCGAAGGAATCGGCTTCTATAATATATTCTCTTCCTCTACACATCACAGTAATTTCTTTCATAAAACACTCCTGTTGTCTGGGATAATTATACTAAAACTGGCTTTAGAGGGCAATCTAAAGGAATCTATTACCAATAAGTTGGCAATGGCTGTGTTTTGCTTTTCCTGACAAATACTCCAATCTTTTCAAGCCAATAAGTTACTTGAGATCTGAAGCTTGAATGAGGCATATCGAATCTAACACACTGTACAAACTTAGGAATCGATCTACCATGGTTTTCTTCCCATGAAATGCTTAAATAGTCTCCTATGACCTGGAATTCTGCCTTATCGCCTGCTTTAGGCTGCCAAAACTCTACAAACCAATATCCTGCCTGCTCGTTCAGTTTAAAATCTGCGTGTTGCTTCCTTTCAGAGTCTACTTCTTCGTCTACATTGCTTGTTTTGAACTTCTTAGAAAAAGATCTCATACTAGATTCCCTTCCATTTCGGCGCGTCGGCGGAACTTAGAAAGATTTCTAAGAAACGGCTTTTGAAAAGATCAAAACTCATCCCTTTAAAAGTCATGTCTTTAGAAGTTGCAGTATCAACTATGTGAGTCTCGTATGCCTGAAGTGTGGCTAATTTTCTTTCCTTCTTGATCTTCTCAAAGAATTCAAAACATTTCTTTTCTTCTTCATTTCTCCCAGTCCACCCTTCTTTAAGCGCTTTTCTAAACATCCCGATTGGATTCTTTGGAACGTTCTTTTCATACATATCAGACATAAAGCTCATAGCATCTTCGATCTGCTGTTCGGTGTGCATCCTCATAATCATTTCTTTAGTCTGTTGATCGAGCTGATGCGTCTTCCCTTGATCATCTTCAAATTCTACTTCAAGAGCTTGGAATTTACTCTTAAGATTTTGATTTAAAAAGCAGGCATTCATCGCATCAAGCGAAGCTTGTGTATTGCGTGTATTGTTCTTTGTAAATTGGTCTTCTTTCATTGGTCTTTGTATAGGGGGGGGTAAACCAGGGTCGATTGAACCATGGTCGGACGAACCAGGTATGGGAATCCCCCCTACGGTAAAATTATTTGAATTTTCTTCTTCCTCTATGGCAATCCAGCTAAATTCATATGAATAATCAAAATTTCCCTTATCATTTCGCGTCTTTTCTATCTTCAAATACTTCAGATCTTTCAAGTTTTTTATAGCAGAAGCCATCATATCTTCTCCCCATCCAAGCTCTTTTTGAATGTAAGATTGATAGATATTCCATTCCTGAGTATTGCTTTGTAGATAAACAAGTAGTCTGAATGCTGAATTGCTCATGTTAGAACGAATGATGTCGTTAGGAACACTAGTCCAGTTATTTTTGGGATTACTTTTGTGTGGTTTGAATTTAGATTTCGACATTATGAACTCCTTGATATTAAAGTTTTTAATATTAAGAAGGGCTGTATGAATTAAAATAATATATAAGTCTTGCTATTTAAGCATATCGTATCGTATATTATTTAACATTCTCAGTTTTTGTCTTTCTTTTTTGTCGGGGAAAGGATAAAATCTGTCATACACACTCTTCTGTCCCCACTAGGCTTGCAGGCCGATAATGTGGGGGACGCTTCAAGTATATTCTTAAGGTTCCTTTAAGGCAACCTCTAAAACAAATTCCTTTTAGGTAGTTAGCCTTCTCTAGTGCATGCTAGGGAGGGTTTTTTCATTTCATATAGACAAAAAAAATACCCCTGTCGCAAAACAGGGGCACCTAGGAACTCATTATGAAAAAAACAACTTCACTCTAATTGTTGCAGGAATTTTCTGTCAACTCTCTATCAAATACTTCAGGTTTTACGCAGGCACAGAAGACTAGAGCTAGTCCTATGATTGTGCAGGCTATGATAAAAAGACATTTAGCATTCATCTAACTTCTCCAAAATTCTGTATTGCCATGTGCTTGGTTTTCTATACTTCTCTAAATCAATTCCTTCAAGCTCTGGAATCTTAGAATAATCGACAGCTCCTTTCCTTTCATACCTAGTTATCATCAAACCTTCTGATTTCGCGTTTCTATGGCCCATTTTCTGTACTATGCTGTCTCGGTAGTATGATTCCATCTTTTCGCCATCTAATCGCATTTGATGAGCATCCCTGTAGAAACTTACGTAGTTATGCAATTCACTATCGTACTCTACTTCTGCGTAGTCCTCTGGACAAAGGGGGGGAGGGTTCTTATCTAAAACCCTTTGATAGAACTCCCTTTCCTTCCTTATCAACCCTTCGATGTACTCATCTTCTCTATCTACACCGAAGAAAACCTTCTCATCCTTCCAACAAGACACATAGTAGATATCATTTACTTCCGAAACAAAATACTGATGCTGAAGTTGAGGGAAGTGGATAGCCGGGACAATATTCTTCTTAGCAAATTCATGGTTCTCCGCGTTGTTCCATTTGATCTCGATGGCTACATCTTTATATTGGTTAATCCCATCCAAGGAAGCTGCCATCCAGGGAGTCTCCTTGCTCTCCATGACAGTTGGGAAGAAAGATATTCCGAGCTGATCCTCTATCCATTCCCTAGCCTCCTGCTCCCTCTTATTCCCATACTTCATGTTAGCATTGGTTGGTTGGCTGGTTCCATGCACCTTTTCGGTATATAGTTCGTGCAATGTTTTGTATGGAGAAACTCCATAAATAACACACGCATCAGTCGCAGTTATTTTAGAGCGCCTCCAGTTTAACCATTCAGGACTTCCTTGTATTTGTTCTTCAGGAGTCATCCCTTCTTCCTCATCTCTTGAATATGATTGATCTCTTGAGATGCCTGAGCTGGTGTAAGAAACTTAAGTTCAGACACCTTGTTGTTTTTACAGATCTCCATTATTTCTTGAGATGTCATTGATGAAGCTAAATTTGTAAGAAATTTAAATTGAGCTTCTGACATGCCCCCGGGTTGAGTTGGCTTTATGGGAGCCGTAGATTTAGTTTCCTTTTGTGTCACTTTAGCCTCAGTTCCGCTTGCTGTATTAGCATCGTCATCCTCATCTTGTGAAGTTAGACCCAGCGCCGCTGATAGTGCATATCTTTTTGCATAAGTCCCTGATGACCCAAAGTCTTGAGCCGTAAATCCTTCTTGCTTGACCGATCCGTCTTTAGGTGGATATTTAGACTCAATCTTTTTAGCGGGCATGAATAGAGGCCCATAAACAATCCATTGACCTGAACTATGCATAATAGTGGTTTCTACGTTTACTCCTGTCTCAGTTGAGGTTAAGTCTTGAGTTACAAATATTCCGTTTTTACTTAAGGCATCTCTTATAGTATCCCAAATACATGCTAAGCTTGAGTATTTGAATGAATATTTCCCTGTTTCTGATGTGCTATCAAATGCAACAGGTCTAATTTCTCCCTGAGCTGTAGCTAAAGCCTTGGCTATCTCATTTACTTGTTCTGACATCCTCATGATTTTTCCTTTTAGTTGTTTATTGTTAGTGTGTGTATCTGACATCCTTCTTGGCTAATCCTGTCTACCATTGCCTTAGCCTTTTTCCTTAGATCATGGAGGAATGGATAGACTATGATCTTACAGTATTCGGTAGTACAGATGAGAGGGATATATACTCGTGAGTCTGAGAATATGATATGTTTCTCTTTAGGATCCCATAGGATTCTTGTGATGTCTTCTTCTTGGATTGGTATTGTTATGCAGACCTTTATGGGCAAATTGGCTAGTTCATCCTCTAAGTCGTGGATTAAGTTGTCACATGCCGTCAATCTGCTTCCTAGTAAGGTGCACTTTCTGCTAAAGTCCATGTTCTGTCCTGTTGTTTTATATGGCTACCATATTGCCATAACCATAATTAGTATACAAGGAGAAAGATGGAGATTTCAGTAAATAAGCTCAAAGAAATGCTTGGAAATGGTAAAAAATCAATCAAATCCACGAAATCACAGGGTAAATATGGGAATATTCGCACGAAAAGAGAAGGAATAAATTTCCATTCTAAGCTAGAAGCTGACTTTTATTCCTACCTTTTGGAAGAAAAGAGGCGCGGATTCGTGGAATATTTCCTTATGCAAGTTCCTTTTATCCTTCCAGGAAATGTTAAGTATTTAGTTGATTTCCAGATCTTCAATGAAGACCTTAGCGTCGAGTACGTGGACACGAAAGGGGTTATGACTCCCATGTCCAATTTAAAGATTAAGCAAGTAGAAGATTTATATCCTGTTAAGATTAAGATAGTTAAGAGAGGAGATTTCTAGAAGACTATCTCTATCAACTTATAAAGCAACTTCTCCATCACCCAAAGAAATGGCTTTCCAAGCAATGTTATTATACTACATCCAATCAGGATGCAGATAACTCCTATGATACCATCCCAATCAATTCGCATTCTTCTTCTCCAGTTCCTTTCTAAGGATTGGCTCTACAAGATTTCTCAGGAATGCACTGCATGATACTGCGTTTCTTGCTGCTATTTCTCTCAATATCTGTCTCTCATCTTTTGTGAAGACTAGAGTGAGTCTATGGGGGCGTTGTGGTGTTGACATGTATATCCTTGGTTATGGTTTCCATATTGCCATATTTTAAGAAAATAGTCAAGTTTTTCTTGTGAAATAGTATAAGTTATGGTATTATGGCATGTATAGAAATAACCTAAAACAAAAGGAAAATACCATGTCAATACCACTATTTATGCTTTGCATCACACCAGAAAATCTAGAGAAAGTAAAAAAAGTTCTTCCTGGTATTCAGTTCGTTCAAGTTCTTGGAAAAGACATTGGATATGAGAAAGAAGTTATTATCACAACTCCAAAGCCTGTTCCAGCTCCAGTTGAAGCAGCGCCTGATGATGTTGTTGAGCTACCTCCAGCATACGAACCAGAACTTCAAGTTCCTGCGGTATAACATGTCTAAAAAGACAATCGACTTTAAAGATTATATAGATAAGAACTTGGATTGTCTCCATGAGAGGATTACAATTGCACAAGATAACATTGTGGAACTTTGTACTAAGATTCACGATATGAAAGTAGAAGAGAAGGTTTTGGGGCATAAGATAAATATTTTGAAATCTCAGATAAGTGAAGCTGAGATTTGCTTTCATGCTTTAAGATCTTCTTCTTTCTTCCAAAAGATAAGATTCTGTTTCAGCCCATATTCGCGTTATTAACTTGTTGATAGCAAAAACCCCCGTGAGGGGGTTCGTTAGCAATAGGTTGCTTATTCCATATCTTCTATATGACACATGTCTTTATCTAATAATAGCATCTCATGATACATACAGAAAAACTCATCAACCACATCATTAGCTTCTGATTTTAGCATGATATCGTATCGGTGTCTCCATACATCCGTTAAGCAATCAGATCGTTCTCCATTATTCATTATAG
>JAZKHM010000272.1:9592-18593 GCA_040385405.1 Bacteroidota bacterium | reverse complement strand
TACACGCACATACAAGAGCTGTTTCTGCTCACACGGGATTGTTCATCATAGGAGATCGCAGAGACTGGATTGGGAAGTGTATATCCGACAGGCATTTATGCATTTGTTTTTTCTTTGCGTACTCTGCGCAAACTCTGTGCACTCTGCGGTTAAATCTCTGAACCTCTACATCATATGCTCCCTATAACCCAGCTCCACCAACTTTTCATATGCCTCCCAAACCTCCACCGGGATTTCCTGATAAATCTGATATCCCTTTTCAGGATATTCCTTTATTCTTTGGAGATCGCCAACCATGTTATTAATCAGCATTCTCATCGGTATTTCCTCATTAGGATAATCGTCCAGAGAAATCTGGGGAGAAGTAACTAAAAGAGCTTTATCGGGCCAGTTTTTCTTAAATGTTGCTAAACTCCTGCGTTCCATGTAGGGTTTTTGAACTACAATGAAGTTTTGCGGGTCAAGTCCACTTTCACTTAGCAGTTTCTGTGTGAATCTGATGTTTTCTCCCGTATTCGTGGATTTATTCTCCACCAGAATTGCCTCTTCGGGCACGCCAAGAGTAAGCGCGATCTTAGCAAATTTATCAGCTTCTGGTTCATCCCATACACCTTGCGTGAAATTGCCCAGTCCCCCGGAAAAAATTAAAAGCGGTGCATATCCTTGCAGATACAATTCTGCACCCCGGTCTGCTACGCGGGTGTCGTGGCTTCCCAAAACTAAAATGCAATCGGATTTTTCTAATTGGTGATTGACATGGTGGTAGTCCCACAATATTTTTGCTAAGTGTATTTCTTCATGTATGTGCATATACCTACAGACAGATCGTTTTTATGGTCTAATGAAATATACCTTAGCGATCTTATCATCTGCAATATGGTAAATAGCAGTTGCTTTTACCGGACTCGGACCCACCCCTGAAACAATTTCTTTGTCAGTGATAATATTACCATTGATAGTTCTTTCTTCGATCTCACAGTGCAGATTAGTCATACGCTCAAACATACCGGCATATCTTTGACGCATATTCTCTTTTCCTTTATACATCAGCTTGTCGGGATAAGTATATACCTCCACATCATCGGCATACGGCTCTAAAAAGGCATCGATGTTTCTCGCGTTATAAGCATTAAGCTGCCTTTGCACCAAAGCTAAAGGCGTTTCCTTTAAAAGTGTGTCGGGATTGATAATAATGCCGTTATTAAAAACTAACTCCACAGCAGTGAGGTTTTCTAAGTTGTCAAGAGGGTTTGCATTGAGGAGAACAAGGTTTGCATCCTTGCCTAAGGATATACTTCCAGTAACATTTTCTTTATCGAATATTTTAGCAGCATTAATAGTCGCAGACTCAAGAACCTGCCAGCTATTTAACCCGCTTTCCTGCATGGCCTTCAACTCCGCAATATATGAGCTAGAATGCTGGGTGCCAATATTACCCGCATCAGTGCCTGCAACGATGATCACTCCGTTATCAGCTAGTTTTTTTAGATTCTGGCGTCGTATCGAATCCGAATTTGACTCCTCAGCAATCGCTTTTTCAGAGCTCAAGTACTCTTTCATTCTACCAATCATCGGATGGTCTAGATGCTTCAGATCATCTAAGGAACCGATTTGTTCCGGGTTAGATTTAGTCAGTTCGTAAAATGAGAAATTATTCTTTTGTCCAAATGTTTTAGTGTAACCTCCCCTTACAATCATGGTAGGGCAAAGTATGGTCTTCTTAGCTTTAAGTAATTGAACAAACGCGTCGGAAACAATTTCATCTTCGACAGAATGGACCAGGAAGTCGGCGCCACTTTCAACCGCAAGTTGTGCCGTGATCCTCTCGGTTGCATGTACCGCGACCTTTAATTTATTTTTGTGGGCTTCATCTATAGCGGCTTTTACTATCGGCAGATTTTCCTTTGCACTTGATTCAGCGTTCTTTGAATCAACTATAAACCAGACCTTAATAAAATCAGGTTTATAAGCGAGCTGTTTCTGCACTATTTTTCTTGCTTCAGCAACCGTTGACGGCAACTCAAAAGGGCCATCATTATTGAGATTCCTAAAAGCGTCCGGCACCCAGGTGGTAAGCAACGGGCCGGTCATATAGATTGCCGGTGCGAAGTTTTCCTTTTTGAATCGTTCCCTAAGGTTTAGAAGATTGTATGTCGCACCCACATCCACAACGCTTGTTATTCCAGCCCTTACGTATCGTTTGAGCAAGTCTCCCATATTGCTTTGTACCCATTCGATTTCGCTTTCGAACGGCTTATACTTTCTGAGGTCGATAGCATCGGGCCTGGTGTATAATCCACCGCTCTGAAAGAAATGTACATGCGCATCAGTCAGGCCGGGAATCAAATACTTTCCGGATGCATTAATGACGGTTGCCTTCTGGGGAGTATTTATTTCGGAAGCAGGTTTTATAGCAGAGATGTTATTGTTATTTATGAAAACTGTTTGCCCGGGAATTAGCTTTTTGCTAAGAACATCTACAACAATCACATCCTGTATATATGTCTGGCTAACGCAGTTGAAATGAATTATGAAGGTCAATAGGAGGAGACCAATCGTTTTTTTCATGGAAAGTACAAATTGAGTTTAGAATATTTGTTAGTTTTCGTTAAGGATTGAACCTAAAATAAAATTACAAATAGATAGCGACACAATAATCGAAAAAGTTCTAGGCTTTTTGCAGGACATTATCCTCCGCGATTTTTTTAATCATTCCGTTAAAAATCAATCCATGGAATGGGAGCACCGAATACCAGTACAAACGCCCAAGCAATCCCAGGGGCCGGAAAGTTGCGGTTTGGGTAAGGACGTCTTTTTCATCAATCTTAAACTCCAGCCATGCCTCGCCAGGCAATTTCATCTCTGCGTACAGGAGAAGTCGTTTCTCGGTTTTATCCGCCAGAAGAACTCGCCAAAAATCAAGCGCATCTCCCGGGTATATATCCGACGCGCTTCTTCTACCTCTTCGCATTCCAACACCACCAATCAGTTGGTCCAGAAATCCCCTGATCTTCCACAGGTGATTCCCATAATACCAGCCATTTTTCCCGCCAATCGCCCAGACCTTGTCAAGAGAGTGTGCCGTGTTTTTCAGCTGCATGGTCCTGACGTCCTGGAAACAGCCGTTGACAGGCACCTCAATATGTTGTGAAAGCCCTTTACTGAGTATGCCGCTTGTTAATGCATCTTTCCAGCTTGACAGCACCTGGTTTTGTTCAATCTTTCCAAAAGCCATTTTGATTGCAGTATCATAGTCAATGAGTTTTATGCCAAGCTGTTCGGCGAGATTATTGGGACGGCACACAACCTCGACTTTCATACTGTTTACAAGATTGGTCGCCAGCGCGTAGGAGGTGGAGGTAACGAAATATAACCAGTAAGAGGAAAGTCTTGGCGTCATAAGCGGCACAATGACTATACGTCTCTTTAAACCGCGGATCTTAGCAAATCGCAGCAGCATATCTTTATAACTCAGAATGTCAGGGCCACCAATATCATAGCTTTGATTATAAGTATCACTTCTGCCAAGTACTCTGTTTAGAAATTCAATCACATTACGGATCGCTATCGGCTGGCATCTCGTTCTCAGCCAGCGCGGAGTGATCATGAAAGGCAGTTTCTCCACAATGTCGCGGATAATTTCAAAGGAGCCGCTTCCCGAACCGACGATTATTCCTGCTCTGAGAGTGGTCAATGCGAAACTGTTACCTGAGAGAATATCCTCCACATTTTTCCGGGAAGATAAATGCTTTGACAGTTCATCCGAGTTGACAATCCCGCTAAGGTATACTACCTGTTTAGCCGATGTGAGTTTTATCCGCTCCGTAAAATTTCGCGCGCATGTTTGCTCCATTTCACCGAACTCACCGCTTTCTGTCGACATCGAATGGATCAGATAGTAAGCTGCGTCTATATCATCTGGAATATTTTGCAGACTTTCCTTGTTGAGAAAGTCAGCCTCAATAACTTTCAAATCAAGGGTATTGTGTTTTTCCTTATTGAACCTGCTTTTATCCCTCACACAGCAGATTACTTCATGACCTTCTTCTAATAATACAGGCAACAAGCGTTGAGCGATATAGCCGGTAACACCGGTGAGGAGGATTTTCATTGAGGGCTTTGGATTAGGGTAATTACGAAAGTATGCTATTTCCGGTTTAAGGAAAGCATTAATTATTTTGGTGGTTCCCTGCATGTAGCGGGAAAAACTTTAAAATTTACTTGCACATCTCATTCTTTATTCTTTACTTTGAATCGCAAAGTACTTTACAATATGAACAACATTAATCTCCGTGACATTACTTCCAGGCCGCATCAAAATTTTTTATGTATATACTTTGTATCTCAAAGTACTTTAACCAGACATTGAAAACTATTTATTAAATTAAAACTCAATTCGCATGGTACAACCACAGCATCAACAAACACACCTAAGTCCGCCAGACCCGTTAGCACCCGCTATGCTACTTGGGGCAGGATTTGCATTTCTGGCTATTTCATTTTTTGTATTTGGAGTCGACAACACGCCTCCGGAATGGGGCAGATCCTGGATGATCAGGCCGCTTATAATAACGCCTTTGGCAGGTGCAACGGGTGGCGCTGTATATCACTTTTTAGACCGTCTGCGTGCGAAAGGTAAGATAAATGGTAACCTGGCGCTTATATTAAGTCTGATAATATATGTGGTTGGTCTTTGGATGGGTATCGTTCTTGGACTCGCAGGCACCATGTGGGATTAATCGATTGAACAATCACTAAATATTTTAGAAAAATATAACAAGACAATGAAAGACGAAATAATTGCCCATCAGAATGATCCGCGTGTTCTGGAACAGATGTACCGGATAAACAAGTCTGCTTTTAAACGCGAGTTTACGTCTGTTTACCCAGAGCTCCAGGGTAATGCCCTGGCCGACTTCTGGAATGAACGGCTGAACTTTGAGAAAGATGATATCAACTGGGGAACCAGCCGCGAGCTATTATTTGTGATCATAGCTTCGCTTATTGCGGGCTTTATTGCCAAGTTCCCTGCAATATTCTCTTTGGACGAGGAATTTTTCTATCCCAGAAACATTGGTTTTATTGTCTTTCCACTATTGTCGGTATATTTTGCATGGCGGAATAAACTTTCATTGGGCAAAATTGCGGTTATTGCAGGGGCCATTCTCACTGGTTTAATCTTTATCAATTCCCTTCCGGGGAAGGAAACAGACACATTAATCCTGTCCTGCATACATCTGGTCCTGTTTTTATGGGCAGTTCTGGGCTTTGCTTTTGTTGGAGAGGCAGGAAATAATGAAGGCAGGCGGCTTCTGTATCTGAAGTATAACGGGGATCTGGTCGTGATCTGTGCTCTTTTAGGAATATCGGGGCTACTGATGTCGGGTATAACTGTAGGATTATTCTCACTTATTGGTTTTAAGATTGAGGAATTTTACTTTAAGAATATTTGGGTGTTTGGGCTTGCCACGATTCCGATTATCGGCACTTATCTCATTCAGACTAATCCGCAGCTGGTAGGCAGAATATCTCCGGTGATAGCAAAGTTGTTTAGTCCACTGGTGTTAATAATGCTGGTCATTTATCTCGTCGCCATGGTTTATTCAGGTAAAGATCCCTATAACGACAGAGAGTTTTTACTGATTTTTAACGCTCTCCTGATCGGCGTGATGGCCATTATATTCTTTTCCGTTGCTGAAACGTCCGGTACCAGCAAAAGCCGGGCAGGGGTCTGGATCTTACTTCTGCTTTCTATCGTAACGATCATAGTAAATGGTGTTGCCCTTTCAGCTATTATTTTCCGGATTTCAGAAATGGGATTCACACCTAACCGGACTGCAGTTCTGGGGGCCAATATACTTATCCTAATAAACCTGCTTCTGGTAAGCGTCCAGCTTTTCGGTGTAATTGCAAAGAAATCTGACATCAGTGGGGTAGGTAAAGTAATGGCCAGATACCTTCCGGTTTATTTGGTATGGACGATTATTGTGACGTTTTTGTTTCCGTTTGTATTTGGGTTTAAATGAGTTGAAAGTTGAACGCGTACCTGGATGCCTGTTTATTTAAACGCATAGGAGTACGCAGAGGCTTAGTGCATATTGACCTAATTGATAAGCCTTTGCATCATACTCTGCGCACTCTCTGCTCGTCCGAATGGATTCAGCCCGGCGGGCTTTTAAACCCTGTCGGAAATTAAAAGTCGGAAATCCGGTCAGACTTCAGACCTCCGACTTCCGGCCTCAGTCCCCAACTTAGCCAACAGCACCCCAATCCTCTCCGCCCTGGTCTCCTCCTTCTTCGCCGAATAAATCCACTTCACATATTGCCGCTGGTCGCTCTTACTTAATTTGTTAAACGATTCAAATGCCCGTTCATCTAAAAGCAGGCAATCAATAAGTTCTTCAGGGATAATAAATGCTGAATCATCCCGGTATAATACCACTTGCACGTAATCTCCAGCCTGTTTTTTTATCTTTTTCCGGATCTCCGTCTTAACCGGCAGAAATAATCTTCCGCCTTTCATCGGTGCCAGACTGTAGTCGGAAAGTTCGTAGTTATCAATTGTACCTTTAACCTTTACCCAGCCAAAATTAGCACGGTTAAGGCCTGGTATTTCGGGTATCTCAGCATAAGTCCAGCCACTTTTTCCGGGGAATTTTTTGAGGAGAAGAAGTTGGTTGACTATGGGGGTGTCCAAATTTTTACGCAGCTTGATCTTTGTACTGTTTTATAGCATTTTACTCGGCTTTCTTCTGGATCTCTTCTTCTTCGATATCCTAATCATCTTGTAAACCCAGCCAGAATTTCGCGTTATTTCCAGAATATCGCGACTAACGGAGGGCGGTATCGGCAGTTATTCTCCTGTTTGCTTTGATATTTCGGAAATTCGTGTTTGCGGAATGCCAATATCTTTTGAGAGCCTGTAAGCACTGATCGACAATGGGATTAGAAATTCTTCAAGAAGGATCTCACCAGGGTGAATATTTTTGAGCTTTTCCATTTTTCTACGCTTTAATGATAGTTATTTAGTTCTACATATGTTGCGTTTCCGTTCCTCCATTCAAAGATAATCCTCCATTGATCGTTTACCCGGATGGAATAAAATGCTTTTAGGACGACTTTTAGTTTTCCATCTCCGCGGTAAAATAAACTTATTCTAAATCCGTCGCCCCGTATTGATTACGTTGACTCCTTTAAATAACGTGGTAGCACAGCCATGCGATACCGCACTCACCTGACTCGGTTGCCCCTTGCCATCAAAAAATGACCCCCCGGTACGGTAATCCTTCTCATCACATATAGCTGATACAGAATTCCAGAATTCCTGGGTGTTTGATTGGTAGGCAACATCTTTTAAGAGTCCGCCGATTTTGCCGTCCTTGACTTCGAAGCAAAGTTGTCCGCTGAACTGGAAGTTGTAGCGCTGCTGGTCGATGGAGTAGGAGTTACGTCCGAAGATATAAATGCCTTTTTCGGTGTTTTTTACCATATCCGCGGGACTAAGTGCGGTTTTGCCTGCTTTAAGGGAAACATTCGGCATACGCTGGAATTGGACGCTGCTCCAGCTGTCGGCATAGCAGCAGCCTTGTGATTCCGGAAGTCCGAGTATATGAGCCTGATCGCGGATGGTCTGGTAATTCACCAGGATTCCGTCCTTGATGATGTCCCAGTTTTTGCATTTCACACCTTCGTCGTCGTAGCCTACCGCTGCGAGAGAGCCTGGTGCTGTTTTATCTGCCTCGAAGTTTACGATTTTGCTTCCGAAATTGAATTTCTTGCTTTCCCATTTGTCGAGGGTCAGAAAGCTGGTACCCGCATAGTTCGCTTCGTAGCCTAACACACGATCGAGCTCAGAAGGGTGTCCAACAGATTCGTGTATGGTAAGGAATAGGTTGGTCGGGTCGATGATCAGGTCATATTTACCGGGCTCGACTGGCTTGGAAGACAGCTTTTCAGTGACGTGGCGGGTTGCGGTTTCAGCATCCTCCAGCATGTTGTAGCGTTTCTTGTAAATGGTAAACAGGCCATTAATTTCTTCGTCTTTTTTGGGATTAAGATACTCATAACCCATGCCCATTGGCGAACTCAGGGAATTACGGGTTTCAAATTTTCCGGATTTGGAGTCGATCTTAGTTACTGTAAAGGTCGGCCAGAGGCGATGCACATCCTGGTCAATATAAGAACCTTCAGTTGAAGCAAAGTACTTCTGCTCGTTCACCAGATAGAGCGCTGAATTTACATAGTTCGCCCCTCCTTTCAAAGCGGCATCGTTTACCGACAGCAGCAGATCAGTTTTTTCTTTTATGGGAATTTCAAAACCGTTCTTCTCCATCGGCGTCTTCCAGCTAACTTCTCCGTATCCGCGCTGCGGTGCCAGCCTGACCGGTTCCATCAGGAGTTTAGAATTTACTTTAGCGATTTGCACTGCCGTTGCTGCCGCTTTCGCGATGTTGTCATCCGTCAGGTTATCTATCGCGGCAAATCCCCAGCTCCCGTTCGCAATCACACGTATACCCATGCCATACGATTCGGTATTGGCGATATTATCGACACGCTTCTCACGGGTGGTAATAAACTGGTTCAGGTATCGCCCGATCCGCACATCCGCATAAGTAGCGCCCCGGGATTTCGCTGCGTTAAGCGCAATATCCGCCATACGTTTCTTAAGCGTTGTATCAACCGGCATTAATGCATCCTCAATGTGGATGTTTCGGCCTATAACAGGAACCGATTGAAGGAATGTGGCACCAGTGCCGATCCCGGTCAGATATAAAAAGTCTCTTCTTCTCATTGTTAAGTATCAAGTATCAGGTATCAAGTATAAAGAACCAGGAACCAAGAGCCAGGAATCAAGACACGTAGTCATTACAAATGCCGGGGTGTGGCCCGTAAGAATCGTGAACCGGTTGCTTCTCCGCCCAGTGTCCTAAATCCAAGCATCCTATGAATCCTATTCCAGACAAAATCCTAATTATACAGCATCTGAAAGTGACGAAAACGT
>JAZKHM010000272.1:0-9492 GCA_040385405.1 Bacteroidota bacterium | reverse complement strand
AATCCTATTCCAGACAAAATCCTAATTATACAGCATCTGAAAGTGACGAAAACGTAAAGTCCCTAATTTTCATTGGAGGCACCATCATATTCCCGCTACGCTGCGGTTTTCCCATTGCCTCAACATTGTTCAGCATAATAATCGGGCTTTCGTTGAAACGGAAATTCTTAACCGGGAAAGCGATCTTGCCATTCTCAATATAAAAAGTACCATCGCGGGTAAGTCCGGTGAGTAATACTGTTTGAGGATCTACCATTCGGATGTACCAGAAGCGGGTAACCAGGATTCCTTTTTCAGTGCTCTTAATCAGGTCTTCCAGGGATGCGGTACCACCTTCAAAGATTGCTCTGTTAGTTCCCGGTAAAGGCTTTACACCTTTTTGTCCGGCCCAGTACCGGGAATATCCAAGATTTTTAACCACTCCTTTTTCTACCCAGGAAGTCCTTTCAACAGGCAGACCGTCACCGTTCCAGGTATTGCCCGGAAGTTCAGCGTTAAATGGATCACTGTAGATGTTGATGTTCTCACCAAATAATTGCTCATTTAAGCGCGTGCCTCCACCTTTCTTACTCATGAAATTTCGGCCTTCTTCCGCACTCCGGGCATCAAAGCCATTGAACATGAAAGAAAGCATTCCGCTGACTGCCAAAGGCTCAAGGATTACGGTGTACTTTCCTGGCTCGATTGCTTTTGCTCCTGCGGAGCCATTAGCTTTTCCGGCAGCTATTTTGGTCAATGCGAGGGTGTCAAGTTTGCTGACATCATTATAACTCTGCTCGGTGTAGCCTGATCCTGTGCCTTCCTGGTTACGTGTGGTAACGGAGAAAGACACATCGGTATCGGTATTGTAAGCGAACAAACCCTTGGAGTTCATAATCGCCCGGAAAGTGGTTGTGTTTTCCAGGTATCCTGCAGCTTCAAGCTTAGCTGCTTTTGCAACATTCAGACTTTGCAGAACTGCCTCAGCGCGAATATCCGGATTAATAGCCGCGGTGGTTGCATTGTATGTTTTTGACTCTTTAAATGTTTTTGGTCCTTCAAGAGAAACATATTCCGGATTCGCCGGAGCAAGCTGGGCAAGTTCTTCCGATCTGCGGACAACTTTTTCTAATGAAGCATCATCAAACTCATTGATGGTGGCTGTTCCTGTTTTCTTTGCGAAGGTTGAGCTGATACCAAGGCTCATCGTGCTGATATCTCCAGCTGTGGAAACAGCATTCCGTGCATAGCGGATATTTCCGCCTTCGCTGCCCTGTAAGCTTACTTCACATTCTTCTGCCTTTGAATAGCTAAGCGCCTTTTTCAGGATTGCCTGTGCTTGTTCTTTTGTTAATATGGCCATATCTATATTTTTCTTGCTGTGTTTATAACGTTAACTCCATTAAATCGTGCGGTCGAGCTGCCATGTGATACAGCATTCGACTGGCTAGGCTGGCCTTTGCCATCATTAAATGCGCCGCCTAAACGGTAGTCGCTTTCATCGCAAACGCCTCCGCATGCATTCCAGAATTCCTGGGTATTCGACTGATAAGCAACATCCCTGAGCATGCCCACGATTTTACCATCCTTGATCTCGTAGAACATTTGTCCGCCGAACTGGAAGTTGTAACGCTGCTGATCGATCGAGAATGAACCATCGCCAATTATGTAAACGCCTTTCTCAACATTTTTGATCATGTCGTCCACGCTCATTTTTTCCTTACCTGGCTGCAGTGATACATTGGGCATACGCTGGAACTGTACATCCGCCCAGCTTTGGGCGTAAGAACAACCCTGTGATTCGTCAAGTCCAATCATGTGTGCCTGGTCGCGTGTAGCCTGGAAATTCACCAGAATACCTTCTTTGATAAGGTCCCATTTTTTACAAGGCACGCCTTCATCGTCATAACCCACGGCCCCCAAAGAGTTTTTCTGAAGCTTGTCGGCAACGATATTTACATTCTTATTTCCGAAATTGAATTTCTTAGTGTTCATCTTTTCCACGCTCAGGAAGCTGGTACCTGCATAATTAGCTTCATAGCCAAGTACACGGTCAAGCTCCGTAGGGTGTCCGACAGATTCATGTATAGTTAACCAAAGGTGTGATGGATCGAGTACCACGTCATATTTCCCCGGCTCCACTGATTTGGCTTTCATTTTCTCATCCACCTTGGCGGTAACTTCTTTAACATCCGCCAAAATATCGTAGCGGTCCTTATAACGGGTTACCACACCATTGACTTTACTGTCGGCCTTTGGAATCAGGTAATCCCAGCTCATACCCATAGGGGTGCTCGAAGACTTTATAGTATCAAACTTGCCTGTCGCCCGGTCTATTTTTGTGACGTTGAATTGCGGATATATTCTGTGCACATCCTGGTCGATATAAGAACCATCTGTGGAAGCGAAATATTTCTGCTCATTAACTGCGAAAATCGCTGAGTTAATAAAGCTCGCTCCGCCAGCCATGGCAATGCCATTAGTTTGCAGCAGAAGCTCTACTTTTTCCTTTACCGGTACTTCAAAAGCATTCCGCTCTATCGGCGATTTCCAGCTGACATCTCCAAGTCCTTTCTGAGGCGCCAGCTGTACCGGCGAGCCCTGGATCTTGGCATTCGCCTTTGCAACTGCAACAGCACGCTCAGCAGTTTTTGCGATATCTTCCCTAGTTACAAGGTTTGAAGACGCAAATCCCCAGCATCCGTTCGCGATCACACGGATCCCAACACCGAAAGATTCAGTATTGGCTACACCTTGCACACGGTTTTCGCGAGTGGAGACGAATTGGTTGAGATAACGGCCAATACGAACATCTGCATATGTGGCGCCTTTACTGCGTGCCGCGTTTAATGCCACATCGGCAAGAGCTTTTTTAAGCTTTACGTCCATCCCATCCAGTGCCTCCAGGGGATCAATGTGACGGGCAAAAGCATCTAGATTGGGTAGCATCAGCGCGCCGGCACCCATCCCGCTCAGGTAGAGAAATTCACTTCTTTTCATTTATAAATTTGTTTATTTGCTCCGCAGTTCCGTGCAGAGGGTAATTGGTTTTTTGAAGGTATGATTATTTTGGATTAAGGAAGGAAAAGTTTGGGAAAAGATTTTGTTACGTATATGTCCCGGGTTTCTAGGCTGATAGTTTTTTCTCGGCCCACAGGAAGGCACTGCAAGCCAAAAACACCAGATAAAACCAAACAACCGGTACAGTATATTCATAAGTGCGAATTACATTTGCTCCAGTTTGCACAGTATTTTTATTTTCAGCGGCGAATCTTGCTGTAATTTTCATTTTCTCCGTTGCCCGTGCACTCGCCCAATCTTCCTGCTCATAAACATACCACCAGTTCTCTCCATTTGATGACCTGATCGATTGCCAGCCGGTTTCAGAAGGCCAGTAATCTGCTGTCCAGCGATATGATTGGATGGGATCTTGTGCGAATCGCAGGGGGATATCAGACACTCGTGCTTTAGGTATATCGTCGGCCGTGCTTTCAATACTTAGACGGACAGGTGAATTGACCACCGGAAACTGATTAAGAACCGCCCAGCTTTCTTTGACTTCTGTCTTTCGCGCAGCCTGGTCCAGAATGTGCGACCAATAGGAGGAATATGCCGTTGTGTTGTTGCTGAGCATCCAGGTGTATGTATCAGGTACAGTGCTGATGATCATTCGGCCGGCACCATAAAGTTTACTACTAGCCAGGACATGGTCTTTATTATCTCTTACCAGTGCCTGTTCTCCCGGCCGGGGAGCAATTTCCATAGTCGGGCCAGAGAGTGTGGAGGCTTTTTTTGCGCTCTGCCCGTCCCAGCTTAGTGTCAGGTTTTTTTGTTCAATAGCCCGGTTCTGGCGGATGTTGAATGCCCTTTTATAAAATCCGCTGCCGCCGGTGCTGTCGGCGCGGATGAAAACCCCCATGCCTTTGCTCATAGCTGTTTGAATAGCAGAGCTTTCAGCGGCTCCCAATCCCGTTAAGGCGGACATGTCGCCGATAAGAATGTCGTAAGCTTCAAGCAGCGAGGTGCTGATGCGGTTCAGATTAGTTCTCTCCGTATTAAGAAATTCTGTGCTGAACCTGTCCTTGCTAATAGTGGTACGAACGGAAATGGCATATTTTTCTCCATACAGCCAGTTCTTTAGGAATTTACTTTCAAAATCCGGCGAGGAAGAAAGCACCAGAATTTTGAGAGGTGATTTCTCTTTGATGAATACCGGAATCTTTTCATTTGCGAGGGTATCTTTCCCCGAAAGGGCAATAAGAGAAAATAGGGTTTTGCTCAGGAGTTTGGGATTGGTGCTGAGCTCAAAAATCTGATCACCGCTAACTTCGACCGAATCAAGCGTTGTGCTTAATCCGCGGAGCAGTATGCGTACAGGTTTGTTTGACGCACTTTTGAAGCTGCCCTGTACGGTAAGCTTTTCGCCGGAGCGAATGGTGTTATTCCAATTGACGGATGTGAAGCCTGACACTATTCCTGGATGAAAATTTATCTGAAGATTATTCAGAACTTCCAGTTCGTACGGATTCAGACCATTTCCCAGAACATGGACCTTTTTAATATCCGCCTGGGAGCGGAGGAAATATTCCAGATCAGGGATGAATTGCACATTTTTGTTACTCGCTACAATTGATTGCACAGTGCTGTAGGCTGGAATGTTTTTCATCCGATAGCTATCGGATCCCGAAAGACTGTCTTTATCGAATCCTTCAGTAAGCAATACGGCGGTATTGTCTGTTGAAGGATCGAATCTTCGTTCAAACGTAATAGGGCGGGCAATGAAATAAAGGGCCAGGACTACGAGCACTGATGCAGTAAGCCGTAGACTTAAACGGGCTTTATTTTTCCGTTGTGTTTCTTGCCAGCAGATAAATGCTAAAAGCAATAAGGAAGATATGACGACGATCCACTTCTCCATTACCTGTTCCTTCGGAGATTGTTGAAATATTCGGTAGCCAGGTCATTTGAAGGAGCGCTGGTTTTCGACTGCGGCGACCTGCTTTCCTGTGTAATGATCTTCTGAAGGGCTGCTTCAAGATTTTTTTTATTTAAACTGCTCACATTGGTGCTGCCAGTGCGGATGATCTTTCTCAGGGTTCCCAGTGCCCCCAGGTATGTTCCTGGTTGTGCTGCTGCACGGCTGGCTATTATCCGGCCTGCATCATTCAGGGTAAGGATTTCATTGGCATTCAATTTTCTGCCTGGTTTGCCATCAGCTAATATTCCGGCAGCGAGCTTTAAAGAGTTGTCCGGTTTCTCTTTTGAATCAATAGAGCGAACAGCTTGCGGCTGAATTATCTTATCGAGCTCTCCGCTAAGCCGTTTATCGGCCTTGATAAGCGGGGGTTTGAAAGAAGTTTTGGCCACATAAACGCGCGATTTCTGCTGTAAGTCTTTAAGCAGACGCAAGGCTTTGTACTCAAACGGAAGCGCTTCGGAGGGTTTGTACAAGCGCAGCTGCAGCTCCGATTTCCACATCTCCGAAAGGACTGCTTTGAGCTGGGCCTTCAGTTCAGGTTCAAAATAGGTGGCATCTTCCGCCTGGTCGTGTTTGTGCGCTACAGCGTCGAGCATTTTCTCAGGATCACCAAAACTTGTTGGCTCATCATGTTCTTCTTCCTCTTCCTCATGAACGCCTCCAATCTCTGTTTCATTTTCTTCTCCCAGGAATTTTCCGTAACGAAGTCGCAGTAGCTTTTGATCTGTCGCAATTTCATTACTGCGGCTGTTAAATTCCTGCACACTGATTGAAACCCGCTCTTTAATCAGCTTTTCGCTGTCGATGATGATCTGGCGCTGGCTCCTGAAATATTCCGGCACCAGGTTTACACCTCCCAGCATTCCCTCCATGCTCATCAGTTGCGCTGTATCCTGTATGGTTACAATGTACATATCCGAACGGCTATCCTGTGAACGGCTGTCGCGAGCCTGAACGTAAAAGTAAAGCTCATCTCCTGGCACCATAGCGAGCCCTTTAAGATCGATTGTTTTATTAAGCTTATAGGATTGTGCACCCGAGAAATTCTGCTGGAAGGCAAGTTTCAATTCCCTGAATTTAACCCCTTCGCCCTTGCCGCTGCTAATAGTTGCTGAAATAAAGGCATCATTTATTCCATAATCATCAGTGATCTGGACTTGAAGAATTGTACGCTGAGGTTCCCCGAAATCAATACTTGAATATTGAGCGGGGGAGATGATACGCACGACAGCAGGCTGGTCTTTTATGATTTCGAGTTTGTACAGATCGGATAGAGTTCCTTCCAGATCGACCTGGTAGAAACCAGATTTGCTCACTGTTTTGCCTAATGTCCAGCTTGTGCCATCTTTGTTTGCAGCCCTTAAGGAGATGATTTCCTTGTCATTAAAAATAAGCTTTATACTTTCAACGGTTTGGTTTGTACGGATCTGCCAGTTAAGGGCAGCACCTTCTTCAGCGGAAACGGAAAATTGAGACTGAGTTCTGGCAGGTTTGCGTGTGTAAGCTGGGGGATTTATTCTCAGTTCAACAGATTTAATTCCAGGGAGGATCCTATCGGGTGTCACTTTCCGAGTAGTCGTATTATTACGCCGATCTGCATTTTCCGTTTTTTGACTGAATGAATCAAGCTGTCCAATTCCGAATGCCAGAATCAATCCCGCGATAAGTATAAGGCCAGCTCGCCGGAGCCTTGCGCGAAATAGTTTGGTTGAGGAAATTTGAGATAATTCCTTTTCGATTTTCTCAACCTGCAGCCTTTCAAGCAGGTTCAATAATGCTGGTGGCTTGATAAGCAATTCGGAACTTTCTTCCAGGGTTGGGTACGACTGGTTCAAAAGCCGTGCAACATCTTTTTCCCGGGTCTTTAAAATTCCGGACCACAAGATCATGATTCCGAAAAGTATGAATGTAACCGGTATAGCCCACAAAAAGGATATGAGCGTAAACAATCTCAGTACCGATATGAAAAATGCGGACACAGATATTGCGATGAACAGATTTGATAAAAGCGCATAGCTTAGCCATTGCGTTCGCAGCATTCTGATGTAGCTATGTCCTTTGTTCTCTTCCATTATATTGCAGTGTTCCGAAATGAAAGGTAACGTTCTACGATGAAAACTCCCATCAACAGAAGCCAGATATAGTGTTTGAGATCCTTCTCGTTAGTGATAAGGTTCTCTGAGGTCCGGGGTCTGAGGCCAGAGGTTTGAAGTCTGAAGTCGGATTGGGGTTGTATCTGAATAAGCGGGATGCTTCTTTTATCGAATACACCATTTGATGCTTCCGGTGTCCTGGGGACGATCAAAGGCATTAGCAGTTTCACAAACTCAGGGCTCCACACCAGATCGGTCCATTCGGGGTTAAGGCGGGAGTAGAAGGTATAAAGTGAGATATTGTTGCTTTGTGTAAGATCGAGAAGGGGTGCGCCAAACCCGTCTTCCCATATTGGAAAGGCTATGGATGTTTCTGGATAGCGGATTCGTCTATGCACGGGTATATTGTCAGTTTGTAAGGCAGTCAGACCTTCAGGAATATTTAGCCAGGTATTGGCTGAAACAGCTTTACCCTCTGCATATTTAAACACTCTGGTGCCGGGCTTTATTCCAGAAGGAAGATCTTTTGAAGACAGCCAGAATAGAACGTCCTGCTGTAGTGTCGGGTTAATCAACTTTATTTTCCGAAAAGTATATTTTTGAATAGATCTGATGGCGGCATGAAGGTATCGGGCATCATTTGGAAAGCCATCGGCACTGATGGCTATGGTAAGGGTGCTGGTATCAGCGCTAAGGGATTGCTCGCCCAGCTGCACCAGGGGCTTGCCCTCTGAAATGCTCGCACGGACATCAGAAATCACATTCCCGGGACTTAAATTAATTGCATTACTAACGGTGCCGATCGGACTACTTTTTGACACAATTGTCCTGATTTCTCCCGAAGAAGCCAGATATGAGTGATCGATCCATTTGGATGTTGAATCGGCAGGGGTAAAAGTCTTCCACTCGATCGCTGTGGATATTGCAGGCCGGGCTCCTTTAAACCGGTTTGCCCGGTTACTGGTGTAAATAATTGCTTTAGAGCCTTTTGGGATTTGCTTTTCCATTAATCTGACAAGTGACCATAAGGGCAGCATTGCAGATGAATCTGACTTTGTAGAATCAGATAGTATTTCCTCCAGTTCTACTCTTTCAAATCCAGGCTCGAAAAGCCGTAATTCTTCTCCGGCGTTGTTCAGGGAATCTATCTCATTCTTAAACTTAGTGTATGTTTCTGCAAAGGAGTTCCTTTCGATTAGAATCCAGGTTTTATTTTCTTTTGATGCTTGCTGGTTTTTCCATACCGGATCCGACAAAATGAGGGCAAGAATGAGAATTAACAAACACCTCAGAAAAAGCAGCAGCAGGTCCATGAGCTTCAGGCTTCGCGAATTCTGACGTGAGCTTTCTCCCATCAGGGTGATGCTTCCAACTTTCAATGTTTTTCCGGTCTTAACATTCCACAGATGAATGATCAGTGGAATAAGGATTCCGCTGATACCAAAAAGCCATATGGGATTTAAAAGCTGCAGCATTTTAGCCTCTAACTTTATTCCGCTGATTCAGGAAATCGCGCAAAGCCTCATCAGGCGATTCGTCCATAGAGATCATGCGATAGTGGATATGCCGGTCGAGCATTTCGGTACGGATAGCGTTCAGGTGGGTGGCAAGGTTTTCCTGGTATTGCATACGCGATGTGCCGGCATCGATCTTTACAGTTTCGCCGGTTTCCAGATCCTCAAGAACAGAATATCCCTTGAAATCCAGATCCAGCTCGTTTTTACCCATCAGATGGAAAACGATGACTTCGTTTTTCAATGCCGTAAGGGTATCCAGCAAATCTAGGATCTCTGTATTCTTCTGATAAAGGTCGGTAATAAATACCAGGAGTTCTTTCTTACGCGAACCGGTATAAATATCTTTATAATTGACAGGTTTGGTAAACTGTCCGCCAGCCTTAATAGTTTCAAGGTGATAAAAAAGCCTGTTCAGGTGCTGAAAATCCTGGCGGGAGGCTAAACTAAACAAACCGCCATCCTGGAAGATGTATAATCCTGTAGCATCGCCCTGCGAATTTGCAAGATAGGCCAGGGCCGCTGCAAGATATCGGGCATAATCTATTTTTTTATAAGCTCCGTCCTGGTGATCCATCGACCCGCTTGCATCGATCAGAAACCTGACCGAAATGTTCGTTTCCACTTCCGATTCGCGGATATAATAGCGGTCGGACCGCCCGTACATTTTCCAGTCGAGCCAGCGCAGATCATCCCCAGGTTGGTAGCTTCGGTACTGGCTGAATTCGAGTCCGGGGCCTTTAATGGAGCTTTTGTTCAGACCGGTCATAAATCCGTCGACGATCGTTCTTGCCGCGAGAGCGAGGTCTTTTATGGCGAGGAAGGTTTTGGGATCGGAGAGTTTCACTATTTAGTTGATAGTTGAAAGTGGAGAGTTGAAAGTGGAGAGTTGAAAGTGGGCATGGCGTATAGGCTTTAGGCTTTAACT
>JAZKHM010000271.1:21144-22263 GCA_040385405.1 Bacteroidota bacterium | reverse complement strand
CAGGAAGGCGCGGCTTTTTTGCCTACTTTTTCAGCTGCTGGAAAAAGTAGGTGCCAATCCCGCCGGCACGAGGCGGGGGAAAAAGATAAAATATCCCGATATTTACCCACGCAAAACACCCCCTCATGACCCCACCCTCAAACCCACTATACAATACTGACACCATCATCGCCCTCGCCACCCCTTCCGGCATAGGCGCCATAGGCGTAATCCGTCTTTCCGGCCCGGATGCGATATCATTGGCGAATGAAGTATTTAACGGGAAAGACCTTAGCATACAGAAAACTCATACCATTCATTTCGGAACTATAAAAGACGGGGATCTGATCCTCGACGAAGTGCTTGTTTCCATTTTCATCGGACCGAAGTCGTATACAAGGGAGAATGTGGTGGAGATCTCCACTCATGGTTCAGCTTTTATCATTGAGAGTATTATAAAATTATTTGTCCGCAATGGCGCCAGACCGGCTAACCCGGGTGAATTTACCTTGCGTGCTTTCTTAAATGGTCAGCTCGACCTTTCGCAGGCTGAAGCGGTAGCCGACCTTATTGCCTCTAATTCCAAAGCGTCCCACCAGGTTGCTATGCAGCAAATGCGCGGCGGGTTTTCGCATGAGCTCCAGCACCTTCGCGACCAGCTGATCCATTTCGCATCCATGATCGAACTCGAGCTTGATTTCGGTGAAGAGGATGTTGAATTCGCAAACAGGGAAGACCTCAAAGGATTGATTTACCAGATCATGCGGATCCTTCACCGGCTTATCCAGTCGTTTGAGCAGGGAAATGTGATGAAGAATGGGGTACCGGTAGTGATTGCAGGCAAGCCTAATGTCGGGAAGTCAACCCTGCTGAATGCCTTACTAAACGAAGAGCGCGCCATAGTCTCTGAGATCGCCGGCACCACCCGCGACACGGTTGAAGACGAAATAATAATCGGCGGCATTAACTTCCGCTTTATCGACACGGCCGGCATCCGCGAAACGGTCGATATCATAGAAGCAAAAGGTGTAGAACGCACCCACGAAAAGATTGCGCAGGCTAAACTGATTATATACCTCGTTGATCCGGAGCAGGAGGTAAGTGACATTGAGGAGCAACTGAAGTATCTGGGAGGATTGG
>JAZKHM010000271.1:19957-21044 GCA_040385405.1 Bacteroidota bacterium | reverse complement strand
GGCCTCCACTCCATAAACACCGACGACGTCCTGATCTCCAACATCCGCCATCTCGAAGCACTTCAGAAAACAGAGTCTTCATTAAATAGTGTGCTGGAGAATATTGATAACCCGGTTACGTCTGATTTCCTGGCGTCGGATATCAAGCAGGCATTGTACTACCTGGGAGAGATAACGGGGCAGGTGACAACGGATGATTTGCTGGAGACGATATTCAGTAAGTTTTGTATCGGAAAATGAGGTCGGAAGTCGGAAGTCTGATGTCTGAATATTATTCAGCTTTTTCCAAATGAACAGCTCTCTTAGCCTTTCGAATAATTCTGTTCTAGTAAGTTGTCAATTATTTAATACTTTGGATGTTTTCTATTAGAAAACTTTTTTATTATCTTTGTGTTGTGTTTAATATCATTACAAGAAAGACATTGCTGGAGTATGTCAGGCAATACCCAGCGGCAAGTAGTGCACTTTTAGAATGGTATCATGAGCTTGTAAGGACAGATTTCAAAAACTTTAATGAATTGAAGAAAGTTTATGGGAATGCTAGTTTGGTTGGTGATGATAGGGTAGTGTTTAACATTATGGGAAATAAATTCAGATTGGTCGTATGGATTGTTTTTGAATACAAAGCTATTCAGGTAAAATGGTTCGGAACACATGCTGAATATGATAAAATTGATGTCGAAAGCGTCATCTTTAAAAGAAGGTAAAATGGAATTGAAAATTATTAAAAGCAAGGAACAATACCAGGAGTATTTGAACTGGGTTGATGCAATGTTTGACAAACAAGTAGGTTCCTATACTCAAGAAGGTGAGATGTTACAGGTTGCTCTATTGCTGATAAAACAATATGAAGATGCAAACTATCCTGTCCCGATGCCGGATCCGATTGAAGCAATTAAAGCAAAAATGAAAGACGCTGGTTTGAGAAATAAAGATTTGGTTGGTAAGGTTGGGAGTAAAGGGTATATATCTTCAATTTTAAGTGGCAGGAAACCTCTTACATTAGAATTAGCTAAATTGTTCCATCGTGAATTGAATATTCCTGCAGAGGTACTATTGTCTTAATTGCGTATCAGTTACATGGCGA
>JAZKHM010000271.1:0-19857 GCA_040385405.1 Bacteroidota bacterium | reverse complement strand
ATTCATGAGATATTTTAAAGCATTGATTTTTTTCGTCGGCTCATTTTTGCAGTTGCACGCTCAGGAAACAGCTTGGTCGGAAGTGCAGCCCGGAATATGGAAGGCGGTTGTTGGGAAGCCCGAGAGCTACAATTTATTAAACGCGGCAGGAGCGGAGCCCAATATAGGGGCGCTGGCTAAATTAGGGGGTGGACCATTCCCATTCAGTAAAAATGAAATAGATTTTAAAGTCGTTGACGGAGAAACATACCTGCGCTTTCCCCTGGAAAAAGGTGAACAATTGTATGGTTTCGGATTGAATTTTCAAACCGTTCACCAGCGTGGAAAGATACTTGAGCTGCATGTTGACCATTATGGGGGAAAAGATAATGGCCGTACCCATGCACCAACGCCGTTTTATGTATCCTCGAAAGGATATGGTGTGTTTGTGAATTCTGCGCGCTATATCAAGGTTTGGGCCGGGTCTGGGGTCAGAAAAGACAGCCCGGATTTCCCTGTCCCTAAAGACAGAAATACAGACAGGACATGGTCCTCCCGCCCTTATTCGGATGCTGTGGAAATGCTTATCCCGGCAGAGGGAGTTGAGGTGTATGTATTTGCCGGAACAAAGCCATTGGATGCTGTGAAAAGGTATAATTTAATGAATGGCGGCGGCTACCTGCCACCGCGTTGGGGATTAGGATTTACCCAGCGTGTAATGACCCGGTTTACCGGGGCCGATGTGGAGAAAGAGGTAAATTTGTTCGAGGAAAAGGGCTACCCTCTTGATTTTGTGGGACTGGAGCCTGGCTGGCAGAGTAAAGCCTACCCCGGCACCCTTTCATGGGATAAAGGACGTTTCCCGGATCCCCCGGCTTTTGTTAAAAAAATGCTTGACCGCGGTATTCGTCTTAACCTATGGATCAACCCTTATGTTTCGCCCGAGGCTCCATTTTATCAGGAGATAAAGCCATTTACCAGCTCGCACACGGTATGGCTGGGACTGATACCCGATTTTACGATGGCAAAGCCCAGGGAATTATTTTTCGGACAAATGCAAAAAGACCAGGTGGATATTGGTGTAAGCGGCTATAAAATTGATGAAGTTGACGGGTATGATCATTACCTTTGGCCTGATGTAGCTACATTCCCCTCGGGGATTAGCGCAGAGCAAATGCGCCAGACATACGGACTCCTGGCGATGCGGTACAGCGCCGAATTGTTCAAGAAAAGGAACCAGCGTACATTTGGACTTGTTCGTGCATCCAATGGTGGCGGAACCTCATTCCCCTACGTGATTTACAACGATTATTACAACCACGAAGATTTCATTACAGCGCTCATCAACAGCGGCTTTGCAGGGGTTCTCTGGACACCCGAAGTTCGTGCCTCCAAAACTGGGGAGGAATGGCTAAGAAGATTCCAGTCGAATGTGTTTTCTCCCATGGCCATGATCAATGCATGGTCGAGCGGAACTAAGCCATGGACTTACCCCGAAGTGGAGAAGCAGGTTAAAGAGTTTGCCTTGCTTAGAATGAAAATGATGCCTTACTGGTATACGGAGTTCGCTAAATATCATTTTGAAGGCATACCGCCTTTCAGAGCGATGAACCTGGAAGAAGGATTTAATCAGGAGCTTAATAAGGAAAGCCTCACAAATGTAAACCTGGAAGAAAATCCATATGCCGAAGCAACTTCTAAAGAGATAAAAGATCAGTATATGGCGGGCGAATATTTACTGGTTGCACCGATGTTCACGGGCCAGACATCCCGTAAGGTGGTACTGCCTAAAGGAAAATGGTATGATTTCTATACCGGTAAATTGGCGGGTGAGGGGGAGGTGATAACGGTTACTCCGGGTCTTGATAAGATCCCCGTGTATGTAAAAGACGGGGGACTTATCCCCATGATGCCCGCCCTGCTGCATGCTCCTAAAGCAACTGAAAAAGTCAACCTGGAAATCAGGCATTATGGCGAGAAAGCAGGAGATTATAACTTATACGATGATGACGGCGAAACTTTTAACTTTGAAAAGGGGGCTTTCTCCTGGCGTCAGATCAAAGTTGAGCGTCAGCGAAACGGTCAAATGAAGGGCACTATCTCATCTTCTGAAAAAGGAAAGCCGAATACGGTTGGAAAAGTAAGCTTTATATTTATGACTAAATAAGGTCTGGTCTGCCCAAGTACTTTCCCTCTGCATTAATTAAACCTTATCAAAGCGCTAAAAAATTACAACTTTAATTAAAGAAAAATCCACCACCTCCACCTCCGCCATCGAATCTGGGGTTTACCACATTGTTAAATAAGGAGCCAAAGCGGTAACGGATACCAAAACTGGTATAAAAAGCGTAGTTGGAGTTAAATTGCCTGCGACGTGTAAGGAGATCATCGGTGGAAATATCGCCTTTAACAATATTAAGCTGGTCCCGCTGGACAGCATAATAGCCATTAAAGTTTAATGACAGTCCTTTGTATAATCTTAATTCCGTATAAACAGAGAAAGATAAGCTGCTTTTGCTGAAATCATGAAAGTAGTGTCCAAAAGAGGTGGAGCCACTTACCTGTCCCCATTTTTGGTTAAAACTAACGTCCAAAGATATACTTTCCTGGAATCTGAATTCCTCCATCTTTAGAAAGATGGTCTCCTCTTTATAATTAAGATATCTTGGTCCTATCTTATACATCAATCCGACATAGTGATTATTGGACTCCTTGTACGGAAAGAAATTGTATTCTATAGCGGGAGTTATCGATAATGATGCGTCGTAGTTACTGTAATCGGAACGCTGGGCAGAAATCGATCCACCTGCAGATAGATGTTCACCTATGGACCAAACAGTTGTATTATTTGCAAAATAACGCTCATTTGTGAATTTGAAAGCATCAACTCCTTCACCAAACCTGTTTTTTTCTCTGTTATAACTGAAGTTTGTAGTTGTCTTGTGTTTTTCACTTACGCGTGAGGCTGAGCCACCGGTGCTAAAGCTGTTGGAGGAGTAGTTTCTGTCTCCGTTCAGGTAACCATTTAAACGAACGCTAAAAACCCATAAATTCCAGGGGTCTTTTTTCGCCTGTTCGGTATTGGTTTTTCTGGAAGTATCCCCTGTAAATGAAATCTGTAGGTCTTTGGCTTTAGCAGTCCGTGCGAAATATTTAACCAAGCCTAATTTAATTGTTTGTACCGCTAATTTGCGATCCTCATCGTCTGTTGCTGTTGCTTCCCGGATGTATGACAAAGTATCATTAACACCTTTAAAAATCTCCTGCCCGGAAAACTGAAGTTTATATTCTCTTCCTCCGCTTCCGGTAGGTTGCGAATTTATTAAAATATATACGTTTGATTGAAAACGATCATTTACGTAATCTATAAAAGTAATTTCCCGCTTAACATAATCCTTGTCGCAATAAGACTGACAATCCAGAAAAACACGAAGTTTGTCCCCTGTGCCGGTTTGAGAAAAAGTATCCAGACTTAATATAACTCCTAACAGAGTAAAGATGATGATTTGTGAAATTTTCATGAGTAAGATAAAGGGAGAAAAATACAACAATAATCATAATCCTTGCTAAAAGTAATTCAGTACATTGTGTAATGTAAAGTGCTTTTGATTTATCTGAACGTTTTTACGGATGATTAGGCTATACTCAAAGGATCTGATTTTAAAAATCTGAGTGATGTTCATAGATGCAGACGTAGATCTTTTATCCAGATACGCTATACCGCTCAGTAATTGAAAAAAGCTGGGACAGTTTAATTCAAGAGACGAACTCATTGATTTCAACTTCCCAGCTTCCTATTTGTTAATCAGCTTGTACAAAAATCGGTGTTTCGGTAACGCTAACCGTTAAATTACCTGCGTTTGTTACCACCTTTTTAGCCGTCATTGCGGAAGATCCCGGTTGCAAATTGTAGATGGTGGCAGAGGTAGCAGTTCCCAGGTTTAGCACATAAGATCCTGTACGGCCTTTCTCATCCGGTATAAGCAGGACATACATTTTGCGTCCATTATAGTCATATACGTCAACAAGTGGATCCTGACCTATTGTTTGCTGATATTTATAATTACCCATCAAGTTGGTGGCCTGGAGAATATAATCAGCTGCCGGCCGTCTCTTAAGACCTCCTTCTACTTCAACCAGCCCTGATGAACCATACTGTATCGGACTGTATTTATTATCATCAAATAACTGGTAGAAGAACAGTTTCTTAATACCTCGTCGTGCATATAATAAGGATGTTCTTAATATCCAGTCTGCCTGAGTGATGAGTGCAGTCTTATTACCAATTGCGATTGCCCTTTGAGGGCTGGCTGAATTTATATCATAACCTGCCTCTGTCACCCACACTTCGATACCTTTTGCAAAATCTCTTGACATAGTAACGAATTCGTCCGCAACTCTGCCAATTTCACTGAGCTCAGGTGCCACGCCTCTTGTAGCCGTTCCCCATTGCTGGGACTGGTTATCGTTAGAATAAAGGTGGTAGTTTATTACATCAAAGCAAAGATCGACCGATCCATCTGCGCGGTAGCCTCTGTTTTCCCGACACCAGGCGATCATTTCCTTTACGTAATTAACGTCGGCTTTAGACAGTCCAGCCATTACTACTTTCATAGATGGATCGGCTGTTTTAACTCCTACGTTTTTACCCAATCGGCCTTTGTGGCCATCATAAAATGCAGATAAGTGTGCTGCATATTGCCGGCCCGTCTGGTAAGCTCTTGGACCAACCCACCATCTGTCGCGTTCATTATCTGCTTCAATGTATTTGATCAGGTCCATGCCAATCTTAACCTCATTGATCGGGTCGTTAGTCCAACGTGGTGTTGCGTTGACTTTGACAAGCGTTGGATCCACATTTCGGTTTGCCCCATATCGAGCTGCAAATTGAAATGCTGCCCTTGCCTGTGCAATATAGGAGGCAGGATCTTCCAGGTTAGAACCGTATGGTGCTGGTACGTTATTCGCATCCCTCTGGCCTTCAGGATAGGTGTTGTAAAGCCAATTCGGAGCCTCCTTAAGGCAACTCAGGACAAAAATACCCTCCTGTTTGCATCTTTGGTAAATCGCATCAAAGTTCCATCCACCCCTTCTGGTGGGATTGAAACTGTAATTTCCGGGTGAATCTTCGAGCTTTTCCCAATCCATATAATGGCGAACACCGTCAAAGTTTCTGATGAGGGCCATTTTAGGCTCGTAGATAGTTGAGCCATTGGATGGATTGTTTGGATCCTGAAGGAAATTCCATTCGTATGTGTTAACACCAAACATGTTTTTAAGTGCAGTGCCGTTGGTGACCGGCCCCAGGGCAGGACCAGGTGCTGTTGATGCAGTAGTCGGGCTGGATCCGTCTATAGTATAGCTATACTTCCTGCCATTTGTCCGCGGATCGCTATTGTCTGATGACGAGAAATATAGGTTATTTCCAAAATGACTAAATTTTCCTTTGCCATTGGCTACGACATCATTTAATAGAGAATGGGCAGGGCCAAGTTCCTTATCATTTTCAAAAACTTTCAGGGTGGAAGGTGTTTCCCATTTGGTGTCTCCCCCAACACCGAACCAGGCGTTTAGTTGATACGCGTTACCAGAATGTAATGTAACCAGCGACAGATCGAGGCTTTTAGCAGTAGATGCGACTGAAGGGCCCGCGGTGCTCTCCCCGGATTCGTTAATAGTATAGGTGTATTTCCGTCCATTCGTACGCGGATCGGTATTATCAGATGCGGTAAAAAATAGTTCATTCCCCCAATGACTAAATCTGCCTTGTCCGCTAGTTCGCACATCATCATGCGAAGAATGAGCAGGGCCAAGAGCAACTCCGTTTTCATAAACTTTCAGAGTAGAAGGTGTTTCCCATTGGGTGTCTCCCCCAACTCCGAACCAGTCTTTTAAAAGATACGCGTGTCCGGAATCGTAAGTAACCTTTGAGACGTCTATGTTTTTCACTTCCGCTGGACTTGTGGAAGTAGTCATCTCGAGTTTTTCATGCACACTTAAAGGAATGTCTTGTGTATCTTCCTTTTGGCATCCGCTCAATAATATCGATGCGACAAGTAGCATCGACAGAAATCCCTTGCTATTAGAGGGGTTTTTTCTCATAAATTTAAGTTAAAAGTTCAACAGTGAATTATACGGTTTATAGCAATCGATGTTGCCTTTCTGGAAAGTTGCATCTCTGTCAAATATTCTTATGAGGAATGAAAAAAATGGACTTAGCCAATTTTAACCTGGAGGCATTATTTTAGAAAAAATGAAGATCCATTATTCTTAACTTAAACTTTGAGACGTTTACATTAAATTTTTAAACTGCAGAATTATCGGGGTTTATCAGACGTTAGATGAATTTCTGGTGTGTACTGTAAAATTTTTTATAACAATTTTTGTAAAGCCGGTATTTCAACTCAAACTTCACCGATTAATAGCCCAGATGTCATCGTTTTGTCAAGAGCATGTCAGCAAAATGTCACAATTCGGGAGACAATTTCTTTTGATTTGTAGAAAGGATTGCTTTTGAGTATAAACCTATCAATTAGTATGGCAGGCACACGTATTAAAGGGAAATCTGCCAGTATTTACTTGATTGTTTCAGAAGAATTTCTGTAAGTGTCTGTCATACAATATGAGTTACTTTCTGTATCGGGAAATAACCTGCTTGTATAAGGAAAAAGGATCCTGGATTTTTTCTTACCTTAAACGTATTCACAAAATCACTCTTAAATCCATCAAATCATGCATCAATCCCGCCGCAAATTTATGGGCAAAAGATATTAAAGTTATGCCAGATGTTATCACCGCCAGGGGTGGGAATTTCGCATATCTGTTGCCCGCTGTTTAAAGTTAATTGTAATTTAAATTTAAAAATATCGCTTTTAACTGAGTAAACACTGCTTAATTAAAACACCGAATTCAACTGTTAGTATGAAATCTTATCAACGATGGTCAAGTATCTCATAAACATTAATACTATCTTACGGGTAATTTAGCTATTATTATTTTCTGGTGCCCCTGCAGTTTTGGCCGGCTTTCCTGATTTTTACAATGATAAATTTTAAACACTATAAACATTATTAAATACTAAAGTAAAATGAACAAGAAAATTTTCCCCTCTTTCAAAACTTCATTATTGTTAGTTGTTTTTCTTTTTACACTGGGCAGTGTACAAGCGCAATCACAAGCGTCGTCTATGAAGCCCGAAATGACGGAATTTTATGAGCCTGTACCTGCAATAGTTACCCCTGGCAAGGCAGCACCAAACGCATTTATTACTGCACCCTCAGATGCAGTTATTTTGTTTGATGGCAAAGATCTATCCAAATGGAAAAACAAAGATGGTGGAGCAGCCCAATGGGATGTCAAAAATGGCGTATTCACCGTGAAAAAAGGAACCGGTGATATTAGTACCATCCAGGTGTTTAATGATTTCCAGCTTCATATAGAATGGTCTATTCCTTCAAATATTACCGGATCAGGACAGGCAAGGGGAAACAGTGGTATTTTTTTGCAAGGTATTTATGAGCTGCAGGTCCTGGATGTTTATAATAACAAAACCTATACAAATGGTCAGGCTGGAAGTATCTACAAACAAACCGCTCCTCTAAAAAATGCAATGCGCCCTCCTGGAGATTGGAATGTGTATGATGTGATTTATACTGCACCACGTTTCAACGAAGACAAAACATTATTCTCACCGGCCCGGGTAACCGTAATTCATAACGGTGTAGTGATTCAAAATAATACTACCATCACCGGAAATACTCCATATATAGGTTTGCCTAAATATCAATTTCATGGTAAAGGGCCAATAAAATTACAGGATCATGGGGACCCAAGCGAACCAATTAGTTTTCGGAATATCTGGATTAGAGAGATGTAATATCATATTAAGAATAATTGATTTTAAATAGACTTTGATTAATGCCCTATTGAAAAGGTGAATACCCTGTACCAAACCCGGGGGGTAATGGCAGAGCTTTAGTCGCGTATTCCAGGGCCTTTGCATTACAATTCACAACATTTATATTGACATGATGTTAATGACTTTCCGCTTTCTGATTTTTGCCATCCTGCTGTTGCCTTATAGCTCTCGCGCTCAGCAGTCAACTCGAAAGACGGCTCCACCAAATATCATTTTAATCTTTATGGACGATATGGGCTATGGCGACCTGGGTTCATACGGTGCATTGAACTATAATACACCAAACCTGGATAAGATGGCGGCTGATGGGATGCGATTTACTAATTTCCTTGCTGCACAAGCGGTATGCAGTGCTTCACGCGCAGCACTCCTCACCGGCGCATATCCGAACCGCATTGGTATCACCGGAGCTTTATTCCCCGGATCTAAAGTAGGTATCTCAGGCGAGGAAACAACCATTGCGGACATGCTTAAATTAAGAGGATATGCAACAGGGATTTTTGGTAAGTGGCACTTAGGTGATTCAAAGGAGTTTTTGCCTCCAAACCATGGATTTGACGAATATTTCGGGATCCCTTATTCGAATGACATGTGGCCGGTTGATTTCGATGGTAGTCCTGCTAAAGTTGGCAGCCGTAAATTAGATTTTCCACCGCTTACGCTGATTCGGAACTTTACGCCTGTTGATACTATATCCACGCTTGAAGATCAGGGCGCCTTAACCAGTAAACTTACAACGGAGGCTATCGGTTTTATAAAGAGAAATAAGAAAAAGCCCTTTTTCGCCTATATCCCATATCCTATGATGCATATTCCCATAAATGCTTCTCCACCTTTTCGTGGCAAGAGTCGGCAGGGCTTGTACGGGGATGTGGTCCAGGAAGTAGACTATAATGTTGGCCTTATCATGGAAGCTTTACGCGCCGAGAAATTAGAGGAAAATACGATCGTGATCTTTACCAGTGATAATGGTCCCTGGCTGAATTTCGGGGACCATGCAGGCTCATCAGGCGGGCTTAGAGAAGGTAAAGGCACTTCCTTTGAAGGAGGCCAGCGGGTTCCTTTTATTATTCAATGGAAAGGAAAAGTTCCGGCTGGCCTTGTCTCCAATCAGCTTAGTTCAACTATCGACTTACTCCCTACATTAGCCGCACTCACAGGCAGCACGCTGCCGTCCCGAAAGATTGATGGCGTGGATATCAGTATGATCATTAAGGGTGACCTAACGGCAAGTCCCCGGAAGGAAATGCTATACTATTATCAAAAGAATGCATTGGAAGCTGTACGGATCAATCATTGGAAATATGTCTTTAAACATTCTTCACGATCCTATCTCAATCAGGCTCCAGGCAAAGACGGCTTCCCCGGGAAAGCACCGGAAGTTATAATCGAGGAGGCGCTTTACGATCTTCGACGCGATCCTGGCGAGCAGTATGACGTCAAGGCGTATCATCCTGATATCGTTAAACAGCTGATGGTACTTGCCGAATCCGCCCGTGCTGATCTTGGTGACGATCTTCAAAACCGACCCGGGGTGAACCGGCGAGAACCTGGCAGGATAAAATAACTCGTAACAGTGAATATCTACCTTAAAGGATAATTGATTTGTGAAGATTTTGGTATATTAAACTCCAGATATCAACGGTTTTTATGCTGTCAAAGAAGAAAATAGTTATTGCATTTGCATTCATTATTGCAGCCGGCATCATTCTCGTTTCTTTGTTTTTTTCGGAACGGGAAATAGATTTTAATGCAGACGTAAAGCCAATTCTCAATAAAAAATGTATTTCCTGTCACGGAGGGGTTAAGCAGCAGGCGGGATTTAGTGTTCTTTTCAGGGAGGAGGCCCTGGCGCCTACAAAAAGCGGAAAGCCTGCGATCGTTCCGGGTCATCCGGAAGATAGTGAGTTTATCAGGCGAATAAGTTCGAATGATCCTGAGGAGCGGATGCCTTATAAACATCCCGCTCTCGATGCAAGTGAAATAAGCATTTTAAGAAACTGGGTTAAGCAGGGTGCAAAATGGGGTAAGCATTGGGCCTACGTACCTGTAGCGACTATGACTCCTCCGGAGGTGGACGATAAATGGATCCGTAGCGATATTGACAGATTTATTTACGTGAAACTTGAAGAAAATGACCTTAAGCCTTCACGACAAGCAGATAGGGCTACCTTGTTAAGAAGAGTGAGCCTGGATCTGATCGGAATGTATCCTTCGGAAGGGCTCGCAAAATTTTACTTAAACAGCAAGGATGAAGCAAAGGCATACAATATCCTGGTTGATTCACTGCTAGCTTCTCCTCATTACGGCGAACGCTGGGCCTCGATGTGGCTGGATATCGCCAGGTATGCCGATACGAAAGGGTATGAAGCAGATCCGAACAGAAATATCTGGTCTTACAGGGATTGGCTGATCAAAGCATTTAACAGGGATCTGCCTTACGATAAGTTTATAACTGATCAAATTGCCGGGGATCTTTTGCCCAATGCTACTGATGAACAATATATAGCGACTGCTTTTAGTCGTAACACGCCAACAAATGATGAGGGCGGGACCAGTAACGAGGAATTCCGGACCGCCGCGGTTATAGACCGCGTAAATGCTACCTGGGAGGGCTTGATGAGTACAACATTTTCTTGCGTGCAATGCCACAGCCATCCTTACGACCCGTTCAAGCATGATGAGTTTTATAAATTCATGGCCTATTTTAATAATACCAGGGACGAGGATGTGCAGGCAGATTATCCGCTCCTTAAGCATTTTAATGATTCGCTAACCGCGGAATTCAATAACTTAATCAGGTGGGTTAAGAAGGTTTCCTCTGAAGAGACTGCAGGAAAGATCAGCCTGTTTTTGAAAACCGGGCAGCCTGCTATCTACTCCACTACAGCCGATGAGTTGAAAAATGCAGCAGTCAGTAATCACAACGGCCCTTTATTTTTCAGGAATAATGCTGTCGCACGCCTGAAACGTGTCGACCTCCAGGACGCCGAACGACTGATTTTCAATTACAGGTCTGAAAAGCCCGGCGGGCGGATGAGCCTTCACCTGGATAAACCCGATGGCCCGCTTTTAGCTTCGTGGCCATTGGCTACCGGTTCGGGGAACCGAAATGCTTATGTAGATTTCAAAAAGCAAAATGGAGTACACGATGTGTATATCAGGTACACTAATCCAGTATTGAGCAAGCCCGGGGAATTTCTTGTGTCTTTTGACTGGTTTCATTTTTCTCAACAATTTCCCGGTAAGGGAAAGCCTGGTTATGCGGTTTACAAAAAAACTTTTAACGATCTTTTGAATGCCCAGATGCCCACTACGCCCGTTATGGTTGAAAATCCCGCGGACATGCGAAGGAGGAACTACGTGTTTGAACGGGGGGCATGGACATCAAAAGGGAAGGAGGTGCGGGTAGGCGTGCCGGCGTCGCTGGCTTTTGCAATGCCGAAAAATGCTCCCGGAAACCGGGCAGGCCTGGCAAGATGGTTAACAGATAAGCGGAATCCACTGGTTTCAAGGACAATGGTAAACAGGCTCTGGGAACAACTATACGGGGCGGGCCTGGTGGAAACTTTAGAGGATATGGGTACGCAGGGAATGGCGCCTACGCATAAAGAACTGCTGGACTATATGGCCTGGCAGCTAATGCACAAGCATAACTGGAGCATTAAAAAGATGTTGAAGGAACTGGTTATGACGGCCACCTACCGCCAGGATTCGAAAGTGTCGGACGAGCTGAAAGAAAAAGACCTGTTTAATAAGCTCTACGCAAGGGGGGCAAGGGTGCGTCTGAGTGCTGAACAGATCAGGGATCAGGGTTTGAGTATAAGCGGCGTTTTGAGTCAAAAAATGTACGGGCCGCCCGTGATGCCATGGCAGCCTCAAGGGATTTGGCTTTCACCGTATAATGGTTCAAAATGGGTAAAAAGTAAGGATGAGGATCAATATCGCAGGGGCATCTATACCTATTGGAAGAGAACGGCACCCTATCCCTCAGCTATCGCTTTTGATGGTGCATCGCGCGTGGCTTGCAGTCCGCGGCGAATACGGACCAATACACCCCTGCAGGCGCTGGTAACCTTAAATGATTCGGTGTATGTTGATATGGCCCGGCATTTTGGTGCCAGGATGCAGCAATCGGGTGGCAAAAATGCTTCGGCTAAGATTGCCAAAGCTTATTCTATCATGCTTTATAAGCCAATTCCGCAAAACAGGCTAAAGATCTTTGAGGACCTGTACAACAGAGCCTTGTCGGAATTTAAAAAAGATCCCTTGAGTGCCTCCGCTTTTATGGGAGAACCTAAAAATCGGGCAAGACCGGAAGACGCTGCGCTTGCCTTAGTGGCAAATGCGATGCTAAACTTAGATGAGGTAATAACCAAGAATTAGATGACATGACCAGAGATGAATTGAATGTCCACAGATTGGTTAAAGAGGTGCAGGAAGCTCAGCTCAAGTCCTCCACCAGACGGCACTTTTTAAAGGAAAGTGCGATGGGGCTTGGTGCATTAGCAATGGGTTCATTACTCGGTACTTGCGGGAATCTTTTTTCCAACCCTCAAACTAACATTGCATATGATCCCGCTCACCCCTTACTGCCTAAATCTCCTGTTTTTGCGGGGAAGGCCAAAAGCGTTATTTACCTGCACATGGCGGGGGCTCCTTCACAACTAGAATTGTTCGATTATAAACCTGAGCTGATGAAGATGGACGGCCAGGATTGTCCGCCTTCATTACTGGCAGGAAAGAAATTTGCATTTATAACCGGGGTGCCTAAAATGCTGGGTCCGCAGGCAAGCTTTGCGAAGTATGGCCAAAGCGGTGCATTGGTGAGTGAGAATCTGCCTCATTTCTCCACTATGGTGGATGAAGTAAGCTTTTTGAAAGCGGTTCATACAGATCAGTTTAACCATGCACCGGCACAGCTGCTGATCCATACCGGGTCGCCTCGCCTGGGAAGACCAAGCATTGGCAGCTGGGTGACCTACGGACTTGGTACGGAAAATCAGAATCTGCCGGGTTATGTTGTTTTAACCAGTGGGGGCAGTTTTCCGGATGCAGGTAAAAGTGTATGGGGCAGCGGTTTTCTGCCTTCAGTGTACCAGGGAGTACAATGCCGCAGTGAAGGCGACCCTGTTTTATTCATCAAAGACCCCGATGGTCTGAGCAGGGACTTGCGCAAAGCATCCATAGATGCCATCAATAAAGCAAACGAACAACAATACCAGGAATATAATGATCCCGAGATCTTATCACGCATAGCGCAATATGAAATGGCCTATCGGATGCAGATCTCGGCACCGGAGGTGATGAACATCAATGATGAACCGGCCTATATCCACGAAATGTATGGCACGAAGCCCGGGGAAGCCTGCTTCGCCAATAACGTGCTTTTAGCGCGAAAACTGGTTGAAAAGGGCGTTCGGTACGTACAGTTATTTGACTGGGGATGGGATGCGCATGGCGACAGTCCTAATAATTCTTTAAATATCGGGCTAAAAAATAAATGCAGGAGTATTGATAAGCCAATTACAGCCTTATTGCTGGATTTAAAGCAAAGAGGACTTCTGGAAGAAACCCTCGTGGTTTGGGGCGGTGAATTTGGCCGGACACCAATGATGGAGAACAGGAATGGTGCGCAAAATCCATTTAATGGCAGAGATCATCATACCGAGGCATTTACCATATGGATGGCCGGCGGAGGTATAAAGAAAGGCTTTACCCATGGTGAAACTGATGAAATAGGTTACAGCGCGATCAGCGGCAAAGTAGACGCTTTTGATATACAGGCGACAATTTTGAACCAGTTAGGATTTAACCACGAACAGTTTACTTATCCATTCCAGGGAAGGCCGTTCAGGCTGACCGATGTTGGCGGGAAAGTTATTCGTGAAATAATTACTTAATACAATTATGTCTCAAACAAGAAGAAATTTCATTAAAAACTCAGCTGGTCTAAGCGATGTTACGCTGTTAACCCCCCTTGAAAACCTTGCAGCAGTTGGCATGCCTGAAGTCGAGGCAAAAAAAGGCTTCGACCATTTATTTATGCAAACAAACTGGGGCTTTGGGGGCAAAGTTGATGAATTTTACGCAGCGGCTGAATGTTAGATTTTTTTGGCCGCTTCCACCCGGTATTAGTTCATCTGCCTATCGGGATCCTGCTCATCGCCTGTATCTTTTTAGTAATTAGCAGATACGCGCGGTTTGCAAACCTTTATCCTTCAGTTGAAATTCTATTGTTTCTGGGGATGATTAGCGCTGTGCTTTCATGTTTAACCGGCTACTTTTTGTCTAATAGCGGCGACTATGAAGGTGAGCTCGTAAGCAATCACAACTGGATGGGAATAGCGGTGGCTGCCTTGTCCCTTTTGTTGCTATTCATTCATAAATCCACAAAGGTTGATAGCAGAATATCCAAAGTTATGGCCGTTCTGCTAATTCTGATGATTGCGGTCACAGGGCATTTGGGCGGCTCATTAACACATGGGTCCGGCTATCTAACAGCGGCGTTTGAAGGACAAGGAGGTAAGAAAGGTGCAGCCATCCCTCCAATTCCTGATATTCAGCAAGCATTCATTTACCGCGATGCTATCCAGCCCTTACTTAAAAACAGGTGCTACAGCTGTCACAGCAGTGAAAAGCAAAAGGGGAAACTCCGGCTTGACCTGGAGGAATATATCTTAAAGGGCGGAGAAGGGGGCAGCACAGTCCTTAGGGGCAAAGCCGACGAAAGTGAACTGATTAAACGCCTTCTTTTGCCAGACAGCGATGAAGATCATATGCCACCCCGGGAAAAGCCGCAGCTTAGCCAGAGCGAAATAGCTTTGCTGCACTGGTGGATAAATAGCGGTGCTGAGTTTAATAAGAAAGTAAAAGACATTCAACAGCCAGACCATATTAAGATTGTTTTAGCTGCCCTGGAAAAAGGTACCGCAGGCACTTCGGAAAACAAACCTTCCGATGTTCCCGGAGGTACCGTCAGGGCAGCTGACGAAAAAAACATCCGGCGATTAAGCAATGCGGGCGTTATGATAGTCCCTGTTGCGCAGAGCAGCAATTTTTTAACTGCAAATTTTATCAATGCCCATTCGCTTGCAGATACGGTTCTGGATGCCCTGGCATCGGTAAAAGATCAGTTGATCTGGTTGAAATTGGAGAACAGATCAGTAAATGATGCCACAATGAAAGCCGTAAAGCGCTGCACGAATCTGATTCGCCTAAGCTTAAACAATACTCAGATAACAGACAAGGGACTTGAAAACCTAAGGGGTATGGACGAGCTCCAATCCTTAAGTTTGGTTGGTACTAAGGTAAGCGCTAAAGGGCTGGCCCGGCTTAGCAATCTTGAAAATCTTAAGTTCATTTACCTCTATAAGACAGATGTGCAAAGATCAGATTGGAATACCTTAAAAAAGCTATTTCCCAAAACTATTATAGATCAAGGGAATTACCAGGTGCCCACACTGCCGAAAGATACAACAGAAGTAAAAGTTCCTGTTAAAGCACCTTAAAACCGCTCATCGTTTCAAACGCCCTATTCGCTTCCTTAAAAATCTTACTGAGTCGATGTTGGTGATAATAAAATGTTTCCCACAGAATGATTTGCTGGAGACGAATTTAAGTAAGTGTTGTATCGGGAAATGAGGACTGGGGTCAGAAGTCTGAAGTCAGAGGTCTGAAGTCCGAGTCTAATGGATTTTCCAAAGTAAATTTAAATGGCTACGGCAATGTGTTTTCAAATTTCATCCAGTCAATATGGAATAATGGTGTTTTAACCTCCTCATTCTTGAACACCAGGAAAAGGTCCTGAATCCCACTTTGTTTGACTGTACTCACTGGCAAAACTACTTCGGTCCAGGCTTTCTTAGCTGCTTCTTTTCCAGACTTTATTTTTATTTCTCCAATGAGCGGTCCGTCTTTGGCTCCTCTGCGAACTTGAATGATACCGCCCGCTCCTTGTTCCTGAATCCGGAAGCGAATGGCTTTGACATGGTTTAGATCAATGTTGTTAAATCGCGTGAACTTTCCATTGGTAATGTTAGCTATGTAGCTTACAAAGCCATTATTTAGTGTAGCAATAATCACACTAACGTTCCCTTCATGGTAATCTTCCATTTGTATCAGTGGGTTGCGTAGGACCAGGTAATCACGAGTGGTTAAGGCCTCTATACCATTTGCACCATTGTCAGTATATGACGCCTGAAGGACATATGAGCCTTCGATTCCCTTACCTCGATGTTCACTTAAGGTGATCTTGCCGTTCAGCGGTAGCTTCTTAATCGGTTTATCCAGGTTTAAAATGTAATTTGCTATCTCCCTGGCATCGTTTTCTTTGAGATCAGGATGTGGCGGCATTGGGTATGAACCCCAGTTTCCGCTTCCTCCTTTTATGATTTTTAATGCGAGAATATCTGCCGCTCCTGCTTTGCCATTGTATTTTATAGAAATGTCTTTCAGTGAAGGGCCTATCGATTTCGTGGCCGGCGTGTGACACGACTTGCAGTCGAGCGACGCATAAAGCTTTCCTGCACCCGAATTATGAATGTCTTCATCACCTGAACCAAGAGCGCCTGCAAGGTCTTTGCCGAAAGGGAGGAAACTGAAACCAGCCTTCGTATTTGCAGGACTAATTTTACTGTCTTCCTTATCGGCAATGGTTATCTGGTAATCGAAATTGGTATTATCCCAGTAGAAAGTTTTGTTAGATTTTGTAGAAATGGTCACAGCCGGGGGAGTGTTACCCACTTTAACCGGCATAGTCGCTATCCCCTTTGCTCCGTGCTGGTCTGAAACAGTCAAAATAATGTTGTAGTTCCCTGGTTTTGTAAAAGAATATTTGATTTCTTTTTCTGCCCGAACAGAGCTGCCAATCTTCCATTCGTACGTAAGGAGATCGCCTTTATCATAATCGCGGGAACCAGCTGCAGACAGCGTGACGTTTAACGGAGCAGCGCCAATGGATTTATTGATCTTTATTGCGGCAACCGGTTTACGGTTACCTTCTGCATATTCTACCCGGATAATTCCCGAATCAGTATTACGCGCAAACCAATTTGTGCCATAAGCCAGGAGGTAGATTGCCCCGTCAGGTGCAATTTGCATATCGATAGGTGCTACTACCCTGAGCTGTGGCAGGAAGCGTTCCATACCTAAGTAGTTGCCTTGCCCGTCCAGTTTAACGGCAAAGATCCATTTCCTGATCCAATCATAAATGAATAGATTTCCATTATAATGATCGGGTAATTTATATGGTGCCTGAGGATAAAGATCACTGTAATATACCGGGCCTGCCATCGCGCTGGCGCCGCCGGAACCTAAGAGAGGCCAGTTTTTTGAAGGGCCTTTTCCATACCAGATGAAAGCAGGTTGTGCCGGGGGCAGCTCTCGTATACCAGTATTGTTAGGAGAGTCGTTTATGGGACGCTCTGGATCTTTTCCAGGACCCTCCTTTTTAGTCGCAAAGTCATAGTCAGGAAAAGCTACATTATTACCCAAAAAATAAGGGTAACCGAAGAAGCCGGGCTTGCGCGCCTGATTGATCTCATCATAGCTTAATTTGCCGTCTTCAGTTTTGATTTCAGTGTCTGGCCCCACATCACCCCAGTATACAAATTGCGTCTTTGGATCAACAGAAACGCGAAATGGATTTCTGAGCCCCATAGCAAAGATCTCTGGCCGACCTGCAGAGCCATCCTTCGGAAATAAGTTTCCATCAGGAATACTATAGGTGCCATCAGCTTCAGGTTTGATACGTAAAATTTTGCCGCGAAGATCATTGCTGTTAGCTGTTGTCCCCTGGCCGTCTGACAAACCCCGACCCGGCCGCTCATCGGTGGGATTGTGTCCTTCAATCTCTTCAGCATTGGTATTATCGCCGGTGGCAAGATATAATAATCCGTCCGATCCAAACGTGATGTGGCCGGCCGAATGGCAGCAGTAAGTTCGCTGGGTCGGTACCTGCAGGAGAATTTTTTTGGACGATTGGATCAGTTTCTGGCCTTTTAGCTCAAAGCGGACCAGGTGGCTTATATTTTGGTCGCCGGCAACGCCATAATAAAAATAGATCCAGTTATTGGTAGCGAAGCCGGGGTCAGCAGCCACACCGAGCAGTCCGTCTTCGATCCCGCTAAATACATTAAATTGGGCCAGCTGCGAGACTTCTTTTGTAGTGTTATCAAAATAGCGTACTCCGCCTTTTCTTTCAATAACGATGATATCATAATTAGGGAGAATTGCCATCTGCATGGGTTCGTCGAGCCCCGAAAGCATGGTAGTATATGTGAACCTTGTTGAGTCCGGTACTTGCTGCGCTTTCAATAAACCCTGGTTCTTAAGAATTACAGGCTTATTTACCGGTAATTTCATTTTCTGACTTTCGATATTGGAAATGTAGCCCGCACCAAGTACTCCGGCGGCTAGAATTGGTAAAAAGAATCTCATTTATCGGCCTTCATTTTAATATTAGTCGAATTTAAGGAATAGCATCGGGGATTTCAGCTGGGCTCCGGACGTATTTTTAGCGAATATCACAAGGACATATGCTTCGTAATCTGGATAAATGTCAAATCTTATGCGCAAACCAGTCCTCATTTACCAACCGCATATACTTCCTTACAAAAAATTAGCGCTGCTTTGCCCTTCTGCACAAACTCTGTATATTTATCAATTAGTGTTTTTTAAAATGCTGATGATTACCTCAAACTGCTTAAACCAATGATTAAACTTCGCTTTACTTTAACGGCAATTTTTGCACTGTTATCTGGTGCTGTATTGTTTGCTCAAAACACTATAGATACCCGCTTATTATGGCAACCCACCATCAGTAAAACTTCAATAGCATTTATTTATGCGGAAGATTTATGGGTAGCAAACAGGGATGGCTCTTATCCAAGAAGAATAACCGTAAGTGAGGGAACAGAATCTAATCCGGTATTTTCTCCTGATGGTAGCATGATTGCTTTTACTGGGCAGTATGATGGCAATACAGATGTTTTTGTGGTTCCATCCGCTGGCGGTGTTCCAAAGCGATTAACCTGGCATCCCGGCGGAGATCTGGTTCGTGATTTTTCTCCCGATGGTAAAAAAATATTATTTGCATCACAACGGAACAGCTTTACCAACCGCTATTTTCAGTTATTTACAGTTGATATAGCATCAGGAGCCGAGCAGCAATTACCAATACCAAACGCATTTTGGGCATCGTATAGTCCGGATGGCAGCAGTATAGCTTATACAACTATTCCCGATCGTTTTGAGCAATGGAAAAATTACCGTGGAGGAACCATGAGCCGGATATGGCTTTTTGATACTAAGTCGCACAATGTTACTGAAATACCAAAACCCAAAACGGGCAGTAACGATTCTAAGCCAGTTTGGGAAGGCAATAGAGTCTATTTCCGTAGTGATCGTGATGGGGAGTTCAATTTATACAGTTATGATATTGCCGCTAAATCTGTCAGTCAGCTTACAAAATATAAGGACTTTCCGGTTTCGAGTCTCGAAGGGTCCTCTGATGGAATTATTTTTTCACAAGCTGGATATATACAGGTATATAATCCAACAAACAATAGTACTTCTAAAATCAAAATTGGAATTGCTGCAGATCTGTTAGACCAACGGGAAAGATATGTAAAGGGCGACCAGTATATACGTGGCGGTGATATTTCGCCATCCGGAGCAAGAGTTGTGTTAAATTATCGTGGTGATATCCTTACAATTCCGGCTGGTAAAGGAGATGTTTTTAATCTCACAAATACAGCAGGCGTACATGAAAAAGAACCTTCCTGGTCTCCGGATGGAAAATTGATTGCCTATTTCAGCGATGCATCCGGTGAATATGAATTGCATGTAAAAAATCAGGAAGGTAATTCCCCGCCTCAAATCATCAAACTTAAGGGATCAGGTTTTTATGCTTATATCCATTGGTCGCCCGATAGTAAGAAATTAGCTTTTGTAGATAA
>JAZKHM010000270.1:0-1452 GCA_040385405.1 Bacteroidota bacterium | reverse complement strand
CAATGTCATTCGCTTAACACCAAACCCTTAGCAAGCAACCTTCTCCGACCTTTTCTTGTGCGGACTGGGTTGCCATTTTTTCTTTGGCGAATTGGATTTTCTTGGTGATTCGCGGTTCGGTCGAACCGGCTGTAGATTTCGAATGAAATGATTTAAGTATTCCTGCAGCCTTTGTTTAATAATTTTAATGGTTCCATAGAATATTTTATGAATTTTCATACTCAGATAAATGAGGGTTTGTCGGTAGTTCATTTGGTGGTGGGATATTATTGGGCTGCTATGCGGTTTTTTTTAAATCATCTGGAATCATCTTGTTCATCAGCATAGCGAAGTTCCACAACAAGCTTGCAGCCTGGATTTCCTGTTCTACTCCGTTTAAACTCTTTGAGCGAAAGCTCTCTATTTTGATCGTTTGCTTGCAGGGTTTGTAAAATTCTTCAATAGTCCATCGGTTCCAATAAAGGCTCTGAAAGGCCTTGGCAGTAATAGTTCTATCTAAGACGTTAGTAATCAACATGTATTCTTCATTATCGATCTCATATTTGATGATTCGAACTGTGATAGATGTCCTTAGCTTCTCGGGAAACTCTTGCAAAGCCTTTGCACAAACAGATTTGCCTGGGTGAAGTTCAATAACGAAATCGTTTTCTTCTCGTTCCCATGCATCGTTAATCTGCTTGGTATTGTTGCCTCTCGACACTCTGAAAACTGCGCCTATGCCTCTTTCCACGTGTTCAAGCATGAAAAGATGTGAAAAATATCCACGATCATAGACCACAAGATCTTTGTGTGTAAGGTTTTCCAAGAAAGGCTTTGCAGCCTCACGTTCATCGAAACTGCTTGTCAGCGAGACATCAATTATCATGCGGTCAGAGAGTCTAATCATCCCGCTAAGTAAACCGCATGGATAATATCCTTTGCTCTCGACCTTGAAATTTTCATGTATAAGTTGCCGAGGCAAATTCAGCCAGGAGCCATCCACGGCATAGGTTTGCAAACCATAGAATAAGATTGCAGAAGTCTCGTTATCCCATAGATGCAAAAGTTCACTTCGAATTTCACCAATCAAATATGCTGGAAAATTCCTTCTCGCTGCGCAAAAAGACGAGGCAGCAGGTACTCTTTTTAATTCTTCAGAAAAATGCTCCATCACTGAACGATAAGATTTTTCATCGCCACCACAAAGATTCAAAAGTGCTAAGATGACGTTGAAAGTGTCGAATACCCGCATCCGCTTTCGCCACACGGCATCGAAACCTTCGCAAGCTAAACGAAATTGATGCAAAGTTTTCAGCCAGAGTGTATTGTGTTCCATGAAGCCGCCTCTTATTAAATTTTGGTCTTTAGCAAACAAAAACTTAATAAGATCAGCGGCTTCTTTCAATTCAGAAAATTATTAAGGCAGCCTGACGGCTGCCTATTTTGTTATCAATTCTTAAACGAATGACATTG
>JAZKHM010000269.1:0-17321 GCA_040385405.1 Bacteroidota bacterium | reverse complement strand
AAGGAATACGGGCATCAGCATTGGTACCTGTTAAGCTCATGCCAGTCTCGAACTGAATATGTCGGGACATCTTACCCCCTTTGAGGGCAGTATTATTTCTTTTAGAAGCGTATTGTGTGTTAAACTCAATTGGAGATATCCAGCTTCCCAGGAAATCGGCGCCAAAACTTACTATAACGTCAGCATTGTCAAAACGATATCTTGGCAGAACAGCTCTTCCGAAGCTCGCTTCGTTAGCTTTTAAGATACCTGTGTATGATACTGCATCAACCTGAACATGTTTAGCTGAAGGATATTTTGCAATAAAATCAGCAATAACAGCTTTAGTTGAAGGACTGTTTACTGTTGAAGAAACGATGCGGATACTTTTACCGCCTGTCTTAGATAATTCAGTTTTCACAAACTGATCTATTTTATCCCATGAGGTATCAGCATCATTCAGAACCGGTCCTTTTAATTTAGATACATCATAAAGATCTAAAACGGATGCCTGCCCTTTTGCGTCCAGTGCTCCCTTGCTCAGGATACAATTAGGGTTACCTTCAATCTTAATCGGACGGCCTTCACGGGTTTTTACCAGTACACTGTGCCCGTTAAAAGTAGAGGTGTAATAGTTTGGAATTCCAGGTACAATCTCTTCCGGCTTTACTAAATAAGGAATTGATTTGTGAACAGGGGTTTTTTGACAAGCTGCCAGGGTTACTGCACCTAAACCAAATCCAAGTGCTTTCAAAAAATCGCGTCTTGGAGTTACGGTACTTAAGCCAGCTTCATTCAGAACTTCTTCCATAGGAAGTGATTCAGCGAATTCGTTCTTATTTTTTTCAACGAAATCTTTGGTATTCTGCAGCTCTTCTAAACCTTTCCAGTATTTTTTATTGCTTTCCATTTAAGCTATATAACTGTATACGTATGTTTTCTTAAAATTCTATTCTTAGTAGTGGCACTTGCTACATTCCAAACCGCCCAATACTGCTGCTGAAACCTTTTCGCCTTTTTTCAATTTATCGTGAGCGGCAATAAGTCTGTCGTAGTAAGGGTTGTCTTTATGGTTGACTTCAGTTTCTTTATGGCAGTTCACACACCATTTCATTGTAAGGGGTGCGAACTGATAGATCTCTTCCATAGTCTGGATTGGTCCGTGACATTTCTGACATTCTATCCCTGCAACAGAAACGTGCTGAGAGTGATTGAAATAAGCAAGATCCGGCAGGTTGTGTATACGGATCCATTCAACCGGTTTTGTGTTCTTACCATATTGCTTGGTAGTCTCATTGTAATCCAGCGCCTGGTATATCTTTAGTATTTCTGGCGAGGTTTTTCCAGCATATTTTTCTGAAGCCGTAACATAGTTATGGCAATTCATACAAACATTCAATGATGGGATAGAAGCGTTCTTTGAAGTAAATGCTCCGGAGTGGCAATACTGACAATCAATCTTATTCAATCCCGCGTGAAGCTGGTGAGAAAATTTAATCGGTTGTACTGGCTGATATCCTGTGTGAACTCCTGTTTCCCACATTCCCTTCCAGCCTATTGAACCAAGCGTAATAATTAAAAGAAGTACAATGAACATTATGAACTTCTTGTTTTTCGAAAGTTTCCTGAGTCCTGCAAACCTCTCTGTTTGCTTAACTTCTTCCTCTTCAACATGAATTCCCTGTTTTTGAAGCATGACGCGCTCCAGGGTACTGATTACGCGGTTCAGAACAACGATAACAATAAAAGCTATGATAATAACGGCAAGAAGACCGAAAATCATGAAATTACTGACGCCTCCTGCACCTTCTGCACCAGCAGCAGCAGTCGCGTCTGCAGCTCCCGCTGCGGGCTTAGGATCTCCAACTTTAACATACGCTATGATGTTTTTAATATCATCGTCTGAAAGCTCAGGGAAAGCGGACATCATCGCGGGAGAATACCCGGCAGCTGCTACAGCCTTCGGATCACCAGTAGCAATGAAAGATGGTGCATTTTTAATCCATTTAATCAAAAAGGCTTCATCGTATTTGGTATCAATGCCGGCCAGGGCGGGCCCAACAACGGCTTTATCCAATGCGTGACAAGCGGTACATTTTTGCTTGAATATAGCTGCACCTGCTGCGGCATCCTGTGCCCGGGCCGCAGAAACAGCCGCAACTGTCAGCATGGACACCAGGACCAGCGACCTTGTAACACTCCTAAAAAACAATGAGATGCTTCTCATATCTAGTATTTAATGCTTAAAATTTTGAAATGTAATGATAGAAACCAACGCAGTATTATTGAGGCGCTATTTTCGATGACAAAAGTATGTTTTATTCATTTAACCATGACATTAAGGTGACTAATATTACTAATTTATAATCGTTCTAAACAGAAATAAAAACAATTAAAAATCAAATAGTTATATCATTTCCTATTGAATTTGAAGCGGCAGGTTATGAAAAATACTTGTAAGTGCTAAAACATATTACTATTGCTTTAAAACCCATGCAAAAATCAAGGGAGCGACAATAGTAGCATCAGATTCCACGATAAATTTAGGAGTATGGATATCAAGTTTACCCCAGGTAATTTTTTCATTTGGAACCGCCCCGGAGTAAGATCCGAAAGATGTAGTTGAATCTGAGATCTGGCAGAAATAACTCCAGAATGGGATATTTTCCATCTCCATATCCTGATAAAGCATAGGTACTACACAAATAGGAAAATCACCGGCAATACCCCCGCCAATTTGAAAGAAGCCAATTCCTTTGCCTCCGGAGTTTGCAATATACCATTCGGCCAGCCAGCCCATATACTCAATTCCGCTTTTCATAGTAAGCGCCTTAAGTTCCTTTTTCATCACATAAGAAGCGAAAATGTTTCCCATGGTTGAATCCTCCCATCCAGGCACCACAATCGGCAAATTCTTCTCTGCCGCTGCCAGCATCCATGAATTTTTAGGATCGATTTCATAGTATTGTTCGAGAACCCCGGATAATAACATTTTATACATATACTCATGCGGAAAGTATCTCTCACCTGCATTATCCGCATCCTTCCACAGTTTGTGTATGTGCTTTTGTAATCTTCTAAATGCCTCTTCTTCGGGGATGCATGTGTCGGTAACTCGGTTATAGTGGTTTTCCAGAAGATCCCACTCGTCCTGTGGACTTAAGTCACGGTAGTTTGGAACCCGTTTGTAATGGGAATGCGCTACCAGGTTCATGATATCTTCTTCAAGATTAGCACCGGTGCAGGAGATTATTGAAACTTTATCCTGGCGTATCATCTCCGCAAGAGAAATCCCAAGCTCTGCCGTGCTCATGGCCCCGGCAAGGGTTATCATCATTTTACCACCTTCATCAAGGTGCGTTTCATATCCTTTCGCAGCATCCATTAATGCAGCCGAATTAAAATGCAGGTAATTTGTTTCGATAAAACGGGAGATTGGTCCTCTTTCAACAGCCATAGTTATTTTTTTAGACCGCAAAATTAGGGATTTTATTGGAACCAGGAGCAAAGAACAAAGAGCAAAGAACAATGACGAAAGCACAGTCAAAAATTGATTGCTTCGTCGTGCCTCCTCGAAAGGACCCCCGATACTCAAGGCATGTCATTGCGAGCGAAGCGCGGCAATCTCTGTTGGTCATAATTGGAGATTGCTTCGTCGTGCCTCCTCGCAATGACACCAAATTCGTGCCTCATTGCAAGGACATTTTCGTATCTTCATCCAACTAAACCAATCATATGACTACCAAACTTACCTACTTTGCCCTGGCAGCGATCTTAATTTTTGCCTCCTGCAATAAAAGCCAACCCACTGCTCAAAATGATGAAGACGGGCTGTCCGCATTCAGTGCCGACAGTCTTCGCCTGCATGTAGCCCAGCTTTCTGACGATTCTCTTATGGGTCGTAAGCCTTTTACCGAAGGAGAAACCAAAACTATCTCTTATCTCGAAAGAGAATTCAAAAAAGCTGGACTGGAACCCGGAAATGGCATCAGCTATCTTCAGGAGGTACCGATGGTGAATATAAAAACCACGGCGGATCCTTTGATGAAGGTAGCCACAGCAAAAGGGAATTTTGACCTTACAGGTTTTGACGATTATGTGATCTGGACAGATAAAATCACCGATAAGGTTAGCCTGAATAATAATGAGGTTGTTTTTGCCGGTTACGGTGTCGTAGCTCCGGAACATAACTGGGACGATTACGCAGGACTCGATGTCAAAGGAAAAGTGGTATTGGTAATGGTAAATGATCCCGGATTTGCTGCAGGTGATTCTACACTTTTCAAAGGGAAAACGATGACCTATTATGGTCGCTGGACTTATAAGTTTGAAGAAGCGGCCAGGCAAGGTGCAAAAGGTTGCCTTATTGTTCATACAACCGAAGGAGCGAGTTATCCTTTTTCTGTAGTACAGAATAACTGGAACGCCTCTAAGCTGCGTTTAGATGATCGTAAAAACCCAAATGTATATACAGATATCAATGGCTGGCTCTCACTTCCGGCAGCAAAACGATTGGTAGCGGCTGCGGGTATGGATAGTACGAGTTTTTTCGCTCAGGCTGATAAACGCGGTTTTAAACCATCTGCATTAAATGTCAGGCTTTCAACGAGCATGAAAGTTGAAACAACCTTCAATAAATCATTAAACGTTATTGGTAAGATAACAGGGACTAAAAGGCCGGATGAAGTAATTATCTACACTTCTCACTGGGATCACCTGGGTATAGGCAAGGCAGATGAAACAGCCGATTCGATTTACAATGGCGCGTTCGACAATGCTAGCGGAACAGCAAGTCTTATAGAGCTGGCCCGTGCATTTAAAAGTCTTAAAGTCCAGCCCGAACGTACAGTCATCATGCTCGCTGTAACCGCGGAAGAACAAGGCTTATGGGGTTCGGCTTATTACGCTCAAAATCCGATTTACCCCGCTGAAAAGACTGTAGCAAATATCAACATTGACGGATTAAACCCTTTTGAAAGTACTCGTGATATCATAACGGTGGGGCAGGGACAGTCGGAACTGGAAGATTATCTAAAAACAGAGGCGGAAAAAGCAGGTCGTACCCTGGCCTTTGAACGGCATCCCGAAGCAGGATATTACTACCGCTCGGATCATTTCAATTTTGCCAAAGTGGGCATTCCAGCCCTCTATACATCCCGGGGAGTAAATGTAATAGGAAAAGAAGATGGATATGGCGACAAGGCAGATGCGGAATACCGCGAAAAGCACTATCATCGCCCCTCTGATGAATATGACGCAGCTAGCTGGACTTTTGCCGGAGGCATTGACGACCTGAAACTGCTGTTCCTTGTAGGAAAACGGCTGGCGTTTGAAACCACGATGGTGAAATGGAAAGATGGGTCGGAGTTTAAGGCGATAAGGGAGAAGAAATAATGATAAGTGGAAGGTTGAAAGTGGTATTCCTGTTCACTTTCAACTTTCCACTTTCAACTTCTTAAGTCCCTGATTAAATCCAGGGTCATCTTCGCTGCCCTGTCAATAGTTTGCCTTACAATTTGTTCCGGACTGCCGCGGTAAACCTCGCGGACGCCAATGCTTCTTTCTTTAAAGATGATATGGATAAACATTGTCCCAACCGGTTTTTCGGGAGTTTCACTTCCCCCCGGGGTAGTTAGGCCGGTTACTGCAACATAAACTTCGGCGTTGATCAATTTCTTTAATTTCCTGCAAAGCTGTTCTGTAACCTCGGCAGATTCTGGTGTATACTTTTTAATAATGCCGTGCGGGATTTTCAGAATTTCTTCTTTTAAACTTGCATCATAACAAACAATCCCGCCTTTAAGCACCTTCCCGGATTCAGGAGCCATAGAATAAGCGGCACAAAGGCTACCTGCTGTAGCACTTTCTCCAAAGGCTATGGTTAGTTTGTTTTCGGCGAGGGCTTTGCAGCTTTCAAGGACGTAGTTGGAAGGCATAATTAAATTTTACTTTATAACTTATGAAAGGACTGGGATGTTTGGTGAGATTTATATAAGGACTGCGGAATATTCCCGAAGAGCGTCGCATTTGCTGCTACTATTGCTTTTCGGTACTATTCTATTTAACTGGTTACACATGCGACCCCTTCAGGGTCGGGAATTCTATAATATGAATTTGCTATAAACATGCGACCGCCTTCGGGGTCGAGCGTCAGCGATAACAAAACATGAAAAGCCATGAATTCAAAAGTCTTGACCCCGAAGGGGTCACATGTTTATTGAAACCATGCGGGAAAGATTCCCGACCCCGAAGGGTGTCGCATGTGTCAATTTTCACTTTCAACTTTCAAATAATCCTATATTTGCCCCTCATGAGAAGACACCTGCTACTGCTTGTAACCGTTTTGATGTGTCTTTCTTTGGCGAACCTTTCATCTTTCGCACAAAAAAAACTTATTAAAAAATTACTCTCCAATGAGGCAGATTCCACCCGTTCAAGCAGCTTTTTAGCTCTTCCGGCTTTGGGATATGCTCAGGAAACTGGTGTTGAATTTGGCGCGGTCAGCCTGTATTCATTTTATACAGACCGAAAAGATACTCTTACCCGTACATCCCGCCTGACGGGTGTTGCAACCTTTACCACAAAAAGCCAAAGCAATTTTCAGCTGAAAAGCGATATCTGGTCGCCGGGGAATTCTTTTCATTATAACACCGAATTAAGATATAAAAACTTCCCTTTTAACTTCTACGGGGTCGGTAACAACACGCTCGAAGCGAATAAGGACCGCATCACACAAAAATTATTCCGGATGAGTGCCGGAGCCGAAAGAAAGCTGGGTAGAATTACCTATACAGGACTGAATATCAATTTTGATAGCTACAGGTTTACTGATAAAGTAGCCGGGGGCATTTTTGGTACCGGACCTTTGATTGACAGAGACGGAGGAAAAGTTTTGTTCTTTGGAATTTCTCAGATCCTGGATAATCGCAACTCGAACACTTATACTACAAAAGGAACGTACATTAAACTCAATTACTCCTATGCCCCTGCGTTTTTTGGAGGAGATAACTTTGACGGCGGTATGTTCAAAGGCGATCTTCGAAGTTTCAGAAGCCTGAGCAAAAAGCTTGTTGCGGGAGTAAACGGCCTTTATCAAACTATCGGAAACGGAGGCACACCTTTTTACCTCCTCCCCCAATTAGGCAATGACGAGATGATGCGCGGTTATTATGCGGGCCGTTACCGGGATGAAAATCTACTCGCCCTGCAGGCTGAACTCCGCCTGCGACTAAATCCCCGTTTTGGTTTCGTTGGCTTTGCAGGAACCGGAACGGTATATGGCCACGGCGATTTCACCATTGCTGATCTGAAGCCCAGTATAGGCGGCGGCGTCCGCTATTTCTTCGATATTGAAAAGGGTTTAAGTGTCAGAATGGATTATGCCTGGGGCGAAAAACGTCCGAGTGAGGAGCGTCAAAAAGGATTTTATTTAAGTTTAGGCGAATCCTTTTAATCTTCGAAGGTAATTTTGCTAATTTGCATACAGACAGGCATTTTAGAATCCACCCGTGTGAAAATATTAAAACACCTCATTTTTCTTTGCTCTATAGCTTTTGTTCTATCCTGTTCTCAGAAGCAGTCTGATAAGTCGAGTTCCATAGATACCATTGCCCAAAACTACGTCCGGTTAGGGCTATTTATAGGACAGTATGATTCGGATTTTGTAGATGCCTACTATGGACCAGACTCACTCAAGCCTAAGAATAAGCCTGTTACTTTTCCGAAAGACAGTGTCCTTAAGTCAATAACCCAAATGCGAAATGAGCTTGAGAAGATTTCTGCCGAAGGTGATTCAAATGAGGTAAGAGCCAAATGGATGTCGGCGCAATTAATTGCTTTCAGCCGACGAGTAAAGATTTATACCGGAGAATTCGGAACTTTTGATGAAGAATCAAGAGATCTTTTTGGCACGAATGCGCCTTTCTTGCCGCACACTTATTATCAAATGCTTATTGACTCCTTAGATCATCTTCTACCGGGCACTGGTGATGTCCAAAAGCGCTTTCAGACACTGGCGAACAGGTTCATCATCCCAAAGAGCAAATTGGATACGGTGTTCAGGACCGCTATTGCTGAGGCAAGGAAGCAGACACTAGCCCATTACCAATTGCCGAAAGATGAAAAATTTACCCTGACATACGTGACGGATAAGTCGTGGAGTGGCTATAACTGGTATAAAGGGAATTATACCAGCGAGATCCAGATTAACACAGATGTCCAGATATTTATTGAACGGGCAATCGATGTGGGCAGCCATGAAAGCTATCCCGGGCATCACGTTTATAATATGCTTCTTGAGAAAAATCTCTACCGCGACAAAGGCTGGGTAGAAATTTCACTGTATCCGCTTTTTAGCCCTCAATCCTTTATTGCTGAAGGCAGTGCTAACTATGGCATCGAGCTGGCTTTCCCGGGGGATGATAAAGTACAATTTTCAAAAGATGTTCTTCTCCCTATCGCAGGACTGGATACTGCAGACATTGGCCTATATTTCAAGGCACTTGCAATACGCGGAAAACTCAATTACGCAAGAAACGATGCCGGCCGGGGGATAGTCAATGGTACTATGACGGATAAAGAAGCATTAGAATGGTTAAAGAAATATTGCCTCTTTAATGAGGAAACGGCCACAAAGTCAATTGCTTTCATCAAAAAATATCGCAGTTATGTGATCAACTATAACTATGGTTATGATGTGATAAAAAGATATGTCGAAAAGGGGAAAACTGACCAGCACTGGAACGCATTTTCGAATTTGCTAAGTAACCCTGTAACCACGGGTGACCTACTGAAATAAGATAATTCAAACCCACATTAATATGAAACGAATGTTCTTGCTCCTATTTATGCTCCCGATTTCAGTCTGGGCGCAGAACACCACTTACCAGAATAAATTTCCAATTATAGACACTTATGCGAATGAGCTCCTTGAGCAATGGAACATTCCGGGTCTCGCTATTTCGATCGTTCATAAGGATAAAGTAATCTATACTAAAGGTTACGGCTTCCGGGATCTGGAACAGAAATTACCAGCCACAGAAACCACCCTCTTTCCTATTGCCTCCAACACCAAATTATTTACATCGACAATTGCTTCACAATTAGCAGTCGAAGGAAAACTTAGCCTGGACAAACCGGTACGCACCTACCTGCCGGGAATCACTTTTTACAATGAAGAGTTAACTTCAAGAGTAACCTTACGGGATATGCTGAGCCACCGCACCGGACTTCCCGGCTATGATGGAATTTGGGTGAACGCGCCATTTAAACGGTCGGAAGCATTAAGTAAAATCGCTTATATGAAGCCTTCACTGGGATTTCGTGAAGGATACATCTATAATAACATGATGTTTACTACGGCCGGTTTGGCGATTGAAAGTGTAACCGCAAAATCATGGGAAGAAAATGTCCGCGAACGAATATTCAGACCACTTGCGATGAATTCCAGTGGTTTTGGAGGAGATGGTAACCGGCCTGCAGCGCATTCAAGGTCCTATTTCGATAACGAAGAAGGGAAACTTGTTGCACGCACATTCAGTTCTCAGACTGAAACATTGGGACCGGCAGGCACTATTTATTCCAACATGAAAGATATGGGTAACTGGATGATCGCCCTGGTAAACAGCGGAAAGTTCCAGGGAAAACAGGTAATCTCTGCGAAGGCTATTGCCGAAACCATGATACCCCAGAATCTGTCGGATAAACGGGGGCGCTATGATGAGCTCTCCAATTCCATTTATGCGCTGGGGAGGATCGTACAAACCTACAAAGGAACCAAAATTGTAAGCCACACCGGCTCGATCGATGGCTTTTATTCTAACCTCACCTATCTGCCACAAGACAGCCTGGCAATATTTATCGTCCATAATTCGACCGCTGCCGGCTCGCTTCGCTCCGTCATGAATCTTCCTATAATTGATATCTTACTTGGACGTGAGGCAACAGACTGGAGCGGACGGTACAGGAAAGATTATCTTGACGGACAAGAACGCAACAGGAAGCAAATCGACTCCCTGAATGCGTCCAGAGTGAAAAACACTAATCCTTCGCATGCCATTGAGGCATATACGGGCACATTTAATCATCCTGTATACGGTGATGTAAAAATCGATATTCAAGGCAATCAACTCTCACTAAAATATCGGGGTCTTAGAGTCATGCTTGATCACTGGCACTACGATCAGTTTATCACTGTAGATGAAGGGAAGGGTTATCCAGACGTGAAGATTAATTTCCTGACAAATGAACAGGGTGAGATTGACAGGATAAGTACGAGGCCCTTTGGGGATCCTTTGACCGAGTTCGTTAGGAGGAAGAATTGAAAGCTCAAAGCGTAAACTGGAGGAGAAAGCTCAAAGCCAAAAGCTAAAAGCTGAATCCGGGAGGAGAAAGTGGAATGAGGAAGGTAAATGCTAAAATATAAAAGCTTTAGGCCCAATGCTTAAAGCTTAAATTGGAGAAAAAACTAAAAATGAAAAAATATATGAATAGGAATCTACTGTCGATCTTATTAGTGCTTACCGGAGCAATGGCTGCTTTTGGGCAAGTGATTACAACATCAACTCCAGAAGCGGCGGGATTTTCCTCGGAGCGGCTGAAACGCCTTGACGTGGCAATGAACGACTGGGTGAACAAAGGTTATTTAAACGGCGCTTCTTCATTGATCATACGAAACGGGAAAGTGGCGTATTATAAAGCTGCTGGATTCAATGATCTGGATACTAAAGCGCCTTTGCCTAAAGACGGTATTTTCAGGATTGCATCTCAAAGCAAGGCGATTACCAGCGTAGCGATTATGATGCTTTTTGAGGAGGGTAAATTATTGCTAAGCGATCCGGTGTCCCTTTATATACCATCGTTTAAAGGACAATCAGTACTGACTAAGTTTAACCCAGCCGATACAACGTATACTTCCGAACCAGCAAAACGGGAAGTGACTATTAAAGACCTGCTTACCCACACTTCAGGTATTGGATATGCGCAGATTGGGTCGAGAGAGGCAAATGCTATTTACGCGAAAAACAATCTTACCGCAGGAATCGGAATGAAGGATGCTAGTTTGAAAGATGCGATGACAACCCTTGGAAAATTACCGCTAATGCATCAGCCTGGTGAGAAATTCACTTACGGCTTAAATACCGACCTGCTTGGAGCATTGGTGGAAATAATTTCAGGTGTAAGTTTGGATGAGTTCTTCCGTACCAGGATTTTCGAACCGCTGGGAATGAAAGACACTTATTTCACTGTTCCTCAATCCAAAGCAAACAGATTAGTAAATCTTTACACTGAAAAACAAGGAGGGATTTTAGAGAAGGCAACTATGCAAATGCTTAACGGACCAGTTACTCCTAACTATCCACTGGAAAAATCAACTTATTATTCAGGTGGTGCCGGGCTGAGTTCCACAATCTATGACTATGCAATTTTCCTTCAAATGTTACTTAACGATGGAGTATATAATGGCAAAAGAATCCTGGCTCGAAACACAGTCAGAATGATGACAGTAAACCAGGTAGGTGATGTTAATATCGGTAACGATGATAAATTTGGCTTAGGCTTCCAGATAGTTACTGACAAAAGCAGCGGCCGTACTCCGGCTCAGTCCGGGACTTATGGCTGGGGCGGAGCGTTTGGAACTTCTTACTGGGTAGATCCGAAAGAGAAATTGGTGCTTCTTATTTATCGTCAGATGCAGGCAAGGACTCATAATGAAGTGATTGAGAAGTTTAGGGCGATTGCTTATGGAGCCTTAGAGTAGTATCAGGTATCAAGTATCAAGACTGGGCGCTTGGGTAACCGGGGCATATTGAAAATAGCAATTACATATTTAGGGCAAGATTCGGGCAAAAACCTTTAGTGGCTGCGAGTGACATATTATCATAAAATGAAGAAAACATTATTATCTATTACGCTATTAGCGGCTTCACTCTTTTCGCAGGCTCAGACTGCTCTTCCAATTGCCGACCTTATTATACGCAATGGCAAAGTGCTGGATGGTACAGGCAATTCCTGGTTTTATGGTGATGTAGCTATAAAAGATGGGAAGATTCTAAAGGTTGGGAATCTGGGCGAACTCAGGTCTACAAAGACTATTGATGCAAAGGGATTAATTGTAGCGCCTGGTTTTATTGATGTTCATGGCCATATTGAGGATGGCGTGGTTGGAACTCCAACGGCTGACAACTATATCCTCGATGGGGTTACGACTGTTATTACCGGAAATTGCGGTGGATCTGAAGAAGATATCAGCGGCTATTTACGATTGGTCGATAGCATCCGTCCATCAATTAACATTGCCTCCCTGATCGGGCATAACACAGTCCGTGCACAGGTGCTGCAGAGTGCTAACCGTGCGCCGAGTGCCGAAGAACAAAAGCAAATGGATGAGTTGGTTGCAAAAGCCATGAGGGCTGGGGCTGTAGGCCTTTCCACAGGACTTATCTACATTCCCGGTACCTATGCAAAAACTGAAGAAGTAGTAAGTCTGGCAAAGGCAGCTGCGAGATATAATGGAGTATATGCTTCTCACATCCGTGATGAAGAAAATAACGCCGTTGATGCGATTAATGAGGCGATTAATATCGGCAAAGAAGCGAATATTCCTGTTCAGATCTCGCATTTCAAAATTGGGGGGAAATCAAACTGGGGGAAATCAAACATCACACTTGGACTTATCAAAAAGGCCCGGGAAGATGGCTGGGAAGTAACCATTGATCAGTATCCGTATACTGCGAGCAGCACCAATCTCGGTATACGTCTCCCCGACTGGACATTTCAGGGTGGAAATGATTCCATGAAAGTCAGATTAACCGATCCGGAGACGCGCGCCAGGATCAAAAAAGAAATGCTTCAACAGTTAAAGGATTATGCATTTCCAAATTACTCATATGCTGTTGTAGCCAGCTACAAGCCTGATTCAACCTATAACGGCAAAAACATTTCAGAAATCAATAGGCTGCTGGGAAAACGTTCCAATGCTAAAAATGAAGCCGAAACGATCATGGATATGGTACTGGCAGGCGGAGCACAGATGGTTTATAACAGTATGAATGAGGAGGATGTAAAATACATTATGAAATATCCGTTCAGCATGTTCGCTGCTGATGCGGGCATCCGTGTTTTCGGGCAGGGCATGCCTCACCCTCGTGGCTATGGTACTAATGCCAGGGTTTTAGGAAAATACGTGCGGGAAGAAAAAGTTATTTCTCTTGAAGATGCTATCCGAAGGATGACCTCACTTCCGGCCCAAAAGTTCGGTTTATCCGATCGCGGCCATATCCTTCCTAACTTTGCAGCAGATGTTGTGATTTTCAGCGAAGCAGAAGTAAAGGACCTGTCTACTTTTCAGCAGCCACATGCTTACTCAAAAGGGTTTAAATATGTGATAGTAAACGGCGAACTGGTTGTTGAGAATGAGAAGCATTTAGGCACGAAGAGCGGAAGGGCTTTGTATGGACAGGCCCACGTAAAATAGTTGAAAGTGGAGAGTTGAAAGTTGAAAGTGAACTAAACGCTGCATTATATATGTTAAACGTCATGCCGCTTTCAACTCTCCACTTTCAACTCTCAACTTAATAACGTATCCGAAAGTCCTCTTTTGCCTGACCCTTCCTCACAAACACTAATCCTATCCAAAACAGGTCTATCGTAACGGTAACCCCGGGATGAGCTTTGATTTCGTTCCAGGCTTCTTTCATTCCTGAACTCCAGTAGATGTCGTCGAATATCATGATTGATTTTTCGCTGAGCTTCGGAAGACACATCCGGAAATAGTTAAGCGTAGCATCCTTGCGGTGATTTCCATCGATGAAAACGAAATCAAGTTTAGGAAGCAGTGAAATCACCTCTGGTAGAAGTTTGTCGAAGTTCCCAACCAAGACTCCAGAATTGGTGATACCAAGATTTGACAGATTTTCTTCTGCGATTGCAGCAGTTTCAGGGCAGCCTTCTATACTTATGATTTGTGCCTGAGGTGCAGCGCTAGCCAGGTAAGCGGTTGTTAACCCCAGACAAGTACCCAATTCAATAATATTATCCGGTTGGGCATCGGCCGCAAGACGATGAATAAGTTGCGCCAGTTTGGCGGGTTTTAACGCATTCTTTGCTAAAGTTTTAACGTGTTTTTGCTTATTGTTGTTAACGTGCGAGCCTGCCCCTAAATCGGTGACGGTGATAGAACGTTCATCGTGAAGCAAAACTGATCTCAAGGCTTCGATTTTTTGGTATTGGGGTTTGGCATGAAAATCGTAAATAACTTTATCAACCAGACGGTAGGTAAACGGAGAATGGACTCCATGACGGATTTTAGAATTAAATCGATGTCTTAGGTACTCGACTGCCAACCGCAGGTTTATCATAGCTTGTAAATATAGGGAGAGAACTCGGGTCCACCACATATTTTGTAATTTTGCAAACGACATGGATGAAAAGGAAATAGAATCACTGATAAAATTGCTCGATGATCCTGATCTGGAAATATCGAATCATGTTGAAGAAAAGTTATTGTCATACGGGAATGAGGTAATCCATCATTTGGAGAATGCCTGGGGCCAGTCGCTTGACTCTATTTTACAGGAACGCATAGAAAACCTGGTTCATAAAATCCAGTTTCAAAACATCAAAAAAGAACTTGAGCTATGGTATATGGGGGGCTCGTTCGACCTTTTGCAAGGGATGCTGATTATTAATAAATATCAGTATCCGGATCTCGATGAACAAAAAGTAATAAACCAGCTTGAAGATATTAAGCGGGAAATTTGGATGCAGATGCTGTATGATATGAGCCCGGTCGAAAAGGTCAAGCTTATGAATCATGTGATTTATGGTGCGAACGGGTTTACAGGCAATACCGCAAATCATCAGGATCCACAAAATTCTTATATAAGCCAGGTGCTTGAAAGCCGGAAAGGTAACCAAATCCTGCTTGCTGTGATCTATTCAATTATTGCACAAAAACTGGATATCCCAATTTATGGCGTTAACCTTCCACAGCATTTCATTCTTGCTTATGTTGATGAAACTCCGGCAGAGAGTATTATGGTGTCCGGTGATCTGTTTGAGGACAGGATTTTGTTTTACATTAATGCTTTTAACAAAGGTTTCATTTTTGGCCGCAAAGACGTTGATGCATTCCTTAAACAACTCAATATAAAGCAAAACGAACATTTTTATGAACCCTGTTCCAACGCAGATATCATACAAAGAGTTCTCAGGAATCTGATAAGCGCATATGAGAAACTCTCGGCGGTTGAGAAGGTGAGGGAATTGGAGGAGTTGCTGGGGATGTTTCCAGAACCAAAATAGACAAAGGAACAAAGAACAAAGACAAAACGTGTCCAATAGCGTGGCTCTGTCTTTACTCTTTGTTCTTTGCTCTTTACTCCTCTTAGAACTCCATTAAATAAGACTTCAAAAACTCATCCAGATCCCCATCCAATACGGCCTGCGCATTTGATGTTTCATGGTTGGTCCTGAGATCTTTTACCAGTTTATATGGGTGAAGAACATAGTTTCTGATCTGGGAACCCCACTCGATCTTTTTCTTGTTCCCTTCAATACTTGCTGAGGCCTCCCTGCGCTTACGCATCTCAACTTCGTAGAGTTGTGATTTCAATAAGCGGATAGCGTTCTCTTTGTTCTGGAGCTGAGAACGTGATTCCTGGTTCTTTATGATGATGCCGGATGGCTTGTGGTACAGCCTTACGGCCGTCTCAACTTTATTTACATTTTGCCCGCCGGCACCTCCGGAACGGAAAGTCTCAAATTCAATATCCGATGGATTGACATCTATCTCTATTGTGTCATCAACTAAAGGATAAACATAAACCGAAGCGAAGGACGTATGACGTTTTGCGTTAGAGTCGAAAGGTGAGATTCGCACGAGTCGGTGAACACCATTCTCACCTTTGAGATAACCATAAGCAAAATTTCCTTCCAACTGAATAGTAACAGTTTTTATGCCTGCAACATCTCCCTCCTGGTAATCCTGTTCGCTTATTTTAAATCCATGCTTTTCTCCCCACATCACATACATTCGTAAGAGCATCGAGGCCCAGTCGCAGCTTTCCGTACCACCAGCACCAGCAGTGATCTGCATTACAGCATTCAGCTGATCTTCTTCTGAGCTAAGCATATTCTTAAACTCCAGATCTTCAACTTTCTGTAAAGTGAGTTCGTATTGCTCTTTTAGTTCGGCTTCTGTTGCGTCTCCCGACTGGAAAAAATCGAGCATAACAGATGCATCATCCACAGAAGCCTCAGCTGCCTGGAATTCATCGGTCCACTTCTTTTTGGAATTTATAGAATGAAGGGCTTTTTCAGCCTCTTTGGGGTCGTCCCAGAAATCAGGCCGGAGTGCTATATCCTGCTCGTTCTTAAGATCATCTAACTTCTTGTCGATGTCAAAGATGCCTCCTCAGAGACGTTATTCTGTCTCTTAAATCCGTAATGTTTTCTTTGGTCATAATGCAAAAATATAAAAATTCACATCTCTAACTGAGATACTGATCAATTATTGAATTATAATTAGTAAAATGTTTAGCTTCTTCTATGCAAGAATCCATGTTTTTTATGAGCTTATATTCATGTTGTTTTGTGAGCGGCAGGCTCATCAGGTTTCATCAGACAGACTATTGATTACATTTGATTTAAATCTTATAGTATGAGCAATTACATCTATTATATCCTTGCGATTTTAGCAGGACTCGCCATCGCCACACAAACCGGGGTAAACGCACAGTTAAGAACCGTTGTGGGGAACCCCGTCGTTGCTGCCCTGGTTTCCTTTTTAGTGGGAAGCTTTGCCTTATTACTATACATCTTGTTTTTTCAAAAGGAAAGCCTGGGTGGATTGTCGAATCTTAGCGGTATATCCTGGCATAAATGGACTGGCGGACTAATTGGCGCATTATATGTGAGCGGGGTCATTATTATCGCTCCCCGCATCGGAGCAGCAAATACAACAGGTCTGATCGTAGCTGGACAGATCCTTTTTGCCCTCTTTTTAGATCATTTTGGGTACCTCGGATTTATTCAGCATCCATTTAATATAATGCGGTTAGCAGGAGCATTTTTGTTAATAGCAGGCGTTTTCCTGATTCTCAAAAATTAAATGTTAACAGGTACGCGCTCCAGCCACTCTCAACTCTCCACTTTCAACTCTTAAAACCCGTCCGCCTTTATCTCCTTGGTCACAACCGGCCCATATTTCTCAGCAATCTTTTTAATCTCTTCAGATTTTCCGATCACCACAAACTGAAGATTATCTTTCGGAAAATACTTATTAATGATTTCCTTTGACTTTGCCGCTGTAAGTCCGTCGACATTCTTTTCGAAGTTATTAA
>JAZKHM010000268.1:0-3413 GCA_040385405.1 Bacteroidota bacterium | reverse complement strand
TAAAATATGGAAATGGATTGTAGCCTGAAATTCGGCTGCATGAATAAGAAATTGCGTGCGACCTGAAAGCGTCATTATTTAATGTGGTGAGATTCCACTATCATAGGAGCAGTGATAACTCTATCCTCACATGCTGGATATAAGTCTTACGAATACAAGAAATAAGATGAAGTGAAAGTGTGAAGCTGAGGAGACAAAAGTAACCTGACTTTAATGTCAGCCTAATGTAAAGTCCAAAGTGGATCTTACGTTACGTGGTGCCAGAGTAATTATTCTCATGACAAACGAAAGTGAACTACTATAGGCATCGTAATTATTCGTACGACTCGCAGGATGAATGTGTGGCCGTAATTTACGCACATTTGCTCTCAGGTTTTAATGGGATATTGATGAATACCCAGTAAAACAATCTTGCCGGTGTAAAGGTAGTGTCTAAAAGAATAAACAACAGTGAATAATGATGAACAGGGGAACGCCCAATAACCACCGACTCCAGCAATGGAAGGAAGCATTATATAAAGGATAAAACTGGAAATTAATGTAAAGGTATTGGGATGGACGATTAATCAAAAAGCTAATGCGATGTTGTAATGACATCGATAGACTCTAATGTGGTAACACTAATTATCTCTGAAAATAAAATTTAAATTCGCGACTATTAGCATTCAACCCACTTAAAATGAGGACCGTACCTAACTCGCAGATAATTTCCCCTAGTTCAAAAAGCCGACTTTTGCAAAAGACTTACTACGATAGGCGACTACCTCTCGGAGGGTGATCTGACATAATCAATGAATTATAGGAGTTGGGCTGACCCCCCCGCTCCACAGAGTTTAGTAGGGTAAGGTACTGTAAAAGTAGATGTTAAAAAGCTTGTATCTATGAAAGATGCCGGAACTAGTGGAGACACTAGAAACCCGAGAAGTGAGCTTGATATTTTATCATGACCCACGTTTGGAATGAGACAAACACTAAGCCGATCGGTAGAGGAGTTGGACACCTCATTACATATAACATCCAAAGTCAACCAAAACAAAAATTTAAATAAAAGAACTAGCATTAATCAGACAGATAAACCAGTATTAAATAATCAGAAGTGACTGCAGATCGATTGAAAGATAGCATATGCAAAGGTCGCAGAATACCAGAACAGGATCGTTGAATTGGCAATAAAGAACGACAAGAAAAGTTTATACGATCTCCAAAGGAAACTGATACAAAGTTTCGCAGCTCGGGTAATAGCAGTAAGGAAAGTAGTAACCAACTCAGGAGGAAAAACAGCAGGAGTAGACAAGAAAGTTCTTAGAGGACCATCGGAATACTTCAGTATGGTCAACAGACTTAGAGAAATCGTGATAAAACCTAAAGAATATAAAGCACAACCTCTCAGAAGAATAATGATCCCAAAACCAAACGGAGGAGAAAGACCCTTAGGTATACCTACCATAGAAGACAGATGTGTACAAGCTCTGTATAATATGGCTATAGACCCTATAGTGGAAACCAATTCGGACAAAAACTCCTTTGGATTTCGTAAAGAAAGGTCAACACATGACGCTGTAGCGTACTTTAGAAACTACATGGATAAAAAGGTATCTCCAAGCTGAGTTCTAGAAGCAGACATAACGAAATGTTTTGACAGGATAGACCACAACTTCCTGATGGAAAACACACCTATATGCGATAAAGAAGTACTGGAACAATGGTTAAAGTCAGGAGCAATTCTCGACGGACAGTACAGGAAGACGGATGAAGGAACCCCTCAAGGAGGTATTATCTCACCGACTCTAAGTAACATAGCACTGAACGGACTGGAACCAACTATATTAAAAGAATTCGAAAAGACGAGAAAACGAAGTAACAATGCTAAAGTAAAAGTGATAAGATATGCTGACGATGTAGTAATCACTGGGAAAGACCAAGAAACTCTACTAAGAAGTAAAGAAATTATGGAGAAATTCATTGCGAAAAGAGGACTCGAACTAAATCAAATGAAGACTAGGATCACTAGCATCGACGATGGAATCGATCTATTGGGATTCAATATAGTACGGAAACCTTGAGACAAGGAAAAGAACCAGAGCAACAGTAAAGACACAGTATTAATTATACAACCCAGCGCGAAAGGATTTATCAGAATCAAGGAGAAGATTAGAAAAGAAATAAAAAACGCCAAGGACATGGCCGCTATCATCATAAAACTTAACCCAGTTATTAGAGGTTGAACAGAACACAAGAGAATATCGTGACATTCCGCAGAATACTTTAAAGAGTTAAACGCATATATCTGAAACCAGATTAGAGTAAGATTCGTGAAAAGTAGACCCGGAAGAACAAGTGCCAGAAGAAATTACAAAGAAATAAGAGGTCGAATGGGATGACTGGACGAAGCAGGAAGAATACTATTAGATCCGGCACAAGTCGCAACAATCAGGTATAAAGTCAAACGTACGGACTTAAATCCTTACCTAATAGATCACCAGGAATATTTCGCTAAGAGAAAAAATGAAAGACTATTAAGTAAACTTAGATTGAAGGTATTCAAAAAGTGTAAGAATATATGTTCGGTATGTGGACAATCCCTACTAGGAAGTGAGAAAATAGAGCTGCATCATATTAAACCTAGAAAAGAAGGGGGAGCGAACACAGTTAAAAACCTCATGGCATTACATAGAATATGTCATACAAAGATAACCCACGACAGCTCACAAAACACATCAGAGATAATGAAAAATTAGAGTCAACTCCCAAAAGGAGTGCTGACTTGAGAATAGGTGATTACCGACGACAATGGCAAGTAAAAATTCAGCAGAATGAAAGCAGCCAGTACTCCTAATAAGAGATTGGTAGTATGGATACATCCACGCAGACATTCTGATAGATCCAAGAAAAGTCATCTAGAAGAACGAAGAATTGAACGAAAAGAATTGCCAACGATAGGTAGTAGGCATACTCCGCCGACCATACGAACTATCCCCCGTAGCCATTGTAAATAAACAAACAAATACAATGTAAATAAATAAATATGAAGATTTGCGGCAAGGATAGAGATAGGAAGTATAACGCTTGACTATAGGATATGATAGCAGGGTTTCACACGTTGTACAACCGTACCTCGGAAAACGTATTAAGCTATCGAAGGCAAGGAGAATAGGGAGAATAACTCGAAGGACAAAATGACCGGTCTAGAAGAACAATTCAGAATGATGAAAGTTCGTCTGCCAAAACGATATCAACTTCAAGATATGGTAAGTAGCTAAAGGAGAAATCCCAGGTATATTGCCCGAGCGGAATGCGGTGAAAGTCGCACGTTCCGTTCCTTCCAGGGGAAAGTCTGAGAGGGCCTACCTACTGGGAGTAGTAATCGTGAATCACCATGTCACGGTGAATAATACTTTGGATTGGTACTAACC
>JAZKHM010000267.1:0-10177 GCA_040385405.1 Bacteroidota bacterium | reverse complement strand
AAAATATAATGGCACATAAAAAAGGAGCCGGTAGTTCCAGAAACGGTCGCGAGTCGCATAGCAAACGTTTGGGTATTAAGATCTTCGGTGGTCAGGCTGCAATAGCAGGAAACATTATCGTTCGTCAGCGCGGTACTAAACATCATCCTGATAAAAATGTAGGTATAGGTAAAGATCATACGCTTTTTGCTTTGATCGACGGTACTGTAATGTTCAGGAAAAAGTTTGATGATAAATCTTACGTGTCTATTCTTCCAAGAGAAGCACAAGTAGTTGCGGAAGATGCACCAGTAAAGCCTAAGAAAGCTGCAGCTCCGAAAGCAAAGGTTGTTGCTAAGGCTAAAGCACCAGTGAAAGAGGAAGCTGCAGAGAAAGAAAAAGCAGAACCAAAGGCAGCCGCTAAGAAAGCCGCTCCTGCAAAAAAGACTCCTGCTAAGAAGGAATCTGTTGAAGAAGCTCTGGCTCCATCAGAGGAATTATAATATCATTTACATTTATCATACTGAAAGCGCCTTGCCAATAGCAAGGCGCTTTTTTTAATGTTCGCGAAGCAGCAGGCTTTCTGCGAACTCCTTTAGAAGGATTTTAGTGTCGTTTTTTGTAGGGATTTTATCAAGAGCTGCCAGGGCCTTCTGTACAAATTCTTCCATTTGTTTTTCTGCAAGTCTTCTTACCCCGAAACTGTCATAAATCGATGTTATTGCTTTAACTTTCTCACTGGCATCATGAGATGTTCCATTAATCCATTTGGCCAGCTCTGTACTCTGGTTTTGGGCCGTTAATTCCTTTGCTTTAATAAGTAAAAAGGTTTTTTTATTTGCCAGAATATCACCACCAACCTGTTTGCCGAATTTTTCCGGATCGCCATATACGTCCAGAATATCATCCTGAAGCTGAAAGGCGAGTCCCAGGTTTTCTCCAAATTCATAAACAAGCCTGGATTGGCTTTTGTCTGCGCCGCCTATAAGAGCGCCGATCTGCATGCTGCCCGCAAGAAGCACCGCCGTTTTTTGCTTGATCATATGAAGATACTCTTCAATACTAACATCTTCCCGGTTTTCAAAATTCATATCCGCTTGTTGTCCCTGACACACTCCTGAGGCGGTTTCGCTGAAAATATCTAATACTTCTCTCAGGATCTCATCTTCAACTTTGATCATCATTTTGTATGCCTCCACAAACATCACATCGCCTGATAGTATTGCAGCGCTTTCACTCCATTTTGCGTGGACAGTTGGTTTGCCCCGGCGTAGGGGAGCTTTATCCATTATGTCATCGTGCATCAAAGTGAAGTTGTGGAACAGCTCGATACCGATTGCGGCGTCAAGAGCTTTATTTACATCTCCGCCAAATAGCTCGGTAGACAATAGAACCAGGACAGGCCGCATACGCTTTCCTCCAAGGTCCATCAGGTAACTTATCGGCTCGTAAAGTTCGTTGGGTTTTGCGGTGTATTTAGTATCGGCAATTGCCTTATTTATTATTTTCTGGAGTTGTTGTATGGAGTGCATTCAATTGAGCTAAGGGCTGGCGCTAAAATACCAAAACTTCCTTATGAACCTATTAAGTATCATGTATCGGCTAACAAGTATTAAGAAACATCTGGGAATAAGGTTAAGTCATTGGTGTAGCAGTATTTAAAGATAGCTTAGCCACCATTTCCGATGGGTCTTCTTATACTCGCTAAACCATTTGCACACGGGATAAAGAACTATTATAACCCCTATCCAGATGAGGTACACAACTCCAAGGGAGTATCCTTCCTTCGGAATAATAAAATAGGGAAACATGTTAGGCCCTTCATATATCCCTTCAGAAAACTTATGCCCCCGCATAAGGAAGAAAATCATGCAAAGGACGTGAATGAGGAAGAAATGCAAAACGTAATATAAAAACGGAACCCTCCCATATACCACAATTATGTCGGTGATGACATTTTTCGTCTTTTCTATCAGGCTAAGAAAAATCATCCCCGGGCCGATAGTCATTGCTGCATACAGGAGCGAGGGCGGATATTTCTGAGTATCGATAAAGGAAAACAGGGTATATAAAACAGAATTCTGCTGCGACCAAGGTTTAGGATCACCGTATATGTTTATTGCCCTTAGAAGGATGAAAAACAGTGTAAGCCCAATACCCAGCAAGCTTAAAATTTTTCGTCGTTCTGCACCCTGGTAGGCTGTGAAAAGCCTGCCGAAACAATAGCCTAAAATCATTATTCCCAGCCATGGAAGTACTGGATATAAAACGAATAAACTATGTTCTTTATTAAGGGGGAAAAATCCCGGACGGTGGATAATGGAGTACAAAAGTGAGAAGCCACCTTTGTTTGAAGCCTCATAAAAATCAAGAGAATTATGCCCCAGAACGATTAGCAGTCCAATTGCCAGAACAGCCTTAAAGGGTAGCCAGATAAGCAGGCCAAGAATGATCATGCTTACACCAATTGACCAGATGGTCTGTAATGCAATAATGGTGTATGACGGATCGAAAGAAAAAGCAAAATTGAAAACCACTATTTCAACCACGACAAGCCACAAGCCTCTTTTTATTAGGAATGAACTAAGTTCTTTCTTGCTCTTATTTTTTGCCTGGAACCACACTGAGGTACCTGCCAGGAATGTAAAAATAGGTGCGCAGAAATGTGTGATCCATCTTGTTAGAAATAAAGCAGGTGTTGTGGTTGCCAGATTCAGGGGATCCTGAGTCCATGCGTGGATGTGAAAGTAGTCCCGGGTATGATCTAATGCCATTATTATCATGACCAGACCCCGCAGGATATCAATTGAATCAACACGGGTTTTACCATTATAGACCCGGTCTGAAGTTGCAGTAATTTCTTTCATGGGTGACTTCTGATAGTTGAATCTACAGAAATCATTTAGAAAATGGAAGTCGGAGGTCGGCTGTCTGAGGCAGGATGATGGAGTCTAAAATTAGAACTCATTTTCTCTCCGCTATACTCAGACTTCCGACATCAATGTACCAAAGAAAAATCAATCTGCCGTTTACCCAGGTCAACTTTCTTAACCATGATTGTTACTTCATCGCCAAGCTGAAACTTCTTTTTTCTTCTCTGGCCAATAATACAATAGTTCTTTTCGTCAAGCACATAGAAATCGTCGGTGAGATCGCGCAGGCGTACCATTCCTTCGCACTTATTTTCAATAATCTCAACGTACATTCCCCATTCAGTAAGGCCGGAAATAATCCCCTTGAATTCTTCGCCAATATTGTCTTGGAGATATTCCGCTTGTTTGTATTTTATCGAAGCGCGTTCTGCGTCGGCAGCTTTTTTCTCCATTTGAGATGCGTGAAGCGACATTTTTTCAAACTCCTCTTCATTTGCAGATTTTCCGCCACCGAGGTAAAGCTCTAGCAGGCGATGAACCATCACATCCGGATATCTCCGAATTGGAGAGGTGAAATGGGTATAAAAATCAAATGCCAAACCATAATGACTATGTTTTTTAGTGGTATAAACGGCCTTTGCCATAGATCGGATGGCTAACTGAGTGAGGACGTTCTGCTCTTTTTTTCCTTCAACATCTGCCATCAAAAAGTTCAATGATCTGGCTGTTTCACGGCCGGAACTGATGTCGACCTTGTAGCCGAATTTGAGTGCAAACTGGGAAAAACTAAGCAGTGCGTCTTCTTTCGGTGAGTCGTGTGAGCGGTATACAAACGTCAGTTTTTGCTTTCCTTTACCTTTTTTAGCAATAAACTCAGCTACCCTTTTATTGGCTAGCAGCATGTAATCCTCAATAAGTTTATGGGCATCTTTACGTTCCTTAACGTAAACGCCTAAAGGTTTTCCATTATCATCCAGCCGAAATTTCACTTCTGTACTCTCAAAACTGATAGCTCCATGCTTAAATTTTCGTTCTCTCAATTTATAGGCTAGATCATTAAGTTTAAGAAGTTCTTCGCTGTGTTTTCCGGCCTTTTCGTCCAATACTTCCTGGGCCTGCTCATAGCTGAATCGGGTGTCAGAGTGTATGACCGACTTGCCGAACCATTCCTTAATAATATTAGCTTGGCCGTCTAGCTCAAAAACTGCAGAGAAACATAGTTTATCCTCGTTGGGCCGTAATGAACACAAACCATTAGATAATCGTTCTGGAAGCATTGGAATAACTCTGTCGACTAAATATACTGAAGTTCCCCTTTCAAACGCTTCCTTGTCCAATGCGGAACCAGGTTTTACATAATGGGTAACATCAGCTATATGTACGCCTACTTCGACATTCCCGTTTTCCAGATTTCTGAAAGAGATGGCATCGTCAAAATCTTTTGCATCAGCCGGGTCTATAGTAAAAGTTAAAATATCCCGGAAATCCCTCCGGTTAGCAATTTCCTGGGGGGTAATTTCTTCGGAGATTTCGTTTGCCTCTTTCTCTACCGGCGCAGGAAATTCCAGGGGAAATCCATAGTCAGCAAGAATTGCGTTCATTTCCGCATTATTCTCACCCTGCATACCGAGTACGTGAGTGATTGTACCTATGGGATTCTTAGCATCTTCGGGCCAGTCAATAATTCGTGCAATTGCCTTTTCATTATCTTTTCCGCCGTTTAGGGCATCCAGTGGTATAAAAATATCATGAAGCATTTTGCGATCATCTGGAACAAAAAATGCGAACCTTTCTGACAGTTTAATGATTCCTGTGAAGTCCATCTTGGCTCTTGTGATGATTTCGACGACTTCACCGTCTTTTTTCCTGCCCTTGTTCTTAGCGTACACATAAGCCTTGACAATGTCACCATGTAGTGCGTTCCTGAGTTTCCGCGGCGCGATAAATATATCTTCTTCAAACTCGTCGTCACTAACGATATATGCTGATCCGTCCGCTGTCATGTCCACCTTTCCGGTTACGAAAGTCTTTAATTCTTTCAAGATGAATTTGCCTCTTTCGGGCTCTGACAGCAAACCCTTACGAGTCTCTTCTTTTAAGATTTGCAATATTTGGTTGCGCGATTCTTCATCATGCAGATGTAGTTTGGAAGCGACTTGTTTATAGTTTAAAGCTTTATTCCCTGATTTTTGAAATACATCGCTTATGAGCTTTGTTAAGACCAGGCTAAAATTATCGGGTTTCTTATTTGACATTTTGTACTAATTTTTACTAAGATAAGGATTACTAAGAGAACACATAAAATGGGGGATTGTTGGAATTGTGTTGATGGAATGTACGATATTTTCCGCCTCGAATAGGATTCATAAGACGATAGGATTCATAGGAAGTAATGCGTGTAATTGGTAACTTAAAATCGGGGCAAGTATGAAGGAGAAATGGCCTTCTTTAATAGAAATGTCGTGAATAGGGAAGCGTATACGGTCGATAAACCCGCTAACGGGGGTAGGAGGTGGATTGAATTATGGGCTTTTTGTGCGTGTAAAGGAGGAATAGTGATCCGGGAACCTTTGCTCACAAATGTTTAGTTCGGGCAATGTCGTTACTCTCAACAAATCTAACTTTAAGCGTAGCAGCCATTGTTAGGTGATGAAATTGTTGATAAATTTATTAGTTGAAATTAATAATTCAATGGACCAGAAACATCTTTCTCAGAATCTAGAGAACACCGTATGTTTTGCAGGACAGGGAGTTGTGTTTTAAAATACACGTAAACCACTATCCAGCAAGCCTTGATTCCTGATTCCTGAGTTTCATAATTTCTTTGCCGGCCTTTCTCAACCACATATCTTTTTTGACTTGCATTCCAGAATAAATAATTTCAGGTCGTTTCATCCCGAATAAATATTTAACAAGCGTCCCATCAGGATAGGCAGTGTTCGATACTTTTAATATAATTTCCATTTGAGTATTGTTTATTATACTCAAGAATATCAAGTACTGTGCCAGTGGACTAGTAATAAGAGCACAGAAGTCGAAAATTTATCAACCTATCATGACTCCAGGCTTGTTCAGGATGGGAATTCGAATGAGGTTTGATTCAACAATGCTCTCGGGAACAAAAATAAACTTCTTATCATAAATTTGTCCTTTGATATAATAACTAAGCCAGTACTCATTGGTTAAACCGAATACCTGCTCATCAATTATTTCTATCAGCCCGTAATCGTGAGCTCCGATATCTCCGAGCGCATGGCGGAGAATGGACGTTTTTACCCGTTCACCATTTTTCTCACCATAGCCTTTCGAACTTACAAGAACCGTTTGAATTGGCTCCTCTTTCATGTTTATCACATATACGTTCCAGTTCTTTGACTCAGGACTTGCACTTTCCAGTACTACTGCAATGGATACATTTTCCACTATGTTCTCTGGCAGATCTTTCTTCATAAATATTTTTCTGCAGATTTTCTATTTCTTTGCTTTTGCAGAGGGTTTTTTAGCAGGAGCTTTTTTGACTGACTTTTTTACTTTTGGTGTGAACGCATCAGGAACTTGTTCTATGATAAGCTTTTTAACTGTTTCCAATGGCAGGACCGCAAGTTCTTCTGCAGTAAATTTGTCATTGGTTTCGGGATTTTTACCGAGCTTAAGCATTAGCTTGCCAAAACGAATAAAGGCTCCCCAGCGACCGTTTTCAATCGCGATTTTTTCTGCCTCCCACTGCTGAATAAAGCGATTTGATTCTTTTTCTATTTTCTTGCTGATCAATTCTTCAATCTCTTGCTGGCCCAGTTTATCGAAGTTATACCGGGCCGGAACATTGATGAATAAATTATTCCACTTGATAAAGGGCCCAAATCGTCCTTTGCCTTTAGTGACCCCAAGTCCCTGAAAATGCGCAATTGGCGCATCTGCGAGGTTTTTTTCATTAATAATTTCAATAGCTCTGTCCATATTCACTGAAAGCGGATCTTCCCCTTTAGGAAGTGAAATAAAACTCTCTCCCCATTTAATGTATGGACCAAATCTGCCTAATCCCACACTTACCTCTTTGCCTTCATAACTTTCAAGCTGAAAAGGAAGCTTGAAAAGTTCAAGTGCTTCTGAAAGAGTTATCGTTTCTATCATCTGGCCCGCACGAAGACTTGCGTATTTTGGTTTTTCGCTTTCTTCACTCTCTGCAGACTCGCCAATCTGAACAAAGGGGCCAAACCGGCCTATCCGAACGGAAATCTTTTTCCCGCTCTCCGGATCTACGCCCAGATCCCGCTCCCCGCTTGCGCGATTTGCATTCTGTAAGGTTGTTTCTACCTCAGCATGAAACGGGTTGTAAAATGAACGCAACATTTCCGTCCAGTTCTTCATTCCCTGAGCGATCTCATCGAATTCTTTCTCAACAGATGCTGTGAAATTAAAGTCGACGATCCCTTTAAAATGCTCTACAAGAAAATCGTTAACAACGGCTCCTATATCGGTAGGAAAGAGTTTATTCTTTTCTGCTCCGGTGTTTTCGGTTCTTACGTCGGAAAATATCTTACCGTTCTTCAGGCTGATCACCTGGAAATTCCGCTTTTTACCCTCGCGTTCCTCTTTCAGCACGTAACCACGGTTTTGGATCGTTGAAATGGTAGGCGCATAAGTTGAAGGTCGGCCAATACCAAGTTCTTCAAGCTTTTTAACCAGACTTGCTTCTGTATAACGAGCTGGAGGTCGCGAATATCGCTCCGTGGCATTCATTTCACGCAGACTTAGCTTCTGTCCTTTATTTAAAGGGGGCAGGATTGAATTTTCGCTATCGTCTTCCAGGTTTATTTCCTGTTCTTCTTCATCAGTAGATTCAATATATACCTTCAGGAAGCCGTCAAATTTCATAACCTCACCATTTGCTACAAACTCTTCCTTCCGTGTAGAAATGTCAATTTTGGCAGTGGTCTTTTCGAATGCTGCTTCAGCCATTTGTGAGGCTATTGAGCGTTTCCAAATGAGATCATATAATCGCTGTTCAGATGGATCCCCGCTAATTGTGTGCTGTTCAAAATAAGTAGGGCGGATCGCTTCGTGGGCTTCCTGGGCGCCAGCTGATTTTGTTTTATACTTTCTTAGCTGATGGTATTTCTCGCCAAAAGCCGATTTTATTTCTGCGGCGGCAGCATTTAAGGCGGTATCTGAGAGATTGACAGAGTCAGTTCGCATGTAGGTTATCTTTCCATGCTCGTAAAGCTTTTGAGCAACTGACATTGTCCTTGCCACTGAAAACCCAAGTTTTCTGCTTGCTTCCTGTTGCAGGGTAGAGGTTGTAAACGGCGCTGCAGGACTTCTTTTAGTTGGCCTGGTTTCGAGGCTTTTTACGGTGAAAACAGCATTTGCACAATCCTTCAGGAAATTTTCAGCCTGTGGAGCTTGCTCAAATCGTTCAGGGAGCTCAGCTCGGAAAATTTCTTTTTGATTATCAGTGGTAAAGATTGCAACTACCCGAAATGCGGCTGTGGGGGTAAATTTATTCACCTCGCGTTCACGGTCGACTATCAGGCGCACTGCAACGGATTGAACACGGCCGGCAGATAATGATGGCTTTACTTTTTTCCACAAAACCGGTGATAATTCAAACCCAACTAATCTGTCTAGGACACGTCTCGCCTGCTGCGCATACACGAGATTGTAGTCTATTTTTCGCGGATTCTCAATGGCTTTAAGAATAGCCGTTTTGGTTATTTCGTGGAATACGATTCTTTTGGTCTTATCTTCCCTCAGACCCAAAGTTTCAAACAAATGCCACGATATCGCTTCTCCCTCGCGATCCTCATCCGATGCCAGCCAAACCATCTCGGCGGCCTTTGACAATTTTTTCAGTTCGTTAACAACGGCTCTTTTATCAGCCGGAACTTCATACCGTTGTTCAAAATTATTGTTTACATCAATTGCGTCATCAGTTTTGATAAGATCACGGATATGTCCGTAACTCGACTTAACCAGAAAGTCTTTTCCAAGATACCCTTCTATAGTTTTTGCCTTTGCTGGTGACTCAACGATAAGTAGATTTTTAGCCATTAAATTCAATGATATTGTGCAAATAAAGACAATATTAAAGGGAAAGCCAAATCCGGGAGGGGTTATGCCTGATATTGAGATGTATTAAAGAGTAATCGGTTTCCGGTATTCAGTAACCGGCAGGTAGTGCAAATCGGTGAGAAAGTGTTTACGATCTGGATTGCGTGATCAGCAGCAAGAACAAAAGGAAAGCGCTAATTCGCGTATAACTGAACTCTGATTTCGTGGGTCCGTCAGACCAGGAAACCGCCCCCTAGCAAATCATTCCCTTCATAAAATACAGCCGACTGTCCGGGGGCTATCCCGGAAACGGAGTGATGGAAATCTACTTTTATTGTTTCGCCAAATTGGGTTATGGTACTCATTGCACCTGCATCTTTATATCTGATCTTGGTAACTGCTTCTATTGGATGGGGAAAGCTTTCGTACTTGACAAGATTAATATTTCTTACATGAGCTTCTGTACGATCCAGTTCGTCAATGGTTCCCAGCATAACCGTATTTGTTTCCGGCAGGATCCTGGTAACGAACATGGGATGCCCGAATGCTACTCCCAGGCCTTTACGCTGACCTATGGTATAGTAAGGATATCCGAGGTGCTTACCTGCTATTGTACCATCACTGAGCATGAAGTTGCCAGGGCCTATGCGGTCATCGAGGTCATGAACTTTATTCCTAAGGAATGCACGGTAGTCATTATCCGGCACGAAACAGATCTCGTAACTTTCAGACTTATTAGCAAGTTCGAGCTGGCCCATATCTTTTGCCATTTGACGAATCTCTGCTTTTGCGAAACTGCCCAGCGGAAATTGCGTTCTAGCCAGATTCTCTTGTGATACACCCCAAAGTACATAAGACTGGTCCTTGTGCTCATCTTTGCCTTTAGAAATCACATATCTTCCACTATCCTGTTTACGGATATTCGCATAATGCCCTGTAGCAATAAATTCGCAATCAAGCTTATCAGCGCGCTTTAAAAGCGCCTCCCATTTTATATGTGTGTTGCAGAGCACGCATGGGTTTGGAGTCCTTCCAGCAATATATTCTTCTACAAAATTGTCGATTACAAAATCGCCGAACTCTTCTCGAATGTCAAGAATGTAATGTGGAAAGCCATATCCGACAGCGAGCGCACGGGCGTCATTAATACTATCAAGACTGCAGCAACCTGTTTCCTTTGACGAACCACCTGCCGAGGCATAATCCCAGGTCTTCATAGTAAGACCGATAACTTCATAGCCCTGCTCATGGAGCATAACTGCTGCTACCGAACT
>JAZKHM010000266.1:0-4361 GCA_040385405.1 Bacteroidota bacterium | reverse complement strand
TTAAATCCATCGCATTCATCCGCTTCCATTCGTTCTTCACCTTTGTTTTAAACCAACCCAACTTTATTGCTTCTGAATAGGTCTGCTCGGCACCTTTTTGCACAGCAAACCAATCGGTGGCCGCATGTAAACTACGGTGGGCCTCGTCTGGTTTCATATCCAGCCATTCACTGATAATTACAGGGATAGTTGGTATGTCCCATTCCTCTCTTTTGTTCATGATAAAAGAACCGTACATACCCAATTGCTCCTGCAGGCCGCTGTGGCTATGGTACCAGTGTGTGCCGTGTTGTATTATAGGAAACTTATACAAATAAGTGGCGCCGGGCTTTATAGGCATTTGTGTAAGGAAAGGAACCCCATCCATTTTGTTTGGTAAAAAAAGTCCGTGCCAATGCAGCGAAGAATTTTCTTTCAATCTATTGTGAACATATATCTCTGCAGTATCGCCTTCCGTGAACGTAAGTGTAGGCATTGGGATCTGGCCGTTCACTGCAATAGCCCTTTTTGATTTACCTGAAAAATTCACCATGGTATCGGCAATATATAGATCATATCTCACGGTTCGTGGCGGAGTAGAGTTTAAAATGGTTTTGATGGGCCCAAGATTAGCTTTAGCTATTTGCATAGCGTCCATATCTTCCATCACTTCCGTACTGTCTTTAGCGGGCATGACCATGTTTTGATGTTCGCCAGAGGGGTCTGAAACCCGTTTGGTTTCGGCTGGGACGGCTTCCTTTTTGGCAGGCATGGTCATCCCATCCATATTACCCGTTTTCGCTGGAGGAGCTTTTTTTACCGGGGCAGGTGTCGAAGGCTTGGTGGGCTTGGATTTCTGAACAACCAGTTTCATTCCACACTTGGGACAATTCCCCGGTTTATTTGAGGTAACCTCCGGGTGCATAGGGCAGGTATAGACTACCGCCGATGCAGGGGTGGCAGGCTTTTTTGCAGGAGCTGTCGAAGTGCCCTGGCTTGACGGTTTTGGCGCTGGGGCTTTTTTAACCGGTGCAGGTGTTGAGGGCTTAGTGGCTTTTGTTTTCTGAACCACCAGTTTCATCCCACATTTAGGGCAATTCCCGGGTTTGCCGGATTTTACCTCCGGATGCATTGGACATGTATAAACAGTCTGCATGGAGGCGAATACGGAATGTGAATGCGCCGGATGCTCCGCATACAGCACTTGCTGGAACCAAAGCATGATGAGCAGTAATAGTAGCTTATTCATAATTATTTTATTTAGAAATTTCATTCCTGGCTATTTCTATCCAGTCAATTAATAATTTTTGATCAGTCTTTGAAAGAATGCTTCCCTTGTGCATATAGGTATAAGAAGGCAGGGGCATGCTTTCGTCTTCAATAGATCCTTTTATGGCTTTTAATTTACTGAGCTGCCTGCGTTTGGAATAGTTCCCAAACTCGTCAAAATTCAGTTCCGCTTTTCCTTCTTCTATATGCCATGCCATCCACCATGCTCCGGGCTGCAGTGTAGCATACCACGGATAACGGGTATTGTTACTATGGCAATCATGGCAGGAGTTTTGCAAAATAGCTTGTACATTTTCGGGCACATTGATTACGCTGGCTATGCCCCCGCTTGAAGCCTGCACGCTTTGATTGCGTGCAGGCTGAACAAACTGAATAGCAACCAGAATAACCAATAAGACAATTAGTCCTATTTTTATTCTGCTCATCGAATTTAATTAAGCTCTTCTTTTACCGAACCACAGGTTGACATAGCCAGTCCCAAATAAGGATTCTTCACCTCTTTAGTTTCGCTCAGCCAATTTGCGCCTTTATTGTTGTTATACATTGGGCAGTTGGTATAATACAGTTTTTGTCCTGCACCAGTCGCTTTAACCAACTCATACACCTCGTCGCTTAAGGTTTCAAAATGCTCACGCTGATGAACCAAATTACCTGCATTGGCAGCAATATGTTCGGCATGCTCTATGGCATCGGCTTCCACATCAGTATACACTTGGCTCTGTTCAGCATTTAATACTGTTTTATCCATATCCTTAAAGGCCTTAGCTACCTCAGTTGCAGCTGCAGCAGCTTCTTTATCATTGTCATTTGTAAGCGCATTTTTGAGTTTAAGGTAGCCAGTCAATATTTCGCTGGCGGGCATTTTATTTTCGGTTGTTTCCTTATCCATAGTCCTCACTGATGCGGTGCTGTCAGAAACTTCTTTATTAGATCCATTATTGTTGCAGGCAACTAAAAGAATTGATGCCAGTGTTAAGCTTAAGATGATTGTTTTCATGTTTTTGGTTTTTAATTATTTTTAACGGCGGTATTTTTTATAAAAACCAACCGCAATATTTTAATAAGTATCGAATGATGTAATAAGTTAGAATTCCATAGTAAGGCCATAGGATACAATGTGCCCATGGCCTTATTTGATTAGAATTATTTAAGGGTTTCTACAACTTTACCGCAGGTAAGCATAGCGCTGCCGTAATAAGGGTTCTTAATCGCAGGCTCTTTACTAAGCCAGCTGGCTTTCTTCATCGGGCAATACGCCTTATAAATATCACCGTGACCAAGTTTTGTAACTTTGGCTAAGGCGGCCATATTTTCAGAGAAAGCCGAGAAAAGTTCTCTTTGCTTTTTCAGATCTTTAGCGTTTGCGATAGCAGCAGCATCCTTGACCAACAGTGCCCGGTTGTCATCTGGGAGGTTTTTTGCATCAACAGAAGCAGCTGTTTTGACAAATTCAGCAGCATGAGTTGCAGCTAGGTCAGCTTTGCTGGCTACTAAAGCATCTTTGATTGCATAATAGTGGGTAAGCAGGTCGCCGTGAAGGGTCGGTCTATCTAGCGCATAGGATTGCACCAGTCCGGTTGCAATGAATGCAACTATAAAAAATATCTTTTTCATTTTGAAATGATTTTAATGTTTAAAGCAAATAATTACTTGCATGGCTCAAATAATGACCATGGGTATCAAACTTTAAACAAAAATCAAATCAGGAAACTCTGGATAGCTATACGGGTATCCGCTATGGGCGGATGGTGATTTCGTACAAAATATTTATTGCTGGGTAAGTGAAGATCAGATTCCAGCACATCTCTATTATAGGTGGTTATAAACCCTAACGTAACGAACAGGGGCTCTAAATTGTAATTAAAAAATTGCGGCGCACGTTTCTCACCTTTTTCAAATTTAGCTACTTCATCCTTACAGCAATTGTCCTCGGGGTTTTCCTGGGGATTGCTAACTTGTTTATGGTGATTAGCCTCTTCCTGGTGGTGGCCAGACGGCTTCTCGTGAGGGCTTACTGGAGTCTGATGATGATCAGCAGAAGCGGCATGCTCATGAGATTTGCCATGTTCATGGCTTTTTTGTTGATGACCGGAGGTTTCTTTATGGTGATCAGCGGTAAAGGTCGTATTTAACCCTACAGAACAAGCGAACCCTACAATCGTACTCAGGGAGAATACGAATAGCAAAAAGGCTGCTTTAAACTGTATGGATGAAATTCTCATTAAAACAATATGTTGTTAAGTTGAATTAGTGCAACAAAGATAACTATCAAATGGTTTACTTTATTATATAATAGATCGGAAAGTTTATATAATTATAATGTACTTCAGAATTACAATATTAAAAGTATGTAGATACACCAAACTGAAAACCTGCCAGTTTAGCTGCTGGATTGCCCAGAAGATCGGTTTGCCAATTATACCGGTAGTTTAACCTGATAACGGTTTGGGGCGTAGGCCTGAAACTGACAGCCGGAATTATCGAGTAAATATGATCCGAAATATTACCGCCCGTTGAATTAAAATTCCCTTTGTTCCAATCTACGTATTCCATTCTGATGGCCGCGTTCAAAACAGCCCGTTCAAAGCCGAATAATGGCTTCTTTATCAAGGGTCGCACAATATCAATAAAGCCTCCTTGTTGTTTACCTCCAAACTGCTCGGTATAAGTTGCAGGCACATCGACATTTACCCAGGCCCACTCGGCATTAACGAACGTATTCAGTTTGGGTATAATGGTATTGAAATCAATTGCGAAGACATTCAAACGTCTTTTTTCGTCAAGAACAAGTCCATCATCCTGAAATTTATTATAAATACCTCCCATATAAGATAATCCAAGTTCACCAATCTTGCTGTTTCGTAAGGCTACTTTCCCGGTTAATAAAGGCGCTCCGTTGAAGCTTTCCTCGAAGCGATCCCGGTTAGCTTTAGAAGCCGGTAAAAAAGTCCTGTTCTCGGAGTTAGCGATAATGGTCTCGTCAAAGCCATTCGTTAAATATGCTTCATATGCGTATACCCAGTTCTTAAGATACTTTTTCCCTACGGGCTACGAAGTGTCAAACAAAGGCATTGTAAATCACGTATTTACGA
>JAZKHM010000265.1:0-3363 GCA_040385405.1 Bacteroidota bacterium | reverse complement strand
CAAGTAATCTATCAAATGAACTCTTACAGTTGCAAAAAAGCCGTTGCGGATCGAAGTATGCCGAAATGGTGGATGATTACGTGAGAGAAATGCCTTCAAAAGTAGGCAGGTCATTAAATCGTCCGATGGATTCAATCAATAAAAATATTTCCATCGTAAATCGTTATCGAGGGAAAATGCTGTATAACCTTGAAAGGAGATTTTATATTTCCTGGAGGAAGTTGAAACGTTATACAAAAGGTTGAACCAAGAATTAATAATCAAGAGCCAGGAGACAAGACGAGAATATAGGTTTCTGTCTTGTCTCCTGGTTCTTGATTCCTGAGTCTGAGTCTTAACCGACCAATTTCTTGTACCTAATCCTATGTGGAGTAACGTCTCCGGTACGTTTTTTCCTATTCTCTTCGTATTCCGAATAGTTTCCTTCAAAGAAATACACTTCTGAATTTCCTTCGAAGGCTAAAATATGTGTACATACTCTGTCGAGAAACCAGCGGTCGTGGGAAATGATTACCGCGCATCCGCCAAAGTTTTCCAGTCCTTCTTCCAGAGCGCGCAGGGTATTTACGTCTATATCATTTGTAGGCTCATCCAGAAGAAGAACATTTGAGCTTTTCTTAAGGGTGATTGCCAGGTGGACCCTGTTTCTTTCCCCACCGGACAGTACTCCAACTTTCTTCTGCTGGTCAGCGCCGTTGAAGTTGAACTTAGAGACATACGCCCTGGAGTTTATAGCCCTGTTGCCTAACATAATAGTTTCATTTCCGTCTGTGATATTTTCCCATACGGATTTTCCGGCATCAAGATCGTCGTGCATCTGATCCACATATCCGAGCGCAACCGTCGGTCCTACCTTGAAAGATCCTGCATCAGGAGTTTCTTGTCCGGTTATCAAACGAAACAAAGTTGTTTTACCGGCACCATTCGGGCCAATAATGCCAACGATGCCCGCTGGAGGAAGCGAAAAGTTTAAATTTTCAAAAAGTATTTTATTTCCATAGGTCTTGCTAACGCCCTGAGCCTCTATTACTACATTGCCAAGCCTTGGACCCGGTGGTATAAAAAGTTCCAGTTTATCTTCGCGTTCTTTGGTATCTTCGGAAGCTAGTTTTTCATAGTTAGACAGACGGGCTTTTGACTTAGCATGACGCGCCTTCGGGGCCATACGCACCCATTCCAGTTCTCGTTCAAGGGTTTTCTGGCGTTTGCTTTCCGTTTTCTCTTCTGATTCCAGTCTTTTGGATTTTTGTTCAAGCCATGAAGAATAATTTCCTTTCCAAGGAATGCCTTCCCCGCGATCAAGTTCCAGAATCCAGCCTGCAACATTGTCAAGGAAATACCTGTCGTGGGTTACCGCAATTACTGTCCCTTTATATTGTTTTAAGTGCTGTTCCAGCCAGTCGATACTCTCCGCGTCAAGGTGATTGGTTGGCTCATCCAGCAGCAATACGTCAGGTTCCTGAAGTAATAGGCGACACAAAGCGACACGTCGGCGCTCCCCTCCTGACAAAGTGGCAATTTTAGCATCGGGCTCAGGACAACGCAATGCATCCATAGCCCGTTCTAATTTGGTGTCCAGTTCCCAGGCATTGCTGGCATCTATTTGATCCTGCAACTCGCCCTGCCTTGCCAGCAGTTTATCCATCTCATCCGCGTTCTCATAAACCTCGGGCAAACCGAATTTCTCGTTGATATCTTCGTATTCTTTGAGTATGGCAGTGGTGGCAGCGACTCCCTCCTCAACTACCTCACGCACAGTCTTTTCATTATCCAGAATTGGCTCCTGCGCCAGGTATCCCACCGTATATCCCGGAGCAAAGACTACTTCGCCCTGGTATGATTTATCTAAGCCTGCGATGATCTTCAGCACGGATGATTTTCCGGATCCATTTAAACCGATTACGCCAATCTTTGCTCCGTAAAAGAAGGAAAGATAGATGTTCTTTAGTACTTGTTTCTGTGGCGGATAAATCTTGTTTATCCCCGCCATAGAAAAAATTATCTTTTCGTCTGACATGCTGTATTTTACATTGAGGCTCAAATATCGTATTTTAGTCAGACAGATGTCAACTTTATTATCCCAGAATGACCGAAAACCTTTTCAATTTAAATGGCGTAATTGTTGATAACTTGTTACTATTGCCCAGGAAGTATTAAACCAATAATTTAATAGCTTAGGGCGTTAAACATACAGAAAGGTATTATAATGGAAGCTAAATTTTCCCCACGCGTCAAAGACGTGATCTCATATAGCCGGGAAGAAGCCCTTCGTTTAGGGCATGACTACATCGGCACAGAGCATTTATTGCTTGGACTTATCCGTGAAGGAGACGGAATGGCGATAAAGATTCTGAAGGGTGCCGGTGTTGATACTGCACGTTTGAGAAAGTCTGTAGAGGATTCAGTCAAAGGAACATCCAGCACAACGGTTAATCTTGGAAATATCCCTCTTACCAAACAAGCAGAAAAAGTATTAAAGATAACTTATCTTGAAGCCAAGATTTTCAAGAGTGATGTTATTGGAACTGAGCACTTACTTCTCTCGATTTTAAGAGATGAAGATAATATCGCCTCTCAAATATTGCAGCAATACAATGTTAATTACGATATCTTCAAAGCTGAGGTAGAAAATAATAAAGAAGGTTTCAGAGATGAAGCCCCGGGAGGCTCTCCTGCCGGTGATGATGATTTCAGAGAAGAAGAAAGCTTCAGCCAGCCTAAAAAGGTTTCGGATATAAAGTCTAAAACACCAGTACTTGACAATTTTGGGCGGGACTTAACCCGCGCCGCTGAGGATGGTAAGCTTGATCCTATTGTAGGACGCGAGAAGGAAATCGAACGCGTATCTCAGATCTTATCCCGCCGTAAAAAGAATAACCCAATTCTTATCGGTGAGCCTGGTGTGGGTAAATCAGCAATTGCTGAAGGGCTTGCCCTTAGAATTATCCAAAGGAAAGTCTCAAGGGTATTGTTCAATAAAAGGGTTGTGACTCTGGATCTGGCTTCACTTGTGGCAGGTACAAAATACCGCGGTCAGTTTGAAGAAAGGATGAAAGCAGTGATGAACGAATTGGAGAAGTCTCCGGACGTGATCCTTTTCATCGATGAAATTCATACTATTGTGGGAGCGGGCGGTGCTTCAGGTTCATTGGACGCATCTAACATGTTCAAACCGGCCCTGGCCCGTGGAGAGATCCAATGTATTGGTGCAACAACTCTGGATGAGTACCGTCAGTTTATTGAGAAAGATGGTGCATTAGATCGCCGTTTCCAGAAAGTGATGGTTGAGCCGGCTACGCCAGTTGAAACTGTTGAGATCCTAAACAGGATAAAAGAAAAATACGAAGAGCATCATGGAGTAAC
>JAZKHM010000264.1:0-11870 GCA_040385405.1 Bacteroidota bacterium | reverse complement strand
GTGAATGTTTGGTTGACGATCATTTTTTAGTAACAGTTTTTAATCGATTACGTTTTGAAGAGTATTAGGTTATAGTTTATACTTTTAGCTAAACTGGCATAATAGTAGGCCGGCATAGAAAGGCTGATTGGCTTCAATTGAACGTTTGAATTATTATAAATTTAGTAAAAGTTCGGGACGTTAACCGTACTATCAACTTATTGCTGAACGTGCAGCACATTGTTTGGTACGTAGCCTGGGGGACGTGTAACGTACCACGTAATACGTACAACTCCAAGTTATTTATAATCAGTCTAAACATCCGTGTTTACAAACAGGTGACACATACAAAAACCCTTATTCGTTACATTTGTTGCGGTTTTTTACTTAGGATAGCTGGAATTGAAGTTTTTAAAAGTTATTGCGTTTACACACAAGCACATAGACCTTAAAGATCTGGGGAAATTTGTGATTTGTAATGAGACACTGCACAGAAGTCTTGAGCGTGTAAAGCAGCGTTTCGACATTCCTGAGATTTTTTATATTGGAACGTGCAACCGTGTCGAATTTGTATTCACGGCCGAACAGAGCCTCGACAATGTATTTATCAGGGATTTTATCGAGACATTAGACCTCGGTATTCCTCAGGAGCAGATAGAAAGCTTCGTTAATCAGGTTTCGGTTTACGAAGATATAGAGGCACTTAATCATCTGCTTCGCATTTCGTGTTCACTGGAAAGCCTGGTGGTAGGCGAAAAGGAAATTCTCGCCCAGATCCGAAAAGCATATGAAACTTGCCGTGTAGCCGGGTTCACAGGCGATTATCTCCGCCTGATCATGAACCGTGTCGTAAAAACCGCCAAAGAAGTTTATACAAATACGGGAATCGCACGCAAGCCAATTTCCGTTGTTTCGCTGGCCTATCGCAAGCTTCGTGAATTGAAGATGTGCACAAATGCACGTATCCTCATCATAGGCGCGGGCGAAACCAATAAAAACCTTTCCAAATACCTTCAAAAGCATAAATATTCTAATTTCACTATTTTCAACCGTACACTTGCTCATGCGGAGGTTCTGGCTGAAGAACTGGGGGGAAGTGCTTTTGATTTGGAGGAACTGAAAAGATATAAAGAGGGGTTCGATGTGATTATTACCTGCACGAGCTCAACCGAGCCGTTGATCACTAATGAAATCTACCAGTCACTGCTAAATGGGGATACTTCCCGTAAGGTAATTGTTGACCTGGCTGTTCCGAACGATACGTGCTGCACCGTAATTGAAAAAAACCCGGTAACTTTTATTGAAGTACATAGCTTACAGGAAATTGCAAACAGCAATCTGCAGGAACGTTATGAGGAGTTGATTTTTGCTGAGCGGATCATTGATCAGAATATCCAGGAGTTTAAACCTGTTTTAAAACAGCGGCGCGTTGAAATTGCGATGAGGGATGTTCCTGAAAAAATTAAGGAAATTAAGAATACAGCTATAAACCGCATTTTTGCGGAGGATATTGAAAGCATGGATGAGAATTCACGGGAGGTTTTAACTAAAGTGATGAACTACATGGAGAAAAAATACATTAGCGTTCCGATGGTAATGGCTAAGGATATCCTTATAAATAATAGCTGAGACCAATCTGATGCCAATCATTTTGGTTAATTTTACCCTTCAATTGCCGATCAACAAATATTGCCATGTCTGATAATTTACCCGGAGCAGCCGGAAATTCTAAATCCGATAGCCATCGGATCATAATTGGAACACGCGGTAGCGATCTTGCATTATGGCAAGCTAATTTTGTTAAAGATGAGCTTGCTAAGCTTGGCATTGACTCCGAATTAAAGATTATTAAAACACAGGGAGATAAAATAATAAACCTGAGTTTCGATAAACTTGAAGGCAAAGGTTTTTTCACAAAAGAGCTCGAGGATGAACTTTTGAGCGGAACGATTGATCTCGCTGTCCATTCTCATAAAGACCTTCCAACTAACAATCCGCCCGGATTGATCATAGCTGCGGTATCTGAACGGGAAGATCCTTCAGAACTTCTGATCATCCTGAAGGATTGTGTGGAGTTTCATCAGAAGCTCGCAGTAAAATTCGGCGGAATGGTAGGAACATCATCCAACCGCAGAAAGGCGCAGCTATTAGCCGTTCGTCCGGACCTCGAAGTTGAAGAGTTAAGGGGTAACGTGCCTACGCGTATTCAGAAATTACGTGATGAAGATTACGACGCAATCATGATTGCCAAGGCAGGTGTTCATCGTCTGGGAATTGATTTGAGTGAATTTTATGTAGAGGATTTAGATCCGATCGAGTTTATTCCCGCGCCGGCACAGGGGGTACTGGCCATCCAGATCCGTGAAAACGATAAAGAGCTTTTTGAAAGACTGCAGCCATTGAACCATAAGGACGTTGCTGAACAAATAGGCATAGAGCGTAAGGTACTTAACCTTTTCGATGGTGGCTGCCATATGCCTCTTGGCTGCTATTGCCGAAAAGATGGCAGCCAGTATCAGGTATGGACCTCAAAAGCCGATGAAGGTGATGAGTTTCCCGATCGCCTTTTCCTGCAATCCAAGACTATTAAAGGGCTTGCAGAAAAGATCGTTTCAAAGTTCGCCCCGGAAAGGAAATTTCCCAAAAATATATTTATTACCCGGGAATTGCCCGAAACAAGTTATCTGAGAACGGCGCTTGAAAAACACGGAATAGAAATAGAGGGCCGCTCACTGATTAAGACATATCCGTCAATTAATAAGCTTGATTCTTATATCCTGAGAAACGTCGACTGGGTGTTTTTCAGCAGCAAAAATGCTATCGATTATTTCTTCAGACTCGAACCAAAGCTTCCTAAGAAGGCAAAGTTTGGAGTATTGGGGCGCGGTTCTGAAGACGCACTGCGTTATCTTGGAAAAAAGGCCGAATTCAACGGTGAGGAAGAAGGGATTGACACGAACGATATTGCCAAAGAATTCGCAAAAGTTGCGAACGGTACTCACGTGCTTTTTCCAAGTGCAAAGGGTTCATTGAGAACCATTCAGAAAGCTTTATCAGCTGATACCAAAATTGTCGAGCTTACCGTATATGAGACTGTCCCTGAAGAGGATGTTACTCAATCATATGCGGACGTGCTGATATTCACCAGCCCCTCAAATGTTGAATCCTATTTTATTAACAACTTGCTTGAACCTGATCAGCAAGTGATCTGCATAGGTAAATCTACCGGTAAGAAATTCGATGAAATGGGAGTAAAATATACGCTTCCTTTTTCACCAGACGAGGTGGGTTTATCTGAAGCAGTGTTCGCACTTGATTTTATTGACAGAAGAGAAAGTTCACATTAACAATGCTTATACGTCCCAGAAGATTAAGGAATTCGCCGATAGTGCGCGAAATGGTTGCTGAAACACGGCTTTCAAAGGATATGTTTATATATCCTTATTTCGTTGTTCCGGGAAAGAACACGGTTCATGGCATTGATGCTATGCCCGGCGTCAGTCATTTCAGCTCTGATGCCCTGGTTAAGGATGTGGAGAAATCGCTAAAGCTTGGAATAAATAAAGTTCTGCTTTTCGGCGTAGGGGAACAAAAAACCGAGGATGCGAGTTCGTCGTACGATAAAAATTCGGTTGTAGCCAATGCCGTCAGGGAATTGAAAGCCGCTTTTGGTAAGGATATTTTCGTAGTGACTGATGTGTGCACCTGTGCCTATACTACTCATGGCCACTGCGGCATCATGCATGATGACTATGTTCATAATGATCAAACTGTCAATGTGCTTGCTAAAATGGCTCTTACACACGCTAAAGCCGGAGCGGATATGGTTGCTCCCTCTGATATGATGGACGGTCGTATACTCGGGATAAGAAATGTCCTGGATCAGAATAACCTGGAAAATACAGCTATTATGAGCTACAGCGTTAAATTTGCTTCTGCTTATTATGGCCCATTCCGGGAAGCGGCCGACTCTGCGCCAAACAAAGGTGATCGTAAAGCCTATCAGATGGATTTCCGAAATCCGAAAGAGACTATGCGTGAAGCCATGCTTGACGAACAAGAAGGAGCTGATATATTAATGGTTAAGCCAGCTCTGGCATATTTAGATATTATTCACCGTTTGAAAGAAAATACCGATCTTCCAGTAGCTTGCTACAATGTGTCGGGAGAGTATTCAATGGTTAAGGCGGCAGCACAAAGAGGCTGGATTGATGAGCAAAAAGTGGTGATGGAGAATATGTATGCTTTCAGCCGGGCAGGTGCCAATATTATAATTACTTATCATGCCAGGGAGATTGTTGAGAAGCACTGGATGTGATTTGAACCAAGAGCCAAGAGCCAAGAACCAAAGAGCAAGGAACAAAGACTTCCACTCGGCGCATGAAGTGGTTTAATTAGAATAAAATAAGTAGGTCTTAGGCGCTTTGCAACTTATAACCTACAACTTATAACTTACAACTCAATGTTAGAGTCATTAAAAAAGATCTTCTCCGGATCAGAAGCAGAAGTGCCGGTGAATTATACAGGTAAACCAGACATCTCAAGAGAGAAGTCCGCGGAGCTATATGAAAAATCTAAGGGATATTTTCCGGGGGGAGTTAACTCTCCGGTAAGGGCATTCAAATCTGTACATGGCACGCCATTGTTTATACAGAAGGGCGATGGTTGTTTTGTCTGGGATGCAGACGGCAATAAGTTTATCGACTTCTGTGCTTCCTGGGGCCCATTGATCCTGGGCCACAATCACGCAGGGGTACGCGAAAAAGTTATTGAAGTGATGCAGAATGGCATGAGCTTCGGAGCACCAACTGCGCTTGAAAACCAGCTGGCAGAATTGATATTAAAGAATAATAAATACATACAAAAACTGCGTTTTACCAGTTCAGGAACTGAGGCGGTCATGTCGGCAATCCGTCTTGCGCGCGGGTATACCAAACGTGATAAGATCATTAAGTTCGAGGGCTGCTATCACGGGCATTCAGATTCATTACTTGTTAAAGCAGGTTCCGGATTGGTGACGTTCGGTGAAACATCATCCGCAGGTATTCCAAAAGCATTCGCTGATGAAACTATCGTTGTACCGTTGAACAATGAGGAAGCAGTTAAGGTTGCGTTCGAACAATTCAGTGATCAGATAGCGGCAGTAATCATTGAACCCGTTCCTGCTAATAATGGTTTGCTGCTTCAAACTAAAGAGTTCCTTGAATTTCTGCGATCGATATGTACAAAGCATAAAACTCTGCTGATCTTCGATGAGGTTATTTCGGGCTTCCGCGTAGGCTTTGAAGGAGCAGCAGGTTTTTATCAGGTGAAGCCAGATATCATTACTTACGGGAAAATTATCGGAGGCGGACTGCCAGTGGGTATGTACGGTTCCACTTCCGAAATCATGGAAATGATCTCGCCGGACGGCCCGGTCTACCAGGCAGGAACCTTGTCGGGCAACCCTGTCGCAATGGCCGCAGGTATCGCGCAGTTAACTGAGTTATCGAAGTCCAGCTTCTACAAGGATCTGAATAACAAGACTTTGGAATTTACTGAATCTATACAGCGATTTGCAACAGCCCGGAATTACAAGGTGAAGATATTTTCCATTGCGTCAATATTCTGGTTTGCTTTTACTGACCTGGAGACTATCAGTTCTGCTGAAGAGATCGATGCATCAAGCATGGAGAAATTTAAGATCTTTCACCGGGAGCTTTTGAACCGGGGTGTTTACCTTGGACCCTCTGGTTATGAAGTTGGATTTGTATCATCAGCACATTCCAAAATAGAGCTCGAGAAAGCCAAGCGGGCAATTTTCGAAAGCCTTGACTTTGTTTTCAGGGGGGCCAGAGCTGATTAAAATGAGAAGGCCGCTGATCATATTTTACTGTCTTGTATTATACATGACTTTTCAGCTTGTCTGGTGGGGAGCACTATTACTCGCCGCGCGGCCTAACAGCAAAGGAATGATAGTCGGGGAGGCTGCAGTCTTTCTTTTCATCGTTTTTGTGGGTGCATTCTACATGCATAAAACCCTGAGCAAGGAACGTAAATTACATCAGCAACAGAAGAACTTTCTTTTATCTGTTACTCATGAGCTGAAGTCACCGCTGGCATCTATAAAACTTTACCTGCAAACGATCTTAAAGCGGGACCTGGACAGGGAGAAGCAAAAAGGCTTTATAAAAAATTCGTTAAAAGATATAGAGCGGCTGGATGATCTGGTAGAAAATATGCTTCTGGCGAGTAAGATTGACAGCAATTCCTACTCGTTTCCTAAAGAAGAGTTCAATTTCTCAGAGCTTGTAATGCAGGTAGCGGAACGTTTACAGGTTCATACCTGCAGTTCTCAGATTATCAGCGCCGACGTTGAAAAAGGAGTGACGCTGAAGGGAGATAAATTCGCGCTTACTTCGATGGTGACTAATCTGATCGAGAATGCGGTGAAATATTCCCCGCCATGTGCTGAGGTGAAGGTGAAATTATTCCGCAGTAATGGTGAGATCCATTTCGTTACGGCTGACTCAGGGATAGGTATCAGCGATCTGGAAAAAACACGTATTTTTGAAAAGTTCTACCGGGTCGGCAGTGAGGATACCCGTAAAACAAAGGGTACAGGACTGGGTTTATTTATTGTAAAGCAGGTCCTTGATAAACATCAGGCCACCATAAAAGTAAAAAATAATCAGCCTTCGGGAACAATTTTCGAAGTCATATTCAACGCAAATGCTAACTAAACAAAGAATCCTGCTTGTAGAGGACGAAGATCATCTTCTTGAGGCAATTAAGCTTAACCTGGAAATGGAAGGGTACAAAGTGTCAACTGCAACTGACGGCAAGAAGGCGCTAAAGATCTTTAAAGAGGAGCGCTTTAATCTGGTTATACTGGATGTAATGCTTCCGGAGATCGACGGGTTTCAAGTAGCGGAAACTATTCGCCTTGAAAATTCTGAAGTCCCTATTATGTTCCTGACTGCGAAAAATACCAGTGAAGACAGGGTCATGGGACTAAAAAAGGGTGCGGACGACTATTTGGTTAAGCCTTTCAATCTGGAAGAGCTTATTTTGCGTGTTGGCATCCTTGTAAAAAGGAGCATGAAAGGTGATGATCTGAAGGAGCTGAACTCGTACAAGATAGGCGACAAAACAATCTATTTTAACTCGTTCGAATTGAAGGATGATGATGGCACGGTAACCCCGCTTACTAAAAAGGAAACAATGTTATTGAAACTTTTAATTGAACGCCGTAATGAAGCTGTTTCCCGTGAGCAAATCCTGGAGACTGTGTGGAATTATGATGTTTACCCTTCAACTCGTACGATAGATAACTTTATACTGACTTTTAGGAAATATTTTGAACCGGATCAAAAGAACCCGACCTATTTTCATTCAATCAGGGGAGTTGGATACAAATTCACTGACATACATTAAAAATGTTCACTAAGAAGGCCCGTTTTTGGGTTATTGGAGTTGCCGTATTTTTGTTAGGCTGGACCATTAGTCAGCAAGTCTATGAAATAACAGCTATTATCGGAATCGGAATTGCCCTACTCATTTGGGGATATTTCCGTGAGGGGACAGTTGTAATGGCAGCGCGCGAATTCCATGCTAAAAATTATGATGGGGCTGAGGAGCTTTTGAAGGAGATTGAAGATCCTGATAAACTCGGAAGGCATCGCCGCGGTTTTTATGAGTTCATCTACGGAAATGTTGAACTTCATCGCCAAAATTATGAGCAGGCTGAAAAGCATTTTCAAATAGCAAGTAATTTCCCTTTAAGGAACCAGAATGACAAGGCAATTGTGCTTGTCCATCTAGCCAACCTAAATCTTCGTAAGAAAGAATATGAACGGGCTGCGGCATATGTCGAGCGCGCTAAGTCTTACAAAATTACCTCAAGGGTGAGAACAATTATTGAAAAAATCGAATCTGAAATTAATAAAGCATAGTGAGTCAGAACAATATACAGGACAGCCTTTTTTTACGTGCAGCGTTTTCTAAAAGTACAGAACGCCCACCGGTTTGGATGATGAGGCAGGCAGGCCGTTTTATGCCCGAATATTGGGAGATAAAGAACAAGTATTCTTTCCTTGAAATGTGTAAAACACCAGAAATAGCCGCGGATGTTACGATGCTTCCGGTCGATCTGCTCGGGATTGACGCAGCAATATTGTTTTCGGACATTCTTGTAACAGCAGAGGCAATGGGTGGTGAACTGCGCTTTACTCAGGGTGTAGGCCCAAGATTCGCAAACCCCGTGCGCAATCAGGCTGATGTTGATGCTTTACTTACCGATGTTGAGGACAGACTTCAGTATGTTGCGGATGCGATTAAAGTTATTCAGCAGCGATTGAACGGAAGCATCCCCCTGATCGGTTTTGCAGGTGCACCTTTTACCGTGATGAGTTACCTGGTTGAAGGGGGATCTTCAAAGGATTTCAAACTTACTAAACTGTTTATTCATAACTATCCGGAGCTGGCTCATCAGCTGCTTGCAAAAATAGCGAAAGTTACAGTTGACTATTTGAACCTTCAGATCAAGGCCGGTGTAAATGCCGTTCAATTATTTGACAGCTGGGCACTCGCATTAAGCTGGGATGATTATACAGAATTCTCTCACAATTATAACAAAGAGATTATTTCCAAATTAAACCGTAAGGATATCCCTGTGATATCTTTCTGTAAAGGAAGCTCCGTTTTCGCGCCTTTAATGGCAGAAACTAAACCGGATGTTATCTCCGTTGACTGGAACGCCGACCTGCTTAATATCAAGAAAATATTGCCTGCTGGTATTGCTGTACAAGGAAACCTGGATCCGCACATACTTTATGCGGATAAATCCGTCATTAAAGATCGTATCCACCGACTATTTGAACGGATGCGTGGGGAGGATGGTTTTATCTTTAACCTTGGTCATGGAATAATGCCCGATATCCCGTTTGATAATGTGAAATATGCGGTGGAGTTGATTAAGAAATACCGATTTTAACTTAAAGCTTAAAGCCAAAAGCTTAAAGCCGAGAGCTCAAAGCGAATAACATATAGATACATAAGTTAGAAGAACAAACAAGAAGTTAGCTTTTAGCTTTACGCTTTGAGCTTTTAGCAACATATGGAATATCTCTACCTCAAAGCCCTCCACATCATCTTCGTCGTCAGCTGGATGGCCGGGCTTTTTTACATCGTACGGTTATTTATATATCATGTAGAGGCAAATGATCGCACGGAGAATGAAAAAATGGTTCTTCAGCGGCAATTTGAGATCATGCAGCATAAATTATGGTATATAATTACTACACCTGCGATGATTCTTGCTGTTTTGGCCGGTGTGGGTATGTTCTATTTAAACCCTGATCTTCTTTCCATGCCCTGGATGCACGTTAAACTCACTTTCGTTCTGGGTCTGCTCATCTACCATTTTATCTGTCAGAATATCATCAATCAATTGAAACAGGGAATTTTCAAATGGACTTCCACACAGCTTCGGATCTGGAATGAACTTGCGACAATTTTCTTAGTTGCAATCGTTTTTACCGTTATTCTTAAAAGTGCCATCGACTGGATTTATGGATTAGTGGGATTGGTGCTGTTTAGTGTGATAATTATGTCGGCGGTTAAGGTTTATAAATATTATCGGTTGAAGGGGTAGTTCCAGATCAATTTTTTTTACTGCAGAGTGCGTGGATTTTTACGCGGAGTTCGCTGAGAGACAGATATGTTTACTGTAGAGTTCACGGGATTTGCGCGAATCGCTTGCCGTTAACTAAAAGGATTACCCGTTTTGGTCATTAGCCAGGAGGATCGGTTTAAAAAATCAAAGTTTTTGCTACCTTGTTGCAACCGTTGTCAAACATTCAGCATCTTACCTGTAAAAGCCACTCCTATGAAAAACTTACTACAATTAAGTGTAATCATTATATTCTTTCTGATCTCAGCTTGTGACAAAGATAAGTCTCTGGTTACCGTTGTTGATGGTACCTGGGAATTGCGATCTCAGAAGGGTACTTCTAACGGTGCGATATACAAGTTCAGCGGTAACAATTATGAAATGACTATTGGCTTAAACCCTTCCAAGAGTGGTACATTTAAGATCAGCAAGGTCACTGATGATGACAGAAACTCCGGGGTAATTTACCCATATAGAATAACTTTCATCATTGATGGCGGCAGTAAACTCGGTACTTTTCTGAATGTAAGTGACACCACTATTGTGATGTCAAGCGGGCAGGCCGGGGTAGATGAGAAGAATTTTATTTATGATAAAGTGAAGTAATTGTAGAATAGAATTTTACCTACTTATGCTGCAGCGAATAGGTTTGCAGCAATTTACTCCATTGTCGGCCCTTTTTACTTAAACGTTGCTCTTATTGAATTCGCAACACTTTTGCACCTCTATTGCCTGAGATACCTATCTTTACCAGTGCGTTTGTTTTGCCATCTATCGACAGCGCGAAACTAGCTTAATGAAGAAGATCTATTTTCTGATAGTATTAATTTTCGCGCTCACTGCATTACAGGCACAAATCGTAAACGACAGCCTCGAATACCGCATCCGTCCCGACAGTCTGAAAACAGGCGAGTTCCATTTGAGCGTTCATAATTTCAATTACATGCGGAATTATGAATATTTTAATAAGATACAGGATGGTTATACTTTATTCGGAGCGCAGCTTGAGCCGCAATTACTATACTATGCTCATCCTCAATTAACAATTTCAGCAGGCGTTCATCTGCGTAAGGATTTTGGCGGGCGCGGTATTTACCGGACTTTCCCCTTATTTTCTGTGAAATACCAGAAACATAACACCACTCTTATTAATGGGGTACTGGAAGGAAGTATACATCACAGGATGATCGATCCGGTGTATGATTTTGAAAAGCGAATTACCGAACCAGTAGAATATGGAACGCAATTTATTATAGAGAATAAGTCGTTCTTTCTGGATGCCTTTATTAACTGGAAGAGAATGATCTACAAACCATCGCCAGACCAGGAGCAAATATTGGGTGGTGCTTCGGCGGATATCTCACTAATTAAAAAATCTAAAGTCAGCCTTTCTTTGCCTTTACAGCTTACAATTTTTCACCAGGGCGGGCAAATTGACGTGACAACAGTGCCCTTGCAAACGCTGGTGAATGGTGCGATGGGATTGAAGTTAAAAGTTCCAGTAAAAGGATTTGTTCATGCCTTTCGGTCGGAGAACTTTTACAGCCATTACCGGGATCTTTCATTTACATCGACACAGGCCTTTTCAAATGGAGGCGGTTGGTTCCTCAATAGTGGCGTCGATACAAAATATGGTTCATTGATGGGAACTTACTGGGATGCGAACGAATTTATTTCCTCGCAGGGAATGCCTATTTACCAGTCTGTTTCGCAGCATATCAATTATACGGGATACACTCAGGCAAACCGTCGCCTGCTGATGGTCCGTTATTCCTATCAGAAAAGACTGGTACCGAATCTATACCTCGATTTTAGATTTGAACCTATGATGGACTTAAACCGGCCAAAGGGTAAGAAAAAGATTGAATTTTCGAATTCTTCTTTTCTGGTTTATAAGCAGGAGTTTCGACTGCACAAGATTAAAAAATGAGTTTCACCTTTCCTCTTGCACCTTATTCTTCATCCTCGTATAACCTCAGCCGATTTTTCAGATATATGACTTCCTCCTGAAGATTCCGGATCTTTTCCACGAGGTGGCCGATGGTGTCGATACCTTCAGTATTAATATCCAGATCCTTATGAAGCCGAAGTATACGTTCCAGTTTTTCCAGCTGGTCTTTAGGGATATACTCCACTTTCTGAACACTTACCGTTTCCACCAGCCCAAATTCCTGCAGATTACGTATAAATGAGAATTCGATATTATGATGAATACAGAATTCGTCTGTTGATATCAGGT
>JAZKHM010000263.1:0-10032 GCA_040385405.1 Bacteroidota bacterium | reverse complement strand
TATTAACGAGGCGTAATCTGAAAGATGTTGTGCCCCAGTCGCAGCAGAGGAGGGTTTTGGTGGTTGTCAATGGTTGGTTTTTGGTTGTTAACTCTTCCCCTACTTATTAACCCTCTTCTTAAACACATTCTCCTTCAATCCTTTCAATATATCCTCTTCGGTAAATCGGCAGTACAAAATGTCTTTTGCTCCGGTTCTATCCCTGTCAAAGACTACATGAATCGCTCCATCCGGTGTTTGGTCGGCGTCCGGATAAGAAACATTTTCCCTGGGATCCAATAATAACTGGTAGGGCCAGGTTTTACCGCCATCTTTCGATAAAGAGGCTGTCATATTATTCCGGGTTGTACTATTATTTGAAATCAGCAGTAAATTGCCTGAGGCCAGCTTGCCGATATAAAAACGGCTTGAGGTAGTTGGCCCGGAGGCTGTGAATGGTTTTGGGCCAGACCAGGATTTTCCATAATCTGAGCTGGTGGCAGAATATATACCTTTTGTAGTTCGAAGCAAGGCTAGAAATCCCCCTTCTGAATTTACCTCAGCAATTTGAGGTTCATCATGAATTCGAAGCGAATCGGGAAGCACAATTGCAGAATATTTTGTTATTCCTTTATCGTCACTTGCAAAAAGGAATGCGCCATTTTCAGGGAAGGCTTTAACAGTAGTGTCCGGACTGCCGGGCTTATCCACATAAACAGGAAGAAGCGTAAACTTTTTTGAACTCACATATATGGGCTTATTGCTCATAACGCCATCAGTTAATCGCTTTGGTGCCTTATAGGCGATACCAGTTCCATCCATGCTTATGTCTACGGAATTAACGCCGCCTATTCCATCCCACACGAGGCTATCTGTGGCTGATCCGTAGTATAGACGGACCTGTCCCTTATTATCCCTCCATAAGGCCGGGTCGAATAATCGGGTGGATGGTGATTTTGGATAAACAACTAACTGGTCGTTGACCCAGGTTTCTCCTTTATCTGTGCTGGTGGAAACCGTAACAAAATTTCCAGGTCCGGGTGCCGTACCGCCCGAATACCAGGCGACATACAGAACATTCCCATCCTCGCTTGCTGCAATAGCCGGAACCTGTTCAAATTTTCTGTTTGAAATCGCGGTGTCTCCCTTGGGTAAAACACGAAAATCAGCGACAAGAGTGGAATCGTTGGATTTGCTGGTTTCGTCGTTTTTATTTGTGTTACAGGCCCCAATTGCCACCGCTGTAATTAGTAAAGTGACTATTGACCTTGGTATTAAGAATTTTGAGTATATCATTTTTGAGATGTCCGATTGAAATTTAAATCTTATAAATATGTTTTAATGTCGCTTTGGATGTTTGCCATTTCTTTTTAAAGCACCCCTCTATAAAATCAGGAAGGTTTGACCCCGAAGGTGGTCACATGTTTATAGAAAAATTCATTCTAGCCCTTACCCCGATCCCGAAGGTGGTCGTATGTGAAATTTCAAACATATGCGACCACCTTCGGGGTCGACTTATCGGGAATATCCATTACTATAAACATGTGACCGCCTTCGGGGTCGAAAAACAAAATCTTTTTACCGAACGCTAGTGACCCTCAACTAAACCGCTACCTTCGCAAGTTCCTCCTGCAATCTCTTCGCCACAATCTTCTCCTGCCCCTTTTTCAGCATAAACACAGTGATGTCGATACTATCTTGTCCACCCATTGTTTCGATGGAAGGACTACCATCCTGAAGGCTTTTCCTGATCGCTGCTGGCGTAGCTTTTACCTTTGTCTGATCCCAGGAAACAGTAATTTTTGGAGTATGATTAGCAATCGGCGGCACGCTTACTTCTGCTGTTACGCCATTTACCTTTTTTATGGCATCTGTTATTGTAGCTACCTGTGCCTCCCACATTTTCCACTCTTTATCATGGTCCTGATTAATATATTTCTCAAGGGCCACATACATTCCCAGGATCTCTTCCTTATTTACTTTCATTCCGCGGCCAATATTTCCTCCGCTTGGAGGGGCGCTTAATCTTGCAGCCGCGATAAGGTCTTTTCTTCCCATTAGTATGCCTGCACTTTGAGGACCAGCCATGGCTTTACCGCCGGAGACACAAACAAGGTCGAAGCCAAGTTCATTATATTTCCAAAGGTTTTCTACAGGAGGCACATCGGCTGCCATATCAATCAAAGTAGGGATATTGTGCTTCTTAGCGATGGCAACCCATTCCGCATGCTGAATTTTGCCCATTGGGGCGCTTGAATTCAAAAACCACATCATGGCTGTTTTGCCTGTTATCGCTCTCTCAAGTTCCTCTACCGTCTCGACTTCAACCGGAACAATTCCGGTATTCGTTAACGCATGAACATACCCTACGTTATGACTTTTCTGGGTTATAACTTCAGTCTTCTCAAAACTGGACAGGTTTGGCAGCAAGGCAACTTTCTTACGATCCATCCGTGTAAGCACTCCGGCGGTTCCTAACACCAATGCCGACCAGCATCCGGCAGTTACCATAGCTGCTTCAGCTTTACACATTGCTGCAATTTTCTCCCCCACTTTGTCCTGCACATCATTTATCATCACAAAATGCTTAGCAGATTCGTTGATCGTATCGATCACTTCATCATGCATCAGCGACGCAGTCATAGTCGTATAAGTTCCTGCAGCGTTAATAAATGTTCGTAAGCCTAATTCTTTTATCACATCGCGTTTCGCCAGTGCGGGGGCAGCTTCAGCCGCTTCAGCAACAAATGGCATACCCGTACCGATGGCAGCTCCCGCAATCGGGGCCACGGAAAGGTATTTTATTAAATCTCTGCGTTTCATATTATTTAAATTAATTGAATTGAACTCTTTTAAGTAATAAGAGGAGATTATAATCTAATCTCCCCTTATTGTATATCTAATATATTATTGAATGTTCATATTCCTAATTCCCGGGGGAAATAATATATTAGTTAAATTATTAATTTACGTTGCTCTGTCCGGTTCCCGGTCCAACATCCCACCACATTCTTCCCTGAAGAAGGTCAGCAGTTTGTTCGGTGAAATTCTGGCGTTTAATCGCATCAAGGTAATTAGTTGGGTTAACGTTAAGCTCTGTTAAAGGATATGAAAACCTTCTGAACATTTTTCCCGCAGTAACATTACCAGGATATGAAACCTTTTGACCAGCAGTATTAGTCCAGTTTGCATAGTTAAATACCGGGTATTTAACACGGCGCCAGTTAGCCCAAACTTCATAATCATCCCCTAACATTGACACCCAGTGCTGTGTGGCTATAAATTCAAGCTGCTGAGCAAATGTGCCCCCAGTAGGATATGGATTAGCAGCCAAATAAGCATCTACCTGAGTGGTAGTTATTACACCCGAATGAGGGGCAACTGTTGGCCATAAAGCCCACTGAGCCATTGCCTGACGAACTGCATTTGTGTATGCAGCTTGTGCAGTGGTTCCCACATTCCATCCTCTTGCAGCAGCTTCCGCTAAAATTAAATATGCCTCAGCCGGACCCATAGTAATAATCGGCGAACCACGATCCAGGTAAAGCAATGAAGGTTCAGAATAAGTATCAAAATCTGATGGCCTTGTATTTACCGCACCCTCCTTCATTCCGCGTTGAGTAGCTGGAGTGTTATTTGGTGTATATGTATTGCCTGAAGGAACCCAAACCACAGAAATAACTGGCAGGCGTGGATCCTGGGTAGCTTTCAGGTGGTCTATAAACTTAGCTGTCCATTTACTTCCTTCAACGTTATCACCACCTGGCGCAGCAAAATCACCGCTGATCATACCGCCTACACGCGGATTCATCTGACCTGTGACATTTGCGTATTTTATATAAGCGATATCTGCAAATGATGTCATTACACCCCCTGCGGCAGCTTTTTCCACCCATGATTTAGAGTTAGCAGCGTCTACCTGTGATATACGCATGCCTAAACGAAGCATCAGGGTATAACCAAACTTCTTCCATTTCGCTACATCTCCTTTGAAATACGGATCAGCGTTCCCAAATACATTAGGTTTAGTTGCATCCATAGATTTCAATGCTGCGTCGAGTTCATTAAGCATGGCCATGTAGATACTTTGTTGAGTATCATATTTAGGCTTTAGATTATCCAGCCCTTTCATAGCCTCGGTATACGGCATATCACCCAGGCCATCCGTAGCCTGGTGAAAATCCAGAATTCTCAAGATTTCGCAGGCAGCCCTTTTGTTTACATTTTCCGGACCCGGAATCATAGCGACCAGGTTGATTATCCTGTTCCACTGACCCGTATAGACACCAAAATCACCACCAGTACCGCCGAAATTATAAAATTTATCACCGGTCGCGGGTACTTCCTTATAACTTGAGAAGTACTGCATTCCTTGTCCTAAAGCCCTGTAATTCTGACCCGGGCCGCTGCCTAGAACTAAAGCAGTAAATGAATACTCCGGAATATTTGTCTCTATCGCGTTGGGATTTCTGTTCAGATCAGTAAGCGCTTCTGTATCACAGGAAGGCGCAACTAAGGTCAGAACAATAGCCCCCGCCGCATATATCATTTTTATGAATGTCTTTTTCATGTTCTTAGTTTTAAAATTAGAATCTCAAATTCACGTTAAAGCCAATATTTCTGGTTCTTGGTGCCATTACACCCTGACTACCCTGAGCATTGCCCACAGTTTCCTGCATTTCAGGATCGATACCAGCCTCTTTAACTCGTTTATCCTGGTAAAGGATCGCCAGGTTTAAACCAGTAACTCCAATAGAAGCCTGCTGAACTTTCATGAACCTAAGGGCAGATGTAGGAAGACTGTAACGGAACACTGCACGGCGCAGTTTTACAAAGTCTGTACTGTAAACAAATTGTCCCGGATATGCACTTCCGAAGTTGTTATAATAAGTATCCAGATCCACTACTGGCCAAAACTTGGTAAATGGAGCACCTGTAGCGGTTACGCCGCTTACCGTCAATCCACCTTCTCTGCCCGGCAAGGTTGCAGGAGTATGTCCGAAACGAGTTGCGTATTGGATCAGGTTACTATATCCTACCGCACCAAATTTTGAATCGATGTCAATAGTTAGCGAGAACCTCTTATAACGGAAATTATTTCCAAGGCCCATTTGTGTTGGGGGGTTACCCACACCCAGATCACGAAGTTCCTGAACCTCATATCCTGTAGCAGCATTATAAACCAATGTACCATTGGCATCTCTTTTCATTACGTTAGCTCTTACAGTTGAATAAGGCAGTCCGACAGCATTAATCAATGCAGGTCCACCAATTGCACTTCCCAGCGTCAGTGTAGTAATACCTTCTGCTAGTTCAACAATTTCGCTAACATTATGTCCGAAGTTGTAGTTTACATCCCAGCTAAAGTTCTCCTTTTTGATTGGCGCGCCGGTTAAGCTTATTTCCCATCCTTTGTTAGTTATTAAACCCAAATTACGACGACCAGCGTTATAACCTGTTGCAGCAGAAATCGGCGGAGATAGGATATCATTTCTTGTTCTTCTTGAATAATAGTTAACATCCAAACCGAGGCGGCTATCCAAAAATTGAAGATCTACGCCTCCCTCGATAGTCTGCACAGTTACAGGACGTATATTAGGATTATTTAAAGTTGTTGGGTTACTCAATGTAGGTAAGCCGTATGCATTGATTGTGCTAACCCCATAGGTTTGGTTTATACTACCCGCATTTACCGTAGCACTTCCTACCTCAGCCCATGAAGAGCGTAATTTGGCGTAGTTTAAAAAGGCCGGCATCTTTACAACATCTGAAAGGATGAAACTTGCACCTACAGAAGGATAGAATATAGAGTTAAATCCAGGGTTAAGTACAGAAAACCAGTCCTGTCTTCCGGTAACTGTTAGATAAAGTATATTGTTATAATCAATATTTGCCTCACCAAATAATGAATTTGTACCGCTACGGCCAACGTTTTCATTTACAAGACTCCTGTTAACGAGGTTAGTCAAACTATAAAAATTTGGCACAACCCAGGTATCCCCATTTAGCACGTTCTCCAGGCGATTGTCACGCTCTCTTTGCGCGCCACCCAATAGATTGAAACCAATTTTATCAGATAAAAATCGCTGATTGTAATTGGCAATAACCTGGAAGTTTGTTTTTTCCTGATCATCATAATAAGAAGTAAAATATCCAAGAGGCGTAAATGCGCTTGTCATTGGCACATAGGCTTCCTCATTGTAATCCCTATTATCAAGCGCTACTGTACCCTTTATGAAAAGATTCGAAAGAATATTGAATTGAGCACTCAGGCGTCCGATAAGACGCTTTTCACCATCCTGGTTGCTTAATTGATAGGCTGCGTAATATGGATTAACTGCAGCAGGTACTGGATTCCATTCTAATTCCCGGCCTGTAGCGGCGTTGATTCCTGGCCTGCTGGGATCAGTACCAGCCATATTGCGGACATCCACATTATTAGCTGCAAGATACACCGGCCATGCTGCATTAATTTCTGCGTATCCTATACCTTGTCTGTTCTGTGCGTCAACAATATTATATTGGGCACTTCCTTCAATAGTAATGAAGTCGTTTTTACCCATTTTGCCGGTTACATTCAAGGCTGCGTTTTTCCGGTAATATTCAGAATTGGGCTGCTGATCCTTAGATCGCAAATCACTTAATGATAACCTCATTCTAAGTTTTTCAGTACCAGCATTGAATGCCACTGTATTCGTGATATTTTGTTGAGTCTGATAGAAATTCAGAATGTTATCTTTCACTTTGAATGCAGAATAAGGACGCATAACGCCATCAAATTGCATTACCATTGATCCGTCAAGCTTTGCGCCATATGACAAACGGCCCGAACTTAATGCAGCTGCAGCTGTTGCAGGTTTTACTCCGTCGTTACCCTGACCATATACATATTGCCAGTTTGGAAATACAGAAGGGGTGCCGAAATTGGCATCAGAAGTAACTTCTATTCCTACTCCCTGTTGAGCAGTCCCTTTTTTAGTCGTAATCAGAATTACACCATTTGCAGCCTGACTTCCATAAAGTGCTGCTGCTGCTCCGCCTTTTAACACTGAAATTGTAGCGATGTCATCCGGGTTCATACTTGAAATCCCATCACCACGGTCAACGTTCAGACCACTCGTACTTGTTCCGCCGCCACGGTTGCTATTATTAATTGGCATACCATCAACTACATAAAGTGGCTGTTGATTACCGTTGAGAGATGTATTACCACGAATGATTACCCGGCTTGAACCTCCCACACCGGCATTCGCCTGTGTGGCGTCAACGCCCGCAATTTTACCAGTTAATGAATTTGCAATGTTATTCTGACGAGCTTCAGTGAACTGATCACCTCTTACTTCCTGAACAGCATATCCCAAACCTCTTTTTGCCTTTGTTACACCTAATGCCGTTACAACAACCTCACTCAAAGCCTGACGATCTTCAGCAAGAGTGACGTTAATGGTCGTTCTACCGTTTATAGAAACTTCCTGGGTTACGTAACCGACATATGTAAACACTAAAACTGCATTCGCAGGAGCGTCTAACGTAAAATTACCCTGAACATCCGTAGAGGCGCCCACTTGAGATCCTTTTACACGCACACTGACCCCAATCAGTGGTTCGCCATTAGCATCAATTACTTTACCTCTCACGTCTACACGCTGAGCTTTTATAGCGAAATCGGAAACAGCGGCAACTGTTTGCCCTGCAGAGAAAGCCCTGTTGTCGCGCCCCGAAGGCATGATTGAAAATTTAGAAACCTCTTCCATAAAACGCTCATCCTTTCTTTTAAGGATAATAGTGTTTTCGGTGATAGTATAAGTTAGGGGCTGGTTTTTGAAAACCTCTGCCAGAACATCTTCTAAAGAGGAGTTCTTTGTCTTTACAGTAACGGGTACCGTATTTCTTAACAGCCGGGTGTTATAAAGAAAATCGTATCCTGTCTGTTTTCTAATTTCATTGAAAACCTTGTCCAGACTAGATTTCGTTTCGTTTAACGTTACATTTTGTGAGAAGCCTTTAGCACTAACCTGCAGAAAAGCCACTAAAATAAAAACGGTAGTTAGCTTCATGATTCTTAATGTTTGATTTGAGACGATTTTAGAGAGTCTCAACGTAGGGAAATTACCGCTTGTTATACAGGAACTTCCCCATTCACGTAGTAAAACATTTTTCATATTTTTACATTTTAAATTGTTTGGGAATTAATAGAATTTCGTACTCACGGATTCAGAAAAGACCTTAACAAATACTCCGCTCCGGGCGCAATCCGGGGCGGTTTTTTCTAAAGATCTTTCCAGTTCCAATTAACTGGTTTTCTTTTTTGTCATGTTGCGTTTATTTAAATTTGTTATTGTATAGATTTAACTTTAAGCTTTCTGCCCTTTACCGTAAATTTTATCCCGCCACTTTCTTCAAGCATCTTCAGCACGCCGGATATTTTTACATCTGTTGAAATATAGCCGGTGAACTCATCCGGTGCCAGTTTGCCGTCATAAACAAGCTCCACGTCGTACCATCTTTCTATTTCCTTCATAATCTCCTTAATCGGAGTATTCTTAAACTTGAAATATCCGTTTTTCCAGGCGATGGCCTTCTCGGTATCGGTATGCTGTACTTTAATATCCGATTGCGAAGAACTGGTAAGCGACTGTTGGCCGGGCTTTAATAACTGGACATTCGGTTTTGCTGAATTTAGTATCACACGTACACTTCCTTCCAGAAGTGTCGTCTTAATATAATCCTCATCTTCGTAAGAGTTAATATTGAAGTGGGTACCAAGCACCTCAACAACCTGATTATTACTCTCAACCCTGAAGGGCAGGTTTTTATTACGGGCGATCTCAAAATAGGCTTCTCCAGTAAGCTTAACTTTTCTTTCCGATGTACTGAATGTTGTGGGATATGTAAGTGTAGAAGCTGAGTTTAACCAAACCTTACTCCCATCGGGCAGGCTGATCTTAAATCTGCCGCCTTTTGGCGTTTGTATGGTGTTCGCTGCCGATGAACCATTCGTGCCTGAAATGCCGTCCTGATTTTTTAAATAAACAATCTGCCCGTCTTCTGTCTTTGTAATGGAAGTGTTTCCCTGGCTGGCTACAAAACCTTTTGCTGCATCATCAAGGCTGATTCTTGATCCGTCTGCCAGAGTTAGTATTGCCTTATTATCACCGGGTGCAATATCATTTTTGGGACTTATTTCCGTAAAATATTCGGATTCTGCTTTCTCCTCTTTTGTATAAAAATAAAGCGATACCGCTACCGCTACAACCAGCGTTGCCGCTATGGAAAGATTCCTGAAAATCCTTCCCGGATTTGAGCGAACCTGGCTTTCAGTCCCTATTCCATCAAGAATCCTATGGTATATCTTATCATCAAGTGATGAGATATCCTGATCAGCGCTACTTTCATCCGATCTTTTGAAACTGCCGTAAAAATTAAGCAACTGTTGCTCCTCCTCCAGTGATGCTCCACCGGAGATGTACTTGTCCAGTAATCTAAGAAACGTTGCTTTTTCCACAGTTTGCGATGATTTTAAATAGAAGAGTGAAATCCGGGGGGTATCCCCTAGTTGTGGTGACGGAAAAATTTTTCGGTTTATTTTAAAAGTTATACCTGACACGGAACTCTATTCGAACAAGCTGCTGAACGTATCCAGCCGACACTCCCTTCGCCGGCCATTTGAAAAAGGAAATCAAATTTTTTTAATTTTCTATACAATAATGGTACAATGTTCGTTAGAAAAGGTACTATGGAACACCCTCTCAGAATAACGCATAAAAATTCCGACTACGTTTTTAAATTAATAAAAGACAGCCCGGTCACTAAAGAAACAACCGAATTCAAAATTAAGATGGAGGAAGAAGAGATCTCCATTTGCAAAACTCCAACCGGATGGGCTCAGAAAAATACAGAGAATCTTCATTTAGATCCCGAACTGATTAATGCGATTGGACACTCTCTTTCGCTGCGGTTTAGATTGAGTTAATGCATATACTTTGGCAATTTAAACGCAAAGGCCACAAAGTGCAACCTCCTACCGGCAAGGCGCAAAGATCAAATGATATT
>JAZKHM010000262.1:0-24008 GCA_040385405.1 Bacteroidota bacterium | reverse complement strand
AATACTACATCCAGACCCGCATCTTTGAAAAACCCTTTTTGCTGAGCGGCATAAAAGCCGGCGAACTGAAACTGATGATTCCACTTTAGCTGAAGTCTGATTTTGTTGCCTTCCTGAGCATTTAATTGGGTATCTGAGAAAATACACAAACACGAAAGGCTTGCAAAAAGTAAGAACCTGGAAAGTTTATTTTTTAATTGGTTAATCAGGTTCATTTACCCACGGTATTTGCCTAAGATACTAAATTGTTACAATTGTTTAATACTTTGATAATGTACGAATTAGAATTTCTACCGAGCACTATTTGTAACAATTTTTTCACGTACCCGATATTTCATTAATATGTAAGGTCGGTGATGTGAAATAAGAAATGATGGAATAAAAAAAAGGGCCTGACCGGCCCTTTTTAGTTGTGTAAGTTTTTTAGACGAGTTCTTCCATATAGCTTTCGATTGGCGGGCAGGCGCAAATCAGTGTTCTGTCGCCATGTGTGTCATTTACCCTTCCAACCGAGGGCCAGAATTTGAATGCTGCTACATAAGGCAGGGGGAATGCGGCTTTCTGTCTGCTATACGGGTGATCCCATTCATCCGCGGTAACAACCGCTGAAGTATGTGGTGCATTTTTAAGCGCATTATCAATTTTATCCGAAGTGCCGCTTTCAACTTCAGCAATTTCAGCACGAATTGCGATCATCGCATCGCAAAAGCGGTCAAGTTCATGTTTAGGTTCTGATTCGGTAGGTTCTATCATTACTGTTCCTGCCACGGGGAAAGAAACTGTAGGAGCGTGGAAGCCATAATCCATGAGTCTTTTTGCAATATCTGTCACTTCAATTCCAAAGTTCTTGAATGTGCGGCAATCTAATATCATTTCGTGTGCACAACGACCCTGACTTCCGGAATAAAGGACCGGATAATGTTTTTCAAGGCGCGTTTTAATATAATTCGCGTTAAGTATCGCAAATTTTGTGGCATTTGTTAGACCCTCGGCACCCATCATCGCGATATATGCATGGGAGATCAAAAGGATAGATGCAGAACCCCATGGTGCTGATGACACAGCGGGGATCGACTTTTCATTTCCGATTAGAACTACAGGATGTCCGGGCAGATAAGGCACCAGGTGTTTCGCAACACCGATCGGGCCCATTCCTGGTCCACCGCCACCATGCGGGATGCAGAATGTCTTATGAAGGTTCAGGTGACAAACATCGGCGCCGATGGTTGCAGGACTTGTAAGACCTACCTGTGCGTTCATATTTGCACCGTCCATGTAAACCTGACCGCCGTGCTGATGAATAGTCTCGCAAATTTCAATGATTGATTCTTCGAATACACCATGGGTTGACGGATAGGTTACCATCAGACAAGACAAGTTTGCAGCATGCTCCTGTGCTTTCGCCTTTAGATCGGCCACATCAATATTTCCTTTTTCATCGCATTTAACGATAACGATCTTCATGCCGGCCATAGCAGCTGATGCCGGATTTGTGCCGTGTGCAGATGACGGGATTAATGCAACAGTCCGTTGAAAATCGCCCCGGTCCTGATGATAAGCCCGAATAACCATTAAACCAGCATATTCCCCCTGAGCGCCTGCATTGGGCTGTAGGCTCATTGCAGCGAAGCCAGTGATCTCACTTAGCCACTTATTCAGTTCATCAAATATTTGCATGTACCCGCCCACCTGATCTGTGGGTGCGAAAGGATGCATCTTACTAAATTCGGCCCAGGTGACAGGAACCATTTCAGTTGTTGCATTTAACTTCATAGTACATGAGCCCAGAGCTATCATGGAATGACAAAGCGAGAGATCTTTTGCTTCAAGCGATTTAATATAGCGCAGCATTTCATGCTCTGAATGGTGCGAATTAAAGATAGGATGGCTCAAATATGCAGATGAACGCTGCAGTTGCGCCGGGATATGTAGTTTAATTCCTTCCCGAAGGCCATTAATATCGAGATCATGAAGGTTTTTACCTTTTACTTTCGCAAAGAGGCGGACTAAGGTTTGTACATCTTCGAACGAAGTGGTTTCATCCAGTGAGATAGTTACTGAAGATTCCTTATAATTTAAGTTAACTTCATTATTCAGCGCTTCTGCGTGAATTGGATTTACAAGATTGCCAAGATCGAATCGCAGGGTGTCGAAGAAATACTCGTTTTCCTGTTTGAAACCCAGGCTTTCAAGGGAATCTTTTAACAGGACAGCTAGACCGTGGATCCGCTCTGCAATTAATTTGATCCCCTGAGGGCCATGGTAAACAGCATACATTCCGGCCATGATGGCTAATAGTGCCTGTGCAGTACAGATATTCGAAGTTGCTTTGTCTCTTCTGATATGTTGCTCGCGTGTTTGCAGGGCCATGCGTAGTGCATAATTCCCTGCGCTGTCAATTGTTACGCCTATTATCCTTCCTGGCATTGAACGCTTGTACTCATCTTTGGTTGCAAAGAACGCTGCATGCGGTCCTCCGAATCCCATTGGAACACCAAAACGCTGGGTGGAACCAACAACAATATCTGCACCCCATTCTCCCGGAGGAGTTAGAAGGCAAAGTGACATTATATCAGCAACAACAGTAAGTTTTATTCCTTTTTCGTGCCCTTTAGATGCGAAGTCTGTATAGTCATAGATTTCCCCATTACCTGACGGATACTGAACGATTGCGCCGAACATAGAATCATTTAGTTCTACCTTACGGTGATCTCCAATCATTATTTCAATTCCGTAGGGGGCTGAACGGTTTTTCAGGATGTCAATCGTTTGCGGCAATACTTCTTCTGAAACAAAGAAGACATTGGCTTCCGAATTTTTACGAAGGCTGTATTGCATGAACATTGCTTCACCGGCAGCTGTTCCCTCATCAAGAAGAGAGGCATTAGCGATTTCCATTCCGGTAAGGTCGACCACCATGGTTTGGAAATTCAATAAAGCCTGCAGGCGGCCCTGGGCGATTTCTGCCTGGTATGGAGTGTATTGTGTGTACCATCCCGGGTTCTCAAGGATGTTCCGCTGTATAACTCCCGGAACGACAACATCGTTATAGCCCTGGCCAATGTAAGATTTAAAGACTTTATTTTTTGAAGCAGTAATTTTCAGATCATTCAGATAATCGAATTCACTTTTCGCGTTCGGCAAGTTTAAAGGACTCTTCAAACGGATGTTAGAAGGCACCGTTTGAGCAATCATCTCGTCCAGGGAATTTACGCCTATTGTTTCGAGCATTTTAGCAGTATCCTGCTCTGTGGGAGCAATATGACGCTGCTCAAATTTTTCCTGATAATCTATATTAAGCTTCATTAAGTGGGGGAATATTGGTGGGGCAAAAGTAAGGATTTTCTTGTTTAATTTTTGTTAGATATAACGGGTTTGTTAGTTGTTTTAAACCTTTGCACGAAAAGTATTTACCCCGCCTCATGCCGGCGGGAAAGGCACCTACTTTTTCCAGCAGCTGAAAAAGTAGGCAAAAAAGCCGCGCCTTCCTGATATTTGTTGTAAATCCACGCTTTATCCTGTGGGTGCAATCCAAGCCGTGTGAATGTTAGTGAACGAAATGAATGAATCTGCAGCACTTCTCCGGATTGCTTGACTGAAGCGGAAGAGATGAATGTTAGTGCAAAGGATAAAGCGCGTCTTTACTGCCAAATCTCAGGAGGGCGGGTTCTGCGACTTGCAGGGACAGAAGGGCTGTTAGAGGCAGCTACCCATCGTACCTTACGAAGGCGGGAAGTTAACTTTGAACGGACCTTTGGACCTCTCTGTCAGCCGAATAGACTGACAGTACGGTACGTTTGCAATGCGCGCCGCAGGCGACCCCTCTACACTAGCTATCCGTTAGGTACGCTTCTAAGGCCAAACCACTGAATCTCCGTTCTCCTTTTTATTCGCCGGCACGAGGCGGGAGAATATTATTCTACTTCCCAGCCACTATCCTTTTTAAACTTAAGCTTATAAGTCTTGGTAATGAAATCACTATTGGAATCTTTCGTCATAAACGCATAAAACTCTGTTGGTTCCTTTTTTAAAGAGACGGTGGCCTTCGCAGTTTTATCATTGGATTTGACGAAATTTACAGGTTTATTATCAGCCAGAATGTAATTGACGGCCTTTACTGTTGCCCGGCCTTTACTTTGTTCGAGTACCAATGGTGCCGCTTTATCAGATAATGTGACCTGATAGACATAGATACTGTCTTTAGAGAGAAATGCTTTTTTCATTTCATCCACCGCCATTTTGATTAATCCTTTTTCTTCTAATTCTTTGTATTTATTTAATTCTTCCCTGTCTTTTCTGCTGTGAAATTTTAGTTCCCCAAATCTGAACGTTGTGGTTTTATATTCAGGGTTGCTCTCCAGATAAGCTGTGATAACATCTGACGCGTCATCCTGATTAATTGAAGTTTCATTTTTACAGGCGAAAAAGAAGCTTATTAATGCGATAAATAAAATGGATAATGATCTGGCCATGGCTGTTAATTTAACTGTCTGAGATACATTTGGACCGTGTTTTCTAAACCTAAATATAGTGCATCTGATATTAATGCATGGCCTATACTTACCTCGAGTAAGTCCGGGATCTGCTGGGCGAAATATTTTAAATTATGAAGATCAAGGTCATGGCCGGCATTAATGCCCAGTCCGAGGCTGCTTGCAAGCGACGCTGCTTCAACGTAAGGTTTAACAGCTGCTTCTTTGCCGGAATGGTATTGTGATGCATAAGACTCCGTATAAAGTTCAATTCTATCGGTTCCGGTTGTTGAGGCAGCTTCAACCATCCGGGCATCCGGATCGACGAAAATGGAAACCCGGATTCCCGCAGATTGAAATTCTGCTATTATATCTATTAAATAGTTCTGATGTTTGATGGTGTCCCATCCATGATTGGAAGTTAGCTGTCCCTCGGCATCCGGGACAAGCGTAACCTGAGCAGGTTTATTAGCTAATACCAATTCGACGAATTTTTTTTCGGTGGGATTGCCTTCGATATTAAATTCTGTTTTGATCACGGCCTTAAGATCAAAAACATCCTGATAGCGGATGTGCCTTTCATCCGGACGAGGGTGAACGGTTATTCCCTGAGCGCCGAAGCGTTCGATATCGAGGGCGACTTTTATTAGGTCCGGGTTATTGCCGCCGCGGGAATTACGCAGGGTGGCGATTTTGTTAATGTTGACGGAAAGTTTAGCCATAATTTGAGGTCTGAAGTCTGATGTCAGAGGTCTGACGTGAGACGCCAATACTTAGCTCAAATTTAGTGATATGATTTTCAGTAAAGTAAAGTTTATAAAATTTGTGAGGTTGAAAGTTACTCGACTCCTCAGTCCGCCCAAGGCAGACAGCTCCCTTGGCAGGGGAGCGGAAGACGTACCCACCCCCAGAGGTATCTATCGACAAACGCTCGTAACGACTACAATTCAATAAAAAACCCTTCCGAAATAATCGAAAGGGTTATATTGTTGTTAGTAAGTCTCAGACCTCTGACTTCCGTTCCGTCTTCAGACTTCCGACTTCAGGCCTCTTAATACCTGTAAGTATCCGCTTTAAACGGACCCTCAACCGGCACACCGATATAATCTGCCTGGTGCTGGTCTAATTCTTCAAGTTCGACACCGATTTTAGCCAGGTGTAAACGAGCTACTTTCTCATCCAGATATTTAGGAAGAACGTAAACTTTGTTCTCGTACTTATCAGTGTTAGTCCAAAGCTCTAATTGCGCCAAGGTTTGGTTAGTGAAAGAGTTAGACATTACAAAAGACGGGTGACCAGTTGCACAGCCTAAGTTTACCAAACGACCTTCGGCAAGAACGATCACGTCTTTACCGTTAAGGGTATATTTGTCAACCTGTGGTTTGATTTCCACTTTGGTATTGCCATAGTTCTCGTTCAACCATGCCATATCGATCTCATTATCGAAGTGACCGATGTTACATACGATGGCTTTGTCTTTTAATGCAAGGAAGTGCTCGCCGCGAACGATATCACAGTTACCAGTTGTAGTTACAACGATATCAGCTTCTTTAATTGCGGTAGCTAATTTCTTAACTTCATAACCTTCCATAGCTGCCTGTAAAGCACAGATCGGATCGATTTCAGTAACGATTACACGCACACCTTGTGAGCTTAAAGATTCAGCAGAACCTTTACCCACATCACCGTATCCGCAAACCACAGCTACTTTACCGGCCATCATCACATCGGTTGCACGACGGATCGCATCAACTAATGACTCACGGCATCCGTATTTATTATCGAATTTTGATTTAGTTACTGAATCGTTAACGTTTATTGCAGGTAAGTGCAAAGTTCCGTTTTTCATGCGCTCGTATAAGCGGTGAACTCCGGTAGTAGTTTCTTCCGAAAGACCTTTGATCTCAGCAATCAGCTCAGGGAACCTGTCGAATACCATGTTAGTTAAATCACCACCATCATCCAGGATCATGTTCAATGGCTTACGATCAGGACCGAAATGTAAAGTTTGCTCAATACACCAGTCAAATTCTTCTTCATTAAGACCTTTCCAGGCATACACCTGAATACCAGCAGCAGCAATTGCAGCAGCAGCGTGGTCCTGAGTTGAGAAAATGTTACATGATGACCAGGTAACTTCAGCACCCAGGGCAGTCAATGTTTCAATTAATACTGCAGTTTGGATGGTCATGTGCAAACATCCGGCGATGCGTGCGCCTTTTAGTGGCTGTGACGGACCGTACTCCTCACGAAGTGCCATTAAGCCCGGCATTTCTGCTTCGGCTAATCCGATTTCTTTTCTTCCCCATTCTGCAAGGGTAATGTCCTTAACTTTGTAAGGTAAATAAGTTGTCTCTACTGATGACATAGTTTGTTTTATTAATTGTCTAATTATCAATGAGTTACATAGACGATTTAAAATAGCGTGCACACTATTTGCACACCTTTGTTTAAATCTCCCTCATTTCTGCAACAAAAGTAGCTGATACTATGACCAATTCAAAACAGAATTGTAAACGGGAGGTAAAAGAGTTGCAACTATGAAATATTATTTCTACATTAGTAATGCGAAATCAAATCAATAACCAGTACAATGTTAATGCTTCCCTTTAATTTTCTATTTAATTAAAATATCCTCGGAGGGTTGAACTATTTTATAGTTCTCTTATCATTGCATTGTCTTTGATTTGGTTTCGCAGCCCCTCCGGGGTATTTATTAAACAATACAAGCATGCGAAACAAATCTCTAAAACTTACAATAACTACTGAGAGTAGTTTATCGTTAGCCTCCGGTGCAGGACACGCGCCATTTCAACAACTAATTTTATCGGATAATCAAAAAGAAACGATCAAAAGCTTTTATAGCATTAATGATGCGGAGGAGTGCGAAGGCCAACTAACTGAAATGCTCTCTATTTATATTGCTTCATCTTGTCCAGAATTTGGAGAACTAAGCGAAGAAGACATAAATAAGAAGTCATTAGTTATTAAACAGATAACAAACTTACTATTTGCGATAGAGCCGCAAAGAACGAATTAATTGTACGGGGAGTAATAGTGAAGTAATGCCCTCTCTCATAAAGAGGGCTTACTTTTTTACACTGTTCCCAATGGAATACTATACCAGGCATTTTCAGCTTTGATATACATAAGCGATCCAGCTGTGATCTCCGAGCACAATACTTTAAAACCTACTACCGCATTAGAGTAAGCCGCATTTAATTGATCCTGTGTTAGTTCTGTAGTAGTCGAATTACTTACTGTTTGTTGATTCATAACTAAGGGGGTTTAGTGAATTAGCTAGTTACAATAAGGTGCTTGCTAATTTTTACGGTTTCCCTTATTTTTCTATGCCTAGAGTTCAACCTCTAATATTTCCATAAACTAAGTATATTGGTGTAATCTAATTTACATAAGCAATGCTAAAGATCGTTCACTTATCAAATCACAATCCACAGCCTAAGATCAAGAAGGTTGACCATAGGACTAAAGCCTATATGGATAATCTAAAGCGTGAATTTCTTCTGGAGCATAACGCGAAGTTCAGTAAGAAATAATAATAGGTAACGATGTCAAGAACAGCCAAACCTAAAATTTGCGAGGACTGCAGTAAAGAAGTTTTTCGGAAAGACATGATTGGAACAACTTGTATTCCGTGTTGGGATACAAGACAATTTAAGTTCCGGGAAAGCCACCTTCTAAATGTATTGAAATGGTCAAAGGAGAGTGGATCGGAACTTTATACAATGTACCATGTCCGGGATGGGAGCGATAGCTGTGGGAACTGTAAGAGTATGAACGGTTTTGTAGAACCTGTAACTGAAACGATGAAGGAGTTTAAAATTACACGCACTGAGTGTAAATTTGGTTCATGTACTATACATCTGCAATATATGAGCAAGCGAAAATATTATCGTGATATATTAGATAAACCGCTTCCATAATTAAAAATCTAGCTCATAGACATTTATGGAGGATATTTTTAAGTAGCTTCTCCGAAAGGAAAAATTATCTTAGAAAGATCAAAACAATTAACATTCCATGTTACTTAACCCAGGCATTTGTGAAATCTTCCAGAATTAAAACTCTTCGTCTGCTCCTTTTGGCAATATCGACAATTTCCATTATCGCATTTCTGATTAATCAAATAGACTCAGATCTTAGGACTTTTCCATTTGAAGCTGAAGTATGGGGAACTGTAGCCGATTGGATAATGATTTTCGTCACCTTCATTACTGCCGTACTTTTGTATCACAACTTACAATCTCAAATTCGTGTCACTAGCCTTCAGCAGCAAATCGCGGAAATCGAACAGGATAAACATAGGATGTCCACTATGCCAAAAATCCAAGCTACCAAAATGCGTAGTACTCAAGGAGATTTAAATCCCGATAACAGGCAGTTCTATTCCTCGGTATCAATGAACATTATAGAAATGACCAATAATGGTATCTCGAACATTAGCTTTAATACCCCCACTGTTGGTTGGGCTGCAAGAAGAGATCCTTACCCTCCCAATCCTAATGCCAACCTCCTGCCTGATGAAGGGTTTACTTTATTTTGTGAAGGTGAAGGCCATCTCTCGAATGGAAAAAAACATAGTTCATGTTTTATAGAGATGTTCTTTTCAGATAGACTTGGAAATCAATATTTGCACCGCATTTTATATTCGCACTATGACGGTGAAGATACTATAAAGCAGCTACCCAATCAGCTATTAGTAGCCGCTACCGTATAACATTCTCCTGCACTAGAAACTCCTCAAAATAGCAAAGCAGCCGAATACGAACAGAACCTATTAGATAAGAAAATAGGATAAAATAACCCTTTCTGATTTTTCTTACCGCATCAGTATGTAAAAATACGGTGCGGTTTTTTTGCGCCCGTTAAAATTAATCTACTTGATAATCAAATACTTAAAGTAATAGAAAGTAACGCAAGGTATTTTAAAGCGAAAAGAAATAGGTTTTCTGCCACCTCAAGGTGTAAGGCAACCGCATTTGAAGCGCAAGCGTGCCCGGAAAAAGAAATTAACTGATAGACAGACAGTTAAGGTAACAGAGGGTACTAAAAGCGAAAATAAAGCGGAAACGTGCCACCTAATTTAAAAGGGCAACCACTAATTAAAAGGACATGGCAGAAACAGTAAACAATGAGTTAGAAATGCTTACCCGGAAAGAGGTAGCGGAACTACTTAAAATCAACCTAAGAACGGTTGACAAAAGAGTATTAGCAAATGATCTCCCGGCCTATAAACTTGGAGCATCAACACGCTTTAAAAAGTGTGATGTGGCAAAGTACATAGATAATAGTCTACTAAACTCAGGAGAGTGAGCGAGGATATAATAGTAATGAGAGGCACAGAGCTAAGAGCTTTACTTCTCGAAACAATGTACGAGGCATTAAGACAGCATAAACAGCAGGAGATTGAACAGTCAAGCCAGTACCTAACCTGTAAACAGGCAGCCGCATTTTTGGGTAAAACACCTAATGCCATTCGTCAGATGGTAAGTAAGGAGCAAATCAAATACATTAAAAAGGATACTCTTTTATATTTCAGGAACGAGGATCTTATAAGCTACCTGGAAAGCGGAAACATTAAAGATGAGGGGAATATCATTAAAATGAAAGGAGAGCGGAATGCCTAAAAAAATCCACAACACCGCAGAAACATCAATAGAATGCTTTAAGATAATCAAGAAAGCCGGGCAGATTCAGCGAGAAAAGGAAATAGTATTAAATACTATTACCCTGCATCAACCTATCACAAGCCGGGAGCTTAGTTATATCACAGGCAAAGAGCGCGGAAATATTACCAGAAGCATTTTTGATCTAATCAAAGCAAAGAAAGTAAAATACCCATTTACAGATAAATGCCCGGTGACAAATAAAAGAGTTCGGTACTTCACTCTTATTGATTGGAAAGGGGCTGAGGATGCAAACTAATACAGAGATTAAACAGATCCCTTTGGAATTTCAGGGGCGCGGAGAAGTTAAGGGTTATTCTTTCAAACAGGTAAAACGCTCTGATTTATGTTACATATATGAAGTTTCCGCGCCAAATGGCCAAAGGTGGTATGAAGTATTCAGAGCAAAATTAAATGTTCTCTACGGCAACATTTCCTATCCTTCATCAAAGCAGTTTGGTATTAGTGCCTGGACTGTAAAAGGCAAGGATCGAGCAGAAGAAATGTTTAACGAATTAGCGGGAGCAGTTAACGAAGCGGAGGCGGTTTGATAGACTGGATTAAGCTTTCTATTTGCTCAGTGTTATTTGCTAACAAGCTAAGAGCTAACCCTTTATTTAAAGAATGGGTAACTCTTACGCGTACTAGGTCGGGAGTAAGCGGAGTAAGATTTGATTTAGCTGAGTATAGAGGTATGAAGTTTAAAGTTTATGTAAATGGCAGAATAGAAATAACGGGATCATTACATAAATACATGAATAACGGGGAGCATAACATGAATGATTTTTCAGTGTGTGACTTAGAGGTGGTATTACTGGAGCTAAGTTCAAAGTTTGGCCCGGAGATACTTATAATGGATGTGCAAAATTTGGAGTTTGGGATCAATATAGCTACACCCTTTACCCCTTATGAATTTACAAACAAGGTTATTCTCTATCTAAGCCGGGGAGCTAGGTTCAAACATGCTATTACTAAAGACGATGCAAAGGGATTTGATAGGGGTATCAGATTCATTTTAGACCAGTATCAGGCAAAATATTACGATAAAGCCGGGATGTATAATCAACCGGGGAACCTCTTAAGAACTGAGTTCAAGACTGTAAAAATGGAGATCGTAAAGGGAGCTAAGATTAAAACCATCGGGGATTTAATAAAACCATCTGTTACTCAGTTTTTATTCAACAAGCTGATAGAGTGTATAGATAACACCTTAGTAAATGAGAGTATAGACTTAAAGAACCTCAATCAGGTTCAACAAATGATAGTCTTGCAATGCGTTAACCCTGAGTTTTGGAATGGTATAGACAAATACCAAAGAACCCATAGGAAGAAGCAGTTTGATGCTCTCAGTAAAAAATATGGAACTACGGACATCAAAGCCATAGTAAAGGATCTGCTACATAAAAAATATGCTGAAATGGTTAATGCAAATGAAAGATCAACCATCAACCTATTGACCGTACCTGTAAAGAAAGTAAGAGATCCATTAGCACAAACTATAAATACAGCACTATCAACCTATTGACCACGTGTATAAAGGGTTAATAGGTTGAAACTAGATAATAATAATGGATAACCTACGATTAGCAGAAATACAGATCAGGACATTAACGATTAATGGAAGATTCAACGCATCAGAAGATGAGTTGAAAGACTTCATAACTGAGTTATTTATAGAACTATCAATACAACATAAACAGCACCAAAGAACTAACGACCTCCTAGAGGGACTAGTAAGGAATATATCATTAGCAGAGATCACTAACAATGAAGAAGAATAAAGAAACCATAGAAGATAAAGAGCTAAGCAGCAAACAAGAGTTGTTTTGTCAGGAATACCTCATAGACCTGGTAGCAAGTCGAGCATATAAAAGAGCGGGGTTTACTGCATCGAATGATAATGTTGCGGCAGTTGAAGGGCACAAGCTCCTAAGAAACCCTAATGTTCACGCGCGTATAGGGGAATTAATGGAAGAGAGAAGTAAAAAACTATTGATAGATGCTTACCATGTTATGCAAACCCTTGTTGAGATAAATCAACGCTGCATGGCTAAAGTTACTCCAGTGCTGGAATTTGATCCCGTAGAAAAGAAGATGGTACAAACTCAGGATGAGGCTGGCAACAAGGTGTATGTTTTTGATGCGGCTGGCGCGAATAGGTCAATAGAGTTAATTGGTAAGCACCTAAAAATGTTCACTGATAAAGTTGATACAAATGTGATTGTTATGGATTATGAAGTATCTCTAAAGCTATAACATGATTACTAAAATACAGTACAAAAGACCGTTTCTGTACCCATACCAAAAAGCCATACTAGATTCAGAGGCTAGGTTCACGGTATGCGAGGCAGCTACTAAAGTAGGTAAGACGGCATCTCACATCATTTGGTTATTCGAGCAGGCATTATTATTAAAAGCCGGGCAGTCGGTTTGGTGGGTTGCTCCCTCAGTTGGTCAGGCTAAAATAGCTTATGACCGGATGAAGCTCCAGATAACTAACAAGGGTTTATTCACCTCAAACGAGACTAACAGAACTATTACCCTAATCACTGGAGGAAGGATCGAATTTAAGACCGCAGAGAACCCGGATGCTCTTTATGGTGATGATGTATACGCTGCTGTATTTGATGAGTTTACACGGGCTAGAGAAGCAGCATGGTTTGCATTACGATCTACATTAACAAGCACCGGGGCAAAGTGTAAGTTTATCGGAAACGTAAAAGGTAAACGTAATTGGGGGCATAAACTAGCAATGAGAGCCAAAGGAGGAAGTGAGCCGGATTATGAATACTTTAAAATAACCGCTTACGATGCTGCTAATTGTGGCATGATGACAAAGGACGGTAGACCATTTACTGAGGAAATAGAAGCAGCTAAACGAGATTTACCCGAACATATATTCAATGAGCTATACTTAGCTGAAGCCTCAGAAGATGGTACACACCCATTTGGGTTAAAGTTTATAGAGATGTGTTGCCATCCTTCCTTATCAACCAGGGAAACGGTTTGTTTCGGTATTGACCTTGCAAGGAAAGTGGATTACGTTTCTATTATCGGCCTAGACCAATTAGGTGCAATGAGCCATCACCACACGTTTACGAAAGTTGGATGGCAAACAACAATAGACACAATCAAAGTACTTCCACGAAAACCTATTGCACTAGATAGTACAGGCGTTGGTGACGTTGTAGTATCACAGGTAGAAGAATTTCAGCCGCAATTAGAACCCGTAATATTTACCCAGGCAAGTAAACAAAAGCTCATGGAGGGGCTAGCTATTGCCATACAATCCCGTAAAATCATTATAGCCGATGATGGTAACGTGGTAACCGGAACGGGTAGAGTAAGGCATCAGCTTGAACAGTTTGAAATGACCTATACGAGAACCGGCATAAGTTATTCAGCACCGGAGGGAGAGCATGACGATGATGTGATAGCTCTTGCACTTGCATGGCATAAACACAAGACAGCCGCAGCGATAGGTAATTACTCATTTGCTTAATCAACCAACTAATAATCAAAAACTTAAATAACTAAACATGACAGATCCAGATTACCCACACATCGAGCCGACAAGATACCCGGCAGACTATTATTTAAACTCTCCTGCAAACTTATGGAGTAAGGCAAACGCATATTTTGCAGCTATAGATAAAGCCAATGAGACCGCACAGGAACGTATACCCTTTATGCATAGCACATTAGCAAAGTATCTAGGTATCAGCTATGAAGAATGGCAAGAGAACCAAAGCGATCTACGGGCTTACTCTGATTTTGTCGAGATCCTAAACCGCATCAGTTTAGTAATACATGCGGATCAAATAGAAGGGGCTTTATTGAATGTTTACCCGGAGGATCTATTAAATGAAACTTACTGGAAATGGCACGAATCAAGAGAAGAAAAATTTAAACACTTAAATAATATAAAAAAATGAGCACGCAACACGACACCATCCTAGTAACTAACAAGTTAGAGAAACAGATTCAAGACTTCCTCCGCGAAAATAACCTCCCGGCAATGGCTATTAGGCTGAATGTCAAAGGCTATAAACGCCACTCTTTGGAAGATATACCATGCAGTGAACACGAATATTACGCGGTAATGGATCAGCAAAATAACTCCGGGGAAATAAGTATAGAAATTACACAGTTGAAAGACTTCAAATACACATATTCACTATGATAGAGCTATTTGTTGAAGGTTCCCCGGCAGACGTTAACGAATCGTTTTCGTCACTCTTGACCTATTCCATAGATGATATAAACGATTTCAGCGCAAAGAATACCACGTTTTCCAAAACGATCATCTTGCCGGGTACGAAAAGAAACAATGCTTTATTCGGCAACCTGTTCGAAGTCAGTGCAGGGAATGACTATGATCCGACAGTTCCCAACCGGGGTATAAACTTTAACGCGGCTATTTCGGCATCTACCTATATCTTCTGCGACAATATCCAAGTGTTTAAGGGGGTGTTACGGATGATGGAGGTCGTAATAGATAACGGATTGATTGAATATGAGATAGCGGTATTCGGTGAGCTTGGAGGTTTTACCGCTTCTTTGGGTGCTAAGAAAATCACCGGGAATGATAATCCTTTATTTGATCTGGACTTCTCCGCATATAACGATGTGTACTCAGTTGCTAATATTGTAGCTAGTTGGGATAACTTAACCGGGTCCGGCTTATACTATCCATTGATTAACTACGGGAATGCAACAACAGATAATCATAGCTGGAAATATCACACCTTCCGTCCTGCCCTATTCGTCAAAGAGTATTGGGATAAAATATTTGAAATGTCGGGGTATACCTATGACTGCGCCCTAATCAATACAGCAAGATTTAAAAGCCTGATCATCCCACACGGAAAGAAAGCAACCCAACAATTAACCAATCCCTTTTTCTCACGGACTGCGATACTAAACAATACAAACCCTTACGATGATACACCGCTTTATTTAGTTGGCGAAGATAACCTGGAAGATGATTATACCTTTAATGGTCCAACTACTGCAAGCGGATTCACCAACACCGGGGAGAATATAACCTACACCGCGACTACTCCGCTTGAAATTAACATCAGTTTTAATGTCCGGGGAACAAAAACCCGTTTCGGAGGATCGAACCAAACCACGTTCTACTTCGACATTATGAAGAATAATGATGTTTTAGAAACTAAGTCTTTCACTTATTCGATTAGAGGGGAATATCCTTTTAGCGTAAGTTTCAATCTTTACGGGGTGAGTGTGGTTCAGAATGACGAAATACATATTAGGGTACGTAAAACCTCCGGATCGAACACGGCTTTAAAAAAGGTTACCTCTGAAATCAATATCACTTCTTACACTCAGGCAGTTACTGACATCCAACTAGGTGACACGCTAAAGGTTAATAACAACTTAGCGCAGAACATTCTTCAGAAAGACTTCATTTCTTCCATCGTCAAACTCTTTAACCTGTACATCTTTGAAGATCCGCTAAATGATAAGGTACTTAAAATAAAACCCTTTGTTGACTTTTACGCAGATGCTACCTCAGAGGATTGGTCTTTAAAATTAGATCGCTCACAGCCTATCCGCATTAAGCCTATGAGTGAGCTGAATGCCAGATACTACGAGTTTAAGTTCAAATCCGATACTGATTTCTATAACGAGCAATATCAGAAACGGTACAACCAAACCTACGGATCACTGATTTATGATTCAGAGTATGAGTTTGCCAAAGAAACGGAGAAAATAGAGGTGATATTTTCCGGTACTCCTTTAGTCGGATTTCAGGGAGAGGACAAGGTTTATTCCACGATATATAAAAAGTCAGGTTCGGGGGTGAATGAGATTGAAGAAAGTATAGATACCAACATCAGAATTTTACAGGCCAAGAAAATCACGGGCGTTACTTCATGGGATATTCTAAGCGATGCAGGGGCGGTTCTTGGATCGTATACGGTTTACGGTTATGCCGGGCACTTTGATGATCCCGATGCTCCAGCTAATGATATTCAGTTTGGAGTACCCAAAGAACTATACTTTGATTTGGTAACCGGGGGAATAAACATCAATCAGTTTAACCTTTATTGGGGTTCGTACATGGCAGAGATAACCGATAAGGACTCTAAGCTATTGACCGGAACATTCAAGCTAAACTATAAAGACATCTATAATCTGGACTTCTCAAAGTTTATTTACATAGATGGTAATTTATTCCGGTTAAATAAGATAATTGATTTTAACGCAACCCATGAGGACACCTGTAAAGCGGAACTACTCAAAATTAGCAATAGGGCTTATTAGCAAGGTAATAAAACTGATGCTATAAATATCAAAGATTACAAACCTTCTAAGTCAGGAAAGAGATCGATAAACATTTTATCTGCTTTTTCTTTTAATTCGTCATGCCCCGGCACTTGATTGTTCAGAATTAGATAAGTACTATTTTGCTTATCCATTATATGAGTAAAGGATTCAGGACCAATAAGACACTCAAAGGCATATTTATAGACGCGCCAACGCTTGGTTTCATTTTTAGGCTCTTCGTATTGTCTAGATGGATCTACAATATGCGCACCCATGAAACCGAAATGTGCTGTAGGATGCTTTCTTAGAATTGATAGAACAACCTCGATACAAGTTGATACAATTTTTGAACAACAATACTCTTTGGTTAAGACGTTGAATCTTTTCTTATTACCCTGTAGGTGTTTAGGGAAAAACTTCAATATATAAATATCATGAAGATATTTTTCGACTTCAATGATATACCGATTTTTTGGAGTTTTAAAGGTATAGGTGCTTAGACTAACCAGGTATTTCTTGTTATTTGCCTGTTGTACTCTTGCTTTATTAACAGGGTAGCCTGTCTCAAACACTAAGGAAGCAAATATTTATACGCAGAACAACGGGAAAGTAACAAGTCTTGTCTACTCCTAATTACCAATCGAGAAACGATCTTAACCGTTGAAAACTGCTTTTGCGAAGCAGAAACAGTTCTTGTTGAATTTCTGAAACGGCCGTTTACAGCGTCCGAATAGAAAACGTCTTGGGTTCCCATGTAGTGTTAGCTTTTTGTAATAGCGTGCAAATATATATTATATTATAACTAATTGATAATTAATATAAATAATAACATTCTAACGACAATTATAATCCGGTGGATAATAACTTATTGAATATACGAAGTAATTAATAAAATGTTTTAATTTAAATTAAATAGTTACATAATTATCATTCGATAAATGGGGGTTACAGCAAGTGTAACCCAACCAATTGACAAGCTAGACTATCTAATCCGATGAATAGCTATCATTTTTAAACTATCATCAAAAAAGTAATTGGTTTTCATTGTGGTATCCATCTTAATAATATGAGTATAAGCCTCATAGTATATTTTGGAATTATCATATTTATTCGCGAGCTCTAGATTTTTGCCAATAAGTTTATAGATACTGTCTGCGATGTTCTGATATTTAGGCATTCTTAGGGCGATATTAGAATATGTCTGCCATCTTTCAAACTCGTAGTTTCTTATATTGGAGTAAATAGTTTGAGGTGATGCGGTAAAAATCTTTACTTCAAGTCCTTCTAAGTCTGCAGGCTTATATGTAGCGTTTAGGTCATTCATTACCAAAGCCTTTACAGAATCCTTTTTGTTTTCCTCTTTACTACAGGCTGATAATATCACTAACAGGATAAACAATATTTTTTTCATTGTCTAGTGCTTAATTTTTTAATAGTCAAAGTAAAAGTTACTCGGAATAATTAACTAACCTATTTTTTTATCTAACAAATTCTGCTCGTATTCAGCCGCTTTAGTGGTTGTGAATGTATCTAAATATGACTGAGTAGTTTTAAGGTCTGTATGTCCTAACTGCTTTGATATAAATGCAAGAGGGGCCGCATCATTCATTAAATTGTTTGCGTAGCTGTGCCGAGCATAATACGTGCTTATATCAGCATCCATATTTAAAGTCTTCGCTATCTTCTTAAGGTTAATGTTGATTGCTGCGATAGTTACCCTGGCGGATTGCAGCATTTCCTTTTCAGTTGCCTTTCGAGGTATTATATTAAAGATGTAAGGATTGTTTATTTTATGGCTCCCTTGTCTTTCTATGATCGTTTGCAGATCCTCAGAGATATTAATGCTTATTTTATTAGTACCTCCAGTTTTGTTCTCAGTCTTTTTACGAATAAAAGTAAATTGATTGGATTTTATGTCCGACCATTTAAGCCGGAAAATATCAATCATATTCATACCTCCAGATAAATAACTAAAAATAAACATGTCCTTTGCTAACTGTTCTCCTTTATGCTCCGTTTGGTAATTGTATAGCTGCATAATCTCGGTAACAGATAGAGGACGCTTGTTATTAGCTCCCTTTGGTATCTTATAACCATTCCGATTATCTACCCTGTGAAACGGGTATAGGCTCCGATTAAGCTCTCCGCGATCTATTACTTCGTTAAATATTGCCCGTACCCTTATAAGGTACATGCCTAGAGTAGTCTTGCTATACTCTTGCACTTCAACCCCTGCCTGAGTTGTTTTCTTAAGTTTCAAGGCCCATGCTTCAAACTTGTTCAACCAGGCAGGAACAACTACATTAATCGGTAATTCTGGAGCTTTGGTTGTAGTGGCATTGAAACGACCTAATAAATTTGCCGCTTGATCGTATAAGTTAGCATTTCCGAATTTATCCTCCTTCCTTAATCGTTCTGCTTTCTCCCTAAGCAAAAACAATAAATCAGATCTGTTACCCTTAGCTGTATAACGTAAAGTAAATGCATCGAAATTAAAGGGCTGTAGATCTTCTATGATCTTTTCTGCTTTATCTATTTCCGCGTCAAGCTTTGACCGCATCTTTTTATGATCAGCATTTAGATACTTACCCTCCAGGACCTTTTGAAAGTCTGCCTCGTTTAATGAGTATATAGTAGTAAAAAACTTCCAATCTTTTACATGAGCGATGCGGATCTTAATTGGGTATAGCCCGTTTTCCTTTGCTCTCCTAGTATCTAAAACAATTCGTGCAGTTGCCATAATTAAATATAACACAATAAAATGATTTGCACACTATTTGCACACCTTTATTTGATACTGAGAAATGCCAAGAAATGTAAAAGGTTGATTTTAAGACTATGTAGGAAGGTTTGTAATGATGAGAAATACTATGATTTGAGCGTATTTATCACTACTGATGACATAGTTTGTTTTTTTAAATGTTTATTTGTGAGTACAAAAGTAACTGATACCCTGACCAATTCAAAAAAGAATTGTAAGCGGCAGGTAAAAGAGATGCAAAAACGCAGCTGAATTCTAAGCTTTAAGTAAGCTCCTTATATTCAATAGCTCTCCAAATAGAACCAGAATATCATTTTCCTGCAAAACAGTTTTCGCAGTTGCTATGCCGGTCACTTCTCTGGTCGATTTACGTGTGTCCTGATTGGAAATAGTCCGGATCAGGGTTAGGACTAATACTTTGTATCCATTAATGAAATCAGCTTCCCCAACAGTCATTCCAACGAACTTTTTGGGCACTAAACCTTCAACAATACTATATTTTTCCGAAATCTTGAATGAGTCGACAACCTCTTTTAGATCTAAGCGCATGGCCAAACGTTCGGCTGATTCTTCCTCAGGCATGATAAACTCCTGAATGGACATTGCTTCCAAAACAGTTTTCTGTAAATCAGAAACTATCCTGCCTATAATTCTCTTCACCTCCAATTGCTTTAACAAGGCCGTGGTTAATAGAGAAGCTGATTCATTTTCTCCAATTGCTACAATAACAGCATTGGCATCTTTTAAAGGCAAGGAAATTACTGCCTCTTTATCCGTAGAGTCGAGACATATTGTATGGGTAATTTCATTTTTCAGCTGTTCAATTTTTGACATTGTATTGTCAACACCAATCACTTCATGCCCCATTTCGGTCAGCCGGATGGCTAGTGCAGATCCAAAGTGTCCAAGACCAAATACTATAAACTTCATAATTTTTAACGTTTTAAAAGATCTTTCAACTTAGAATAGCACATGCTCTTTAGGATAGTTATATAAGCGGCCACGCATGTTTTTAATTAACGCAACCAGGAGAGTAAAGGTACCCACACGTCCTAAAAACATGGTACAAACAATCAGAACTTTGCCTGGCGTACTCAGGGTGGTAGTAATTCCTAATGTTAAACCCACGGTACTATATGCAGAAAAGCTCTCGAAAGCTAATGCGGTGAGTCCTTTTTCACCATCCGTAATAGTTAACACAAAAATGGATATACCCAGCCAAATGATGGATAAGGAAATAATTGCGAAGGCTTTTCTAACCGACTCATCCGCAATCTCTCGTCTAAAAATGTGGATTCTTTTATGATTCTTAGCCAAATTGATGATATTCAGAATGGCTACAGCAAAGGTTGTAGTTCGTATACCACCGCCTGTTGAACCCGGGGATGCTCCGATCCACATAAGTAACATCATAATCAATACCGAGGGGAACGTCAAAGCAGCCATGTCAACGGTATTGTAACCGGCGGTTCTGGGGGTCGCGCTGGTAAAAAAAGCGGTGACTATCTTCCCGTACAGTGTGGGATGTGATGCTAAGGTATTTTTGTACTCAAGAATAAAAAACATGACAAGACCGAATACTAGCAATATTATTGTTGTGTAAGCAATCAACTTGGAGTTGAAGGTCATTACCCAGGCTTTATATATGATAGGTTTTTTATACCGCACGCGTTGATATAAGAGTCCAGCCCATCTTTTAATAAATACCTGAATATTAAAAATAATGGTAAATCCAAGTCCTCCAAGAATGAGCAGACTGGCAATTATTAACTGTACCGGGTAGTTATATCTCATACTTTCGTCGTACAAGCCTAATGAAAGAGTTGAAAACCCGGCGTTGCAGAAGGCAGAAATAGAATGAAAGACGGCAAAAAAGATGTGATCATATAGACTGCCAAACTGTTTAGGGTCGGAATAAAGCATAATAAATAAAGCTCCTAACAATTCAAAGAAGAAAGTAGTTGCCACTATTTTCACCAGTGAACGAATTACAGAACCTACATTTTTATCATCTAAAAGCTCTGAAAACATTAATTGGTTTTTGTAAGAGGCCTGCCCGGATATGAGGAATCCAAAGAAACTTGTAAATGTCATAATCCCCAGACCCCCGAGCTGAATTAAAATCAAAACCACGTAGAAGCCAAACTCGCTTAATTCGACACTTACATCAAAAACCGCTAATCCGGTTACACAAACTGCGCTTGTCGAAATAAATAAGGCATCAATAAAGGTGATATAACTTAAATCCCTGGAGGAGGCTGGCAGCATAAGAAGTCCTGTTCCCACTGCGATCAGAAACAAAAAGCTTAATACAAAGAGTAATGTCGGATTGAAATTAGGTTTTTTAAAAGCCATGAAGCTTTGAATTTTAAGAATTGCTGATAATATTACGAAGTCCGGCCAATCGAATTAGCGTCCGTAGCTATCAAAGATAGTTATGTGTAATTGATATTCTATTGTACGGTAAGTTTAGAGAGATTTTAATGTGGTTTGGTTGTGATCTAACAATGGCGTTGATTTAAGAACTTTAGTTTTAAAAAGCATTACGTAGCATTCTTTAGATTTCAATTAGAGTTGCAAGCGATTCTACTCTGTAATTGGTTTTTTGAAAATTGGCTGAAATAAAATAATATTATGGAAAGCAAGGCCAGTATCCCTTCGGTCAAGATAGTCCGGCTCTTCGCAGTAGCTTTGCCAATAAATGAGATATTGAATATTGAAATTGATCGATGGCAAAGGCTACTTGCTGCGATCCGGTTTATTGTATTCACTCCTGATGCGTATAGGTCTGGACAGTAAGAGCAAAGTGACATTGGTCGTAAAGAACTTGGAGATTTACAGCGTTCAGAGAACTTATAACTTATAACGTAAAACGTACAACTTTTAGTAATCTCAACGTCAAAACCATATGCATATTAACCAAATCATCAACAAATACTTAGCTTTGTAAGAAAAATAGAAAACGTTAAAAATTTAAGATATGTATCCAGAATATTTAGTTGCACCGATGCGCCAGGAATTGGTAAATGCGGGCTTCCAGGACTTAAGAACACCCGAAGAAGTTGATCAGGCGATAAAGTCGGAAGGTACCGTGCTTGTAATGGTTAATTCTGTGTGCGGTTGCGCTGCTGCTAATGCCCGCCCTGCTGCCAGGATCTCAACGTCTTTTTTGAAACACCCCGATAAGTTTGTTACTGTATTTGCGGGAATGGAAAAAGAAGCTGTTGATAAGGCGAGAGCACATATGCTGCCTTTCCCTCCCTCTTCACCGTCAATTGCGTTGTTTAAAGATGGCAAGCTGGTTCACATGATCGAGCGTCATCAGATTGAAGGCCGTCCTGCGCAAATGATCGCTGATAATTTGAATCAGGCGTTTGATCAATATTGCTAGTCAGAAGTCAGAAGTCTGAGGTCTGATGTCAGAACTTAGCCGGCAACTAAGGCATTCGCACAAATTAGTTTGAATTTAAACAGATGCTTACTTTAGGGTAAGCATTTTTTTTATGATTAAATCGTTCTTAGACCTGGAGGTATACCAGCTATCCTATACGCTAGCGATTGATATTTTCAAAATCAGTAAATCTTTTCCAACATCGGAAAAATATTCCTTAACTGACCAGATCGTTCGGTCCACTCGATCGATAAGTGCTAATATCGCTGAAGGGTTTGGGAGGAGAATTTTTCCTGCTGAATTCAAAAAGTTTCTCGTCTATTCTGCAGGATCATTGGAAGAAACCAAAGTGTGGCTGAATTTTGCGAAAGACTGCCAATATATTACAACTGATCAGTTCGATCTTATCTACAGTAAAGCTGACATAGTCGGCGCGAAGATTTACAAATTATACATCAATTGGAGATAGGTTTAAACTTTGAACATGCTATCCTATATATACCTCTGACTTCCGACTTCTGACCTCCGACTTCCGACTTCTGACCTCCGACTTCTGACCTCCGACCCCCCGATTAAAAGTCCTTGTTCAACAGCTTCTCCAACTCTCCCAAAGTCAACTTCATCTTTACCCTTCCCTGCTTAGCATAGGAAATCTCACCCGTTTCTTCCGAAACAATGACCGCCACCGCATCACTGGTTTCCGAGATGCCGATACCCGCCCTGTGACGGAGTCCAAATTGCGGTGGGAGTTTATCATTTTCTGTCAAGGGAAGAATACTGCTGGCACATTTAATTTTATTCTCTGAGATGATTACGGCCCCATCGTGCAGGGGGCTGTTTTTCTGGAAAATGCTTTCAAGCAAACGTTTGGAAACCCTGGCGTCTATAATTTCTCCGCTGTTCTGGTAGAATTGTTCATCATAATACTTTGCAAATATGATAAGGGCGCCAGTCTTGCTTTTCTGCATGCTTTTGCAGGCGTCGATTATAGGTCGTATCCGCGCGGAATTGTCCTTTTCAATCTCGTTACGGCCAAATAAGAATGACCACCATGCTTTGTTCTTTTGCAGGGAAGCATTTCGTCCGATAAGAAGCAGGAACCGCCGGATCTCCTGCTGGAAAACTACGATCAGTGCGATAAATCCAATTTGTACGAAGCCATCAAGAATTTCGGTGAGCAGCTGCATATGAGCCTGTCTGACCAAAAGGTAGACTGCGTAAATAATGACCAGGCCAAGCAGGATATTGAGAGCAATTGTTCCTCTTATAAGGTTGTAAACGTAATAAATGATCAGTGCAACAAGGATGATATCGATAATATCAAGCAGACGCAGATTCAAAAAACTAAAGTCAAATCCTTCCATGTTTTAAAAGTAAAGATAAAATACGATTGTTCGTCATTG
>JAZKHM010000261.1:0-1555 GCA_040385405.1 Bacteroidota bacterium | reverse complement strand
TGCGTTAGGGAAGGCCCGCCACCTGCGGTGGAAAATTTAATGGGGGACAATTTGTAGCTTAGTAGTGGTCAAGAGGAAGTGGCAGTGCTTCAAATTAGTGTTTACTACCTGTTAGGGAATCTTGTTCCGGCCGTTTAGTGAAAAATTTATTGGTGATATCTGCGTGATATTCCCGTTCAGGATGCTTTCTTATTCAAAGAACGGCGGGCCTTAAGACCATTAAAGCAAATCAATATGGCAAAGCAATTAACGGTTGTTCATCCACACGCCGCTGGTATTGATATCGGCAGCAAGAGTTTTTATGTTGACGCGGGGGAAGATACGATCCGCGTGTTTCCTACCTTCACAGAAGATTGTCATGCGCTCCGTGATTATTTCTTATCGCTGGGGATCAATACGGTGGCTATGGAATCGACAGGAGTTTATTGGGTAGTGCTGTATGGAGTTCTTGAAGAAGCCGGGATCGAAGTTTATCTGGTTAACGGGCGGGATGTAAAGAACGTACCGGGCCGCAAAAGCGATGTAAAGGATTGCCAATGGCTCCGGCAGCTTCACAGTTACGGTTTATTACGCAAGAGCTTTATCCCGGGAAGCGATATCCGTAAAGTTCGTAGCTATCTGAGACTTCGTCAGGATCATATCCGGGCAACGGCTACCCAAGTGCACCTGATGCAGAAAGCGCTGACCCAGATGAATATCCGGCTAGCCGAAGTGATCAGCGATATTACCGGAGTAAGCGGATTGCGGATGCTCGAGGCCATTCTGGAGGGCGAGCGTGACCCTGAAGCACTGGCATCGCTCTGTGTAAGTACACTGCTCAAACAAAAAGGAGACCTTGTTATCAAATCACTGCATGGTCATTACACTGAGGAGCATCTTTTCGCACTGCGTCAGGCGTTTGGTACCTGGAATTACTATAATGGTCTTATACTGGAATGTGATAAAGAAATTGAGCGTCAGCTTAATGAAATGACCAGGCATAAGGATGACCAGCCAGTTACAGGAAAGCGTAAAGCGGTAAGATATAATAAACCGGATATCGCGGACCTGCATAAGCCATTACTGAAGCTCAGTGAAGGAAAAGATCCCACAGCAATAGCTGGTATTACTGATTACAGCTTTTTGCAGATCGTTGGTGAGATCGGAACAGATATGAGTCCATGGCCTACAGAGAAGCACTTTACCAGTTGGCTAAAGGTTGCTCCCATGAAAGCCAGTTCAGGCAGAATGAATCGGCGTATAACTCTAAAGCGCCACAACAATGCGGGACAGCTTTTCAGGAATCTTGCGCAAAGTATTTTATCAAGCAAGCATCTGGCATTAGGATCCTTTGGCAGAAGGATAAGAGCCCGACGTGGCGGACCGGTAGCGATCAAAGCCATCGCCCGGAAAATTGCTTGTTACTACTACCGCGTTATGACCAAAGGTGAAGCTTTCGTGGAAAAAGGGATAGAGAATTACGAGAGCTTACTTCAGGAACGTCGAAAAAGGCACCTGGAAAAAATGGCTAGGAGCTTTAATCTTCAGCTTGTACCAATGTAGTTGTCCTCAGGAT
>JAZKHM010000260.1:0-6258 GCA_040385405.1 Bacteroidota bacterium | reverse complement strand
AACTTATTATTCTCAGCTACTACGGTTAACCCCAGGTTCATACATATGATCTCTGTGTTGTACTCAGCGCACTCTGCGGTTATTTCAGTATTTTACTTTGGATTAACACTTAAGCACATATGAAACCCCCTGTCCCTACCGTCGTCTCGCTCATTCTTTTATCACCATTTTTATACGCCCAAACAACTTCCCTCACACCAATTCCTGCTCTCTTCCAAAAAATAAAAGATTTTGAAAAACAGGAGTGGCAAAAAGATAGCATAAACAAACATCCCCTTCGCACGCATACTGAAGACAAATTCGCACGGGAATACAAGTTCTATCAGCAATTTAATGACCAGCTTCTGAATATCAATAAGGCCTCGCTGCCTTTTAAAGAGCAGATTAATTACGAACTTCTGCAGCATGATATTCTTGATAATCTGGCAGGGTACAGGTATAAGGCGTATCTCAACCCTATTATTTCTTATGAGGGATTTCATACATCCCTTGCAAGTCAGGGGAATAAGATCCTGGGCAGTAAAAAAGATGCCGATCAATATATTGCGATGCTACAGGATATCCCCCGATATGTAGAGGAAAACTTGCAGCTTATGAGAACTGGATTGTCCCTCGGTATAAGTCAGCCCAAAGTGATCATCAACGAGCTGCAAAGTACTTACCAGCAGCATATTGTGGATAGCGCAGAAAAATCCGTCTTCTGGAAGCCCCTTTTAAAGAAACCCTTTTCCCTAAGCGAAAAAGAATGGCAGGAATACCAGACAAACGCAAAAGAGTTAATTGATAGAAACGTGATCAGCAGCTATCGCAAGATCAAGTCATTTTTTGAAACCGAATACCTGCCGAAAACCAGAGCTGCAGTAGGCGCTTTGGTCTTGCCGGAAGGACCAACGTATTACGAGGACCGGGTAAGACATTATACTACCACATCACTTACATCTGAAGAAATTTACGCTATTGGCCAGTCAGAGGTAAACCGCATCCAGGCAGAAATGGACAAAGTAATGAAGCAGGTAGGATTTAAGGGGTCTTTCAAAGAGTTTATTCACTTCCTCAGAACCGATCCCAAATTCTACCCAAAAACGGCGGCAGAATTATTGAAGGAAGCTTCATACATTGCTAAGCAGATTGATGGGAAGCTGCCATCCCTATTTGGTCGGTTACCGCGCCAGCCTTATACTATTACGCCCATGTCGGCACCTGCTGCCCCGCCGGGACTATATTCCCGATCAGGTTCCAGCAATTATCCAGGAACTTACCTGGTAAATATTACCAATCTCTCCAGCAGAACATTATATACACTGGAAGCTTTGACTCTTCATGAATCTGTCCCGGGCCACCATTTACAAATTTCCCTCGCTAGGGAGCTCGACAGCATGCCCGATTTCAGGAAGAGCTTATATATCAATGCTTTTGGTGAAGGCTGGGGACTATACGGCGAATATCTCGGACATGAAATGGGGTTTTATAAGGATCCATACAGCCTTTTCGGGCGACTCACCTATGATATGTGGCGGGCCTGCAGACTGGTAATTGATGTCGGGCTTCATAAGAAAGGCTGGACAAAAGAACAGGCAACAAAATACCTTGCTGAGCGGACAGCCTTGTCGCTGGTGGAAGTAAACACCGAGGTGAACAGGTACATATCCTGGCCCGGACAGGCGCTTGCCTATAAAATTGGTGAACTTAAGATCCTGGAAATGCGAAAGAAAACAGAAGCCGCCTTGAAGGAGAATTTTGATGTACGGGCTTTTCATGATATGATACTTTCTAATGGATCGGTTACTTTGTCCTTGCTGGAGAAGATTACTGACAGATTTATTGAGGAAAAACTGAACAAGGGGAAAGCTGAGAGGTGAAAGCTAAGGTACTTTACTCTTATCAGCACGAGCTCCTGGAAAGAGATTCATGGGCCGATCTGGGCGCTCATTTTTCTGGAGTTGGCCCCTTCCATAAACACGAAGGAGAAATCGTGCTAAGCGCCGTCGGGTTATTCATAGGCGGAGATGAGGATCTGCAAATCCCCTTCAGAACTATCGAACAAATTTATTTAGGTTTCGATGAAGCTTTTCCACGAACCATGGTGAAAAATATGGGACTTTTCTGGCAACCCTTAAGAATAAGCTTATCGAATGGGAATAAATTATATTTGATAATAGACTATAATATATTAGGCACAAGTAACCAATTGTGGTTCGATGGGCTTAAAGAATTATTATCTGACTAAGTAATAACATAACCGCGATCATTCCTCATTTTGGAACAACGTTAGAAAATGAAAATACGGTACTTTCTGCTGGCAGGTTTTGCATTGGTGATTTCCTGCGCGACACCGGGCCGGCTTGCAAACACCGGCTCAAAACAGCACATCAAGCCGATTAATGAAAGCGAAATTCCGGCAGGTCGGAGTACGATTGCTATCATCAACGTGACTATCATCGACGGCAAGGGAGGAAGCCCTATATCAGATGGCTCGGTTCTGGTCAGGGCCGGACGGATAGAAGCGGTCGGGCAAAAGGGAGCAGTTAAAATTCCCGCTAACGCTGAAATTATAGACGGAAAGGGTATGTCCCTGCTTCCGGGCTTGATCGATTCGCATTTTCATCTCGACAGGGTAAAAGATCTTCCTGCATTGTTCCTTCAGAATGGTGTTACCTCGCTGCGCGACCCCGGTGCCTGGATTGAAGCCTATGCTGAAGAACGCAAATCAGGAAAACAGATGCCACGTTTATTTTTAACGGGGCCTCATCTGGACGGTTCTCCGCCGGCCTATCCCTACGATGCTTTTGTTGTTCGCGATGAGAGTGAAGCCATTAAACAGGTCAATGATGCAGCAGATGAAGGAGCCACAGCTATAAAAGTATATTTCCGGATTTCACCTGGCCTGATCAAAGTTATCACTGAAACCGCCCACAAACGTGGAATACCAGTTACTGGACATCTAGAAATCACAGAAGCCATGCAGGCAATTGAAGCCGGGCTTGATGGCATTGAGCATATTACATCTTTCGGACTTTCGCTTATCCCAAAACGCGAGGGAGAAAAGTATCGGCAGGGAATGCTCGCCGACAATAATTTCCGCAAACAAGGGCGGTATGCCATGTGGGAAAAACTGGATGTTAACGGTCCTAAAGTCGATAGTCTTGCACGTTTCCTCGTAAGAAAGGGCACCTTCGTTAGTCCTACCCTTGGCGCCTTTGAATACCAGGCAGGTAGCGGTGCTGTCGACAAAACCAAGCTTCAGGGCTTCAACGCTATGAAAAGTCTGACCGCTAAACTGAAGAAGTCCGGAGTAAAGCTCGTACTTGGCTCCCACTCCATGATTCCTTATGCCGAAAAAGGATGGGCTTTCCAGCGCGAAATGGAGCTTTGGGTTGAAAGCGGCATCAGTCCTTCAGAAGTCATCCTGGCTGCCACGATGGAAAACGCAAGGTTTTTCCGGATCGAAGATCAGCTTGGCAGCATTGAAAAGGGGAAGTTGGCGGACCTTTTATTAGTTAATGGAAATCCTTTGGAGGATATTAAAGCACTCCGGAAGGTGGCTAAGGTTATGATTGGAGGGGAGTGGGTCAGATAAGTGGAGAGTTAAACACCCGTTTGCGCGAGATATACCAGTAAAAGAATGCTGATCAGGAAGATAAGCAGGGTAGCAATTTTGATCAGGACAGTTGAATGGAAGTATACACCTGAGTCGAGCTGCTTCTTTGTTTCCATATAACGGAAAAACGCAAATATTATAATCAACGCACCTAATGCGACCAGGAAGGTCCCTATGGTATGCGAATATCCGGTTGCATTCGCATTCATTTTTACATCAAGTGCAGCGCTGATCTCGCGCGTAAAAAGGGAGAATTTAACTACCACAAAGCCCAAGCCCATTACACCTATACTTGTTCTGATCCAGGCAAGATAAGTCCGTTCATTAGCCAAATGATCGGTAGCGTTTGTTCTGGGTGTAGCTTTGATTTCTTCCATAAGGGGAAGCTAAAAATAATAAAAAAACAATAGGTATATTCAGTTCGATTCAGTCGATTTATTGACCCCTCACGTTAACACGCGGATGTATGATTTCTAACCCACCCTTATCCTCGACGAAACTGCCATCGAACACCTCCGTATCGCCAGAAAATGGAGCAATTTTCTTTCAATCCTTGCAATCGTGATTATCGGAATCATGCTGATAGCTATGGCCGGAATTCTTATCATGGCATCACGTTTCCGTCAGGACGAACTCATAAAATTTACAGCTTTAGTACAAATGTTACCGCTCGCTTTAATGTTGTTAATTTATGGAGTTCCAATATATTACCTCTACCAGTTCGGCAAGCACTCCCGTATCGCAATAATTAATTATGATTCAGAAGCGATTAGCCTGGCGTTTAAGTATCTTAAGCTGCATTACCGGTTCATGGGCATCCTGGTAATCGTTGTACTTGCGTTATACATTATTGGAATAGTGGTTATGCTGATGGCGTTTCCGTTTTTTTCAACGATGATGCATAGGTAAGTCACATCTTGAGTTTTATTATTAACTCCAACCGTGATAAAGGGTAAGCCCTTTTTTATATTTTAAAAAAACTTCCGTGGCGCCTATTTTAACGCAAAGGCCAAAAAGGTTTTCGCAAAGGCCGCAAAGCATGTTAATTTTTCAACGACCTAAAGAATGTTTTCGGTTGACCCTTTGCGACCTTGGCGATGTACTTTGCGGCCATTGCGTTTAACTTGCTGGTAACTGGTAACGGGCCACCACTTCCCCGCTTAAATAAAATTAACGCACTGATGTCTAATCCATTACATCTAAAAAACACAGATAACTAAAAATTTAGTTGCATAACTAAAATATTAGTTTTAACTTGGTACTACCGGTTCGAATCAGGTATTACAAAGTATAATAAGAAGACATATGGAAATAAAAGAATTAACCAAAGCAGAAGAACAGATCATGCAGGTATTGTGGGATCTGGAAAAAGGGTTTGTTAAAGACGTGGTGGATCAGTTGCCCGAACCTAAACCGGCTTATAATACGGTATCAACAATTATCCGCATCCTTGAAACCAAAGGTTTTATAGATCACGAAGCTTTCGGAAAAAGCCATCGCTACTTCCCTCTTATCAGTATTGAAGAATATAGAAGCTTTGCGACCGAAAAACTTCTGAGCAGCTATTTCGATAATTCGGTGGAGAATATGTTCTCATTCTTCGTCAAAGAGAAAAAGCTGGATCTGAAAGAGGCAGATGAGATCCTGAAACTGATTGAAAAACTTAAAAAACACTGATCATGAACGGCTTGAATTATCTTCTCCAAACCAACTTTTACTTGATGCTTTTTATAGGCTTCTATGTACTGGTATTAAGGAATGAAACCTTCTTCAGACAGAACCGTTTCTTCCTGAACACGAGCATATTCCTGTCGTTTTTAATCCCGTTTATCAATTCAGACTGGTTCCGCGACCTTTTTATCACCCAGAGAGTACGTGAAGCGGCTATTATGCCTACCCAGATGATGTATGAAACCATTATAGTAGGAGCAAGTGACGGCCCATCAACGCTATCGGTTTCAGACGCATTATTTTGGGTTTACACTTCGGGTGCCACATTCCTGCTACTTCGGTTTGTACTAAGGCTTATTTTCCTAAAATCACGATTGCAAGCAACAAAGGGTAGCGCATTTTCATTCTTCAATACCCTCGTGGTAGATAAAGAAATACCCAAAGCGGAAACCATCATTGGCCATGAAAAAGTTCACATGCGCCAGTGGCATTCTGCAGATATTATTTTTATCGAGCTTGCCGCGATAGTCAACTGGTTTAACCCGGTGATGTATCTCTATAAAAAGGAGATCAGGCATATTCATGAGTTCATTGCTGATGAGGAAGCAGCAACTCTAATGGATAGCAAATCCGACTACGCCATGCTCCTCTTTAGTAATACGCTTGGGGTTGACCCTCTCCATTTGAGTAATAATTTTTTCAATAAATCATTATTAAAAAGACGAATTCTTATGTTACACAAAAACAGATCACGCAGTACCGGGCTTTGGAAGTACGGGTTTTCTGCACCATTATTTATATTAATGCTGATTGTATCGGCGGCTGCAGCCAGTTCTGAAAATAATCTCCTGAGTATTGATAGCGAACGCACAATAAAGCCTATCGAGAACATTGCTTCTTTGCCTCTTCCGGAAGTAATATCGGGGAAACCAGGGCAGGTCGATGAAGACAATAACTCAAATTTAGAGAAAGGAATCTCCAATCGGACT
>JAZKHM010000259.1:0-13566 GCA_040385405.1 Bacteroidota bacterium | reverse complement strand
GGAATGAGTCAGAACAAATTTAAAAAGATAGCAACCGAGCTATCAGTGCAGGAGAAACAGGTAGAGGTTACAGTGAAATTATTGGATGAAGGCGGCACAGTTCCGTTTATTTCCCGTTACCGGAAGGAGATGACCGGAAGCTTGGACGAAGTTCAGGTAGCAGCCATTCGGGACAGGGTGCAACAATTAATCGAGCTCGATAAACGCAGGGAAGCGATCTTAAAATCGATGAGTGAACTGAATGTTCTCAGCCAGGAACTGGAGAAGCAGATTAACGAAGCTGAGACTATGATGATCCTGGAGGATATTTACCTTCCTTTTAAGCCGAAGCGAAAAACAAAAGCCTCGGTTGCCCGCGAGCGAGGGCTGCAGCCTCTGGCTGATAAGATATTTGAACAGACTAATATTGATATTGAGAGTGAAGCTTCAAAGTTTATTGATGAAGAAAAAGGTGTAAAATCTTCAATAGATGCCCTCGCGGGAGCAAGAGATATTCTTGCAGAATACTTCGCAGAAAACGCTGAGTTGCGTGCTAAGATGAGAGAACTTTTTCTTAAGCAAGGCAGCTTTCATTCCAGACTTATTAAGGGAAAAGAAGAGGCAGGACAAAAATATAAAGATTATTTCGACTGGACGGAACCTGTAAAATCTGCTCCATCCCACCGCGTGCTTGCCCTTCGGAGGGCCGAAAAGGAGATTATTCTTACTCTGGATATCGAGGTTCCAGAAGATGAAGCTTTGCACATCCTTGAAAATATGTTTGTCAAAGGCAGAAATGCTTCCGCAGTCGAAGTCAAAACTGCTGCCGCTGATTCATTTAAACGTCTGATTAAGCCTTCAATGGAGACGGAGGTTAGGTTATTAACGAAGAAGTCTGCCGATGCTGAAGCCATACGTGTCTTCACTGATAATGCGCGCCAGCTTTTACTTGCTGCACCAGTAGGACAGAAGAGGATAATGGCTATCGACCCGGGCTTCCGTACGGGATGCAAGGTCGTTTGTCTGGATGAGCAAGGGCAATTAATTGAGAATACCAATATTTATCCCCACAACGGTAATGAAAGTTCGAGGGAGGCTGCGAAAACGGTCAAATTTCTGGCTGAAAAGTATAAGATTGAAGCCATTGCCATTGGAAACGGGACGGCTGGGCGAGAAACCGAAACTTTTATTCGCGCGTTGAACCTTCCAGGTCCGATTATCGTCATGGTAAATGAAAGCGGGGCATCTATATATTCTGCGTCTGATGTAGCGAGGGAAGAATTTCCTGATAAGGATATAACTGTAAGAGGTGCAGTTTCCATAGGGCGGCGATTAATGGATCCGCTGGCCGAACTCGTAAAGATCGATCCTAAGTCCATTGGTGTAGGACAATACCAGCACGATGTAGACCAGGCACATTTACAGACTTCTTTGGATGATACAGTGATCAGCTGTGTAAATTCCGTTGGCGTAGAGCTGAATACGGCTTCAAAACAGATCCTTTCCTATATATCCGGTCTTGGTCCGCAGCTTGCACAAAATATTGTAGACTACAGAAATAAGAACGGCGCATTTAAACGAAGGTCTGAATTAAAACTAATTCCCAGGCTTGGCGACAAAGCATTTGAACAGGCTGCAGGATTTCTGAGAATACGGAATTCCGACCATCCTCTTGATGGCAGCGCTGTACACCCGGAGAGGTATTCGCTGGTCGAAAAAATGGCAAAAGACCTTGGCTGTACCCTCGAAGATCTGATAAAAGAAGATAAGTTTCGTAAGCAAATCAAATTGCAGAGTTACGTGAGCGATTCAGTAGGCCTGCCGACTCTGAATGATATACTAAGTGAACTGGCTAAACCAGGACTAGACCCCAGGGAACAATTTGAAACTTTCAGCTTTTCTGAGGGGGTTAATGCAATCACGGATCTGCATGTTGGAATGACCTTGCCAGGGATCATAACGAATATAACCGCTTTCGGTGCTTTTGTTGATATTGGTGTACATCAGGACGGACTTGTACATGTGAGCCAGTTATCGAATAAGTTTGTTAAAGATCCAAATGAGGTGGTTAAAGTAAGTCAGAAAGTGCAGGTTAAAGTAACTGAAATCGATGTTGCGCGTAAGAGAATTGCCCTGACTATGAAAACCGATGAACCGGCAACACCCAAAGCAAAGTTTAAAAAATCTGAACGGAATGAAACACGGCAGGTGCAAAAAACAAAAACAGAACCGGAAATGGATATTGCGGCGAAACTGGCAGCGTTGAAGAATAAGTTCTCATGAACGTGGATCTTTTAAAAGCGTGGGCTAATTTTTACTGCAGAGGTGGCGGAGTTTTGCGCAGAGAACGCAAAGTATTTATTTTGCCCTCGGCGAACTCTGTGTCCTCCGCGGTTAATTGCAGTGGGCTATGAGCGGTAATCAGAATATCGATGCAATTATAGTTGGCGGGGGTGCCTGTGGACTTATGTGTGCGGTGCAGGCAGGCTATTTAGGCAAAAGAGTTTTGATCCTCGAAAAAAATGACAAAGTCGGCGCCAAGATCCTGATTTCAGGCGGCGGTCGCTGTAATTATGCCAATTTACATGCAACAGAAGCAAACTTTATATCCCAAAATCCCCACTTCTGCAAGTCTGCTTTTTCACAGTTTACCGTTCAGGATACAATAAGTTTTTTTGAAACCTATGGAATTTATGGACAGGAAAAAACCCTGGGGCAGTTGTTTCCGGAGAGTAACAATGCGAAGGACATCGTTCGGGTTTTTGAAAACCTTTGCTCAGAAATGGGGCAGGAGATAGTATGCGGCGCCGAGGTTAAAGCCGTATCAGCCTCCGGATCTGGCGGTTTTGACATTTCTTATGAAAAGGGAGGTAAAATAAAAGCACTTTCGGCAGCAAAGGTTGTAATTACGTCCGGTGGACTCCCGATTCCAAAAATGGGTGCTTCAGATTTAGGTCTGCGAATAGCAAAACAGTTTGGATTGAGAATCTGTCAAACAGCGCCCGCACTGGTGCCGCTTACCATCACAGGCAAAGATTCGGAATGGTACGCACAACTCGCCGGGAATTCTATTTATTGCCGGGTATCAAACGATCGCATAAGTTTTGATGAAAATATACTCTTTACACATTGGGGTTTAAGTGGCCCGGCAATTCTCCAGATATCCTCATACTGGCGGCCGGGTGAAGTTATTTCGATTGATCTCTTGCCTGACAGGAATATCAGAGAAATTATAGAAGCAGCAAGGCAATTCAATGGCAAAAAGAGCCTTTCCGGACTTTTATCAGAGATTTATACCAGGAAGTTTTCTGAAGCCCTTGCCAAATTCCTTCCTGTTGAGAAGAACCTCGCGTCACTTACCAAACAAGATATTGCTGAAATTGAGAAATTGATCCATTCTTTTGAAGTAAAACCAGCCGGAGATAAAGGATATGAAAAGGCTGAAGTGATGAGGGGAGGGGTTGATACCAATGAATTATCGTCCAAAACACTGGAGGCAAAAAAGGTACCCGGATTGTACTTTGGAGGAGAATGTGTCGACGTAACCGGCTGGCTTGGAGGATATAACTTCCAGTGGGCCTGGTCGAGCGCTTTTATTATGGCTCAACATTTGTAGAATAGTAATAGCAAAATAAATATGATATGAAACTATACATTATACTCACACTCATTTTTCTGACAAGTTGTAATGCCATGCAACCCACAGCCGACCTTCCTAAACTCGGGGAGTCCAACTGGAAACTGATTGCAATTGAGCAAAAGCCGGTGAATTATGGCGACAGGGCATTTTTGACATTCGATGAAAAAGAAAACAAGATAAGCGGCAAAGCTGCTTGTAACTCGTTCACTTCCGACTATGAGATGGCAGGCCAAAAAATAAAATTTACAGGCATTACCTCCACCAAAATGTATTGCGAAGGTATTATGGATGATGAAAATCAAATCATCACCCAGCTTCAGAAAACCAGCAAGTATGAAGTCAGATCTGATAAACTTTACTTATATGCCGAGGAAAAGCTTGCGCTGACTTTTAAAAGGTAGCGGCATAAAACAGGAACCAGGAGCAATCGGCAATCCCACTTACGTTTTCTTTTTTCCGAGTCCCTGTTCTCAAGCCGGGACGATATTAATCACATTCCGGATGTGTAAATACATGCGTTTCTATCTCTCCCTGAGGAATTGTATAACTTTCAGCCCTGCTCATTTTCCACCAGAATAAGCCTCTTGGCTTTTCACGGCTTATGGTTTCATTCATCGTTTCAGCATCATAAACACGGCCGTTAATTATTACGTACTTGATCTTCTCAGTATTCCTGATGTCTTCAAGAGGGTTTGCGTCAAGTATTATAAGGTCGGCGAGTTTTCCGGTTTCCAGAGAACCAATTTCTTTCCCCATGCCCAAATGTTCTGCCCCATTAATAGTTGCGCTTCTGATGGCTTGCAGGGGGCTCATACCGCCCTGGGCTAACATCCACAACTCCCAGTGAGCTCCTATACCCTGGATCTGACCATGTGATCCGACGTTTACTTTGGTACCACCATCCGCAAGTTGTTTTGCAACACGTGAAACATTGACATGACCGTAATCAGCAAATTCCGAAGTCATCCTTCTCCTTGAACGTGAGTCTATGATATTCCTCGGTGTATAACTCAACAAACGTTCATTTTCCCAGACATTCGTCCGGTCGTACCAGAAATTTTCACCGGATTGTGAACCGTAGCTGACAATCAAAGTCGGAGTATAGGAAGTACTGCTTTTATTCCAGAACGTTTTCACGTCTTTATAAATTGGAACCTGCGGGATGTTATGTTCGATACTGGTGTGGCCGTCAGCTATTTGTGTTAGGTTATGAAAAAATGTTGAGCCGCCTTCCGGGACTACTTCCATCTGTAATTCCCTAGCTGCCTGTATTATCTGCTGACGCTGATCACGCCTTGGCTGATTGTAAGATTTAACCGAAAATGCACCTACAGCTTTCATTCTTCGGAGGGCAGATCTTGCGTCTTCCAGGCTATTGATAACTGTTTTGAAATCGCCGTCCGCGCCATATAATATTGTTCCTGTGGAGTAGACCCTCGGGCCTACCATTCTGCCGGATCTTAGCATCTCTGACTGGCTGAAGACCATTTCGGTGTTGGCAGATGGATCGTGTGAAGTAGTGACTCCATAGGCAAGATTCGCATAATAACTCCAATCCTGTTGCGGACTTACTCCATCTCCGCTGGCTCGTAAATGGCTGTGAACATCCACAATGCCGGGCATAATGGTTTTACCAGTACCGTCGATAATTTTTGCTTCAGCAGGAATGTTAACGTTGGCACCTAAGGCAACGATCTTATTCTTGTTAATCACAATTGTTCCTTTTTCAATAACATCATCGCCTTTCATCGTTATAATACGAGCCCCGGTGATCGCAATAATGCCCTCAGGTATATCAGCCATAAGTTTCAATCCTATATCAATCCCCAAAGTATCAGCTTTTGCAATCTTATCAGTAGCTCCTTCTACAAATGGAAAAACGGTCTTAATGTCTTTTGTAAAATATCGTGGCCCCAGGGTCCAGTTTAGTGTTTTTGAATCTTTACTCCAGTGAACGTAAGTGCCGGCGTCCTTTGTTATTTTTGATAAAGGGATAGATTTATTGCTTGCTGAGAGGTCTAAAGCCGCGCCGGTAGTTGTCAGTGGAGTAATATATACATTGAACAATTCTGAAAATGCAATCCATTTTCCATCAGGACTCGGCGAAAAAATATTTGCATATTGTGATGTAAAATGCGTTCGGATGCTCCCACCGTTCAAGTCCATACTTTTAAGCGCCTTTTTCCCTGCCTCACTGCTCTGAAACCAAATCCGAGTATCGTTTGAATTAAAGGCCGGGCGAATGCCGTTACTTAAAATAAGTTGAGGAGTGCCTCCTTGCGATGGCATGATATAAATGCCGGTATTTTTCCCAAAAGCGTATCCCAGCACGTCGTTGCCGGAGCCTTTTCTGAAAACGATCTTATCGCCATTACCGGAAAACTTAGGACCATAATAGTATCCCTTTTCTGTAGTTAATGTGATGACTTGCTGGGTCTGTAGATCTTTCTTATAAATTGCGCCTCTCTTCTCATCATTCCATCCTACATATATAATAGACTTGCCGTCGGGACTAAATTCAGGTTCAAATTCGAAATCGTTTCCGGTATTTATCCGCGTTGGAACACCGTCAGGCAGCACTTTTGTATAAATATATCCGGCAGCATTAAAGGCGACCATTTTTCCATCAGGTGAGGTTGTCAGTTGACGGATCATTTTCACATCGAACTCGTCGCGAAATACCTTTTCTTCAAAATGTAGTGCTTCGGTTATTGAAAGTGAGGCATTAACCTCAAAAGGAATATCGCTGACATACTGGGTCAGCACTTCAAGGCTTTTAATTTTCCCCTGCGCATAGAAAATGATACTCTTAGCATCAGGCGTCCAGGCGAAGTTTGGGTAAAGTCCAAATATTGCCCATGCTTCCTGCTGGTCGTGGGAGAGTTCTTCAAATACAGGCCATTCCTCGCCGGTAGCCAGATCCTGAAGGTAAAGAACAGATTTCAAACGAACGCGCCTGACGAAAGCAAGAAGCTTTCCATCAGGCGATAACTGCGGCCTTACTGCACCGCCATCGCCCCCGGCAACTGTTTCTGTTTCACCAGTTTCTCTGTTCAGTCGCTTAATGTTGTATATTTCACCATTAGGGTCTTTATTATATTGAAACTGTGGCCCTGGACTAACATCTTCAGAATAATAAACATATTTCCCGTCAGGTGATACTTCGGGTTCACCGGCATCCTGCTGATCATTTTTACGTTTAGTAAGTTGAACACCGTCGCCGCCGCCTGCAACATGGTACATCCACATTTCCCCTGCGCCTAATGATCTGCTGCTGGTAAAATGTTTTCTCGCGATCAGATATTGATTGTCGGGCGTCCATACAGCATTGTTCAGAAGCCTGAAAGTTTCCTTAGTGATAGCGCGTTTAGCCGAGCCATCGGCGTTCATCACCCATATATTATCGCCCCCGTTTTTGTCGCTGGTGTATGAGATGTATTTTCCATTTGGACTAAATCTTGGCTGCACTTCAGAAGCTAGTCCGCCCGCCAGAAGCGTCGCTTTGCCGCCGGTAACAGGCATTTTATAAATATCCCCAAGCATGTCAAAAACAATGTCTTTGCCATCGGGACTAAGGTCGAGGTTCATCCAGGTGCCCTCGTTAGTCTGGATCGAGAAAGATTTCGTTGGCCCTGAGGGTTTTTCAATATTCCATTTATTATTTTGCTGGGCAAAAACTGCTGGTGAAAATATAATGCTAAATGCAATAACTAAGTATTTCTTCATGTATCTGGTTAATTGAAGCGCAATTTAGCAAATTAGTAAATGAGTAAATGAGTAAATTAGCAAATTTGGAAATGAGCAATTGAGACAATGAGGGACTTAGCAATTCAGTAAATGAGTACTCAAATTGCTAATTCGCTAATTTTCTAATTCCAATATTTGCTAATTATATGACCACCCACCAAATCCTCTACAAATATTGGGGTTTCGCTAAGTTTCGCCCTTTGCAGGAGGACATCGTCGAATCCATTCTGACCGGGCATGATACGCTGGCGCTTATGCCAACCGGTGGTGGAAAATCTGCCTGCTTCCAGGTTCCCGCGTTAGTAAAGCCAGGAATCTGCATTGTCGTATCACCTTTAATTGCGCTGATGAAGGACCAGGTTGAGAACTTGAGAGCGAAAGGTATTAATGCAATAGCCATAATTTCAGGAATGGGCAAAAGGGAGATTGATATTGCCCTTGACAACTGTATTTACGGCGACATAAAGTTCCTTTATCTTTCTCCTGAAAGACTGCTCTCTGATCTTGTACGTGAACGGATCAGGCACATGAACGTTAATCTGATAGCAATTGATGAAGCGCATTGTATCTCTCAGTGGGGATATGATTTCCGGCCGCCATATCTCCACATTTCAGAATTACGTGAACTTCATCCCAAAATTCCGTTCCTTGCACTCACAGCAACCGCAACCGATAGGGTTGCGCTGGATATTCAGGAGAAACTCAGGTTCAGGAATGGAAACGTTTTCAGAAAATCTTTTGAAAGGAAGAATCTGGGTTATCTGGTTTATAATCAGGAAAACAAGTTTCGTAAACTGATTTCCATTGCTCAGAATGTGAAGGGCAGCGGGATTGTCTATGTGAGGAACCGCAGAGAAACACAGGAAGTTGCGCGTATGCTTAATATGGAAGGAATCTCGGCCGATTATTACCATGCAGGATTAGACAGCGGCGCCCGAAGCAAAAAGCAATTATCGTGGAAGAACTCACAAACACGGGTAATTGTTGCAACCAATGCGTTTGGAATGGGAATCGATAAAGCAGATGTCAGATTTGTGGTACATCTGGATCTTCCCGAAAGCCTGGAAGCATATTACCAGGAATCCGGCCGTGCCGGGAGAGATGAAAAAAAGGCTTACACTATATTACTTTATAATTATGCTGATAAGGCAAGATTAATTAAGAAACTTGAACAGAGTTACCCTTCTGTTCAGGAGATTAAACTTGTTTACCATCATCTGGGAAACTATTTTCAGCTTGCCTACGGAGCCGGCGAAGGATTGACCCTTGAAATTGATATTGCCGATTTCTGCAACCGATTTAAACTGGACGCTATAAAGACGCTAAATGCCCTCAAGTTTCTGGAACACGACGAATATATCGCATTAAGCGAAACAGTTTTTTTGCCCTCGCGGGTACAAATTTTAATTGGTCAGGAGGAAATATACAGATTCCAGGTAGAACAGCCAGCCTACGATTCATTTATAAAAATATTACTTCGATCTTATGGCGGTTTATTCGACCAGTTCGTTGCGATAAAAGAGAGTGATCTTGGTAAAAGATTGTCGATGACTAAAAAAGAGATTTCTGATGTCTTGCGAAAACTTCAATCCATGGAAGTTCTGCTATATGCTGAACAAAGTGACAAGCCTCATATTACCTTTCTTAAGCAGCGTCTTGATAATCACCATCTCCAGGTGGATGCCCGTTATCTTACTGACCGTTACAAGATCAATAAGCAGCAGGTTGAATCGGTGATTAGCTATGCAGAAACTTTTAAATGCAGAAGTCAGCAGCTGCTAAACTATTTTAATGAGACCCATGCGCCAGAATGCGGAGTTTGCGACGTATGCCTGGAAAAAAAGAAAAAATGGAAAAAGGAATCCATTACGGATGAAATTATTAAAGATATTCTGAATGCTTTAAGCAATAATTCCCTGTTGCTCGACGACCTGATGAATTCTATAAATTCCGGCAACGATAAAGAGAAGCTTGATGTGATAAGGAATCTTTTGGATGCGGGGTCTATAAAGGCGAATGGGGAGTATTATTACGTTTCTTAGAATATTATTGATTATAATTAAGTTGATAACCATTCCAATATTAGCTTTTTTAGTTTTTTGGAAAGCAATGTTCGTCTTGCATCGGGCGCGATAGTCGTGTGCTCTGCAGTAGTTTTGCAACACGTATCTAATAAACTTCACGGAGGTGCTCGCAAAAGCTACTGCTGACGCCCACGTTTATTCACTTAAGACAGAGCCTATTGGTTAGGTTTTCAAACGTACCTGTATCTTCAGGGTTTAGTGCCTCAAATAGTAGCACATCACTTTCCGACTTAAACCCGGGCGAAGCGAGTAGCTTTTGCCTAAGAGAAATATTCCGGTTAAAAGGATTTCAAAAGGCAAAACTGCCTGCCTGCCGGCAGGCTGCGAAGCACGGGACTACCGGAACCAAAGAAATACTGCATTTGCTTTCCATATTCATCTTAATTATATTTATCTAATCCCCTTTCTAAACCTTCATATTATATTTTATAATCCCCTTTCTAAACCTTCTCATTACCTCTTATTTATTTAATTATCTTGTAACCAAAACCAAATCCAACGTCTAAGTAAAACCATCACATGAACTCTTCTACTAAAATTATAGCCTCAACTCTTTCAATCGGGATTCTGCTCAGTTCCTGTAGCGGATTAGACTGCATCGAAGCATCCGGAAACCAGATTTCTCAGGACCGGAATGTTGGTTCGTTTGCCAGGGTTGAAACCAGCGGATCGATGAAAGTCATCCTAAAGCAGGGCCCGGTTAATAATGTAAAAATTACGGCTGATGACAACATTTTGAAGGATATAGAAACTAATGCCAGGGGAAACAAGCTTCATATCGATTTAGATAAGAACTTTTGCAATGCCGGGCCTATAACGGTTTATATAACTTCAAAAGATTACGAAAGTGTCGACGCCTCAGGTGCTGTAGAAATTCTAAGTGATGGCAAGTTGAATCTGAAAGACTTTGAACTCGACCTCAGCGGATCCAGCAAAGTAGCTATCGATCTTAATGCTGCAAATGTTAAGACTTCCTCCAGTGGTGCTTCGGAAATATTTCTGAAAGGCCAGGCCGGCTCACATGAACTTGAGCTAAGCGGATCAGCGTCGGTCAATGCACTTGATTTCGTAGTTGGCCGGTACCGCATAGAAAGTTCGGGAGCTAGTGAATCACGGATCAATGTGCTAAATGAACTGAATATAAGCTCCAGCGGTTCGAGCGACATTGAATACAGAGGGAATCCATCAACTATTAAAAACGATGAATCCGGTGCTTCCGGTTTGAAGAAGATCGATTAGGTTTATCCGGTATTTTCTTATATTGAGTCCGGAAACAATCATCTTAATGCAAAATAACAAATCTACGATAAGGGCCTGGGCTATGTTCGACTGGGCCAACTCTGCATACAATCTTGTTATTACTTCCACAATCTTCCCCGCTTATTATACTATCATTACCACTACCAAGGATAATGGAGACCAGGTTTCTTTTTTTGGCCGGACTTTCACCAATACCGCTCTTTCAAACTATGCTTTAAGCGCCGCATACTTAGTTATGGCGCTATTGCTTCCTGTTCTCTCGTCCAGTGCTGATTTCAGGGGGAACAAAAAGGTTTACATGAAAGTGTTTACTTATGTGGGGAGTATCGCCTGCGCAGGGCTTTTCTTTTTTAAGCTCGAAACACTCGAATTCGGAATCATATGTTTCGCGCTTGCCGCGATGGGTTATATCGGAGGGGTCATGTTTAACAATTCATATCTTCCCGATATTGCAACCGTTGATCAGCAGGATAGAGTTAGTGCCAAAGGATTTGCATATGGTTATGTAGGCAGTGTTATTTTGCAGATAATCTGCTTCGTTTTCGTTCTTAAACCAGATTTGTTCGGCATAACAGATGGCTCATTTCCAGCACGCCTGTCTTTTCTTCTGGTTGGTATATGGTGGATAAGTTTTGCGCAAATCCCTTTCCGAAAGCTTCCGGCAGCGGGCAAAAATCATTCTAAGATTGTTAAAAGCAAAGTTAGCAGCGGGTTTGAAGAACTTATTAAAGTATGGAGGCAACTTAAGTCGATGACACATTTAAAAAGATTCCTTTTGGCATTTTTTTTCTATTCTATGGGGGTGCAGACGATTATGCTGGTCTCGGCCGGATTTGGCGAAAAGGAGTTAAAGCTTGGAACTGAGAATCTTATAAAGATCATACTCGTTATTCAGATTGTGGCGATTTTGGGAGCGCTCATCATGTCATACTTCGCAAAGAAATACGGAAACGTATTAGTTATAATTTTCGTCCTTAGCATCTGGATAGGAGTCTGTTGTGCGGCTTACTTTGTTCAGACCGCCTTTCAGTTTTATGTCATAGCTGCGATAGTCGGATTGGTAATGGGAGGGATCCAATCGATATCCAGGTCAACCTATTCTAAGTTCCTGCCCTCAAATACGCCCGATACGGCTTCATTCTTTAGCTTTTATGATGTAACTGAAAAAATAGCCATCGTGATTGGCTTATTTACATTTGCTTACATCGAAGAATTCACCGGAAGTATGCGGAACTCGGCGATTAGCCTCGCTGGTTTTTTCATTACCGGAATGCTGATCCTGATCTCACTGTTATTCATTAAAGAAGAAAAAACAGTTTCCAATGACTGACAGCTGATTATTTTTTCTGAATTTAGCGCTTTAGAAAGAGTATCAAGTATCAGGGATCAAGTATCAAGATTTTGGGCTGGATAATTTAACGATCTCCCGGGATTTATGGATTGTTGGTTAGTTTTAAAAAGCCGTCCAGGAAAGTACTTTAAGTTCTATACCTACTTCATGCCTGACATATGTCTTGATACTTGCTACTTGATACTCCCAATATGACTGTTGAACTCTTTATCCCCTGTTTTATAGATCAGCTATACCCTCAAACGGCTTTTAATACAGTAAAAATCCTTGAAAAAGCAGGTTGTAAAGTTATCTATAACCCGGAACAAACCTGTTGCGGGCAGCCTGCATTTAATGCTGGATTCTGGGAACAAGCTAAAGATGTTGGTAGTAAGTTCCTGAATGATTTTTCGGAAACAAACTACATAGTTTCGCCATCTGCATCTTGTACCGGCATGGTTAAAAATTATTATAATGATTTATTTACCAACACCTTATTGCATAATAAGTGCAGGAATATACAAGGTAATATACATGAGTTATCAGATTTTCTTGTAAACGTGATTGGCAAGGATTATTTCGGTGCTGAGCTTGAGGGACGTGCTGTTTACCATGACTCATGTGCCGGTTTGCGTGAATGTAAAATCAAATCTGAACCAAGGCAACTGCTCAGTAAAGTGCACGGCCTGGACCTGGTGGAAATGAAAGACACTGATGTGTGCTGTGGTTTCGGCGGAACATTTGCCGTGAAGTTCGAAGGAATCTCCAGTGCAATGGCCGAGCAAAAGGTCAATAATGCCCTTGAAATGGAAGCAGAATATATAATTTCAACAGACGCGTCCTGTTTGCTTAATCTGCAGGCTTATATTGATGCCAATGAGATCTCCATCAGGACTATGCACCTTTCTGATGTGCTGGCAAGTGGCTGGGGAAATGTTTAACGAGTTTATACATTTTATGTTATAATTTGTACGTTGTGAAGGAAAATGTGTACGCCTTTACGGCAGTTTTCAGGACATAGATAAAGTTAAAAATGCCGAACTCGAGGTATTTAAAGCCTACGAAGAGAAAAATGATATTATTGAAAGTATTGACGACGCCTTTTTTGCAGTCGACCGTAACTGGAATATCACGTACTGGAATAACAAGGCGGAGAAAGTTCTAAGGATGCAAAGGGATGAAGTACTTAATAAGAGTCTTTGGGACATCTACCCTGAAGCCGTAAATACCACCATGTGGTTCGACTATCATGGTGCAGTAGCAGATAATCATGCGCGTCATTTCGAGGCTCATTATGATGTTATGGATATCTGGTTCGATATAAGCGCTTACCCGTCACCAAAGGGATTATCCGTATTCTTTAAAAGATATTACAGAGCGCAAAATTTCTGAAAAGAAGCTGAAAGGCCTGAACGAAAATCTCCAGAAATTTGCCGATGAATTGCTCAGGTCAAACAAGGGATTGGAACAATTCTCTTACATCATATCCCACAATCTTCGTGCTCCGGTAGCAAATATTATGGGTT
>JAZKHM010000258.1:0-3422 GCA_040385405.1 Bacteroidota bacterium | reverse complement strand
AAAAAATGACAAAGCGGAGTGAAACGAAGCGACAGCATTTCTTTGCTGGTCCCCCCAATGGGATCAATGAAATTAATCCCAGCGGAGCTCGTAAAAGCGAAAAATAAAAAATGACAAAGCGGAGTGAAACGGAGCGGCAGCATTTCTGTGCTGGCCTCCCAAAAGGGATCAATGAAATTAATCCCACCCTCTCCGCAATGATTTTATAAAATCTGCCCGTAATCTTCTTTTTAACATGGCCGAAAACGTTCGCAGTTTACGGTTTTTTATAAAATAACTTAGTATTTTTCTTGCTACTTTTGTTAGTATTCATGTTCAATAACACGTTCAACGGGCATTTTCAGAAATTTTGTTATGTTTTAAAAAATATTCAAGAAACAAATAAGCTTGTTCATTTGACTTAGGGTTGGGAGAATGAGTTGATCGGTTGGTCATCGCAACACGACTTTCGTATCCTAATAAGCGATTAACATCAATTGAATGATTGAGCGGTATCCAGCGCTTAGGCGGATCTTCAGCACCTCCGGAGATCAGAAAAGGCCGTGGCGCCATAAGGGCATGCAATTCCTGTAAGTCATACCCTTCGGAGACGAGATTTACATACAACCCTTTTGCAGGATTTTCTTTCGTGATCATTCCTCTTTTACGCCAAGGTTGTGGATGATAGCCCAAATACCAGGGCTCCCAATAATTTATACTTTCACGTGATTCATCAAACACAATCCCCGGATCAGACCACACTGCACATGCAAATTTTTCAAAAAGACATGAAGCAAACATTGCCCATTTCCCACCGAAGGAATGTCCCATAATTCCGATCCGGGACGAATCAACCTCAGGCATTTCTGAAAGTATCTGCCAGGCATTGGAAGCAGCATATGCAAGCATAGAAAGCGGCTGCACTTTCACACTATCGAGCTGAGGGTAAAACAGAGAATAGGTTTTTTCCTGGGAGGCTTGTGAAGTCCCTATTGAAAGGGTTACAAACCCCCTTTTTGTTAACTGATACGCAAAATCCCGGTCGGTTAGGTCCGGTCTGCCTAATCCAGCAGCTGTTTCAGGTTCATAATAAACTGTTACTACAGCAGGTTTTTTGCCTCCACCATCCGGAATTAGAATATATGCTTCCGTTTTTTGTTCTGGAATCCAGTAAAATCTTATGCGGTACTGGGTAAAACCATCCCGGCGCGTAGAATCTATGAATTCAATTTTCTGATTTTTAATCAGGTCCGGCCAAATTCCCATCTTCCCGTTCCACCTTTCAAGTATCTCTTCTCGTCTTTTTTCCCAGTCAACTAATGTAGTTACCGGACGTCCATCATAAAAATTAAGCGGCGAACGATATTTACCGTATTTGCCTTTAAATTCTTCAGGTACGGAAAAGTACGGCCCAATTTTTTTCCAAATTGAATCTGACTCCATTGCTGGCTGACCATCAATTTGACCCATTAGATTGGTTGAAATGGGAAGGATAACTGACACCAATAAAAGGATTCTTATTAAAAATTTCATTTTAAATCACAGTTAAAAAGCTTCACTTTTCATCGTTAACCTATGAAAATAAACTCAAAACTGAACAAATATTATTTATGCAGTTATGTCTCGTCATGGTTTTGCTTGTCGCTTTTGATCATAAAAACAAGCCGGTAAAAAAGCTGCCAAATCTGTTTCTTCCAGATATTCATCATTCTTTAAAATTCATTGCAGCAGCAGCCAACATTACAGCGATGTAATTATTCCCTGGGATGTTTAATGCTCCAAAGATCACTCCGCTGATCCGGGTAACGGTGATGGATACTTTAGAACCGAATTCATATTTCTTATGCTCCTTACCTTTACTGATGCACTTTACCTCCGGATCCGTAAAACAGACAAATTTGCTTATATATAAATCGTTTTAAAGATTTTATATTGAATTATTTCAAAATGAACTGTCAATCTTCTCAGATGGGAAAATATCAGGAATCAGTTTAGCCTTAGTGTATTTAGCTATCCGGGCATCGCATTTTTTTCGTAGTTGGTCAACCACTCTTTTATATTTTAAATCTTGTGCCAGGTTATTTATCTCCATCGGGTCGCGCTCCAAATCATACAGTTCTTCTGGAGTATTAATAAACCGATACCTGAAGTATTTCCACTTTTCGGTTCTGATCCCTTCACTCGATGGTATCTGAGGCAATTTCCAGAGGTGTTCAAATAAGACATCTTCACGAACCATCTCCGGTTTTTTACCATTTACGTATGGGAGCAGGCTAATGCCCTGATATTCTCCCGGTGCTTTTACACCGGCAATATTGAGAATGGTTTTGGCTATATCGATATTGAGTACCATATCGCTGACATTATGGTGTTTTTTAGCTCTCGGATCGTAAATAATCAAAGGAACCCGGAGAGAATTATCGTGCATCAACCATTTATCAGCTAACTGCCGTTCGCCCAGATAGTAGCCGTTATCGCCCATAAAAATCATTATCGTGTTGTCGGCTATCCCTTTTTCTTCCAATAGTTTTCTGAGTTCGCCTATTTCATCGTCCACCTCAGTAATCATACGGTAGTATCCCTTTACACTTTGCTGATACTTTTCCGGAGTATCAAAGCGCCAGAGCCACCGTACCCGGTTATAACCCTCCCTTACTTCCCAGGGCAAGGCATTAAAATACTTGTCTTCACCCAGCACCGGCGGAGGAATAGTAACATTTGTATATAATTTATTCGATTTCTCCTGCCAGATATACTGTTCAGGGGCATTATCGTGAGCATGGGCTGCGCTGAAACTAAGTGATAAACAAAAAGGTTTATCACCTGATGAATTTTTCTTTATAAACTCCTGAGCCTGAAAGCTGGTATACCTGGTAAGATGTACAGTATCAGCTCCAATTGTTTTATAAAAATAACCCTTGCGATTTGGATATTGACCGTTTCGGTCATAAATATCTGCTTCATCAAAAAGTTTTTCCGCCTCTTTATATGTTACCCCAAACTTCCCGAAAAATCCTGTATAATATCCATTATTTTTAAGCATAACAGGATAACTGAGTTGCATGTAAGGTTCCTTTAACGACCCTTGATGAAAGGTATAGCCATGTGTCCGTTCATACAGACCGGTTAGAATGGAAGCCCGGCTAGCTGCGCAAATGGGTGTCGTTACAAAAGCGTTTTTAAAATAAGCACCTTCTCTTGCCAGCTTATCCATCTGCTGGGTTTGAATTATTTTATTTCCCGCAAAACCCAATGCATCCCAGCGATGGTCATCGGTAAGAATAAATATAATATTGGGCTTTTTCTCCTGCTTTTTTTTAAAAGATACGAGCAAGGGAACCAGTAAACCGATCATTATGGTCATTACGAAGTATTTTCTGGTGTCCATATAACAAAGTGTAATTATTAACTTTATTAGCAAATTAGTTAAATCGGGCAGGAAT
>JAZKHM010000257.1:0-1794 GCA_040385405.1 Bacteroidota bacterium | reverse complement strand
CCAATGCCGTTGACTTAAGAGAAAATGCTGAGAGAGTGGGAGTAAATTTGAGTTGCTAAAAACAAGTAACTCACCAACTCCCTCAGCCATGAGAGCAAAAGTATTGGAGATTTTATCAGGAATGAAGTCATTTCTAACAGAAAGTTTAACGCAAAGAGAGAAGTATTTGACGCGCTGTACGGCTTTTACCCGTAATCGCATATTGACTTTTGAGCGTTTGTGTTTGTTTCTTTTAGTGAATGCGAAGCGTTCTTTGAGTATTGAATTAGATGACTTTTACCTACAGGAAGGCATATTGGCTTGCTCTAAGAGCGCATTTTCAAAAGCGAGATACCGCGTTAAGCGCGATCTTTTTCGGGATTGGAGTAAGCATATGGTTAGCCTGATTTACGATGAAAGGCACAAGCAAAAGTTGCGTACCTGGAAACATTTTTACTTAAAAGGAGTAGATGGGACAACGCTTTACCTTTTTGATGACAAAGAAGTTGCTGCTGAATTTGGAGGTTCAAGCAATCAATTTGGATTGGTTGTGTTAGGACGTGCAGGTTTTCAGGTTGATCTACTGAATGGTTATTGCTGCGCTGCGTGGATGGGGCCGCACAAAGTGGGAGAACCACATTTCGCCATGTCATTTTTGGAGCAATCCAGCGAAAAAGATCTGCTCATTTATGACCGAAATTTTATCAGTTTTGAATTGATTTACAAGCACTTGCAAAAAGGTGTTCCGTTTTTGATGCGCGCTGCGCTAACGTTCAACAAAGTAGTAGAGCGTTTTGTCAGTTCAGGAAAGAAACAGGCCATTGAATATTTTTCGGTTACGGATGAAACCCTTAGATCAATGAAAAAGCAGGGGCTTGCGGTCAACAAAACTACCATGTTGAAAGTCCGGCTGATTAGAGTAGAACTCGACAGTGGTGAAATCGAAGTCTTGGCAACAAATCTGTTGGATCGACAAAAATATCCTCACAAGTGTTTCAAGGAACTATACAACAAGCGATGGGGCTGTGAAACACAGATTGAAAAATTTAAGAATAAACTGCAGATAGAGATTTTTACAGGACACAAAGTAGAAGCAATTTACCAGGATTTCTTTGCAACGCTCATCCTCCTGAATCTGCATAATCTCATTGTCAGATCCTGTGAAAAACAACTTGAAGAAAAAATAGAAACCAAAGAAAATTCAGTGGCAATCAATCAAAACGTTTCAATAGGATTGCTCAAGAAAAGACTGGTATCGCTGTTTGCTGATCATCATGCAAATATGATCTTCCAGGAGTTGAAAGTTCTTTTTCTAAGGCATCTTGAAATGGTGAGGCCGGGACGAAAATATGTACGTGATCCGGCCAGAAAACGACAACGTGGAAAATATCAGACCTACAAAAATTATCGAAGAGCATTTTGAATCCCTTAAGTCAACGGCATTGGCCGCGCGCTAGCGTCGCCGTTTTAAAATTTGGGTTTCGGTGTTATGAGCAGCCTCGGTGCCAGCGGGGCAGTTTACTCTTTCGACAAATGCAACGCTACTGGATCGAACGAGCCATTCAAGATTGTAAAGATACCTTGGGCATGACTGATTATCAGGTACGAACATGGCAGGCTTGGTATCACCATATTACATTGACAATCATGGCGTTACATTATATGTTGGAACAAAAAATAACCCATGAAGAACACATCCCCCTATTATCATGCCCGGATATTAAATTCTTTTTGGCTACTAACCTTCCCCGAAAAGTGACAACCGAAGAACAAGCCTGGCAGGCAATCCTCAAACGACATGAATTGCGCCAAAAG
>JAZKHM010000256.1:0-1333 GCA_040385405.1 Bacteroidota bacterium | reverse complement strand
GCTAACATTAATTTACAAGCCCGGCTTCTGCTACCAGAATTAATAAGGCAAGCTTGATCGCTTCAGCACCTTTATCATTAATCCACCACTCGTCCAGAGAATGGGAATTGCCGCCTTTACCGCCTCGACCGATGGTAATCGCCGGGACTCCCAAAGCAATGGGAATATTGGAATTGGTGGACCCACGGGTAATGAGTGGTTTGGCCTTAAAATATTCCGTTGCGGCAAGTGCTTTTTGTATTAAGGGTAAACCTTCAGCTAATTCCCCGGATGGTCGCTCACCAATTTTCTCAATAGCTGTAGTCAGCTTAGCTCCTGTTTTAACCGTGGCATTATAATCCGTCAGGGCTTTGTTCATTTGTTCCAGAAATATCCGTTCCACTCCTTTTAACTTCTCCGGACTTTCAGAACGCATGTCAACTTCAATCCAGGTTTCGAAAGGAATCGAATTAACAGAAGTGCCGCCACCAATACGACCAACATTGTACGTAGTCTTGGGTCCGCTGGCTACGTAAACTGCAGCAGCCTGGTTAAAATAATCTATTGCCTTGCCCATCGCATGGTGCGGATTTGCGAGTCCAAAAGCGCCCCATGAATGTCCCCCCGGACCCTTAAAAGTAACTTTGTACCTAAGTGACCCCAGGCCCATGGAATTGATGCGACCAATATCTCCGCCATCAATGGCGATATAGCTATCAATCTTTGGTTTGTTCTTGTCAAACAAGTGCTTCACTCCGCGCAAATCTCCCAATCCTTCTTCACCCACCACACCAATAAATAATATATCCGACGCTGTTTTTATTTCGGCCTTATTCATCGCCTTCAGAACTGCCAGCACCATACTCAACCCTCTGGAATCATCCCCGATTCCCGGAGCAAATAGTGTGTCACCCCTGAGTTTTACAGTTACATCTGTTTCTAACGGGAATACCGTATCCAGGTGTGCTTCGAGCACAACGGTTTTTCCATTTCCGGTTCCTTTCCGTAAAGCAACCACATTACCGACTTCATCAATCCAGATCGAATCAATTTCTGCGGCCTCCAGCATTTCTTTATACCTCGCAGCTCTTTTTTGTTCTGCAAACGGAGGTGCCGGAATCTGGGTGAGTTCTATTAACTCTTTCATGGTTTCAGGCTCCAGCTCCTGAATAATTTTAAATGCGTTCTGAATCCTTTTCGCAGCAACAAGCTTAGTAATTTCCTTTTTATACGAGGCTTGGGCAATTGCCCCTTTTTCGTCCTGCGCGATCAGGCTGGCTGATATAAAAAGCAGGACAACTAATAATGAGATCTTTTGCATGTGGTTAGGATATTGGTATTTAATATTCAGATA